>ONHA01000011.1 GCA_900317515.1 uncultured Eubacteriales bacterium
AAGGGAAATACCCTTGTGATCGGCATCAACTACGACAGGGACTTGCCTGCCGATCACCCGGACTTCAAGCACCACAGCTGCAAGATAGAAAAATGGTAACGATACAAAGGAGGAGGCGTCACCGCCTCCTCCTGATGCTATCATCCTTATGCCTCCGGAACAAAATAAGGTTCAACAGTATACGTTCCGTTCCCTTCCGACGTCAGTACACTCCCTCCCATGTGGGGTCTGGTACCCAGCGCAACAACCGCATAGTTTTCCTCATCGGAAACCGAATCCGAATCGCTCCCGAAAATCATTTCTTCGAATTCTTCATATGTATACTCACCGGTATTTGAAAGAAGCACCGCGGTATAGTCATCCCCCGACTCGGAAATCCTCCCGCCTCCCGAGATCTCGTGCGTGTAGGTCTTTCCGTCTTCGGTCGTAAAAGTTCCATCCTCATTTCGGCTGTACCCGGTAATGCTCTGTACCTCCCAGCCTTCGGATTGAAGCCGGATTTCATTAAAAGCTGCATAATCCCCCGCCATCAGCGCAGCATCCATACTTTTTCGTGCCAACTCTTTCTCGGCCGCCTTCCGTGCTTCCTCCTCCGCAGCCCTGACCGCCTCCATCTCGGCCTGCTTTCTGGCGATCTGCCTGACCTCTTCCGCTCTGAGCGCCTCCTCCTCGGCCTCCTTGAGCGCATTCAGTGCTGAAATATCCTCCGCCTGAGCCTCCTCTGCAGCCTCCGTCTCGCGGTCCTTCGGATCCGTGAGAAAACTCACCCCGACCGCGCAGCACACGATGGTCGCCGCGGAGAGGACCCAAAAGGCAGGTTTCCGGTAACAGAGGGCATTTTTCACTCTGCCCTTCACGTCATTTTCTCCGAAGGCGAGCGGGCAGGCCGTAACCATCCGCCTGTGTACCGCACAGTTAAGGAGCGCTTCCGCGTAGCCGGCCCTGCCTTCCCGGCTGAGCCCCGAGACAACGCTCTCATCGCACGCCGCCTCGATATCCCGGCTGAAGAGCACGTAGGCGAGCCACAGAATCGGATTGAACCAGTACACCGAAAGGAGGAGGAACCCCGCCGGCTTCCACCAGTGGTCGAGCCTTCTTATGTGCGCCAACTCGTGCGCGATGACATACTTTCTGGTCTCCTCCGCAAGGCCCGACGGCAGGAAAATGCGCGGCCGGATCACCCCCAGAATAAACGGGGAGTCGATCTCTTCCGAGACATAGATGTTATCTTTCAAAAGAATCGATTCTGCCGTCGCCCGCCTGAGTTTCAGATAGCTGATCAGCGCGTAAAGAAGCATACAGGCACTCCCGGTCATCCAGACAGCAATCATCGCCGGCAGATAGAAGTCCGCGGTGTGAACCTCCGCGGTCCTGTCCTCCCCGGCCAGAGTCGGCACATCAATGCGGATCTCGGGCTGCCCGTTTTCCCCGCTGTACCGGAAGACCTCCGCGGCCCCTTCCGCATGATTCCCGTCCGGGAGCAGGTTAAAGACGGAGAACGAGCTCTCCACGCTCACCGGGCAGACGAGCCGCACGGCCACGACCGCCCATAAAATGCACACATACCGCCTCGGCGCCTTCTTCATCAGGCCCCGGATCAGGATGATCGCGAGCACGAGGATCCCGGCGGTCAGGCTCATGTTTAAAAGCTTTGCAAATGCTCCGTACATGCCTCATCCCTCCTTGTATTCATCGATCATCTTCCGGATCTCCGCCGCTTCCTCCGCGCTGATCTTCCTTCCGGACATAAAGGCGGCAAGGAATGCCGGCAGCGACCCGTCAAATGTATCCTCAACAAACCGTTCACTTTTGATCGCGTTGAATCTCTCCCTCGAGACGAGGGCGGTGACAAGGCCTCCTTCATTTTTAAAGAGACCCTTCTCGCACAGCTTCCGGAGCACGGTGTAGGTGGTCGGCTTCTTCCACCCGAGCTCCTTCTCGCAGATTTTGACCAGCTCTCCCGAGCCGACGGGCTCGTGCGCCCAGATGATGTCGGCGAAGGCGGCCTGGACTTCTCCCAATTCGATGTCGAGCATATGTATTCCTCCTTTGGTTTATTCACAGTAAACCTTCTGATTTTAGTTTACTATAGATAAACCTGTTTGTCAAGAAAAAAGGACGGTTCTCGGAAAATCGCTTCAGAAAGCGATTTTCTTAGAACCGTCCCCGTAATCCCGGTACATTTTCCCTATAAAAGAAGAAATCCAGACCGCCCATACAGGCAACCCGGACCCCTCCCTCGAGCGCGAGACGGGGATCGAACCCGCGACCCCCACCTTGGCAAGGTGGTGCTCCACCGCTGAGCCACTCGCGCATCTCTCTTTGAGATGGACGTATCATACACTACTTCATCTTGTATGTCAACCGCAAAATTGCACAATTTTCAGTACAATCTCAGCCCGAAAGCAGTCCGAGATCCTCCGGCGTGGTGATCTTGATGTTGGAATAGGCCCCCATGACCAGCTTTACGCGCCCGAGACCGGACCTCTCGATCACCATCGCATCGTCCGTGACCCCCGTCATCCCGCTCTCCTTGAGGATCTCGTAAGCTCCCCGGATGAGCGTGTAGTTGAAGGCCTGCGGCGTCTGCATGTTCCACACGCGCCGCCGGTCGGGCGTGCTCACGACGAACCCGTGCTCGTCCGCGATCTTGACCGTGTCCTTGGACGGGACAGCCGCTGCCGCCGCGTCAAACTCTTTGACCGCTTCGGACACGCGTTCAAGGATCGCCTCCGTCACAAAGGGCCTCGCCCCGTCGTGGATCATCACATAGTCCGCCTCCGGGCATTTGAGAAGGCCCGCATAGACCGAATCGTAGCGCTCCGCGCCGCCGACCACGATTGCCCTGACCTTCTGGAAATCATTTTTGGTCACGATCTCGTCCCGGCAGAACTCGACCCATTCCTCCCCGGTCACGAGGATGATCTCATCGATCACGGCGCTCGCCTCGAAGACGCGCAGGGTCTTTTCGATGATCATTTCATTTTCGATGTGGAGAAACTGCTTCGGCGTATCGCTCTCCATGCGCTTCCCGCGGCCCGCCGCGAGCACAATCGCCGCCGTCATGACGCACGCTCCCCGAGCTTAAGGTCCGGGACCGCGTTGAGGTTCCAGCCGCTCCTTGTGCCGCATTTGAATTCATGGTAGGCCGCCGCTCCGATCATGGCTGCGTTATCCGTGCAGAAGATCGGCGAGGGCACATAAAAATGAAACCCGTTCGCCTCACATGCCTCCGCGAGCTGCCGCCGAAGCTCGCTGTTGGCCGCAACGCCGCCCGCAAGCGCGATATCCTTCATCCCGTGCTCCTTCGCCGCCCGGATCGTGTGCTCCACGAGCACGCCGACCACCGAGTTCTCGAAGCTGGCCGCGAAATCCGGGATATTGATCTCCCGGCCGGCCATCCGCTCGGTGTTGATGTAGTTTAAGCAGGCGCTCTTAAGGCCAGAGAAGGAAAAGTCGTATTCGGAGCCGTTCACCTTCGCCTTCGTGAAATGAATCGCATTCGGATCCCCGCCTTTCGCAGCCTTGTCCATCTTGGGTCCTCCGGGGTAGCCCAGGCCCACCGCGCGGGCCACCTTGTCAAAAGCCTCCCCCGCCGCGTCGTCCACGGTCCTGCCGAGGATCCGGAATTTATTCCAGTCCTCCGCAATCACAAGGTGGGTGTGGCCGCCCGAGACTACCAGCCCGAGATAGGGGGGCTTAAGTTCCGGGTGCTCGATGTAGTTGGCCGAGATGTGGCCCTCGATGTGGTTGACCCCGATGAGGGGCTTTCCGGCCGCAAATGCAACCGCCTTGGCCTCCGCCACCCCGACGAGAAGCGCGCCGACAAGGCCCGGCCCGTAGGTCACCGCGACCGCATCCACATCCTGAAGCGTCATGCCGGCGGTCCTCAAGGCCTCCTCGATCACGGGGTTGATCTTCTCGATGTGGGCGCGGGATGCCAGCTCCGGCACCACGCCGCCGTAGATCGTGTGCATATCGATCTGGGAGAAGATAATATTGGAGAGCACCTCGTGCCCGTCCCTGACAACGGCAGCCGCGGTCTCGTCGCAGGAGGTCTCGATTGCCAGAATATCCGTATGTCCGTTCATTTATTCATCCTCTTTGAAAGTCAAAGTAATTTCCTGCCCGTCCCGGGCAGCGAGCGCGCGCGGGAATATCTCCCGGATCTCATCCATGAACTGCTCCGGCCGCATGAGCGACGGGCTGTAATGGGTGAACCAGAGCATCTCCGGCTGCGCCTTCGCGGCAAGCGCCGCGCCTTCCTGCATGGTCATGTGGCGGTTCTGCCGGGCCTTGTCGTCCATGCCGGGCTCGCCGTACATGCCCTCGCAGATGAAGAGGTCCGCCCCTTCCGCCATCTCGGCGATCACCGGAACCGGCCTCGTGTCGGTCGCGTAGACGAGCTTGATGCCCTTCCGCTCGCCCCCTAAGACCATGTCCGGCGTGTAGGTCTTTCCGTCCTCCTCGCAGATCTGCCCCTTCTGGAGCGGATTCCAGAACTTGAGCGGGATCCCCGCCTCACGGGCCCTCACCGGGTCGAAGCGTCCCCCGCGGGAGAGCTCGACCTTGTAGGCATAGCAGGTGATCGTGTGCTGCACCCGGAAAGCCGTGACGGTGAGACCTGCAAAAATGAAGGTCTCTTCATTTCCCTCGATCTCCCGCGCGTTCACCTCAAAGGGCAGCTCCGGCGCCAGCGTCCTTACCGCCGAGACGATCCGGACGGTTCCCTTCGGGCCGATGATCGTCAGGGGGTCCGTCTTCCCGGCATTTCCCATGGTGAGAAGGAAGCCGGGCAGACCCGCTATGTGGTCCGCATGAAAATGCGTAAGAAATATCGCCTCGATCGGCTTGAAGGACCACCCTTTCTTCCGAAGCGCGATCTGGGTCCCCTCCCCGCAGTCGATGAGCACCGAGGCTCCGTTATGCCGAAGGAGCAGGGATGTGACGTGGCGCTTCGGGAGCGGCATCATGCCGCCGGTCCCGAGCAGGCTGACATCTATCATGGTACATTTCCTTATCTTTTATCCAGTGTCATGAGCACCGCGTTCTCCCGCGGCCGCTCATAGTAGTTCTTTCGTATGCCGTCGACGGTAAAGCCGAGCTTCCCGTAGAGGGTCCTTGCCGGCGTGTTGCTCTCCCGGACCTCGAGGTGGATCACGGTGACCCCTCGTGGCTCCGCAAGCTCTCCGATTTTCCCGAGAAGCTGCGTCGCGATCCCCTGCCGGCGTGCTTCCGGCCTTACGGTGATATTTAAGATATCCGCCTCGTAGGGCACCATGAGAAGTCCCGCGTAGCCGAGAAGATGGGGCGTGTCGTAGTAGTCCTCGGGCGCCTCGCCCTCCGCGGGCACAAAGTCCAGCGAATCCGCGACCAGGAAGATCGTATCGTCCCTTAAGAGGTAGGTGAGAAGTCCGTTCGCATCCCACGGCGTCTCGGAATAGAGCTTCTCGATCTCCGCGATCTCCGCGATGTCGTCAAAGTTCATCTCCCGGATCGTCATACGAGGCCCTTTCTCTCCCGTTCCTGCTCCGCCTGGGATTTCCTGAGATAGATCGGCGCGTGCTCCGCGGCGGTCACGTACCGACCTTCCGCAAAATATACCTCCGCCAGAGCCCCGACCGAGGCCGCCCGCTGGCGGTTTGTGTTTGCCGGCGCGAAGGTGTAAGGGACTTTGAGGTCCTTCTCGGCGAAGGGTTTTACGACTTTTGAGCCGTCCCCGAGGAAAATGACACCCTCCGAGGCGAGCCCGCCTTCCATCTCGTTTAACTCCGCGATGAGGTCGGCCGCCGCAACCGGCTCCTGGTTCCGCACAGTCACAAGCTTATCGCCCTCGAAGCGGTAGATGCCGCTGTAGACCTGCTGGCGCCTTGCATCCATGACCGGGCAGATGAGGCCTTTTGCCTTAAAGAGGTTCATCGCAAGGCCGGCGAGCGTCGGCACCTCGACGATCGGCACCTTGAGGGCCAGCGCAAGGCCCTTGGCCGTCGCGGACCCGATCCGAAGGCCCGTGAAGGAGCCCGGGCCGGCCGCGATCGCGACCGCGTCGAGCGTCTTAAGGTCCTGCTCCGTCATCTTCGCGATCTCGTCGATCATCGGAAGCAGGGTCTCGCTGTGGGTCTTTTTGAAGTTCACGGTGTATTCGGCGAGCAGGTTTTCATTTTCAAGAATGGCAACCGAGGCGACGAGCCCCGAGCTGTCGATCGCAAGCAGTTTCATAGTATGCCTCCCAGTTCAGCCGGGGTCCCGATACTGATCCGGCGATAGTCAGTTCCCTTAGAAAGGTCTTTCTCGATGCGGACCGCCACGGTTTCCGGCGGGAAAATCTCCGGGACCAGCTCCGCCCACTCGACGAGGCTCACGCCGCCTCCGTAGAAGCAGTCCTCGCAGCCGATCTCGTCCATCTCGCTCACGTCACCGATACGGTAGACATCAAAATGAAAGAGCGGCAGCCGCCCCTCATCATAGCTGTGCAGGATCGTGAATGTCGGGCTGGTCACGTGCTCCGTGATCCCGAGGCCCGCGGCGACGCCCTTCGTGAACACGGTCTTCCCGTTTCCGATGTCGCCGATGAGAGCGATCACCGTGTCAGGCTCCGCGCTCTCCCCGATCTTTTTCCCAAGCGCAAAGGTCTCCTCCGCGCTGTGTGTCTCATATATGTTCATCCTATCCTCCTTGACGCACGCAATAGGACAGTATAGCACAAAGTTCCGATTTGTGCACCGTAAATTCTGTGTCTTGCAGGATTTCCCGGAATTTACTATAATAGGTCCATAGTATTTAAAATAAAGGAGGCAGTCATGTCCAATCCGCTTATCACCATCACCATGGAAAACGGCGATGTCATGAAGGGTGAACTCTACCCGGATATCGCTCCGAACACAGTCAACAACTTCGTCAGCCTTGTGAAAAAGGGCTTTTACGACGGACTCACCTTCCACCGCGTCATCCCGGGCTTCATGATCCAGGGCGGCTGCCCGCTGGGCACCGGCACGGGCGGTCCGGGCTACCGGATCCCGGGTGAGTTCTCCGCCAACGGTTTTGAAAATAACCTCGCCCACACGCCCGGCGTCCTCTCAATGGGCCGCGCCCAGCACCCGGATTCCGCCGGAAGCCAGTTCTTCATCATGCACAAGACCTCGCCCCACCTTGACGGCCAGTATGCCGCGTTCGGCAGGATCACCGAAGGTCTCGATGTGGTGGATAAGATCGCCAATGTGCGCACCAGCTTCTTCAACAACAAGCCGGTCACACCCCAGCGCATCGCCTCGATCACCGTGGACACGCTCGGCGTCGACTATCCGGAGCCGAAGAAGTCCTGATCAGACCGTGTAGACACACGCCTCATCCAAAAGCAGTACCGCCGCGCCGTTTGTGGTCTCGGCGGTGATTTTTTTGATCCTCTCACCCATCTCGCGGCGCATCTTAAGGGTCATCACGACGTCCTGCCCGTAGGCGATCTCGGGCTTCTCGATGCCCTCCTTCGCATAGAGGTACTGAAGCTTTCCCGCGTCCGAGTAGGAGACGCGGAAGGCGATCTTCCGCCCGCTTACGACCGTGACGATTGTTGCGTTTTCAATCGCGGCCTTGACCGCGGCGCTGTAGGCGCGCACGAGCCCGCCCGTTCCGAGCAGAGTCCCGCCGAAATACCGGGTCACGACGACCGCCGTGTTGTGGAGGTCCTCCCCGTCCAGCACCTCCAGCATGGGCTTGCCGGCCGTCCCGCCGGGCTCCCCGTCGTCATTGCCCCGCCGGATCTCCTCCGGGGTTCCGGGTACGCCGACGACCGCCGCAAAGCAGTGGTGCCTCGCGTCGTAATAGCGCTTTCTTATGGCGAGAAGCCGCTCCTCGGCCTCCTCGAGAGTCTCTGCCGGAAAGATCTCTCCTATAAATCTCGATTTTTTCTCTACAACTTCGCCCACCCCCGGCACGAGGACGGTTCTTGACACATCTTTCATAGCCCCTATTGTACAGGAAAATCATAAGAGTTGCAATTCTCTTCTTTTTTCATTATAATAGCACCATGAATTACACGAACAGACATATCGAGAAAACACTGAACGAATACAGCCAGGAGACGGGGACCCTCGAAACCCGAAGCGGTCTCTTTGCTCTTCGTGCTGTCTTTTTTCTGCTGGTTCTTATCCTTGTCACCGGGTCCGCCCTCGGATTCGGTGTCGTAAAGGGGATCCTCGACGGGACGCCCGACGTCTCCACCGTCAACATCGCCCCCTCCGGGTACGCGACCTTCATCTACGACTCCGAGGGCAATCAGCTTCAGAAGCTGGTCTCCTCCAACGCGAACCGCATTTCCGTCTCCCTAGACAAGGTGCCCGACTATATGCAGAAGGCCGTCGTCGCCATCGAGGACGAACGCTTCTACGAGCACAGCGGGATCGACCCGAAGGGCATCTTAAGGGCGGCATTTGTCGGGGTGTCGAACGGGTTTCATTTTTCGGAAGGCGCCTCGACGATCACCCAGCAGCTCCTGAAGAACAACGTCTTTACGACCTGGACGGAGGAAAATACCCTCGTTGAGCGCGTCAAGCGAAAGCTCCAGGAGCAGACCCTCGCCCTCGCGCTTGAGGAGCGGCTCACGAATGAGACCGGTTCCCACGCGAACGCGAAGGCCCTCATTCTGGAAAATTACCTCAACACGATCAATTTAGGCTCCGGCACCTACGGGGTGCAGGCGGCGGCCCAGAAATATTTCCACAAGGACGTCTGGTACCTGACCCTCTCGGAAGCCACCGTCATCGCCGGCATCACCCAGAACCCGAGCGCCTACAATCCGATCCGCCACCCGGAATCCAACGCGAAGCGCCGGCTCCGCATCCTCGACAAGATGGTCGAGCAGGGCTACATCACGGAAGCCCAGAAAAATGAAGCCCTCTCCGACGACGTCTATGCCCGCATCGCCGCGGTTCAGGATGAGAGCACGGGCGCAAGCACGGTCTACTCCTACTTCATCGACGCGCTGACGTCCCGCATCATAAATGATCTCATGAATGAGAAGGGCCTCACCGAGATGCAGGCCTCCCGGATGCTCTACTCCGGCGGCCTTCGGATCTACACGACCCAGGACATGGACATCCAGAAGATCATGGACGAGGAGTTCGCAAATCCGGACAATTTCCCGGAAGGGACCGAGTACACCCTCGACTGGGCGCTCACGACCTCGGACAAGGACGGCAATCTCACCAATTACAGCCGGGAAATGCTCCGCGCCTTCTACCGTGAAAATCTGGACCCCGAATTTGACCTGCTCTTCTCCTCCGAGGAGGAGGCGCTCTCCTACATCGCCGATTACAAGGCCAATGTGGTCAACGAGGAGGCCGGCGACAGGATCATCGCGGAGCGCTACACCGTGACGCCGCAGCCCCAGTCCTCCATGGTCATCATGGACCAGACGAACGGCCACGTGCTGGCGATCCTGGGCGGCCGCGGGACCAAGACCGCTTCCTTAACGCTCAACCGTGCGACCGACTCCGTGAGGCAGCCGGGCTCGACCTTCAAGGTCATCGGCCCCTACTCCGCCGCGCTGGAATCCGGCCAGTACACCCTGGGGAGCGTCTTCAGGGATGAGCCCTACCAGTATACCTCCGGCGAGGAGGTCCACAACGCGGACGGCATATACCGGGGCGACATCACGATGCGCCAGGCGATCATCAACTCCGTCAACGTCGCGGCGGTCAAGTGCATCACCGACCTCACACCCTTTACGACCTTCAACCAGCTCTTAAAATACGGTATCACAACCCTCGATGAGACCCACGACATCTACCAGCCGCTGGCTCTCGGCGGTATTTACCGGGGCGTCACCAACCTGGAGCTGACCGCGGCCTACGCCGCGATCGCGAACGGCGGGACCTACACCGAGCCGGTATTTTACACCCGCATACTCGATTCCGAGGGCAATATCGTCCTCGACAACACGCCGAAGACCCACACTGCGGTCTCGAAGGACACCGCGATCCTGCTCACCAGCGCCCTTCAGGACGTTGTGAGACAGGGAACCGGCCAGCGGCTCCAGCTTGAATGCGGCATGCCGACCGCCGGCAAGACCGGTACGACGACCGGGGCCAACGACGTCTGGTTCGTCGGCTTCACGCCCTACCTGACCTGCGGGGTCTGGGCCGGCTACGACAGCCAGGAGAAGCTCCCGGACGATGGGCTCTACCGCGCTTACCACCAGATCCTCTGGCACAACGTCATGGAGCGGATCTCCGAGACCCAGCAGGTAAAGGAGTTTGAGATCCCGAGCGATTACGTCGCGGTGAATATCTGCTCCTCGACGAACCTGATCGCGGGCCGCGGATGTCCTTCCTACACGGAGATCTTCGCCCCGGGCACGGAGCCGAGGACCACCTGCAACGGCGAGGCCCACGGCCGCAACTACGCCGAGGAGATCCGTCAGGAGCAGGAGGCCGCCGAGCGGGCCGCCAGGGAGGCCCAGGAGCGGGCGGCACGGGCCGCCGCCGAGGCAGCGAAGAAGGCCGAGGAGGCCAGGAAGGAAGCCGAGAAGAAGGCTAAGGAGGCCGAGGAGAAGGCTAAAAAGGCAGCCGAGGCAGCCTCGAAGTCCCAGGCGGCGCCGACGCCGGCACAGAGACCTTAGCACCGCCGCGGGGACAGTCCCCGCAACGGCGAAGGGACTGTCCCCACAACGGCGAAAAGCGGTTCTCCTTAAAGAGAACCGCTTTTTTAAGTGTCATTATTTCTTTACAGTTTCCCCAGCACCAGCTTCGCCGCGCCGTAGATTCCGGCGTCATTGCCGAGGCGGGCCAGCACGATCGGAGTGTTCGCGCACGATGAGAACGCGATGCTCCTGTAATAATTCCCTACGATATCGGTCAGGCACTCTCCCGCGCGGGAGACGCCGCCGCCGATGACGATGATCTCCGGGTCGATGACGACCGCGATGTTCGCGAGCGCCGTCCCGAGATACTTCGCAAAGCGGTTGACGACGCGGGTCGCCAGAGGATCGTCCTCCTTGTACGCGTCAAAGACCGCCTTGGCTGTGACCTCCCCGGTCCGAAGGTCCCCGGTGTACTCCGGATGCAGCGCCAGCTCCTCCCGGGCCAGACGGGCAATGCCGGTCGCCGAAGCCACCTGCTCAAGGCACCCGGAGTGGCCGCAGTTGCAGAGCGCGGTGATGTTGTCGTCCACATGCATGTGGCCGATCTCGCCGCCGGCTCCGTGGAGGCCTTCCACGATCGTTCCGTCGATGATGATGCCGCCGCCCACACCGGTTCCGAGGGTGACCACGATGATCTCCTTCTTGCCTTCGCCGCCGCCCTTCCAGGCTTCGCCGAGCGCCGCGACATTGGCGTCATTGGCGGCGCGGACTTTCATGCCGGTGAGCTGGCTGAGCTCGTATTCGACATTTTTCTCACCCCAGTGAAGGTTGACCGCCACCGGGACAACGCCCCGCATGACCGGTCCGGGGATGCCGACGCCGATGCCCGCGCAGTCCTCGTCCTTGTAGCCTTTCAGGCGAAGCTTGGAAATGACCGTCGCCGCAATATCCGGAAGCACATTCTCGCCGCCGTTTTCGGTGCGGGTCGTGATCTCCCACTTGTCAAGAAGAGTCCCATCCGTTGTGAACATGCCGCATTTTACGGTCGTGCCGCCTACATCGATGCCGAAACAAATCTTTGCCATCTCACTCACCTCTTTTATTCATTATATTTTCCTGCACTCTCCGGTAAAGCTCCAGAGCTGCATTGTAACCCATCTTCTTCTGCCTGTGATTGACGGCCGCGGTCTCAACGATAACCGCCAGGTTGCGGCCCGGACGGATCGGCAGCGAGTGGCAGACCACCCGGTTGCCGAGAAGCTCCGTGTACTCCTCCTCGACGCCCATGCGGTCGTACTCGCGGTCCTTGTTCCAGTCCTCCAGCTTGATCACAAGGTCGATCTGCTGGTTGTCCTTCACATGCTCGACGCCGTAGAGGGTCTTCACGTCGATGATGCCGATGCCGCGAAGCTCAATCAGGTGCTTGGTCATATCCGGCGCGGACCCGATCAGCGTCGCGTCCGACACCTTCCGGATCACGACGACGTCGTCGCTGACCAGCCGGTGGCCGCGGCGGACGAGCTCCAGCGCCGCCTCCGACTTTCCGATGCCGCTCTCGCCCATGATGAGGACACCCTCGCCGTAGACGTCGACCAGGACCCCGTGCATGGTGATCGTCGGCGCAAGCTCCATACCCAGCCAGCGGATGATCTCCGCCATGAAGCTTGAGGTCGTGCGGCCGGTCGTCAGCGTCGGGACATTGTATTTCCGGCTGATTTCGAGCATCTCCTCCGTCGGCTCCGTGAGCGTCGTGAAGATCACGCACGGGATCCCGCTGGAAATGAACTTCTCATAGCTCTCATTCCGCGCGTCATCCTCCATCTGCATGATATAGGAAAATTCAACGAAGCCGATGATCTGGACGCGCTCATTTGCAAAATGCTCGTAATAGCCCGCCAGCTGAAGCGCCGGGCGGTTGATTTCGGGGGTTGTGATCTTGATTTTGGTCATGTCGATCTCAGGAGTGATGTTGGTGAGGTTCAGCTCCTTTGCGACCTTGGAGAGCATTACAAATGTCTTCATACGAAGCCTCCTTACTGAAATTCTCTCACTTTAGTGTAGCATATCCTTAAAATGAAAACAACAATTTCCCTCATTCTCTCCTGTCCGGATGAAAGAACCTGTAGACATTTTCCGCCGCGGCCTCATTCATCGACGGCGCATGGAGAAGCTCCTCCACCGAGGCGTCCCGGATGGCTTCGGTGGTCTTGAAGGTCCGAAGAAGCGCCTTGCGCCGCGCAGGTCCGATCCCCTCGATGTCATCGAGCACCGAGTGGACCTGTCCCTTGCTGCGGAGCAGCCTGTGGTACTCGATTGCAAAGCGGTGAACCTCGTCCTGGACCCGCGTCAGGAGCTTAAATCCCTCGGAGTCCCGCTTGATCGGCAGCTCCCGGTCATGGAAATAAAGCCCGCGGGTCCTGTGAAAGTCGTCCTTGACCATGCCCGCGACCGGGATATTGAACCCGAGCTCATGCAGCACATGCTCCGCCGCGTGCACCTGACCCTTGCCGCCGTCCATCAGGATCACGTCCGGCAGCCTTGCAAATGAGGGATCCCCCTCCTTCGCCCGCGTGTAGCGGCGCGTCAGGACCTCCTCCATGCTGGCGTAATCGTTCGGTCCCTCGACCCATTTGATCCGGAACTTTCGGTAATCCGAGCGCTTGGGCTTGCCCTTCTCGTAGACGATCATCGAGCCGACGGAATCGGCGCCGCTGATGTTGGAGATGTCGTAGGACTCCATGCGGTCCGCACAGGGGATGCCCAGAAGGTCACGGATCTCCCGGACCGCGCCAAGGGTCCGCATCTCCTCGCGGCGGAGCCGCTCGCGGTCGCGGTTTAGGACGATGTCTGCATTTTCCCGGGCCATCTCCACCAGCTTCTCCTTAAGACCTTTCTGGGGGATGCGGATCGTGACCTTCGACCCTCTCCGGGAGGTCAGCCACTGCTCGAGGAGCTCCCTGTCGGGGATATCCGTCTCGAGCATGAGTTCCTTCGGTATCATCGGGGTGCTCGCGTAATACTGGGAAATGAAAGCCCTCACCACCTCCCTGGGATCGTCCGTGTCGTCTGCGGTCAGGAAGAAGTGCTCGCGGCCGATCAGCTTGCCGCCCCGCACGAAAAATACCTGGATGACCGCGTTGCGGACGAACCCGAGCTCCGGGTCCGAGGCGGCCGAGGGATGGTCCATCGCGATCGCGATGATGTCCCGGTCGTCCCCGTCGGTTCCGGTGATCTTCTGCTTCTCCCTGAGCTCCTTTATGCTCTCGATCAGGTCCCGGTAGCGGGCAGCCTCCTCGAAGCGCATGTCCTCGGAGGCTTTCATCATTTTCTCCGTGAGCTCCGCGATCTCATCCTCGACGCGGCCCTTCAGGAAGCTTATGAGCTTCTGCACGTTTTCCCGGTACTGCTCTTTTGAAATGTATCCCTGGCACGGCGCCCCGCACTGCCCGATGTGATGGTAGAGGCAGGGCCTGTCCTTGCCGATGTCCCGCGGCAGGACGCGCGAGCAGGACCGGATGCTGTAGAGCTTCCGGAGCAGCTCGATGATGTCCCTGACCGCGGTCGCGTTGGTGTAGGGCCCGAAATAGCGGGCTCCGTCCTTCTTGCGGCTGCGGGCCACCATGACCCGCGGGAAATCCTCCTGCACCGTCACCCGGATGTAGGGGTAGGCCTTGTCGTCCTTGAGCATCGTGTTGTACTTCGGCCGGTGCTCCTTGATGAGGTTGGACTCCAGCACCAGGGCTTCCAGCTCCGAGTCCGTGACGATATACTCAAAGCGCTCGATCTGGCTCACCATGTGCTCGATCTTCGGGCTTCTCTTGTATCCCTTCTGAAAGTACTGCCGCACCCGGTTCTTCAGCACCACCGCCTTGCCCACATAGATGATCGTGTCGTGCCGATCATGCATGATATAGACTCCCGGTTTCGCCGGAAGTTTCTTCAGTTCTTCATCTATATTGAAATCCATGCTTCCTCCGTTTCCGGTGATTATTGTCTTCCACGATTATCATACCATCTCCCACCGGATTTTTCACTCGATTTAAATGACCCGCGAAAAGAAAATGTGCAGGCCCCGCACACCGGGTCCTGCACATTTTCAATCATTTTTCTCAGCCCTGCGCATCCGGCAGCTTCTCAAATACCAGATCCTCTTCATATTCGGACTTGTCGTCATGCCAGGTAAATGTCCCATCGCCGAAAACGACCGTTCCGGAGCAGTCCTCAGCGTCTGTCTCCTCGCTCACGATCTCGCCCTTATCATCATAGACAATGATCTGTCTCGGGCAGTTTTCGTACTCGACCGTCATTGTCTCAGAATCAAGAAGCCCGACGAGAGACCAGTGCACCGTCTCGGATGCGCTGCTGCCCCAGTCGATATTGATCCAGATATCCTCGACTCCATAGCTATCGACGATTGCATGGGCTCTGCCGCACTGATACTCACCGGTTAGCAGACTGGCCGGGCTTACATAGTCAGGATCCTCCTCAAACACAGCGATGAAATCCGCGCTCTCATCAAGCAGCACTGTGATCTGAGCCTCGGTGGAGAAATCCTCCCCGTTTTTCGTCCACTTCACAAATCTGAACCCTTCCTTCGGCCAGGCGAGGAGCGTATACGCTGCCGGCTCGGCCAGGTTGATCTGTGCGGACTGATACGGATACTCAGTATCGATTTCCGGAGTCTCCTCGCCTTCGGCATATACGATGCTGCCCCAGCCTTCCGTATTGATGGACACGAAAATGCTCGCTTCGGGCATTTCCATCTTCGTGAAATGATATGTTTCACCGCCTTCGACAACAACCTTGAGGCCGTCCTCACCCTCTTCGGTGATCGTGACGACCAGCGGATCTTTGCTCCCGGACGACGGAAGCTCACCGAAGAGAGCGCTGCCCTTCTCGGCAATCAACCCCCCGTAAGAGTCCTCAATCATATCCTCGCCGTTCATGAACCCGACATACCAGCCGGGTCCATCCGCCACATCATCCATCCATGTGATCGAGAGCATATTTTCGTTTTCATCTGTAAAATAACCCGCGCGGGTCCACTCAAAAGCCTGAGACTCCGTACCCGCAGGCTCTGCGGCAGAACTGCTCCCGCCGCAGGCAGTCATGGCAGACAACATTGATGCCGCAAGAAGCAGAATCACCAGTTTTTTCATATCGCATTCTCCTTCTCTCATTGTTCCTCAACCCCGGAATCCCGTCCGGAATTATGATACACATCTTCCATGCGGTAGGACGGCGTATCATCCGCAGGATAAGACGCCCCCTCTTCCGAAGGATCGGAATGAGTCTCCGCAGGCCCATCCTTCTTATCCTCGAGCGCACGATAAGTATTCTCCTCGATCCGGTGTTTCTGTCCCCCCGGAACCGGATCTGCAATACCCTCGACGTCCCGGAAAATCCGCATGAACTCCTTGCCGGTGATCGTCTCACGGGCGATCAGGTACTCGGCCAGCTGGTCCATCGTATCCCTGTGAGCCCGAAGCAGGCGAAGCGCCTCCTCGTAGGACTCCTTTAGGACCTTCATGACCTCGTGGTCGATTTCGGTCGCAGTCGCGTCGCCGCAGTTCATGACCGGGCGGCCGTCCAGATATCTGTTCTCAACGGAAGCCAGCCCCATGAGGCCGAACTTCTCGGACATACCGTACTGGGTGATCATCGCGCGGGCGAGATTGGTCGCCTGCTCGATATCGTTGGAAGCCCCCGTCGTGACCGTGTCGAACACGATCTCCTCCGCCGCGCGGCCGCCCAGCAGCTGGATCAGCCTTGCCTCGAGCTCCTTCTTGGTGTTCAGGTACTTCTCCTCCTCCGGCACGTTCATGACGTAGCCGAGAGCGCCCATCGTGCGCGGGATGATCGTGATCTTCTGGACCGGCTCCGCATTTTTCTGAAGAGCCGACAGCAGAGCGTGTCCGATCTCGTGGTAGGATACGATCCGCCGCTCCTCCGCCGAGAGGATGCGGTCCTTCTTCTCCTTGCCGACCAGGACCACCTCGACAGCCTCGAGCAGATCCTTCTGGCAGACCGTCCTGCGGCCGTTCTTAACCGCCAGGATCGCGGCCTCGTTGATCATATTGGCAAGGTCCGATCCGACCGCGCCGGAGGTCGCCAGCGCGATATTTTCAAGATCGACCGTGTCATCCATGTTGACATCCTTCGCGTGAACCTTCAGGATCGCGATGCGGCCCTTGAGGTCCGGACGGTCCACGATCACGCGGCGGTCAAAGCGGCCCGGACGAAGCAGAGCCGGGTCGAGGACCTCCGGGCGGTTGGTCGCCGCCAGGATCAGGATACCCTTGGAGGTGTCGAAGCCGTCCATCTCCGCGAGCAGCTGGTTCAGGGTCTGTTCGCGCTCGTCGTTGCCGCCGAAGCGCCCGCTCTCGCGGGATTTGCCGATCGCATCGATCTCATCGATGAAAATAATACAGGGTGCACTCTTCTTGGCTTCCTCAAAGAGGTCGCGCACACGGCTCGCGCCGACGCCGACGAACATCTCGACGAACTCCGAACCGGACAGCGAGAAGAACGGCACGTGGGCCTCGCCGGCCACGGCCTTCGCGAGCAGGGTCTTGCCGGTACCGGGAGGGCCGACTAAAAGCGCGCCTTTCGGCAGCTTGGCGCCGATCTCCGCGTACTTCTCGGGGTTGTGCAGGAAGCCGACCAGCTCCTGCAGGGACTCCTTGGCCTCATCCTCGCCCGCGACGTCGCGGAAGGTAACGCCCGTGTCCTTCTGCACATAGCTGCGCGCCTTGCTCTTGCCGACGTTCATCATCCCGCCGGGTCCGCCCATCCGGTTCATGAAGATGCTGAACACGATCATGAAGAGGACGACCGGGATCAGGAAGCTCAGGATGGAGGCGATGACCTCCGTCATCACCGAGGCCTCCTCCGCCTTGTAGGAGACGCCGGCGTTCTCAAGCCGCTTCGTCAGTTCATTTCCGTCCTCGATGGCCTTGGTGTAATAGCGGACGGCCGTCTTCCCCTCCTCCGCCTTCGGAGTGATCTCGATCGTGCCTGCCTGGAGAACGACGGACTCGACCTTGTCCCCCTCCAGCATCTCGATGAACTTGTCATAGGTGATCTCCTCGGAGTTTCTCCCGTTCAGGGCCCCCGAAAAAAGGCTCATGCTGGCAAGTCCGAGCAGTATGCATATAAGAAAAATGAGGAGCGACTGCCGGTTCCGGTTGCCGTTGTCCCCGCCTTGATTATTGTTGTTCTGATTGTTATCCATAATACCTCCCGTGACCGTCAAACGGTCACCGTCCATTATAAAAAATCCGGCGCATAAATGCAAGTTTTGGGCGGGTTTCATTTTCAAAAATGTGTGAAAATTTTATGAATTTCTATTTTACCGGCCGCGTCATCTGTGGTATGATACTACTTTAGAGTTAATTTTCAGCAAGGAGGTCACCATGAAAATCGGTTTCAGCAATGAAAAATATCTGGAAATGCAGTCCGAGCGCATCAAGGCCCGCATCGCGGAATTCGGAGGAAAGCTTTATCTCGAATTCGGCGGAAAGCTCTTCGACGACTACCACGCGTCCCGCGTACTTCCCGGCTTCCAGCCCGACTCCAAGCTCCGCATGCTCTCCGAGCTTCGCGACCAGACCGAGATCGTGATCGTGATCTCCGCCATCGACATCGAGAACAACAAGGTCCGCGGCGACCTCGGCATCACCTACGACACCGACGTCCTCCGCCTCATGAACGAGTTCCGCGAGCGCGGCCTCTACGTCGGCTCCGTCGTCATCACCCATTTCAAGGGCCAGGACGGCGCGCTCCTCTTCAAGAATCATCTGGAAAAATACGGCGTCCGGGTCTACGTGCACTACATCATCAAGGGTTACCCGAACAATATCCCGCTCATCGTCAGCGACGAGGGCTACGGGAAAAATGACTACATCGAGACCTCCCGCCCGCTCGTCGTCGTCACGGCGCCGGGTCCGGGCTCGGGCAAGCTTGCGACCTGCCTCTCCCAGCTCTACCACGAGAACAAGCGAGGGATCAGCGCCGGCTACGCGAAGTTCGAGACCTTCCCGATCTGGAACCTGCCCCTAAAGCACCCGGTCAACCTGGCCTACGAGGCAGCCACGGCCGACTTAAACGACCTCAACATGATCGACCCCTTCCATCTCGAGGCCTACAACGAGACGACGGTCAATTACAACCGCGATGTCCAGGCGTTCCCGGTCCTGCAGGCGATCTTTGAAAATATCTACGGCGAATGCAAATACAAATCCCCCACCGACATGGGCGTCAACATGGCCGGCTGCTGCATCACGGACGACGAGGTCTGCCGCGAGGCATCCCGCCAGGAGATCATCCGCCGCTACTATGAGGCTCTTCAGGGCCTCGCCGACGGCTCCCGCCGCGAGGAGGAGGCCGACAAGATCGAGCTCATCATGAAGCAGGCTCATGTAACGCCCGCCGACCGCCGCGTCGTCGCCCCGGCACTGGCCAGGGCCGAGAAGACGGGCGCTCCCGCTGCCGCGATCGAGCTTTCGGACGGCACGCTCATCACGGGCCGCACCTCGGAGCTGCTCGGATCGACCTCGGCCGCTCTTCTGAACGCCCTGAAGGTCATCGCCGGCGTCCCGCATGAGATCCGCATCATCTCCCCGGAGGCGATCGCGCCGATCCAGACGCTCAAGACCTCCTACCTCGGAAGCAAGAACCCCCGTCTCCACACGGACGAGGTCCTGATCGCGCTCTCGACTTCCGCGGCTCACGATCCGAAGGCCGCTGCGGTCCTGAACGCGCTTCCCAGGCTCCGCGGCTGCCAGGCTCACTCCTCGGTCATGCTCTCCTCCGTCGACCTTAAGGTCATGAAGCGGCTGGGCATCCAGATGACCTGCGAGCCGGTCTACGAGAACAAGCAGATCTTCCACTGAATAACCCATACAAAAAACCGGGCCCATGGGCCCGGTTCATTTTTGTCTTAATCAGAATTAAAGGTTAGCCTTCAGGAAAGCTTCGATTGCCGCAGCGTTGGCAGCCTCATCGCCGCCCTCGACCTTGACTTCGATCTCATTGCCCTGCTTTACGCCGAGGGTCATGAGGTTCATCAGCTTCTTGCCGTCAGCAGACTTGCCGTTCGCAAAGATCTTAACGTCGGAATCATACTTCTTGATTTCCTTTACAAGAGCGCCAGCCGGGCGAGCATGAATACCAACCGGATCCGTGACTACATACTTAAAAGATATCATATTGCAATTACCTCCTGAGAATTATTATGCCTTGCGGCTCTTATTCATTGCTGACACTATTATACAACATTTTTTCTCTACCGTCACCCTTTTTTGTGTTATTTTTGTAATAATTCTGTGAACTCTTTGCCCTTGCGCTCCCGTCTCCCGGATGGTAAACTGAAACTACCAATTAAGAAAGGAAGATATCCCTTGTCTTTTGAACTCTCACCCACGCTTCAAAAACGGCTCGACGCCCTGAACAAAGTGCTCGATATACTCTTCTATATCACCTTCGCCCTGATCATCGCACGGGTCCAGATCTCGGCCTCCATGCTGGATCCCTCCTACGCGGGGATACTGCCGGCCAGGCCCCTCGAGCTTGCCTTCAACGTCCTCGTCAACGCGACCCTGATCCTGGCGGCCGTAAACCTCGTGACCCGGGCGAAGCTCACCTGGGACACGGTCCTCGCCGCTGCCTGCCTGGTCTTCTCCGTCATCGTGCGCCTTCGGATCGGCTACTGGAGCATGTCCTATCTGTCCCTCTCCCTTGCGGCGGCCGCCTACGAGCGCTCCGGGAAGATCATGCTCCGCATCTCCGTGATCACAACTGCGGTCCTCTCCGTCCTTCTCTACGTTCTCTCCCTGAACGGGTTCATCGGCTGGATCGTCACGGAGGGCCGGCATGCCTTCGGCTGGAATTATTCGACCGACGCCGCGGCCAGGGTCTTCTATGCGTTCGCCGCTCTCTTTGTCTTAAGGGAGGGGCGGCCGAACGTCTTCCACTACATCCTGCTTGCCGTCTCCGTGCTGATGAATCTCCTCTTCATGCAGGCAAAGACCGCGCTCGCGCTCTCCCTCATCCTGCTCCTCGGCACACTGATCTATCAGTATCTCATTTTCCCGAAAATGAAACCCCGCCGCAAAAAGAAGCGCCGCGCCGCATCCGACACCGCAAAGACGCTTCTTACGGCCGTGCTTGAAGCCCCTCTGGTCCTCGCCGCGCCGCTCCTTGCGGTCGGCATGATGCACCTCACGAGACAGTATACGGATGCTCCTTCCGCCTTCTACAACCGCTTCTCATTCTTAGCCTCCTTCCGGTCGAGACTTGAGATCGGGCGGGCAGCCTTAAGTAATTACGCGGTCACCCTCTTCGGCCAGCATGTGCCCCAGCGGGGGAACGGCGGCTTCACGATCCCGGACGGCGACGCCTACTTCTACATCGACAGCTCCTACATCCGGGTCCTTGTCATGTACGGGAGCGTCATCTTTATCTTCGCGCTGCTTCTCTACGCGATCCTCTCCCTGAGGGCCGCCGCTGCCGGAAACATCTATCTCCTCTGCATCCTCGCACTCATCGCCGTCGACAGCGTCACGGAGCAGTACTTCTTAAACCCCGCCTGCAACCCGTTTTTTCTTCTTGTGTTTACGAACGCGGACATTTTCAGGCGGAGGCGAGGCGTAGCGCCAGACAAATCCGCCGTCTGACTTGCGTTCTCCCCGGCAGACGGACGATATGTGGGAAATGTTATACTCCGCCTGTGCCTCATGGATACTGTCCCACTCCCGCACTTTCTTCATGTCTCTGGTGTACTGCACCACGCTTCTCTCGTTCATAAACGCGCTCCTTTCATCGGAATTATAAAAGCGGCCTCCCGGGCCGCTTTTAGTATATCCGCTGAAAGATTTTTGCGCAAGGAATTATCTGTAAATTTAAAAATCCCACCATATATTATCAAACTATATTGCAAATTTGTGCTCTTATATTATCTTCTGCAGGAACAGCACATCTCACTGCTCTCCCTCCAGCACCCGCTTCGTCTTCCGGCGGATCCTCTGGAAGGCATTGTCCACCGCCTTCGGGGATTTCCCGAGCATGGACGCGATCTCCCTCGTGCTGTAGCCCTGCAGCATCATGTTGAGGACCACCATCTCAAGACGGGAGAGGGAGCCGCGGATCATCGCAAGCTTCTCCTTCCGCCCCTCCGCTGCCAGCACCATCTTTTCGGGATCCGCCGCGGTCAGGACCTTGTCCATGTCCCCCGCATCCATCGGCACCGACTCGGAGAGGACCCGGTTCTTCCTGCTGCGGGCCGACTCGATCGCATGCATCAGCTGCCGGTCGATGCACAGTGTCGCGAAGGTTCCGAATTTTGCCCCCTCCGCTTTCACCGGGTCATAGTCGTTGACGGCCGCAAGAAGTCCGATCATTCCCTCCTGGATGAGGTCGTCATATTCCCCTCCGGAGAGATATTTGTTGGCCGCCCGGCTTTTGACCAGCGGTTTGTATTTTTCAAAAAGGACATTGCAGGCAGCCGAATCCCCCGCACGGCAGAAACGCACCAGCTCCTCATCTGTCATGGCCACGTAAGTCACTCTCCTTTTACGGCCTTCTGCCGCACGACCTCGTACATCAGGATGCCCGCCGCGACCGAGGCGTTCAGCGAGTCGATCTGTCCGCGCATCGGGATCCTCGCGGTGAAATCGCATTTCTCGCGGACAAGCCGGCTCACGCCCTCGCCTTCCGCGCCGATCACAAGCCCGATCGGACCGGTCAGAGGCAGCTCGTACATGGTCTTCCCGCCCATGTCCGCGCAGACAAACCAGAGCCCTTTTTCCTTCAGACGGTCGATCTCCGCTCCGATATTGGCGACTCTCGCCACCGGCACGTAACTCACGGCCCCGGCGGACGCCCGCACGGCCGTCGGCGTCAGGCCGACAGCCCGGTGCTTCTTGATGACAACCCCGTGGGCGCCCGCAAGGCAGGCTGTCCGGATGATCGCGCCGAGGTTGTGGGGATCCTCGATCCCGTCCAGAAAGACGATGAAGGGCGGCTCTTTCGCCTCCTCCGCCTTCTTAAGGATATCATCGACTTCCGCATAGGAAAATGCCGCCGCCTGGGCAATCACCCCCTGATGATGGCCGGTCTCGGACATCTCGTCGAGGCGCGATTTCGGCACGAACTTCACAAACGTGCCTGCCTTCTTCGCCTCCCTGAGGATGGTCTGGATCGGACCGTCGTAGAGCTCCTCCTGGACGAAGATCTTATCCACGGGTCTGCCGGAGCGATATGCCTCGATGACCGCGTTGCGGCCCTCGATCTTCCCCGAGAGTTCCGCCTCAGTGCTGTTCATTTTCCGTTTGTCCGGCTGCATTTTCATAGTCCGCAATTCCTTTCCCGATGATTGTGAGGGCCCGTTTCTCCTGCCCGGTGAGATAGAGATATCCGATCAGTGCCTCGAAGCCGGTCGCCTGCCGGTAGTCCGACATCGACGCATGCTTCGCCATGGTTTTCGACTTTGCGTTCCGCCCGCGCCGGTAGACCGTCTCCTCCTCCTCCGTGAGGCCCGGCAGCACCGCCGCCATGATGGCCGCCTGGGTGCCCGCCTTCGCGAGGGAGCTTGTGAGCCGGTTCAGCCCGTCCGGACTTAAGTCGTGGGTTTGGACCGTCAGAGTCCGGATGCAGAGCTCGTAGACCGCATCCCCCAGAAAGGCCAGCGCAAGCGGCGAGAGCTGCCGCGCCTCCTCCTTCGTGAGCCGGGGCAGAAGCGCTCCCGCGTCGGAAAAAGCCGGCGCATCTGCCCCGGCTTTCATGTCAAAAGATGTGCTCTCTGTCACTTTCTGCTCCACTTCACACCCTCTTTTGTGTCCATAAGTTCAATGCCCATGCCTTTAAGCATGTCGCGGATCTCGTCGGCGCGGGCGAAATTTCTCGCCTTTCTGGCCGCCTGGCGCTCGGCGATCAGGTTCTCGATGTCGGAATCGAGCACTTCCTGCTTCGGAAGATCGATGAGACCCATGATGTCGCAGAGCTCATGCAGGGTGTCCGCCGCGAGGGAGACAAGCGCCTTCGAGGACTCCTCCGTCACCTCGACGTTCGCGTACTTTACGAGGTCAAAGATGACCGAGAGCGCATCCGCGGTGTTCGCGTCATCGTCCATCTTCTCATCAAAGCGGGAAATGAAGCCCCTGATCTCCTCCGCCTTCGCGCTCTCCTCCGGAAGAAGCTCCGCGGTCTTCGCGGCAGCCTTAAGGTCCGCAAGGCGAGAAGCCGCACGGCGGATCCTGGTCAGGCTGCTCTCCGCTGCCTCCATGAGCTCGCTGCTAAAGTTGAGCGGACTTCTGTAGTGGGCGGACAGCATGAAGAGGCGCAGAACCTGCAGGTCATACTTCGCGGCGATGTCGCGCACCGTGAAGAAGTTCCCGAGGGATTTTGACATTTTCTTGTTGTCGATGTTCAAGAATGCGTTGTGCATCCAGTAATTTGCAAACTGCTTGCCGGAGCAGCACTCGGACTGGGCGATTTCATTTTCATGATGCGGGAAAATAAGATCCTCGCCGCCCGCATGGATGTCGATCTGTTCGCCGAGGTACTTTTTGGACATCACGGAGCACTCGATGTGCCAGCCCGGACGGCCGTCGCTCCACGGGGATTCCCAGCTGGGCTCACCCTCCTTCTTCGGCTTCCAGAGCACGAAGTCGAGCGGATCCTCCTTCTCCTCCTCGCCGGAGACCTTGAGGTCGCGGAAGCCCGAGCGCAGATCGTCCAGGTTCTTGCCGGAGAGCTTGCCGTAGCCGGAGAAGCTTCTGGTTCTGAAATAGACGGTCCCGTTCTTCTTGTAGGCGTGATCTTTTTTGATCAGAGTGCCGATCATATCGATCATGCCGTCGATCTCCTCCGTCGCGAGCGGATGGGTCGTGGCCGGAAGGACGTTCATACCTGCCATGTCCTTCTTGCACTCCTCAATGTAGCGCTTGGAAATTACATCCGAAGAAACGCCCTCCTCGTTGGCCGCCTTGATGATCTTGTCGTCCACGTCCGTGAAGTTGGAGACATAGTTGACCTCGTAGCCCTTGTGGGTCAGGTAGCGGCGGAAGGTGTCAAACACGATCATCGGGCGCGCATTGCCGATATGGATCAGGTTGTAAACGGTCGGGCCGCAGACATACATGCGGACCTTGCCCGGCTCGATCGGTTTGAACTCTTCTTTTCTCATCGTGAGCGTGTTGAATATTTTCATTTTACGGATCTCCTCCTTATATATTGTCACCGAAGATGCAGTCATCGACTTCCACAAAGTCCCGCTCGTCCGGCTTAAGGTGGAAGCTCTCCCTGGCTTTCTCCTCCTCGAGCGGGGTCGCATCCGCCGTCTTGCCGGCTTTCAGGGCCTTCACCTCGGCCTCCAGCGAGATCATCCGGTTGATCAGCTCGTTGTTGGCCCGCTCCAGCACCTTCATATCCATGAGGATCGGGTCAGGCAGGTTGGTCTGGTTGATATCGTCGCGCGGAACGATCTGGTTCTTCATGCGGACGATACGGCCCGGAACGCCGACGACCGTACAGTTCTCCGGGACGGACTTGATCACGACCGCGCCGGCTCCGATCTTGGAGTTTTTGCCGATCGTGATGGAACCTAAAACCTTCGCTCCGGCCGAGACCATCACGCCGTCCTCGAGGGTCGGGTGACGCTTGCCCTGCTCCTTGCCGGTGCCGCCCAGTGTAACGCCCTGGTAGAGGGTGACGTTGTCCCCGATCTCGCAGGTCTCGCCGATCACAACGCCGGTTCCGTGGTCGATGAAGAAGCCCTTCCCGATGGTCGCCCCGGGATGGATCTCGATGCCGGTCTTCCTCGCCGCCCGCTGGGAAAGCCACCGGGCGGTCCAGGTGTGGCCCGAGAGCCAGAGCCTGTGGGCCCTGCGGTACATCCGCATGGCCTTGTAGCAGGGATAGAGCAGGACGTCCCAGTAGGTCCGGATTGCCGGATCCCGCTCCTTATACACTTCATAGGTTTCCTTTAAATCACTGAACCAGCTCATCTGTTCCTCTCAAAGCATACTAAGGCAATCGTACTTACTAGCATAGCATAAGTTCGCTTTTTGTCAACAATGGTTTTGCTTCTCCCTGCGATTCGCCAGCACGATCGCGGCGAGCACCATGAAGATGCCGGCGAGATTCCCCGCCGTCATGGTCTCCCTGAAAATGAAAACCCCGATCAGCGTCGCCACGACCGGCTCCACCGAGGCGGCGATGGCAGCCTTCCCGTTCTCCACGGCCGTTAGCCCGAAGTTGTAGACGATGTAGGGAAACACCGTGGTGACGATCCCGCACAGGGCCGAAAATCCGGCCATCCCGGGACTTTTCGTCACGACGGATGCCAGCTTTCCCATGTCCGAGAGGGGGATCACCGCCGCCGCGGTGAATATGAAGGTGTAGAGCACGATCGTAAAATTGTGGTACCCTCTCAAAAGCGCGTACCGGCTGAAGATCGAGTAGAGCGCGTAGCCGACGCCCGCTCCCAGGCCGAGCAGGATCGCCTCGAGGCTGAGCTTCACCGGGCTTCCCAGGATGCCGGTCACGAACGCGCAGCCGACGACGGTCAGGACGACGGCGAAGATCTTCATTTTCGTGATCTTCTCCTTAAAAAGGAGGGCCGAGAGGCCCATCACGAAGGCCGGAGCCGTGTAGAGCATGACCGCCGCGACCGAGAGGGATGACACCGTGATCAGCCTGAAGTAGCAGAAATTAAAAAATGCCATGCTGACGACTCCCGTGCCGATGAAGCACCAGAGGTCCTTCAGCCTTATGCGAAGCAGCTTCCGGTCGTAGATGAGGAGAAACAGGGCCATGAAGACGGCCGTGAAGATTGAGCGCAAGGCCACGATCTCCATCGACCCGAGTGCCTCCCTGCCGAATGTCCGCACGAAGATCCCGATACTGCCCCAGGAGCACCCCGCCAGAAGGATGAGGACGGTCCCCAGACCGGGCGTGATCGTTTTTTGCTGTCCTGTCATAATCTCCTTTCAAAAAACCGGAGCGGCACGCCGCTCCGGTTTACGCTTTTATTTGCCGGCAATCAGAATGTAAACTTATCCGCAAAATACGCATCCAGCTCCGCGATCGGAACGCGGACCTGCGCCATCGTGTCGCGGTCGCGGACCGTGACGGCGCCGTCATTTTCGGACTCGAAATCGTATGTCACGCAGAACGGCGTGCCGATCTCATCCTGACGTCTGTAGCGCTTGCCGATGTTGCCGCGGTCGTCGTACTCGCAGTTGTACTTCTTGATGAGGTCGAAGTAGATCTGCTCCGCCTTCGGGGTCAGCTTCTTGGACAGCGGAAGGACCGCGATCTTGACCGGAGCCAGCGCCGGATGGAAGTGAAGCACCGTGCGGACGTCATTCTTGGCCTCGTCGATAACTTCCTCGTCGTAGGCGGCGCACAGGAACGCCAGCGTCATGCGGTCGACACCGAGGGACGGCTCGACGACATACGGGATGTAGCGCTCGTTCGTCTCGTCATCGAAGTAGGACATATCCTCGCCGGAGACCTCCTGATGGCGGCCCAGGTCGTAGTCGGTTCTGTCCGCGATGCCCCAGAGCTCGCCCCAGCCGAACGGGAAGAGGAACTCGACGTCCGTCGTGCCCTTGGAGTAGAAGGAAAGCTCTTCCGGATCATGGTCGCGGAAGCGAAGCTCGGACTCCTTGAGGCCGAGGGAGAACAGCCACTTCTTCGCAAATGCCTTCCAGTACTCGAACCACTCAAGGTCGGTGTCCGGCTTGCAGAAGAACTCGAGCTCCATCTGCTCGAACTCGCGGGTACGGAAGGTGAAGTTGCCCGGGGTGATCTCGTTGCGGAAGGATTTGCCGATCTGGCCGATGCCGAACGGAAGTTTTCTGCGGGTCGTGCGCTGCACGTTCTTGAAGTTGACGAAGATGCCCTGAGCGGTCTCCGGACGCAGATAAACCGTGTTCTTCGCATCCTCGGTGACGCCCTGGAAGGTCTTGAACATCAGGTTGAACTGGCGGATCTGGGTGAAGTTGTGCTTGCCGCAGGACGGGCAGCAGATGTGCTTGTCCTCCACGAATTTCTCCATCTCCTCGTTGGACCAGCCGTCGACGGAGCCGAGCGGAGCAAGATCGGAGCCGTACTCCTCCTTGTCCTTCTCATTGAGGGGGATTTTATTTTCGTGGCAGTAATCCTCGATCAGCTTGTCCGCGCGGAAGCGCTCGTGGCACTCCTTGCAGTCCATCAGCGGGTCGGAGAAGGAGCCGAGATGGCCGGAAGCGATCCAGGTCTGCGGGTTCATGAGGATCGCGCTGTCAAGACCGACGTTGTAGGGATTCTCCTGGATGAACTTCTGCCACCAGGCTTTCTTGACGTTGTTCTTGAGCTCGACGCCCAGGCTGCCGTAATCCCATGTGTTCGCGAGACCGCCGTAGATCTCGGAACCCGGGAAAATAAAGCCCCTCGACTTCGCCAGAGCAACGATTTTGTCCATTGTCTTTTCCATAATAATGTCCTCTCTTATATTGATATCATTTATACACTACATATGAAGGTTCGGACAGGAACCTGTCCGGATCGGCTTCCGCCCCGATCGTGACCGCAGTGCCGTCCGACACCGCGTCGCCGGAGACGTAACAGATCGTCCCGTCCGTGTAGATGCGCATGGGCTCCTCCAGGACGATGAGCATCCATTCATTTTCCGGATCCTCCCTGAGGTTTCCGAAGGTGGTGAGCAGCTTCCCGTCGGTGCTTAAGACCCGGGTCTCATCCGGCAGCCCGGACTCGGCGAGCGGCCCGTTCTCAAAGGTCAGGTTGTTGAAGGCCGCGTAATCCTCCGCCGACCTGTAGCTCATCGTGAGATACGCCTTACCGTCCCTGACGCTGAGCTTCTCAAACTTCACGCTCTTTGCGCCGTTCTCCCTGTTGTAGGCCCGCGTCTCCTCGTCGGCCATGCGCCTGAGCTCGGATTCGCTGTAGATGCTCGTGTCAAAAGGAGAAACCGTGAGCGCCGTGATCCTGTCCTTTTCGATGATCATCGTGCTCATGTCGGCGCCCTTAAGCCGTTCATCGCCTCCGCAGCCGGCAAGAAGGAGTGAAGTCACCGACATCACTGCCAGCATCAATTGTAAACGCCTCACACTTCTCACCTTCCCTCTTGCATCATTCAGACCATTTTACCCTATAAGGCGGCCTTCTGTAAAGTTAAACATCCATCATTTCTTCAAATGTTGCAAGGCTTTTGAACTTTCTGTCCGTCGACCGCCGCATGGCTCTCTCGACTTCCCGCGCAAAGTCCTCTCCGGCCCTCTCCGACAGGGAAAATGAAAACAGAGCGCCTGTCTTCGCCCCCGCCGCAAACCGGAGGGCGTACCAGGCGTCCGGGTCGAGATTTCCCTGCACATCCGGCGGCGCGTACTCTCCGTTTATGACGAGAACCCGAAGTTCGAAGATCCTCCTAAGGAGCGGGAGCGGCACGTTCCCTTTCAGGATCGCCCGGAGCGCCACAAAGAGAAGGTTGACCATCTCGGAGGATTCGATGCCCTCCTGCCCGAAATAGGAGGCCAGTTCAAGGAAATAAAACCCCAGCCAGACCCCGGGCTGGGCCATCGCCAGCTCCGTAAAATAGGAGGAAACCTCGGCGCCGACGAGATTGTAGGCATTTTTCCCCTCATAGAGGGTGAACTTTGCAAACACGAACGGGCCCGTTGCCGCGAGCAGCGGGCTGTTCTGCCGCCGCGCTCCGTGGGCAAAAGCCGTGATCTTCCCGCGCTCCCGCGTCAGGATCACCAGCCTCTTGTCATATTCACCCAGCGGCTGCGAAAAGAGCACGACGCCGGCAGCAAACACCTTGTCCATCCGTTTTCCTTATACCTCGTAGCCGAAATTTTTGAGATCCTTCGCGGAATCCCGCCAGTTCTTCCGAACCTTGACCCAGAGCTTCAGGTAGATCTGGGTTCCCGTGATCTCCTCCAGCTCCTTCCGGGCGTCCGTGCCGATGCGCTTCAGCATCGCGCCGTCCTTCCCGATGATGATTTTCTTGTGACTGTCCCTCTCGCAGACGATCGTCGCCTCGATGGCCGTCAGCGTCTCGGACCGCTCCTTGTAGCTGTCGATGAGCACCGCGATGCCGTGAGGCACCTCGGCCCCGAGGTCGCGCAGGGCCTTCTCGCGGATGACCTCACCCGCGATCTGCCTGAGCGTCTGGTCGGTCACGACCTCCTCGTCGTAATATTTCGGGCCCTCCGGCAGCGCTTTGAGGATCGCATCCCGGAGCGTGTCCACGTTGGTCCCCTGCATCGCGGAGACCGGAATGATGTCCGCGAAATTCATGAGCCCCTCGTAAGCCTTGAAGACCTCCGGCAGCTGGACCTTTTTCACCTTGTCGATCTTGTTGATGACCAGGATGACCGGCTTCCCGGAAGCTTTCAGCTTCTTAACGATCGCCTTGTCGCCCTCTCCGACAAATGAGGAGGGCTCCACGAGCCACAGCACGACGTCGGCGTCCGAGATCGTCTTGACGGACACGTCCATGAGGTACTCGCCGAGCCGGTTTTCGGTCTTACGGATCATGCCCGGGGTGTCCAGAAATACGATCTGCCCCTCATCGGTCGTGAGGACCGTCTCGATCCGGTTCCGCGTGGTCTGCGGCTTCCTCGAGGTGATCGCGATCTTCTGTCCGATCAGATGGTTCATCAGTGTTGATTTTCCTACATTCGGTCTGCCGATCATCACGGCGTACCCGGATTTGAACATATTTTCTCCTTAAATTTATGATCCGGGACGGTTCTTCGGAACCGTCCCCTTAAGATTCATTTACACCAGCGGTTCAATATGGTTAAAGAGCGCCTTCTCCTTCTCCACCGCCGTCTCGGAGCCCACAACGCAGATGTAGCCGGACTCGACCACCTCCCGGACGCTGTCCGCGAGCGACCGGATCGTCTCGTCCGTCGCGTCGAGGATCTGGTTCCGCACCTTCTGGGCCGCCTCGTCCGAGAGTCCGTTCATATAGGACCTCATGCTGATCGCGCCGAAGAGCGAGGGGGTGAGCGGCGTGTCGATCGCGCTCATGGTCCCGATGATGTACCGGGTCATCTCCTTCTCATCCGCGGTGAAGCTTGCGATATAGTCCGGAACACTCCTGAAGACATCGAAGGTGCCGGCCAGATTCGGGTCGCGGTAGGACGCAAAATAGCCCTCTCCCGCTCTTCTGAACTGAGTGCTCACGCCGTAGGCTCCGCCCTTCACGCGGACATTCTGCCAGAGATAGCCGTAGCTTAAAAGATGGCGGAGGATCATCATGGCCCCGTTGAATTCAAGCCCCGCCGGCTTGAACGTGCCCGCCATCGCGCAGTACTGGACCTGGCCGGCGGTCGTGAAGGCCTCGTTGAGAGCCCCGAGCGGAGATACGAAATGCTGCGGGTTTTCATTTTTCGAGAAGCCCTTAAGGACCTTCGGAAGCTCCTTCTTCAGGTACTCGTGCCCTTCCGGATCCGAGGTATAGCTCACGATGAGCTTCGAGGGGTCAAAGACCAGCCTCATGAGCTCGTTCATGGCGGCGATCAGGTCCGCCTTCCTCTCCTCGAAGTTCTCCGCAAGATCCTTCACGGTCCTGTAAAATGAAACGCCGTTGGAATAATCCTGGAAAGCCCCCGCAGCCGAGAAGTAGGCGTTCGCCCGGGACATGGCCGTGGCGCTGCCGGAGGTCTGGAGGGCATTTTCAAGTCTCGCCCTGGTGGAAAGGAGCACCTCGCGGATCCGCTTCTCGTCCGTAAACTGCGAGGTCGCAATGACCTCCCGGATCAGGTCGAAACCGGCGCCGAGGCGTTCAAAGAGCGCCTTCATGCGGATCGAAAATACCGCGATATAGGGCTGCCTGCCCGTGAAATCATCATAGAGCCCGACACTGCTGTTTAAGCCTCCGGTCTCGATGTTGATCTCGTTGCTCAGGGCAAGGTATGTATAGTGCTCGGTATCCACGCTGCCGAGCAGTGTCCGGAATACGCCGAGATAGGGAACCAGCCTCTCCGGGATCGTGGTCAGATCCCAGAACAGCTCCGCATAGGCGATCCCGTTGGAGACCGTGTCGTGCCAGACGATCGTCGGGGCGGCGTCAATGCCCTCCACCTCGAACTTCTCCTCGATGTTGCAGAACTTCCGGATCTTACGGCGAATGTCGGACCGGCTCAGCATCGGCAGGCACGCGAGCGTCTCCTCGCTGTCCTCCTGCTCCTGCCAGGCTGCAAGATCGACCGTCTTTTTGATGATCGCGTCGAGCTGCTCATCCGTAAAGGAGGCCTTGAGAGCCGCGAGCTTCTCCGCGGTTTTCATTTCCCGCTCCTGCGCAAGCCCCTTCTTCGGCCGGAGGACGACAACCGAGCCGAACGGGTTGTCGAGCAGCTTCTCCTTAACCAGCTTCTCGAAATACCCCTCGTTCATCTCCTCCCTGAGGGCGGCGTAGGCGTCCAGCTGCCGCAGGGAATTGAAGGGCGCATTCTCGTCGTAGAGCCAGGTGTCGAAGACATCGATGCTGTACATTAGGCCCTTCGGGTAGGAGGCGTAGTCCGCCTCACGGAACTGGAACTCCATGTAGTTGAGGCCCGCCAGCAGGGACTTTCTGTTGATGCCCTCCTTCACCTGGTTTTCCAGCGTCGTGCGGATCACGGAAATGAATTTCTCCTCATCCTCCGCCTCCGCATTTCTGGCCATGACCGAGAAATAGGGCTGCAGGGTCCCGTCGTTGTAGGAACCGCTCACGTCCTTGCCGATGCCGGCGTCCAGAAGCGCCTGGCGCACCGGGGCGCCAGGGGCCGAGAAGAGCGCATAATCGATGACGGAGAATGCGATCATCTCCTTGATGTCCATGGGATTGCCGCAGACCACGTTCCAGGTGAGGTAGGTGTTCTCCGCCGTATCCTCCTCGTCGGAGATCGGGTAGAAGTCCTCGCGGCGGACCATCTTCTCAAAGGCCGCCTGGGCCGGGATCGAGGAGTCCACGTCGATGCGGTCATACTTCGAGAGATAGTTCTCATCGATGAAGGCGAGCGTCTCCGCCATGTCCATGTCGCCGTAGAGATAGATGTAGCTGTTGACCGGGTGATAGTACCGCCTGTGGAAATCCAGGTAGTTCTCGTAGGTCAGGCTCGGGATGACCTCCGGGTCGCCGCCGGATTCGACCCCGTAGGGGGTGTCCGGGAAGAGCGAGTTGAAGACCGTGCGGTCCAGGACCTCATCCGCGGAGGAAAATGCCCCCTTCATCTCATTGTAGACGACACCGTTGATGGTCAGGGGTTCATTTTTGTCGGTCAGGTGATAGTGCCAGCCTTCCTGGCGGAAAATGTTCTCCTCGTGGTAGATATTCGGGTGAAAGACCGCATCCAGATAGACATGCATGAGGTTTTTAAAGTCCGCGGCGTTCGTGGATGCAACCGGGTACATGGTCTTGTCAGGGTAGGTCATCGCGTTTAAAAATGTGTTGAACGAGCCCTTCACCAGCTCGACAAACGGGTCCTTCAGCGGGAACTCTTCCGAGCCGCAGAGTACGGTGTGCTCGACGATGTGGGCGACGCCGGTCGAGTCCGCGGGCGGGGTTCTGAATGCGATGTTGAACACCTTGTTGTCGTCGGTGTTCGGTATGAGCATCACGCGGGCACCGCTCTTCCTGTGGGAAAGAAGGAACCCCTCCGCGTGGATGTCGGGGAGTTCTTCATGCAGGATTTCTTCATAGGGACCGTCTTTAATGTATTGCTTTAATTCCATAATGCCTCCATTGTAATCTCCGGTAATAACTATAGGGGATTATAACACCGCCCGCGTGATTTTGCACTATAAAATATTTTCGCGGGTGGGGACGGTTCTCCGCGGAGGGGGACGGTTCTTCGCAGAGAAGAACCGTCCCCCTCCGCGGAGAACCGTCCCCACCTGCGAAAAAAAGAGCGGTGCCGCAGCACCGCCCTCTTATAAACCTTATGGAGATTACTGAGCCTTGTACAGGTCGACCAGCTTCTGGAGATACTCGAATCTCTCCTTGCACTCCTGCTCGGATCTTGCGAAGAGCTCCTTAGCGCGAGTCGGGTTAGCACGCATCAGCGAGCTGTAACGAACTTCGCCTGCGATGAAGTCCTGATAGGACTCTGTCGGAGCCTTGGAATCCAGCGTGAATGCCGGCTTGCCGGCCTTCGCGAGTTCCGGATTGAAGCGGAAGTTGAACCAGTAACCAGCCTTGACAGCGAGCTCTTCCTCTGTGATGGACTTGCCCATGCCCTTGCGGATACCGTGGTTGATGCACGGAGCGTAAGCGATGATGAGCGACGGTCCCGGATAAGCCTCAGCCTCTGCGATCGCCTTGACAGCCTGGTTGTAGTCAGCGCCGATAGCGATGTGAGCGACATAGACATAGCCGTAGGTCATAGCCATGCCGGCAAGGTCTTTCTTCTTGGTCTCCTTACCAGCTGCTGCGAACTGAGCGACAGCGCCGGTACGTGTGGACTTGGAAGCCTGTCCGCCGGTGTTGGAGTAAACTTCGGTATCGAAGACCATGATGTTGACATCGTGGCCGGAAGCAAGGACATGGTCCACGCCGCCGTAACCGATATCGTAAGCCCAGCCGTCACCGCCGAAGATCCACTGGCTCTTCTTGGCCAGGAAGTCCTTCTTCTCGACGATTTCCTTAGCGTCTGCGGAATCGCAGCCTTCAAGAGCAGCGACCAGAGCGTCGGAAGCAGCACCGTTCTCGGCACCGTTTGCGTAGGTCTCGATCCACTTCTTGGCAGCATCAGCGGCAGCGCCTTCGCCTGCAGCGATCGCCTCGACATGAGTCTTCAGGCCTTCGCGGATAGCCTTCTGAGCGAGGAACATACCATAACCGAATTCAGCGTTGTCCTCGAACAGGGAGTTATCCCATGCCGGGCCCTTGCCTTCCGGAGTGGTGGTGTACGGTGTGGACGGCGAGCTGTTGCCCCAGATGGAGGAGCAGCCGGTAGCGTTCGCAATGTACATTCTGTCGCCGAAGAGCTGTGTGATCAGCTTAGCGTACGGAGTCTCGCCGCAGCCTGCGCATGCGCCGGAGAACTCAAGGAGCGGCTGCTTGAACTGGCTGCCCTTGACCGTAGCTTCTTTGAATTTAGCAACAACATCGTTCTTGACCGGAGTCTTGACGAGGTAATCGAAATACGGCTGTTCGCAATCTGCGTTGTCAGCCATGGAGACCATGGTAAGAGCCTTGCCGGTCTTCTTGCCCGGGCAGACGTTCGCGCAGGAGCCGCAGCCCGTGCAGTCGTAAGCGGAGATGCCGATGGTGAACTTGTAGTTTGCCATACCGGTCATCGGGAGAACCTTGAGGCCTTCCGGAGCCGCAGCGACTTCTTCATCCGTCAGAGCGAAGGTGCGGATAACAGCGTGCGGGCAGACGAACGAGCAGCGTCCGCACTGGATGCAGTTGTCCGGATCCCACTTCGGGATGTTGACAGCGATGCCGCGCTTCTCGTAAGCAGCCGTGCCGGCCGGTGTGGAGCCGTCGACATAGTCGGCAAATGCAGAGACCGGAAGATTGTTGCCTTCCTGAGCGGAGACAGCGTTCTGGATCGTGTTGACGAACTTGACGCGGTCAGCCGGGCCCTCGGTGACGGTCTTGAAGTCAAGGCCTTCATCCTCGCAGTCAGCCCAGTCAGCCGGGATAACGACTTCGTGGATCTGCTTAGCGCCCTCTTCGATGGCTGCCCAGTTCTTCTCGACGATATCCTGACCCTTGCGGCCGTAGGTCTTCTGTGCAGCGTCCTTCATCAGCTGGATAGCGTCAGCTTCCGGAATGATGTTGGCAAGCTTGAAGAATGCGGACTGCAGGATGGTGTTGATACGTGTCGGGCCCATGCCGGTAGCGATACCGATCTTGACGCCGTCGATCGTGTAGAACTTGATGCCGTGAGTTGCGATGAATTTCTTCATCTGGCCCGGAAGGTGAGCACCGAGCTCCTCATCGGACCATGCGCAGTTCAGAAGGAATGTACCGCCGTCGACGATCTCCTGAGCCATGTTGAACTTGCGGACGTATGCCGGGTTGTGGCATGCGACGAAGTCAGCCTTGCGGATGAGGTAGGTCGACTTGATCGGCTTCTTGCCGAAGCGGAGGTGAGACATCGTGACACCGCCGGACTTCTTGGAGTCATAATCGAAATATGCCTGAGCATACATATCGGTGTTGTCGCCGATGATCTTGATGGAGTTCTTGTTCGCACCGACAGTACCGTCAGCGCCGAGACCCCAGAACTTGCAGTTGACTGTGCCTTCCGGAGTTGCGACGATCGGAGCACCGACTTCGAGGGAGAGGTTCGTGACATCATCTACGATGCCGATCGTGAATCTCTTCTTGTCATAGTTCTCGAAGACAGCCTTGATCTGGTTCGGAGCGGTATCCTTGGAACCGAGGCCGTAGCGTCCGCAGTGGATCGGAACATCCTTGAACTTGGAATCATGAAGAGCAGCAACAACGTCGAGGTAAAGCGGCTCGCCGTTAGCGCCCGGCTCCTTCGTTCTGTCAAGAACGTTGATGACCTTGACGGTCTCCGGGATCGCTGCGATAAGAGCTTCGTTGGAGAACGGACGATACAGTCTTACCTTGATGACACCGACCTTGGCGCCGAAGTTCTTTCTCAGATAATCGATGGTCTCCTCGATGGTCTCGTTGACGGAGCCCATGGCGATGATGACGGATTCAGCTTCCGGATCGCCGTAGTAGTTGAAGAGCTTGTAGTCCGTGCCGATCTTGGCATTGACCTTGTCCATGTACATCTGGACGATTTCCGGCATCTTGTCATAGTACGGGTTGGAAGCTTCACGAGCCTGGAAGAAGATATCCGGGTTCTGAGCGGAACCTCTCTCGCACGGATGGTTCGGGTTCAGAGCGTGATCGCGGAACTTCTTGATGGCTTCATGGTTGACCATCTCGTCGAGGTCTGCATAGTCCCATGTGCGGATCTTCTGGATCTCGTGGGAAGTACGGAAACCGTCGAAGAAGTTGATGAACGGAAGGCTGCCTTCAAGAGCTGCCATGTGAGCGACCGGAGTAAGGTCCATAACTTCCTGAACGGAAGACTCGCAGAGCATGCAGGCGCCTGCCTGACGACATGCATAGACGTCGGAGTGATCGCCGAAGATCGAAAGAGCGTGGCTGGCAACCGCACGCGCGGAGACGTCGAAGACGCCCGGAAGCTGCTCACCGGCAACCTTGTAAATGTTCGGGATCATGAGAAGAAGACCCTGGGAAGCGGTGAATGTGGTTGTCATCGCACCGGCTGCAAGAGCGCCGTGGAAGGATCCGGAAGCGCCTGCTTCGGACTGCATCTCGGTAACCTGTACGGTAGTACCGAAGATGTTCTTTCTCCCGGCAGTAGCCCACTCGTCAACATGCTCCGGCATGACCGACGACGGGGTGATCGGGAAGATGGTAGCTACTTCCGTAAATGCGTATGACGCATGAGCGGCAGCTTCGTTACCATCCATGGTTAACCACTTTCTGTTGTCCATTATGATGATACCTCCTTAAAAAAATAAGCATAAAGATGTACTGTAACCATCTGTAAATAGTATACCACTAAATGTGCCGAAAGTCTATCGTGTTCTAAATAAGGTGCACAAAATTTTTGTTTTTATTTGCATACTCAATGTTATATATAGCTAACCGCAATCTCATCCGCAAAACAAAAAAAGTGCATACCGCCCAATTATGGCGGCATGCACTGTCACGATCGTTATGTCTTTGTCAGTCGTCCATCTCCTGCTCTTCCGTCGCGACGTAGATCTGTCTCTTCTTCGCCATCGCATCGGAGGCAAGGTACTCATCGTATGTCCCGACCTTGTCGATCAGGGTGCCGTCCGGCAGGAACTCCATGATCCGGTTGGCGGTCGTCTCCACGATCTGGTGGTCGCGGGACGTAAAGAGAAGCACACCCGGGAACTTCGTCATACCGTTGTTCAGCGCGGTGATCGCCTCCATGTCAAGATGGTTGGTCGGCTCGTCGAAAATGAGAACATTCGCGCCCGAGATCATCATCTTGGAGAGCAGGCAGCGCACCTTCTCACCTCCGGAGAGCACCCGTACGCGCTTGATACCGTCCTCGCCGGCGAAGAGCATGCGGCCGAGGAACCCGCGGACGTAGGTGGTGTCTTTATTTTCCGAATACTGGGTCAGCCAGTCGGCAATCGTGAGGTCCGAATCGAACTCCGCGTTGTAGTCGTGCGGGAAGTAGGACCGGCTCGTCGTGATGCCCCACTTGTAATACCCCTCGTCCGGCTCCATGTTGCCGGAGATGATCTCAAAGAGCGTCGTCTTGGCTCTCTCGTTGCCGCCGACAAACGCGACCTTGTCCGTCCGGTTGATGATGAAATTGAGGTCCTTGAAGATCACCTCGCCGTCGATCGTCTTCGAGAGGTGCTCGACGAAGAGGACATCGTTGCCGATCTCGCGGTTCGGGCGGAAGTCGATGTAGGGATATTTGCGGCTGGACGGCACCATCGCATCGAGCTGGATCTTCTCGAGAGCGCGCTTTCTGGAGGTCGCCTGCTTGGATTTCGAGGCGTTCGCGGAGAAGCGGGAAATGAACTCCTGCAGCTCCTTGATCTTCTCCTCCTTCTTGCGGTTCTCTTCCTTCATCTGCTTCATGAGCAGCTGGCTGGACTCGAACCAGAAGTCGTAGTTGCCCGCGAAGAGGCGGATCTTGCCGAAGTCGATGTCGGCGGTCTGGGTGCAGACCTTGTTTAAGAAGTAGCGGTCGTGGGAGACCACGATGACGGTGTTCTTGAAGTTGATCAGGAACTCCTCGAGCCACTCGATGGCTTCCATGTCAAGATGGTTGGTCGGCTCGTCGAGAAGCAGGATGTCCGGGTTGCCGAAGAGCGCCTGGGCCAGGAGGACCTTGACCTTTAAGGGACCCTCGAGGTTCGCCATGAGCTCGTGGTGGTACTCCGTGCCGATGCCGAGGCCGATGAGAAGGCTCTCCGCGTCGGATTCGGCTTCCCAGCCGTTCATCTCGGCAAACTCGGCTTCGAGCTCGGAGGCCCGGATCCCGTCCTCGTCGGTGAAGTCTTCCTTCATATAAAGAGCGTCCTTCTCCTTGCCGATGTCGTAGAGTCTTTTATTTCCCATGATGACCGTGTCGAGGACCTCATAGGCGTCGTACTTGAAGTGGTCCTGTTCCAGAAAGGAGATGCGCTCCCCCGGCGTCACGGTGATGGTGCCGGAGGTGGTCTCCAGCTGTCCGTTCAGGATCTTTAAAAATGTGGATTTGCCGGCTCCGTTCGCTCCGATGAGGCCGTAGCAGTTGCCCTCGGTAAATTTGATGTTGACGTCCGAAAACAGGGCTTTCTTGCCCACCCGGTATGTAACATTGTTTGCTGCGATCATGTAAGAGCTCCTCTTCTTATATTTTCGTTTGTAATCTTGTAACTATTCAGCAGTTCCATCGTAAATGCCGGAAGCAAAAAAGTCAATCGGAATTTCCCCTGCCTCTCATCTTCCGTTCTCTCCGCCTCTCATCGAACCCCTGCCAGCCGGCATAGATAAAAAGAAGCACCATGACGGCAGCGAGAACGCCGGTCATGTCCACGCAGACATCGGTCCACTGGCCGGCCCGGCCTGCGATCATTGTCTGATGATACTCATCGGCGCAGGCGTAAAGGAAGGACGCGAAGATTGATACCGACATTGCCCTGGTCGCCCGCATCATGGCCGCAAAGGACAGAAAGAGCAGGATGAAAAGAACCGCATACTCTCCCATGTGGGCCGCCTTCCGCACGTAAGGATGCATCAGTTCGACCAGATCCATCCCCGCGACGCGCTCCCCGAAAAGACGGTGCACGATCTCAGCGAGCTTCTCGGTGACGGTGAGCGAAAGCCCGCCCGACACCTCCCCGACCTGGTCGGAGAACCCGTAAATCAGGTACATCCACAGGACGGAAGGTACGAACCAGAAATATTTTCTGATGATTTTCAATTATTTATGACTCCTCTCCGGGTCTCTTTTGACCCTCCGCCGATAATAATCCCAAAGTGCGGAAATGTCCAGTGAAAAAAGTGTAAACACGGGGATCATGAGAACCTCCCGGGCGAAGAAGATGCCGCGGTCCTCCGACACGAAAAATGTCGGTGAGAAGGCCATGACGGCCGCCGCAAGGAGCGCTCCGGCAAAGAAGAAGGCCGGCACGATGCTGCGCTCGGCGTATGTCACCGAGAGGATCAGGAAAAAGAGCAGGAAGACGACAAAGAGCGCGATCCCCGTGTTTATAAGCTGCTCCTCCTCCACGGTCATGACCGGCGGGTAAATATACCGGTAGTAACCTGCCAGCTCCCGGACGTCCGGGAGGCTGTAGTAAAGAAGAGGAAGAAGCGAGAGGACCGTCACGCCGAGCCCCTTTCTCCCGAGGATCGTGTAGAGAAAGAGAAAGAGGGAAATGAGAACCATCGGGAGCCGGAGGGATCCGATAAGGTCTCCCAGCGTATAGAAGATCCCCATGAAGAATTTGTCCGCCGTGCTCAGCATGTCGAAATCCGGGTACCAGTAGAGGCACTCCTCCTCGAAACGGACTGCATTTCCCGGCGCATTCATAAAGAAAATGAAAGCCCCCGTGCCGACCGCAAAGATGATGACGTGCTTCAGCGTAACTTTCCTGCGTGAGATAAGCGCGGCAAGAAGAGCCGCTCCTCCGAAGGCCGCAAACACCGCCCCCGACGACTCGAACCCGGCTCCGTAGACCGCCCCGAAGAGGGCTGCCGCAAAGAGCCCGTTTGAGACACCCTCCCCGCTATAGAGGAGCTTTATGATGGGCCAGAGGGCCAGGAGCGCGAAAAAGAGCCCCCAGACATAGAGAACGCCGGCCGTCTTCCAAAAGACCGTGACATTAAGGAGCTCCGCGGGCGTCGCCAGATAAAACATAAGAAGCATCAGGACCGCAAGAAGAAAGCGGCGTCCGTGCGCCTCCTTCTCCGGCTGGGCGATCTTCGCCATGAGCACGATGAGGCCCGCCGTCACGGCGGCGGACAGGATGTTGACAAGGACGGGCGAGATGCCCATGAGAAATACGAAGATCGTGTGGGGCACCACGCGGCCGCTCCAGATCATCCAGTACTCCTGGGCAAAGCTCAGGATATTGCCGTCAAAGCTCGTGAACATCCGGTCAAAATAGAGGTCGTCGAGCCGCATCGGCCGCTCGAAATTGGCGCCGAGCGCCGCCGCGAACACGATAAGGGCGGCAAGCCAGCCCTCTTTCAGATGCAGGAATATCCTCTCGGGAAGACTCTTTTTCTTCATGGCAGCACCGCCTTCTCCTCCGTCACGAAGATGACGGGATCCGCGTTCCGCCGCATGGAGACGATCGCGATCTTCGGCTGCGCATCCCCGAAGGGCTCAAGATCCTTTTCGGTGACAAAGGTATGGAGGCCGCATTTTTCGGGAGCGCCCTCCTCCGGCCGCTTCTCCCCCTTAAAGAGCGCGTCGACATCCTTTCTCTCGACCCGCTCGCACTTAAGGAGCACGACTTTTTTCCCGTCGGTGAGGGCGAAGGCCGTATTTTCCAGCGTGGCGAAGAAGGAGTAGTCCGTCCCGAAGTTGTAGCCGTAATAGAGGACGATATCCTTTGCCCAGCCGTCGAGATAGAGTTTCTTTTCCTTTTTATCAGCCGTCATGCTGTCAAGACTTGCAAAAAACTGCTCGTCCTTCATTTTGAACGTTTCGTACGGCAGCACCGTCACCTGTTCCTCAAAATGCAAAAAAAGCCCAACAAGAAGGAGGGCGCAAAGCGCGCCCGCAAGAAGCGGCCCTAAGGCTCCGGCTTTTGCTCTCTCCTTCTTCATTGTGCTTTTCTTTTCCTCATCACCCAGTATCCGATGTACACCGCCGCGGCAAGAAGCCCCGCAAGCGAAATAATGATTCCGGCGAAAAGTCCCGGCACCGTGTAGGTAAACTCGATCCGGTTTTCACCTTCATGGATCCTCACCGCCATGAATCCGCAGATATCCAGGATCTCCGTATCTTCCCCGTTCACCTTTGCGGTCCATCCGCCGTCATTGGGGATTGAGAAAAACGCGTACTTGTCCGCATCCGCCGTGATCGTGACCCCATAGCTCGATGTGGTCCTCACTGCCTCCCTTGCGCACTCGGAAAGGTGCGCCCGGCTTGCCTCCGGGATGTCGGCCGGCTCGGTCCCGCCGTGAACGGCCTTGCTGTAATGCGCAAGCACCTCCGAGACCTTCTCCACCTCCTCGTCCGGGATGACCAGGGTCCTCAGCATCGCGACCGCCCGGTTCGCGGAGGCGATTACCTCGAGCTCGGTGGCTGTCATATAGGTGTCATAGGTGAAGCCGATCGGAGGCACGTCCTTATCTTCATAGACATAGAACGAGCAATCCTTTCCGCTTCTCTCCTCGATGAACGTCTCGTCCTCCCGCGGCTCATCCTCGATCGCATACCGCGCGGAGATCAGGTTCATCAGGCCTTCCGGTGCGTCCGGGCTCTTCACGTCCCGCTCCAGGCCCAGGGCCTCGTAAAAGCGGAAAATGGATCCCGACACCGTCGAGCAGAAGTTCGCGCTCCCCTGGCGGTTGTGGGCCAGCGTCTCGATGTTGTCCCGGCTCGTAAAGCGGTAGTAAGGCGCCGGATCGGTCAGCGCCGCGGTCGTGTTCAGCTCGTCGTAGATCTCCTGCGCGCCTCTTCCGTGGACCGCCTGCAGCATCGCGATATCGGTGATGCAGGTCGCGCACGAAAATACAAACACCGAGAGAGCGAGATATACAATCTGCTTCTGCCTCAGGCGGCAGACAATGTGCCAGGTGAGGACCGTCCCCGCCACGGAGACGATCGAGAAGGCCGCAAAGAGAGGCTTGTTGTAGATCTTGCTGGGCTCGGACTTGCTCCATTTGACAAAAACAAGGAAGAGCACGAAGGCCGCCGTGATGATGCCCCAGATGAGGGCGCTCTTTCGAACAGCCCGCTCCACGTAGTTGAGCGGTTTCTGGGGGTTATTGCCCCGGACGCTCATCCACTCATCGAGCGCCATCACGCTCGCGCCGGCCATCATGAGGACCGCCATATAGTACCAGCGGCAGTAGAGGCCCGCAAAGAGGGAAAACGAAGCGTTCAGGATCGGCACAACCGCCATCAAAAGGCAGAACTTCAGCATCCGGTTCAGCCAGTGCTTTTTGTGCAGCATGAAGAACGCAATGACCAACACCATTCCGACCACCGGCAGATACGCGCAGCAGGACGAGAAATTGTTCTTGATCACCGCGCTCTGGTGGGACATCATCTCACCCGGGAAGATCAGGCCCTTAAGGATGTAGAGGTATCTCTCCCCCGAGAAGACCAGGGAGTTTGAGCCGGTGTAGTCGTTTTCCACCCGGGGGTTCTGTATCGTGAAAATGAAAGACGGGAGGAGCAGGACCGCCCCGATCATGACGCCGGTCACGCTCTCGATGATGATGCGCGGCAGGCGGCGGATATATTTTTTAAAGGCCGGAACAAGATATTTCAGCCCGTAGTAGGCGATGACAAAGAGCACTTCCCCGACAAAGAAGAAGTAGTTGACGACGGCATTGATGCACACCGCGAAAATGAAAGGACCGCGCTTCCCCTTCTTCACCAGGTCATCGAAGGTGATGAGAAGCAGGGGGAACCAGACCACAACGTCGTGGAAATGATAAAAGAGCAGGGCCTCGTTCGTGTAGCCGGAGAATGCGTAGAGCATCGAGCCGATGACCGCCGTTTCCTTGTGTTTCACGAGCCGCTCCAGATAATAATACGAAAAGAGGCCGGCAAAGGCATATTTTAAGAGATAGAGCCAGCCGACGACATACATGAAATATTTTGCGGGGAAAAGAAGGGAGACCCAGAAAGAGGGGTTCCCAAGGATGTAGAAGCTCATGCCGCCGATGAAGTTCGAGCCCAGATCGAGCGACCAGTCCCAGATGACGTTTCCCGATTTGATTGCCTCGTTGGCGGCCATCGCAAACGTGATCTGCTGGGAGTTGAAATCCCCGGCCAGCGAGAAAAGTCCCCCCTCTGCGATGATCGTCCAGAGAAACGAGACAAGCCCGGCAGCAAGATTGAATAAAAATGCTGCTGCCGGGCCGCTTACCGGTATATTCGGTTGTCTTAAAATCTTTTTTACTGTTATCATTTTCTGAGATCATGCCGCCGGGGCAAGCACCCAGGGTGCCGCCGGCGTAATCTTCGGTTCGGGTATTTCAGCATCCGATGAAGTGCTCCCGGATGCGGTGCTTTCCGATACGGTGCTCTCCGCTGCCGTGCTCTCCGCTGCGGTGCTCTCCGCCGCCGTGCTCTCCGATGCGGTGCTCTCCACCGCCGAAGCCGCAGACTCCGTGCTCTTTGCACCGGTTCCGTTTATGGCCTCCGCGAGATACTTAAGGAACGCGTCGAATTCCGGAACGATGAGCCCTCTTGCCGTGAACAGCATATTCTCCGGCGGGATGACGGTGGTCTCCGTCTTATAGCTGAAAATGCCCGCAAGCGAGGGAACTCCGGAGAGAACGGCGCCGAGCGGCAGGTTGTGCGCGATGTAAGGCAGTATCTTCTTCAGGCTGGTCCCGGTGTCCTTTTTGCTGATCTTCGCAAACAGGCCTTCCATGACCTTTCCGAGCCGGTCGTCCGTTCCCTGATGCTGGATAACGGAGGCCGCCGCCTGATAGCCGTTCGCCTCCGCCGCGGCCGAATCCGTGAGATACCAGGACTCCGGATCGGCGCCGTCTGCTTCGGCAAGTTCCTTGATCTTTACGTTGAGCGTGACGACGTCCTCGTCCGCAAGCGAAAACGGCACGCCGCCGACTTCATTCACGATCTTTGCGATACCGGCGATATCCGTGCTCAGGTAATTGACGATCGGTATCTGGTAGGTATCCTTGAGGGTCTTCACGAGCAGAGGGCAGCCGCCGTAGGCGGTCGCATCTCCGAGACGCCCGATGCCGTGGCCCGGGATCTCCGCGTAGAGATCGGTCCGGAGCGGATAAAAGCTGATCTTCTTTGTGTCCGTGTTGACCGAGGCAAGGACGATGCCGTCAGCGCTGCCGTAGAATCCGTTTTCCTTCCGGTCAAGGACGACCAGAAGCATGTTTTTGACATTGCGGGCTGCCATCGGCAGAACGTCCGCATTTTTGCGGGCAGCCGATGCGTCGGCTTTGATCGTCTCCGCCTCCGCTGCCGCAAGCGGCTCCCAGCCCTCCGCGGTCAGAAGCTGCTCCGCGTTCAGGTTCTCCGGAACCTGCCTGTCGGAGATGTAGGATGCCTCCTTATAGAAGCTGTTGATGTAGAAATAGAATGCGCACGCCGCCGCGGCGACGAGAATCACCGCTGCGCCGAAGAGCTTTATAAGACCGTGCTTTTTCTTCCCGGCGGTCTTCTCCTTTTTGGGCGCGGCTTTTTTCTCCGCCTTCTTTCCGTCCGGTTTATCCTTTTCGGCCTTCCGGGTTCGTCCGGCCTTCTCGGCTTTCGAGCTCTCTCCCACCTTTTCCTTGGCGGCGGCGGCCAGAGACTTCTCGGTCTCAAAGTCGTAGAACGAGTCCTCCATCTCTTCCGGGATCGGGATCTCGCGCTTCTCCTCCGGCTCGTCCGCGATGTGGATCACGACCGATGAGGCGCTGTCGGAGACATCCCGGTAGGACGGCGTTCTCTTTTTCCTGTCGGAATTGATGTTCTTCGTCCTGTCCCCGGTCTCTTTGACCTTTTCCGTCTTCCCTGCACCGGCGGTTTTCACCATGTCCGGCACCGCAGACTCTGCTCCGGCTGCTTCCCCGGCGCTTTCGCGCCCGGCGAACCTCTCTTCGGCTGCCTCCGCACGCTTTTTGAGCTGACGGGCCCGCTCCTCGTCGGCCGCGGTCATCCTTGCATTTTCCGGATTCTCGCCGGCTGCCTCATACTCCGCCACGCGGCGGTTTGTGATGATCCGGTCGGCGCCCTCCGCCTCCAGCGTACGCTTCAGCTCCTCGACGGACTGGGCTTCGCAGGCGGCCTGCACCGCCTCGACCCGCTGCATGCGCTTTACATTTTCATTCTGTAAAATGCGCAGGAGCATCATCTGGTAGGCTTCGTCGTACCACTTCTCAAGCTCCTCCTCGGACATGTCGGCGACATAGTCGACCCTGTCCTCGCCGGTCCGGTTGTCCGTCCGGATGTTGAAGTTGTGGAGCATGAACTCGATGTTCGAGAAGAGCTTGACGTTGCCCGGGGCCATATTGTCGGAGTAAGACTCGATCGTATCGCCCATGGACAGCAGGATATCCCGCTTTTTCTTCATGTTGCCGGCGACCGCGAAGGAGTTGTACTCGATGATCTTGTCCGTCTCCACATCGTCCGAATTGTCGGCAACGGCGTCGGCCGCGATGTTTCTGGAGACCAGATAGATGATCTCCTTGTCCGGCACGTACCGGACGTCATAGTCCAGCTCGCGCAGAATCCTCCGGATGCTCGTTAAGAGCTCCGTGTAGCGTTTGATATTGAAATCGTAGTTCCTGCCGCCCGACTCGTTGAAACGGCGGCGGCAGAGTTCGGCGATGTTCAGCGTGTACTGCAGATAGGTCAGCACTTCATTTTTCGTCGGGTCCGGGTTGGACAGGATCCCGTCGATATTGAGCCCTCGCCGCATCGCATCCGTATCGGCACAGTTTTCCCGTCCTTTCCAGACGGAAAAATAGTTCTTATCGACATAGTTCTCTACCGAGTACTCCTTGTAGCCGACGGAAATGACCGGGCTCTGGAAAAGCATCTCGATCTGCAGGATCTCGTCATGATAATCGGTGATGCGTTCGTTCTCTTTTTTTATTTCATTTTCATTCCGGGGTCCGGCTGCCATACAAACCTCCCTGTACTGCCTTCAGTTACTTCTCCGGTACTGTCACAGAGATTCCAAGCTCCTCAAGCTGCTTCTTCTCAACCTCAGCCGGCGCGTCGATCATGAGATCCGAGGCATCCTTGACCTTCGGGAACGCGATGACATCGCGGATCGAATCCGAACCGGTCAGCAGCATGGCCATGCGGTCAAGACCGTAGGCAAGTCCTGCATGAGGCGGAACACCGTATTTGAAAGCGGTGAGCAGGAATCCGAACTGCTCTTCAGCGCGCTCCTTTGTGAAGCCGAGCACCTCGAGCATCTTCTCCTGAACCTCGTCAATGTGAATTCTGACCGAGCCGCCGCCGAGCTCGCAGCCGTTGAGGACGATATCGTAGGCTTCCGCGCGGACCGAGCCCGGATCATCGTCGATGTGCTCCCAGTCGGAGAGGACCGGCATCGTGAACGGATGGTGCATGGCCATAAAACGGCCCTCCTCATCCGACCACTCAAGGAGCGGGAACTCGGTGATCCAGATGAACCGCAGCTCGTTCTCATCGTAGAGATTCAGCTGACGGCCGAGCTCGAGACGGAGCGCCCCCAGGGAAGCGCAGACCACCTTGTAGCTGTCCGCCGCAAAGAGGAGCAGGTCGCCCGGCTCCGCATCCATGGCCGCGATGAGGTTCTTCACCTCATCCTCGGTGAGGAATTTCGTGAAGGAGGACTTGATGCTGCCGTCCGCCCCGTATGCGAGATAAGCGAGGCCTTTTGCGCCGTAGGTCTTTGCGACCTCGGTCAGCTTGTCGATCTTCTTTCTCGGCATGCCGCCCTGACCCTTCACGGTCAGACCGCGGACATAGCCGCCGTTATTCAGCGCGCCGGTAAAGACGGAGAAGCCGCAGTCTTTGACGGTCTCCGATACGTCCCTGATCGGGAGGTCGAAACGGAGGTCCGGCTTGTCCGAACCGTAGAGATCCATCGCGGTCTTCCAGGTCATCTTCTCGATGCCGTGGGCCGCGATCTCCTCGCCGGCCTTTCTCGCCGCATCGGCGAGAGCCTTGTCAAAACCGAGCTCCTCGTAGATCGCCGGGATCCGGTTCAGCACATACCCGAGAAGGCGGGTATTGACGTCCATGACGTCCTCCTGCTCGACGAAGGAGAGCTCCATGTCGATCTGGGTGAACTCGGGCTGTCTGTCCGCGCGGAGGTCCTCGTCGCGGAAGCAGCGGGCGATCTGGTAATAGCGGTCAAAGCCGGAGCACATGAGCAGCTGCTTGAAGAGCTGCGGGCTCTGGGGCAGAGCGTAAAAGCATCCCGGATGCACGCGGCTCGGGACCAGATAGTCACGGGCGCCTTCCGGCGTCGAGCCGATGAGGTCCGGCGTCTCGATGTCGAGGAAGCCCTCGCTCTCCATGAAGGATCTGACAAGGGCCACCAGACGGCTCCTGAACATGATCTTCTTCTGGAGCTCCGGACGGCGGAGATCAAGATAGCGGTATTTCAGGCGGATATCTTCCCTCGTGTCGATCCCGTCCTGCACCGGATAGGGCGGCGTCAGGGCCTCGGAGAGGACCCGGAGAGACTCCGCTCTCACCTCCATGGTTCCGGTTTTAAGATTCGTATTCACCGCGCCGCCGCGCTTTTCGACGATGCCGGTCACCGCGATGCAGAACTCGCTCCGAAGAGCGCCTGCCCGCTCGTTGTCTCCCTCAAATATGATCTGCATGATGCCCGAGCGGTCCCTGAGATCGATGAAGACGATGCCGCCCTTGTTTCTGCATTTTGCGACCCAGCCCATGAGAGTCACTTCCTGCCCGATCATGGCCTCCGTGACTTCACCGCACCGGCATGTGCGTCTCAAGCCTTTGATTGATTCTGCCATTTATGCCTCCTTATAATGAATTGTCTTAAAAGACATTTATCTTGCAAAAATTTCCCGGATCTCCGTATAGCCTTCTGCCTGAAGCTGATCCTTCTGGAACTTTTTGTTCTTCTTCATGACGGAAATAAGAACCGCCCTCCCGGCCTTTCTCTCCTCCTCCGCTGCCTTGAAAACCTCCGTGAGCTTCTCGCCCGGGATCTTCTTCTCGATGAGGAAGGCCACCTTCTCCTTCGCGTCCGGCACCTTGAAGCCGCGCTCAAGGAGAAGCATGATGATGCGCTCGAAGCCAATCGAGAAGCCCACGGCCGGCGTCGGCTGACCCGTGAACTTGCCGATCATCTCGTCATAGCGGCCGCCGCCTCCGACGGAACCGCCGAACTCGTCCATCGCGATCTCGAAGATCGGGCCTGTGTAATAACCCATGCCGCGGACCAGAGTCGGATCGAACTTCACCTTGAAGTCCGCCGTCCTGACCGCGTCCACCGCCGCGATGATCGTGGGCAGGTCGGAGCCTTCCATGAGGGCTGCCGGGTCTTCATTTTCCGCAAACTGCGCGAGGTAGGCGTCCACGGTCTCCTCCGGGAAGTTCTCGAGGAGCTCCTTCCTGACGCCGTCCCAGCCGATCTTGTCCATCTTGTCCAGGATGATGAAGACCTTTTCGTTGTCGGTCTCCGCAAAGCCGGCCTTCTTCGCCATGTTCTTCAGGATCTTTCTGTCATTGATGCGGATCGTGAAGTTCTTAAAGTCAAGGCGGGAAAGAGCCGTCGTTGTGGCCAGGATGAGCTCGATCTCGGAGATGTAGGACGGATCGCCCAGGATATCGATGTCGCACTGGGTGAACTGGCGGAAGCGCCCTCTCTGCGGGCGGTCGGCGCGGAACACCGGACCGATCTGCAGCGCCTTGAACGGCGACGGCAGCTCGCTCATGTGATTTGCGTAGTAGCGGGAAAGCGGCAGCGTGAGGTCGTAGCGAAGACCGCTGTCCGCAAGGTCATCCTCGGATTCCGCGGCGTCGAGGCGGAGCTTCTCGCCGCGCTTCAGGATCTTGAAGATGAGTTTTTCATTTTCACCGCCCTGCTTGGAGAGCAGGTTCTCGATGTGCTCCACCACCGGAGTCTCGATCGACGAAAAGCCGAACTCCGCATAGGTCTTTCTGATGACCTCCGTCACGTAGGTCCGAACGGCCATCTCCGCCGGAAGTATGTCTTTCATGCCGGTGACCGGCTTCTTAATCATTGCCATCCTTTATCTCCTTTTTCAGGTCATTTTCAAGTTCCGCAAGCAGCGTATCGTCCGAGTCGGGGAATGTCACTTTAAAGTCCGCCCCGATGCGGTGCACGACCCGCTCAAACGCGAGAAATATCTGCATGTCAAAATGGTTGATCTCATCGATCATGAGGCCCATCGCCTCGTCGTCGGAGAAGCGCTTCCGGTAGGGCCGGTCCGAGGTCAGCGCCGCATAGACGTCGCAGACGCGAAGGATCCGGGAGCTCTCCGGGATCGCCTTCCCTTCCAGGTTGTCCGGGTAGCCCGAGCCGTCGTAGTTCTCATGATGGTGACGGACCGCCGTCAGGATATACTCGTCGAACCCTTTCTCCCGGAGAATCCCGTAGGAGAGCATCGAGTGCATACGCACATATTTCATCTCCTCGATCACGAGCGGGCTCTCGATCTTCTTCTCCCCATATATGTAATTTGCCAGTTTAAGCTTCCCGATATCGTGGACAAGACCCGCGAGCGCGAGCTTATACTGTTCCTCTTCACTCTTTCCGAGTTCACGGGCAAGCTCCCGCGCAAGGCAGCTCACGTATGTCCCGTGGGCCAGTTCCTCCGTCAGGTTGTAATCAACGATGCGCCCCATAAAAACCCCACAAGCAGCGTAAAATTTGCCGGATTACCCGACGATAAATAATCATACCAAACAGCGGGCTCAAATGCAAGTCTGCCGTTCAAGATATGTTCTCACATCTTTCGGATTGATCACCCGCTCGGGCTTCTTCCCGGGCAGGATCTTCTTCTTGGAGGCCGCCGCCCCGAACGCGCGGATCTCCGCGATCTCCTCCATGATAAGGATATTGTAGAGGCACTCTCTGCCCCGCACGGCAAATCCCGTGTTCTCAAGGCCCCCCTTCATATTCTTCTGCCGGTAGAGGTAGTAGGGCTCCATGTGAAGACCTGCGGCCGTATCGTAGGCCATCTCAATGATCTCCTCACTGTTGGAAAATGAAAGCCCCGCATATTTGCTGTAATCAAAAGCTCTTCCGGCCTCCTGCTCCTCCCGCAGAGAGGCATTCAGCCTCGAGGCCCGCTTTACCGCCAGGGAGTGGACCGTCAGCGAGTCGGGTTTCATCTTCTCAATCTCCCGGAGCGTGTGCGTGACCTCCGGGATGTCCTCGCCGGGGAGTCCCAGGATGATATCCATGTTGATGTTGGTGAAGCCTTCCTCCCTCGCGAGAGCAAAGGCCCGGACCGTGTCCTCCGCCGTGTGCTTCCGGCCGATGAGGGCAAGGGTTTTGTCGTTCATGGTCTGGGGATTCACCGAGATCCGGTCGATCCCGTGCTTCTTTAGGACCCTGAGCTTCTCCCTCGTGATCGAATCCGGCCTGCCGGCCTCAACGGTGCGCTCGAGGGACGCGTCGATATCATAGTAATCTCTCACCCTCGTGAGCAGGTAATCGAGCTGGTCCGGCGTAAGCGACGTCGGCGTACCTCCTCCGATGTAAAATGACACCGGAACCGGCCGTTTTCCGTCCCGCAGCACGGTCTCCCACTCCATCTCGGAGAGCATCGCGTCGATATAGAGATCCGCCTTATCCTTCCACAGATCGATCGGCGAGGCCGAAAATGTGCAGTAGAGACAGATCGACGGGCAGAACGGCACATGCAGGTAGAGGCAGAAGGGGTCTTCCGCCCAGCCGTCAATGCCGGAGAGGACTTTGGTTTCATTTTCCGCGACCCGGATCGCGAGGTCGATCTTCGCATCCGAGGTGAGATAGTTTTCCTTCATATAGGAAGCGATCTCCTCCGCTGTCTTTCCCTCGGAGAAGAGCTTCGTCGGGATCTTGGTCGGCCGGATCCCCGAGAGGGTCCCCCATGGAAGCGTCCTGCCCGTCTCGGCGGAGAGCCGATGATAGAGCTCACGCTTGAGCGTATCCTTTGCGGCTTTCCGGTCGGTGTACTCCGGTATGTGCACGGACATGACAAGGTCCCTCGGAACGGCCGATTTGATCTCGTCCGACGCGGCAAAGACCTGCACCGTATCGTCCGGATAGAATGCCTTCACCAGCGAGTGGACGTCATAGGAAAAATCATCCTTATCAAGCTTTACTCCGATGTTCATGCGAATCCCTTGACCTTCTTCTCAAATCCGATCGTCGTCATCTCCCCGTGCCCGGTCAGGACCGTGACGTCCTCCGGCAGGGTCGTACAGAGGCGGGCGAGCGAGAACTCCATGTCATCCTCCGACCCGGTCGGGAGGTCCGTCCTGCCCCAGCTGCGGTAAAAGAGTGTGTCCCCGGCGAAGAGGAGCTTCTCCGCCTCCATGTAGAAGCAGATGGAGCCCCGGGTGTGGCCGGGCGTTTCGATCACGGAAAATGAAAGGCCGCCCGCCTTGATCACGTCGCCCTCCTTCACCCAGATGTCCGCAGATACGCAGGCTCTCGTGTCATAGTAGCCCTGATTCAGGTGAGGATCCGCCAGGAGGTCCTTCTCGGCCTCCGCGGCGTAGACGACCGCATCCGGCCACTTCGCCCTGATCTCGTTCACCGCCAGGATATGGTCAAAATGGCCGTGGGTTAAGAGGATCGCGGCAAGCTTCTCGCCGTGTCCGACCGCGTGCGCAAGGATCGTCTCCGCCTCGTCGCCCGGATCGACGATCACGACTTCCCCCGTGTCTTCATTTGTCAGGATGTAACAGTTGGTGCCTATGCTCCCGACGACGCATACGCCGACTTTCAGCTTGCCCATACGCTCCTCCGCTCTTAAAAAAGACCCGCGGCTTACGGCTGCGGGTCACGGGTGTCAGTTACCCGACTTTTCTTGTTACTTCAATGATACTTCTGATTTTCTTCAGCTCCCGGAGAATCGTGTCAAGCTCCTCCGATGAGTGTACGAAGAAGCTGATCTCCAGCGTCGCCATGCCCTGTTTCGAGATGCGGGCGCTCATATTGCCGACGGGGATCTTGCGGTCGGCAAACGTGCGGGAGATATCCACCAGAAGCCCGGTGCGGTCCTCCGCATAGATGCTGACCTCGACACCGTAGGTGTTTCCGCTCTTCTCTCCGTCCGGCAGCTGCCATTCGGCATCTACAAGGCGGTCCCGCTCCTCGTCCGACATGTTCATGATGTTGATGCAGTCGGTCCGGTGGACCGTCACGCCGCGGCCGCGGGTGATGTAGCCCACGATCTCGTCGCCGGGGATCGGGCTGCAGCATTTTGCAAAATGCACCGCCAGGTCATGAAGACCCTTCACGACGATGCCGCCGCGCCCCTCGCGGGCTACCAGCGGGAGCTTGTTCTGGGCCGCCTGGGCGGCCTTAAGTATCTCCTCGTCGGTCTCCTTCTTCTTGTTTTCCTTCTCGAACTGGTCGACCAGCTTGTTGACGACCTGATTCTCCTTGAGGCCGCCGTGGCCGATCGCCGCAAGCACGGAATCCCAGTCGCGGAAGCCGTATTTCTGAAGAACTCCGTCCATGTACTCCTGCTTCAGGAGGTCTGACATGGCATAGCCCTTCTGCTTCGCGGCCTGGGAGATCAGCTCCTTGCCCCGTTCGATGTTGTCATTTTTGAGCTCGGCCCGGAACCACTGATTGATCTTGGTCTTGGCCTGGGAGCTCTTGACGATCTTGAGCCAGTCCCGGCTCGGTCCCTTGGAGTTCTGGGATGTCAGGATCTCCACGCGGTCGCCGTTTTTGAGCTGATACTCGATCGGCACCAGCCGTCCGTTAACGCGCGCGCCGACCATGCGGTTGCCGACCGCCGAGTGGATGCTGTAGGCGAAATCCACCGGACATGAGCCGTAGGGCAGCTGCTTGACATCGCCGGCCGGGGAGAAGCAGTAGACATTCTCCGAGAAGAGATCCAGGTCGGACTTGATCATCGTCAGGAATTCATGGTTGTCGGAGGTGTCCTGCTGCCACTCCAGGATCTGGCGCAGCCAGGCCATCTTGGCCTCCTCCTGATCGTCGACCTTCTTGCCGTAGGAGGTCTCCTTGTATTTCCAGTGGGCCGCGATACCGAATTCGGCGGTGCGGTGCATCTCCCAGGTCCTGATCTGGATCTCGAACGGGGTGCCCGTCGGGCCGATCAGGGTCGTGTGCAGGGACTGATACATGTTCTGCTTGGGCATCGCGATGTAGTCCTTGAAACGCCCGGGCACCGGCTTGTACATATCGTGGATGATGCCGAGGGCCGCATAGCAGTCGGGCACGGAGTCCACGATGATGCGGACCGCGAACAGATCGTAGATCTGGTCGATGGTCTTGTCCTGGGTCACCATCTTCTTGTAAATGGAAAAGAAGTGCTTGATCCTGCCGTTGACCTCGCCCTTGATGTTGTTCTCGGCGAGCTTGCCCCTCACATCCGTGACGATCCCGGTGACAAACGCTTCCCTCTGGTCTTTTCTGGCCCCGACCTGGCGCACCAGATCCCGGTAGATCTCCGGCTTCAGGTATTTCAGGGCAAGGTCGTCGAGCTCGGTCTTGATTTTCATGATACCGAGTCTCTGGGCGAGCGGCGAGTAGATGTCCAGCGTCTCGCGGGACTTTTCCTCCTGCTTTGCGGGCTTCATGTACTGAAGCGTACGCATGTTGTGGAGACGGTCCGCCAGCTTGACCAGGATCACGCGGATATCCTTCGCCATGGCGAGGAACATCTTGCGCAGGTTCTCCGCCTGCGCCTCGACCTTATCCGCCTTGTAGTCGATCTGGCCGAGCTTTGTCACACCGTCCACGATCAGCTCCACCTCGCTGCCGAACATCCGGCGGACATCCTCGTTCGTGTACTCGGTGTCCTCCACGACATCATGCAGCAGGCCCGCCGTGATGGACTCCTTGTCGAGCTCGAGTTCCGCCAGAATGATCGCCACGCAGATCGGATGGATCACGTAGGGCTCTCCCGACTTGCGCTTCTGGGTCTTATGGGCGTCCAACGCGATCTCGTAAGCCTTGCGGATCATGGAGAGGTCGTCTGAAGGGTGATATTTCAGGACCGCCCGCTCGAGCTCCCTGTAGAGCTCTTCGGGCGTAGCAAAATTATCCGGTTTCGGGAGCTCCTGGTCTGACTCTTCCAGCAGTATCTTGCGGGATTTAATGCTTTCTAACTCTTTAATCTCAGCTGTTGTCATTGGACCTCCTTCCGCCGTAATATCGTCTGACAAAATAAATGCTTTAAACAGGTGTCTTTATTTGCCTTCGTACGCAAGCACGGACTTGACATCATACTCCGCAAGGCGCTTGCGGCCCTCGAGGCCCTTAAGCTCCATCAGGAATACCATGCGGACAACTTTGCCGCCGAGCTTCTCGATCAGCTTCGCGGCCGCCTCCACCGTGCCGCCCGTCGCGATGAGGTCATCGACGATGACGATCTTATCGCCCGGCTTCACGGCATCCTTGTGGATCTCGATCGTCGCCTGCCCGTACTCGAGGTCGTAGCTCTGGGAAACCGTCTCGCCCGGCAGCTTGCCCTTCTTGCGGACAAGAAGCAGCGGCTTGTGCATATTGTAGGCGAGCGCCGCCCCGAAAATGAAGCCCCTGGACTCCGCCCCGGCGATCATGTCGAAATCGACGTCAGAAAGCAGCTTCTGCATCTCGTCGATCGCGAGCTGAAGGCCGTCCGCATCCTGCAGGACCGTCGTGATGTCGCGGAACATAATGCCCGGCTGCGGGAAATCGGGAATCGTGCGTACGTAATCTGCCACATTTTTAGATGCCATAGTGATAAACCTCCTTCATAATAGTACAGGCGTTTTGATAATGCGGTATTATAGCATGAAATAAATCCAAAATAAAGACCTTTTATCACCTCAATGGAAATGCGTGATCACCGCCTGCAGATTCTTCCTGCCCATAAACTCGTTGAAATCCGGGTAGTAGGTGATCATGACGGAGCCGGCGGCCGCCTTCCTTGCAAGCTCCTCGACATTGTTGAAGGAGATCACGTCGAGCCTCCTCCCGTCCGGGAAATACGCGATCCCCCGGAACACGTTCCGCTTCGCCCCCAGGACCCTGGGGTTCCGGATGTGGACGTCCTTCGCCGCAAAGAGAGGCCTCGGGTTCGCGGTGCCGAAGGGCTCAAGGTGCCGGAGCTCATCGGTGAGCTTGCTGGTGACCTTCGAGAGCGGCAGGACCATGTCAACCTTCACCTTCTCGTAGAAGTCGTCCTTTCCGAGAGCGCATTTTTCGTTCAGCTCCTTCCGGAACGCCTCGAGATTCTCCTCCTCAAGCGAAAGTCCCGCTGCCATCGGGTGCCCGCCGAACTTCGTCATGAGCGGCTCCACCCTGGAGAGCTCCTCGAACATGTTGTAGTTCTCGGTCGACCTGCCCGAGCCTTTGAGGCCCTTCTCGGTCCTCGTGAGCACGATCGTCGGGTGATGGTACTTTTCCCGGATCCGGCCGGCGATGATGCCCGCCACGCTCTCGTGGATATCCGGCAGGAAAATGACGTACACCTTCTCTCCTCCCGCCTTCTCCTGCTCCACCATGGCGGAAGCCTCGGCGACGCCTTCCTCCGTCATGCGCTTTCGGCTGTCGTTTAAGTCGGAGAGCTTGCGGGCGATGATGCCGGCCTGCTCTTCATTTTCCGCAAAGAGAAGATCGAGGCCCAGCATGGCCGTGTCGAGCCGGCCGCTCGCGTTGAAGCAGGGGCCCAGCACAAAGCCCACCTGGTAGGAGCCGACCGAGTTGATGTCGACGCCCGAGATGCCCGAGAGCGCGAGCATGCCCGGATTGTCCGTGTGGTGGAGCCGCCGGAGCCCCTCCTTCACCATGACCCGGTTCTCGCCGGTGAGCGCGACCACGTCGCCGATCGTCGCAAAGGCGACGAACTGGAGAAGCTTCATCTCCGGGTCTCCGCCGAGCGCGAGGATCAGCTTCCAGGCGACGCCGGCCCCGCAGAGTTCCGTGTAGGGGTAGGTCTCTCCCTCCTGCTTGGGATCCACGACCGCGTCCGCCTCCTCCGGAAAATGAAGGACCTCATGATGGTCCGTGACCACCACCGTCATCCCGAGGCTCTTTGCGAGCGCGATCTCCTTCCCGGCCGAGATCCCGTTGTCGCACGTCACGATCGTGTCGACGCCGTCCTCGTGAGCCTCCCGGATCATCCGCTCGCTCATGCCGTAGCCGTCCGTGATCCGGTCCGGGATGCGGATGTCCGCATCGGCGCCCAGCTCCGCAAAGCCTCTCTTTAGGATGTAGGAGGACATGATCCCGTCGATATCATAGTCGCCCATGATCCGGATCTTCTTTCCCTCCGCGATCTTCTCCTTCACGATCCCGGCCGCCTTGTCCATCCCCTTCATGCGCATAGGGTCGTGGAAGCATTCCGTGCCGCCCTTTAAAAACTCATGGATCGCCTCATAACCGATCACGTCCCTGTTTCTGATCACGCGGGCGGTCACCGGGTCGATCCCGAACCGCGCCGCGATTCCCTCAAAATCAGCATGCTTGTTGGTTACAAACCATTTTTCCATAAATTCTGCCCATCCTTTGTGTTATTTGCCGCATCCGCGGCGAAGTAATGAAAAAGAGCATGGGCCGTCTTACACGGCTCCATGCCCCGTAAACATATTCAGTTGATCAGAGAGACTTGCGTCCGAATTCCGAGATCTTCGAGAGCATCATGTAGAAGACCGCAAGGATGATCAGGGAAAGGCTGTTTCCGATGCCGGTTCCCAGCAGATTCTCGACCGCGAAATCTTTCGCGACAAAAGTAAGAACGACGGACTCAACGATCATAAGGACCGCGCAGATGATCTGAATGACGGCCGCACCGCTGAGCGCCTTGCTGCACTTCTCGGAGAACGGCTTCTCATCTCTGACCTCACCGAGCGCCGTGCGGACCTTGGAGACCGAAACCGTCTCAAGGATAAGCTCCACGAGAGCTGCACCCATCACACCGAGAACCGTGTTCTTGACGGCGAGGATCGCTTCGAGCGTTGCGGGCTGCCCGTTTAATGTGACGCCGGCGAGCGCCCCGTCGGCGAGATTCTCCGGAAGGATGCCCGGAGCCACCGCTAAGACCACTGCGGAAAGGGCAACGAGCGCGATTCCGATAACCAGAAATACCAGGACGATTGTTGACAGAATTCTTAAAAATCCGGCTGTACCACTCATAATAATTATCTCCTTTTTTAAAATATACTGTTATAATACTCTTATTTCTTATCTTCTTCAAGAATAGAATCCAAAATTGCATCAAGTTTGCGCAGATCCTCGTCGGTTGTCGACCAGCTCGCGGCAAATCGGACGACCGTGTGGGTCTCATCCGCCTTCTCCCAGAAGCTCACGGCGACTTTCTCCTTGAGCTTCTTAAGCAGGCTGTCTTCGAGGACCACGAACTGCTGGTTGGTGGGCGATGCGATATAAAAATGAAGCCCGTGCGCCTTCAGGATGTCCTTCATTTTCTCCGTCATCTCTATCGCATGCCGGCTGATCTCAAAATAGAGGTCATCGGTAAAGAGCGTGTCGAACTGGACCCCGAGGAGCCTCCCCTTGGCGAGCAGCGCCCCTCTCTTCTTCACCGAGTTCATGAAGTGGGCCGGCTTATTGCCCTTCGTGAAAACGACCGCCTCCCCGCAGAGCGCTCCGACCTTGGTGCCCCCGATGTAGAAGACGTCGCAGTACTCCGCGATATCGGCGAGGGTCACATCCGTCTCACGGCTCATGAGCCCGTAGCCGAGCCGCGCCCCGTCAAGAAAGAGCGGGATCCCGTACTCCCGGCAGATGCCGGAGAGCTCATAGAGCTCGCTCTTTTTATAGAGCGTTCCGTACTCCGTCGGATGGGAGATGTAGACCATTCCCGGGAACACCATGTGTTCATGGTTGCCGTCCGCATAGAAGCCTTCAAGGTAGGTGCGGAGGACTTCCGGCAGGATCTTGCCGTCCTTCTCCCTGACCGTGAGCACTTTATTTCCGGAATACTCGACGGCGCCGGCCTCGTGAACGCTTATGTGGCCGGTCTCCGCGGCGATGACCCCCTCAAAATCTCTCAGCATCGACGAGATGATCACCGCATTCGTCTGGGTTCCCCCGACCAGGAACTCCACGTCGAGGTCCTCCCGGCCGATCGTCCTTTTGATCTTCTCCTTCGCGCGCTCCGAGTAGCGGTCGGTGCCGTACCCGGGCAGAGCCTCCATGTTGGTCTCCGCAAGGTTCTTCAGGATCACCGGATGGGCGCCTGCGATATAGTCGCTTTCAAATGAAATCATGAAAAATCACCTTCAGTTAAATTCTATCGTATCGAGGATCTCCGCAAAGAGCGCTTCATTTTCCTCACGGTTCTCCGTTCTTCCGTTGATCGTGAAGCGGTAAACCGTCTTCCCGTGCAGCACCAGCAGGCACACCGCGCTCTGGTTTGCATTTTCAACATGGAAGGAGAAGCGATAGCCCTCCGCGGAGAGTCCGCCGACCTCGCGCTTAAAGCCGCCCTCTGCCTCATAGCCGAGATTTGTGTAGAGCTTGCGGTTCAGCTCTTCATTTCTCTTTGCGATCTTCTGAATATCGGTCATCATGAGCATGAGACCGCTGTACTTCTTTGCGTCCACGAGGAACATCACGTGGCGCTCCTTGTCCCAGAGTCCGAAGCGCTCCGAATCGTCGCCGCTCGAAAGCTTCGCGATCTCCTCCGCCGTCATGAGCTGAAAGCCCTCGGCCGCCTCAAGTTTGATTTCTCCGTTTACCGTATATTTATTCATGTTCTGCCTCCTTAGTATGTACTCTTCCCGGATCAAATCCGTTTGTTTTTTATCTGACATGTGCAGTATACCTCATATAGTATCACAGAAGTATCACACTCACATCCCCTTGATCTCAATTCGGTCCAGAATTCCCTGCACCCCGACATTTTTGTGGGTCAGATACATGCGGGCGACATCCTCGATGAAGGAGGGCTCCGCATGGGTCTTTTGGGCGATCGCCTCAAGGCTCCTCCCCCGGTCGATCTCCTTCATGATGCGCTGCACGAGCGCAAAGAGCTCCTTCTCCTTTTTGGGAGAGTTCTTCGGAGCAGACGGCCCCTCCGCAAGCACCGCCTTCGGCGCATGTCCGTAATACACCGTGCGGGGCTTTCGCGCAAGGAGTTTTTGCCAGGTCTCCCAGATTTCTCCCCCTTTGTGGGCCTCGAGCTCATAGAGGGGGTTCAGGTCGCCGACAAAGAGCTCCCCCGTATCGAGTGAGAGCGAGATGCTGTCCTCACTGTGCCCCGGGGAGGGCAGAATCTCGCCCCGGATCCCGAGCCTCATAAGAAAGTCCCGGCTCTCCTCCGTTTTGAAGAACAGGACTTCCGCCTCCCTGATCGGGGAAAATGAAACCCTCCTATCCTTCAGAAACACGCCGTCCGCGGCATGGATAAACTCCCTCTGGAGGTCCGCCGCGGCAATTTTCGGCCCCAGGTCCGCAATCTCCTGGGCAATCCCCATGTGGTCCGGGTGAAAATGCGAGATCAGTATATAATCGATGTCCTGCACCGGCACCCCGATCTCTCCCATGGCCCGGCAGAAGGCCGGAAATGTCCCCGCCCAGCCGGTGTCGAAGAGCAGAGTCCCCTTCTCTCCCCGGATGAGATATGTGTTTGTGTTTGAATAGCGGAGCTCATGGATCAAGTGCATTTTCTTCTCCCTGCCGAAAGCACAAGGAACCGGAAAGCATATGCCCCCGGTTCCTTCTTATTAAGCATTATTTCTTTTTCTTTTTTCTGATGACGTTCGGGTTCTTCGAGGAGCGTACGCCCTCTGCCGCAGCTGCGTTTCCGGAAGCTGCCGGAGCCTTCGCCGCTTCCACTTCGTGGGCATAGTCGCCGGCATCCTTGCCGAGGCGCGTGCGCATGAGGTACCAGAGCGGACCGGTCAGGAACACGGACGAGAATGTACCGGCCACGATACCGACCATCATCGGAAGCGTGAACTCCTTGATGGAGGTGACGCCGACTATGTAGAGGACCAGGATCGAGGCAAGGGTCGTCAGGTTCGTGTAGATGCTTCGTGTCAGTGTCCGGTTGATGGACGCGTTGACGAGCTCCGCCAGATTCGTTCCCTTGTTTGCGGTCTGCAGGTTCTCACGGATACGGTCGAAAATGACGATCGTGGAGTTGATCGAGTAGCCGAGGATCGTGAGCATGACGGCGATGAAGGAGTTGCCGACGGAAATTCTGAGGACCGCATAGGCCGCCAGCGTGACCAGGACGTCGTGGATCAGAGCGATGACCGCGGAGGTCGCGAAGCGCATATCCTTGAAACGGATAAAGATGTAGAGCAGCATCAGGACGACCGCCACGACGACCGCGAGGATCGCGTCGTTGCGCATCTCGGCGCCGACCGTGGCGGAGATATTTTCCGTCGTGATCGAAGCGGAGTCGATGCCGAAGTTCTCGCTCAGGGAGTCTGTCAGCTTCTGTCTCTCATCGACCGTAAGGGTGCGGGTCTTGATGACGACTTCCGTGGAGCCGACGACCTGCTGCATGGAGACATTTGCGTCACCGGTGACATCCATGACCACCGGCTTGACCTCGTTGTCGAGCTCCTCAAGGGTGTAGTCCTTCTCGAAGCCGACCGTCGTGGAGGTACCGCCGAGGAACTCCATGGAGAAGTTCAGGGCGCGCTTGCCGGAAGCCGCATTGACGACCATCACGACAAGACCGAGGGCGATCACAGCGCCGGCGACGATCTGGGAGATCTTCTTTTTGCCGACGAAGTCAAAACTGTGGGCAACCAGCTTGTGCGACCAGAACTTCGGATCGCGGACGCCGACCGCGTAGACAGCAAATACGATGAAGCGGGAAACGACGCAGGCCGTGAAGAGCGAGAGCACAACGCCGAGGGCGAGGGTCATCGCAAAGCCCTTGATCGTGCCGGTGCCGAGCATGCCGAGGACGGCTGCGGCGATAAGAGTCGTCACGTTGCCGTCGATGATGGCGGACATGGCCTTGGAGAAGCCGGCCCGGATCGCGTTCAGAACCGAGGAACCCGCCGCGATCTCCTCGCGGATACGGGCATAGATGATGACGTTCGCGTCAACCGCCATACCGATGGAGAGGATGATACCGGCGATACCCGGAAGAGTCAGCGTCAGGTCAAACGCGTTGAGCAGCACCAGGATCAGGGCTGCATAGAGCACCAGCACGAAGGACGCGATGATACCCGGGACCAGGTAGGCGATGATCATGATGACGCAGACGATGGCAAGACCGATCGCGCCGCCGATCAGGGATGTGCGGATCGCGTTCTGGCCGAGCTGGGCGCCTACGACATTGGAGCGGATCTCATTTAAGAGAAGCTTCAGACCGCCGATACGGATGTAGGAAGCAAGCTCCTTGGCCTTCTCGATGGACTCCATGCCCTCGATGACCGCCTGGCCGTTGGAGATGATGGAGTTGACCGTCGGGACGGAGACGAAATGACCGTCGTAGTAGATGCCGATGGTCTCATTGTTCTTCACAGCCTTCTCGGTCGCCGCCGCGAACGCAGCCGTAGCAGACTCGTTGAAGGTGAGCTGGACGACATACTTGTTGCCGGTCGCCTCCTGCGTGGAGACCGCACCTTCGGCGGAGGCCACGTCGGAGCCCGTGCAGACGATCGCGCCGTTCTCTGTCAGCTCCTCGATCGTGTAGTTAAGAACATACTCGCCGACCGTGCTGTCGTAGGAATAGGAGGTGTTGCCGCTCTCATCCGTCTGGGCGATGAAGTAGAGGGAACCCGGCGTTCCGAGCTCAGCCAGGATCGCATCGGCGTCCGTGACGCCCGGGATCTCGACGCTGATACGGTTCGCGCCTTCCTGGTAGACATTTGCCTCGGTCGAGTACTCCTCGACACGCTTCTGCAGCTTATAGATCGTATCGTTCATGTCCGACGCGGACGGGGCCGCCTCGTTGGCCTCGTACGTGATGGAGACACCGCCGGAGAGGTCAAGACCGGTGTGGATGTTTCTCATCGCCCCGGTACCGCCTGCGCCCCATCCGGCAATTGCAGTGTAGCACATGAGCACCGTAATGATAATGCTCAGCGCAATGACGATTACGCCTGTTTTCTTCTTCATAATACCTACGCTCCTTGTTCCTTATGGTTCTAATTCCGCTTCCGCGGCTTTAAGCATGATTGCACACTCGACGCGCTTCTTCTGAAGCTGGCATCCGATCTCATAGACATCGTTGATCCCGCCGGTAAAGTTGTAGGAGTTGGCCGCACAGCCGCCGCTGCAGTAGAACCTTGAAAAGCAGGTGCTGCACTCCTTCTTGGAATAGACATTTACCTTCTTGAATTCCGCCACGATGTCATCTCTCACGATGCCCTCGTCGACATTTCCGAGCAGGAAACCGTCCGTACCGACAAACTGGTGACACGGATAGAAGTCTCCCCACGGTGTGACCGCGAGATACTCCGTTCCGGAACCGCAGCCGGACAATCTCTTGTAAACACAAGGGCCACCCGTTAAATCTATCATAAAATGAAAGAAATTAAAACCCCTGCCTTCTTTTTTTCTGCGAATCATTTCCTTTGCGAGATAGTCATACTGATCACAGAGGTACGGAACATCCTCCGGGCGGATCGCGTAATCTTCCGTCGGCGGCGCGACGACCGGCTCCACCGAGATCTGGTCAAACCCGAGGTCGGCCAGATGGAGCACATCCTCCGCAAAATCAAGGTTCCAGTGCGTGTAGGTTCCGCGCACATAGTACTGAAGACCGAGCTCGTTTCTCATTTTCGCGAATTTCAGGAATTTCGGGAGAATAAGATCATAGCTCCCCTGCCCTTTCCTGAAGGGACGCATCCGGTCGTGCACCTCTTTGCGGCCGTCGATCGAGAGGACGACGTTGTGCATCTCCCGGTTGCAGAACTCCATGATCTCGTCGCTTAAGAGAACCCCGTTGGTTGTGAGCGTGAAACGGAACTTCTTGGGCGCGATCGTGTCCTTCGTCTTCTCCTCCAGCTCATGGCCGTAGGCGACCAGCTGCTTCACGACCTCCCAGTTCATAAGCGGCTCGCCGCCGAAGAAATCCACCTCAAGGTTCTGCCTGTAGCCGGAATTTTTCACCAGAAAATCCAGCGCCTTCTTTCCGACCTCAAGGCTCATCAGAGCGCGGCGGCCGTGATACTCGCCCTCCTCCGCAAAGCAGTAGCGGCAGGCCAGGTTGCAGTCGTGAGCGATGTGAAGGCATAAGGCCTTTACGACGGTCGGGGCCTTGGAGAAGCGGTCGATCGCCGGCGAGTAGGGCTCTTCGGAAAATAAAGACCCCTCGCTCTTAAGCGCGCCGATCTCCTCGATTGCCTCCTCGATCTCCTCTGCGGGATAAGTCCCCGCAAGGGCTTCCCTGATTTTTTCGCTGTCCCCGCCGCCCCGCATCACGGCTACAGCATCATAGAGCACGTCGTCCGCGACATGGACGGATCCGCTCGGGACATCAAGGATCATATTGTATCCGTTATTTTTGTACTGGTGTACCTGCATGGTCACTCCCCGGTTTCATATATTATGATAAGCCGGCCCAACGAGCCCGGCATTTTTTACATTTGAAAAGGGTCTGCTTATGCACAGACCCTTAAGTATCCGTTAAATTATGTGCTATGTGATTACTTGTGCTCGCAGCTCTGATTGCCTACCGTGCAGGAAGTCTTGCAGGCAGACTGGCAGGATGTCTGGCACTCGCCGCATCCGCCCTTTTTGAGCGTGTTCTGAAGGTTCTTCGTATTCAGGCTCTTAACGTGCTTCATCAAGTTTGTCCTCCTTTTAAATTTGTGACATTATACCACAACATACTTTTTCTGACAAGTACGGTTAATCGCGTTTTTTGCGTTTTGCCGTAAAAAATGCCATCCCGGAAGCGATCATGGCCGCCATATAGGCAAACGGCGTCGAGGCGTCTCCGGTTTTCGGGTTGACCCGCTTTCCGGCGCTCTGGGAAGATGTGCTCTCCGCGCTGCCGCCTCCGCTGCTCTGGGACCCGCCGCCCGAGCTCTCGGACGGTGCCGCAGGCGCTTCCGTTGCCGGGGCAGGCGTCGCCGTCGGTGCTTTCGTCGGGGCTGCCGTCGGCGCCTTTGTCGGGGCCGCGGTGATCGTCTTGCTGCCCGGCGCATCGGTGTCGCCGACGATCTGCCTGGTTCCCGGAGCCGCCTTCACGACGCTCTCATCGACGCTGGTCACATCCGCCGGGGTCTCGAGCTCCTCCAGTGTCGTCTCAACCGCCTCCGGAATGACCGCCTGTACGCTCTCCTCCGGAGTCCAGGTCTCCTCCGCAAACGGGAGGTCCTCCACAGCTGTCTCCTCTTCGGTCCCGTTCTCCTTCTTTGCAAGAAGGGTCAGGGCATCCTCGCCGGTTCCGACGGCTTCCGCGTCCGGAGCTTCCTCAAGGATATCCTCCTCTGTCACCGGAGCCTCCTCCGCGGGTTCTTCCGCCTCGGGAATCTCTTCCGTCGGGGCCGGAGCCGCGATGAGATTATCGTACTTTTGAAGCCGCTGCTGTCTTCCGAGGACGAGCAGCGGGTTCTCCTCCGCCGGAGCAGCTGCCTCCTCTTCCGCCATCGGCTCTTCCGTCGGCTCGGGAGTTTCCGCCGAAGTCTCCTCCGCCGGGGTCTCCGTCACGGTCGCCGCAGGGATCTCCGCTTTTTCTGCGGGTGCTTCCGTCACGGTCGCCGCGGGGATCTCCGCTTCTTTCGCGGGCGCTTCCGTCGCGGTAGCCGCAGGGATCTCCGCTTCTTTCGCGGCCGCTTCCGTCACGGTAGCCGCAGGGATCTCCGCTTTTTGCGCGGGTGCCTCTGTCACTTCCGCTGCGGGAGCCTCCTTGGCTTTTGTCCCGTCTTCGGGAGCCGCCTCTTTTGCCGGAGCTTCCTCCGTCACGGCAAATTCTTCATTTTCAATCTTCTCAGCTTCCGGGAGAACTTCATCCGTCTCCGCCTCAGCGTAAACCGCCTCCGCCTCGGGAGCCGTCTCTTCCGAAACAGCTGTCTCTTCCACGGTCTCCTCGGTCACCGGAAGCTCTTCCGGAACTGTTTCCTCCGGAACGGCTTCGGGGATGACAAGGCTCTCCAGCTCCTCCTCGGTCGGGATCACGGTCGGATCGATGTCCGGCGCTTCGGCTGCGGGGAGGGTTTCATTTTCGGAAATATCCTCGGAAACCTCCGGGACAGGGACGTTCTCGTCAAAGACAAGCACCTCCGGAGTGATCTCCGTCACGATGAGCGTCACCGTCGGCTCCGCCTCCACGATCGGAAGGTCCTCCTCCTTCAGGGGCTCCGAATCCTCCTTGACAAAAGGAGGGATCAGGATGACATCCCCGCCTTTAAGGTCCGTCGTCCAGACGATCTCTTTCTCCTCATTTAAGGTATAGAAATAATCAATTCCCTCATACCTGTATGTTTTTATCTCCTCCTCGGAAGCCCGGACCGTCCGAATCCCGGGAAGCCCGGCCGCCAGGGAAAATGCGGTGATCACCGCACCTGTTCTAAGAAACTGCTTTTTCATATTAACCTCACGCAATAAGGCATATATTGATACAAATTTAAGTGTAGCACGAAAATAAAGATCGCGCCACCGTAATATTAATTAAATCCGTAAATCTTCTGCGTAAGATGATAGACCTGGATCGCGATCTCGCGGCCGATCCTTCCGGGCAGGTGCATGCCGAAGCCCAGGAAGTTGGTCCGCAGGCGCATGTAGAGCTTTTTGTCTTTATTTTTCAGTTCTTCCCAGAGCTGCTTCTTCTCCGCAAGCGCCTCCTTCGTGCCCTTCCGCATGAGAAGGATCGAGGAGATGGTCGTCATGATGCTCATGTAGTGGACCAGCATATCCATGTGGTTCTTTTCGCTCACGAGATCGGGCCTGTATGCATCGATCATCATGCGGTTCACGCGGAGCTGCTGGTCAAGGCGGGTGAGCATGACCTTCTCGTTGACGCTCTGATCATTTCTGCCGATAAAGTAGCGGTAGAGCGTGGTGTTGAGGTAGTACATGGTCTCCACATAGATGATCGGCTGGAACGCCATGAGGTTATCCACATAGAAGGTGTGCTCCGGAAGAACCGTTCCGCAGTCCCGAAGCAGTTCTGTCCTGAAGATCAGGCTGTGCATCAGGATATACTGATCGAACCGCAGCGGCTTTTTGACCTCGCTCCAGCCGAACACCCGGTTCTCCGGCAGATATCCATGGTATTCCATGATTTTCTTGTGCTTTGCGCCGTCCTTGTCGTACATGTAGTTGTTGATCATGAGATCGAACGGCTTGTCGGTCGCGGCGGATTTGCGAAGGACCTTCATGACCGCCTGAAGAGAGTCGTAGTCCAGGTAATCATCGCTGTCGCAGACCTTAAAATATACCCCCTGCGCCTCGCGGATACCCGTGTTGACCGCGCCGCCGTGGCCTTTGTTCTCCTGATGGACCGCTCTCACGATCCCCGGGAATCTTCTCTCATACTCCTGCGCCTTCGCGAGCGTACCGTCCTTCGACCCGTCATCGATGACGAGGACCTCAATGTCCTCGCCGCCCATGACCGCATGGTCGATGGCCTTCGACATGTACGCTTCCGAGTTGTAACAGGGAATCGCTACCGTAAGTACTTTCATGCCTTCTCTCCTTTATTCTTGCCTGCACCCACCCGTATATTGCAGGCCTTCGCATAGGCCGCAAACGCCGATGGGATCGGATATTGCTCTTCAATTCTTTTCGGTTCCGCGAAAATGACCCCCTCCGCATCGCCCAGGACCCTGATCTCGTAACCGGTCATCTCCCAGGTTACGTGGGAAAATACATGCCTCGCCGCCGGAAGCGCCTTTACTGCGTCCGCTGAGAATCCTAGATTTTCTGCGTAGAGCGCGGCCTCCTCCTCGGTAAGACGCCCTTCCGTGTTCGGGAATTCATAGAGCCCTGCGAGCAGTCCTTCATTTTTCCTCTTTCGGACCGCGATCTTCTCACCGCTCCGGAAAATGAAAACCGTTCTCAGCTCCCGCCTCTTCCCGGTCTTTTTTATTCTGACCGGCAGGACGGACGCCGTGCCGCGGGCGGCTGCAAGACACACGCGCCTCACCGGACAGCCTTCGCACTGCGGTTTATCGCCCGGCAGGCAGATGAGGGATCCCAGGTCCATGAACGCCTGATTGAGGTTCCCGAATGCAAAGGGTTCCCGGGGACCGTGCTCCTTCAGCAGTTCCGTAAAATATTTCTTTACCGCCGGCTCGAGAATATTCCGCGGATCATCGGTAAGACGCGCCATGACCCGGAGAACATTTCCGTCAACGGCGGGGACTGCCTCCCCGAAGGCGATCGAGGCGATCGCTCCGGCCGTGTACTCTCCTATGCCGGGAAGCTTTACAAGCTCGTCCGCGGTTTCCGGAAATCTTCCTTCATATTTCTCTTCTATTACAAGAGCTGCCTTCTTAAGGTTTCTTGCGCGGCTGTAATAGCCGAGTCCTTCCCAGAGCTTCATTAGCTCGTCGTCGGGACAGGCGGCCAGAGCTTTTACGTCCGGAAGACTCAGAAGAAAGCGTTCGTAATAGGGAATGACTGCCTGAGCCCTCGTCTGCTGGAGCATGATCTCGGAGATCCACACCCGGTAAGGGTCTTTTGATTGTCTCCATGGAAGCTCCCGCGCATTCCGGTCATACCAAAGAAGGAGGGGTTCCGCGAAATCCGCTGTCATATCGTTTCCTTTCTTCTCAATCTGCACCGACTTACTATTATAGCATACGTTCATTCCTTCTGCCAACGACAGCTGAAAATAAATGTAAAAACCCGCAATCTCATCGATTGCGGGTTTTACAGGGGAAGAGGGAGTCGAACCCCCATTGACGGTTTTGGAGACCGCTTTCCTACCATTAGAAGATTCCCCTAAAGATATGCAAATATAAAAATACCGCGTACCCTCAAAACCGCATATACATTTTTTGACTTGCACGAAGTCGGTCACTTCCAAGGCTTTTCGTGCGGCCTAAAGCCGCGCTGCCTGGTCAAGCCCTCGTCCTATTAGTAGCAGTCAGCTCCGTGCATTACTGCACTTCCACCCCTGCCCTATCTACCTCGTCG
>ONHA01000047.1 GCA_900317515.1 uncultured Eubacteriales bacterium
ACCCGCTCACGATCACGCTCACGATGTCGGACACGAATATGAATGAGAACGGCATTTCGGCTGTTCTTAATGGTACAAACCGCGGCGAAGTCGATGCGGACGGCGTCAGAAGCCGGGGCGAGGGCGGCGTCATGTACGTCTTTGAGGTGACCGAGGACGATTATTATAAGCTCACCTACACGGCGACCGACCTTGCAGGCAACTCGGTGACGAGGTCGATCTCCTTCTCGGAGAATCAGAACGGTACCGTGTTCGAGTTCCTGGGTCCGGTCGGGAAGAACGGCTATGCGCTTACGCGCTTCAGACCGGAATACGTCCTGACCAACGTCGATGAGGTGACGATCCTCTCCGTCACGCTGAACGGGCAGGAGGCGGCCTATACCTACGAAAATGACCGCCTGACCTTCCGTGAGGAGCTGCCCTCGGACGGCAAGTATGTGATCACGGTGGACGTCACGGACGCGGCCGGCAATATGCGGTCCGACCGGCAGGAGTTTATTGTCGATACGAAGGCTCCGAGGCTGACGGTTATTGGTCTTTCTGATGACGGCCTGTACTTTGAGGAGTTTGTCATTACACTTCGGAGAGAGAGCCTGACGGACGAATTCCTGGAGATCTGGATGGACGGAGAGGAACTTACGGAAGGTGAAGGCAAAGGCCACTATACTGTCGCAGAAAACGGCGATGTTTACATCACGGTCAGCGAGTATGCAGCGCATGAGCTCTATGTGAAGGTGCGGGACGAGGCCGGAAATGTGACAATGTGGCCGGAACAGGAGGAGAGGATATTGGCTCAGATCCTGGCCAAGTCCGGCATTGCAGCAAGGAGTGTGACACAGGAGATGAAGCCGTATGAGTTCCGTCTCACGAACAGCATTCTGCTTCGCTGGTACAGCAATAAGCCTGTGTTCTTTATTTCACTGGTACCTCTGGCGGGGCTTTTCCTGATCATCCTGCTGTTCCTTAAAAGAAGGAAGGACGAGGAGAAGGAAAAGAGGGCATAATATTCCGAGGAAGGGGCGATTCCGCCCCTTCTTTATTTTTTCGGCATCATTTGATAGTCAAAAACAATAGACATTTGCCCCAAAACGTTCTATAATATACTGTACATAATTATGAAATGAAAAAGAGGCCTATTCTTAATGGAAAAACTGGTAACTGTTCGTGAGCTCTTCAGGGAGACAGAAAAATATGCAGGCAAAAAGGTAAGCGTCGGCGGCTGGGTCCGCAGCATCCGTGACTCCAAGACCTTCGGGTTCATGGTGCTCTCGGACGGGTCATTTTACACGACCCTGCAGGTCGTGTTCCACGACACGATGGAGAACTTCGGGGATATCTGCAAGCTGAACGTCGGGTCGGCGGTCATCGTTAAGGGAACGCTGGTTATGACGCCGGAGGCAAAGCAGCCGTTCGAGATTCAGGCGGACACGGTGGCGGTCGAGGGTGAGTCCACCCCGGATTACCCGCTGCAGAAGAAGAGACACTCGCTCGAGTTCCTCCGCACGATGCCGCATCTTCGTCCCCGCACCAATACATTCCAGGCGGTGTTCCGTGTTCGCTCGCTCGTCGCCTACGCGATCCACAAATTTTTCCAGGAGCGGGACTTCGTGTATGTTCACACGCCGATCATCACGGCGTCCGACGCGGAGGGTGCCGGCGAGATGTTCCAGGTAACCACGCTCCCGCTCGACAATATGCCGCTCACGGAAGACGGTAAGATTGATTTCAGCCAGGATTTCTTCGGAAAGCCGGTTAATATGACGGTTTCGGGCCAGCTCAACGTCGAGCCCTTCGCCCAGACCTTCCGCAACGTATACACCTTCGGACCGACCTTCCGGGCGGAGAACTCCAACACGGCCCGCCATGCGGCCGAGTTCTGGATGATCGAGCCGGAGATGGCCTTCGCGGACCTTCAGGATGACATGGAAGTCGCCGAAGCCATGATCAAGTACATTATCAACTACGTGCTTGAGAATGCGCCGGAGGAGATGGCATTTTTCAACGAGCGCATCGACAAGGGCCTTATCGAGCGCCTTCAGGGTGTCGTGAACGCCGAGTTCGGGCATGTGACCTACACCGAGGCGATCGAGCTTCTTCTTAAGTCCGGAAAGAAGTTTGACTACCCGGTCAAGTGGGGCGTCGACCTGCAGACCGAGCATGAGAGATACCTCACCGAGGAGGTCTTCAAGCGTCCGGTGTTTGTTACGGACTATCCGAAGGAGATCAAGGCATTTTACATGAAGCAGAACCCGGACGGAAAGACCGTCGCGGCGATGGACTGCCTGGTTCCGGGCATCGGCGAGATCATCGGCGGTTCCCAGCGTGAGGAGGACTACGACAAGCTCCTTGCGCGCATGAACGAACTTGGCATGGATATCGACCAGTACAAGTTCTATCTGGATCTCAGAAAATACGGAACGACCAGACACGCAGGCTTCGGCCTCGGCTTTGAGCGCTGCGTCATGTATGTGACCGGCATGACGAACATCCGTGATGTGGAGCCGTATCCGAGAACGGTCAGGAACTGCGAGCAGTAACCGATGAAGAGCTGGCTCAAAAAGAACCGGATAAATCTGATCCTCATAGGCATCGTGCTTTTGGGGATGGGGCTTATTGCCTACCCCGGCTTTGCGGACTGGTGGAACTCGTTTCACCAGTCAAGGGCGGTGGCCTCCTATGCAGAATCGGTTGCGAATCTGGATGCAAATAAATACAGCGAGATGCTTGCGGATGCGGAGGCATACAACGCCGAGCTGGCGAAGATCGGAGCTCAGTGGATCATGACGGATGAGCAGATGGCAGAGTATAACAGGCAGCTTGCCGTCACCGACTCCGGTATCATGGGCTATATCGATATCCCGAAGATCAGGGTCACGCTGCCGATCTACCACGGCACTGATGAGACGATCCTGCAGATCGCGATCGGCCATATCGCTGGAACTTCCCTGCCGGTCGGCGGAGCTTCGACCCACTGTGTGGTATCGGGCCACCGGGGACTTCCGAGCGCAAGACTCTTTACGGATATCGACAAGCTGGTCGAGGGCGATACCTTTACGATGACGGTCCTGAACCGGACGGTGACCTATGAGGTGGACCAGATTCGAATCGTTGAACCTACGGACTTAAGCAATCTGCAGATCGAGGAGGGCAAGGATTACTGCACCCTTGTCACCTGTACGCCTTACGGAATCAACACGCACCGGCTTCTTGTGCGCGGACACCGGGTCGCAAATGCGAACGGTGAGGCGAACGTCATCGCAGATGCGCTTCAGATTGAACCTGTTTATGTGGCGCCTGTAGTTGCGGCACCGATGTTAATAATATTACTGATACTGCTCTTTGTCATGACAAGTGAGCCGTTCAGAAAGAAAGGCAGGAAGGATTAACATGTTTGGAAAAATGCGGAAAAGTGGACTCTTGATGGCAGCTTTACTCGTCTTCGCAGCAGTGGCGGTTAAGCCGGCGGCGGTAAAGGCAGAGACATCTGTCGTGCCGGATGAATCGATCCCTGCGACGATTTCGATCACGCTGAAGGATGTCGATGACGGGACACCGGCAGCGGGAGCGACGGTGGTTGCAAAGAAAGTCGGTGCGGTTCATGTTGAAAACGGTGCGGATTACTCGTTTGTGCCGGTCGATGAACTTGCCGAATCGGGGATTTCCTTTGAGGATATCACGAGCCCGTCTCTTGCGGCGGAGCTGACTAAATATATTTCCGAGAATAAGATTGAACTTACGACGAAGGAAGCCGTCACCGGATCGGACGGGTTCGTCTCTTTCAGCGAACTTCCGATCGGCATCTGGCTTTTTGAGAATAAGGAAGCCGCGGACGGATTCTCGATCTTCAATCCGTTTATCGTCTCGGTGCCCCGCTACGATGAAGCGGAAAAGCTCTACCAGTATGAGGTGGACGCTTCACCGAAGGTCTCCGTGAAACAGCTTCCGTCGACGCCGACCCCGTCCATCACTGTTACGCCGAGCATCGGCACACCGACTCCGAGCACTGTGACACCGAGCACGGCGACTCCGAAGACTCCGAAGACCCCGAACACGCCGAACACACCGACTCCGGTGCGTGATTACAGCCGTCTGCCGCAGACCGGACAGCTCTGGTGGCCGGTTCCGGTACTGGCGCTTGTCGGAGCAGCCTTTGTGCTTGTCGGCTGGTTCAGGAGAAGATCGAACTGAGGAATTATGGCTGAAAGAAGAAAGAAAAAAAAGCGGGGAGGGCTGTTTCTGCTCCTCGGGCTTCTTATGATAGGCGGGGCCTTAGGGCTTACCGCCTATAATAAGTGGGACAGCGATCGGGCCGGTAAGGCGTCCGAGGATGCCCTGGAGACCCTCAACGATGAGATGGAAGACTATCACGAAGAGATAGAAGAGTGGAAGGAAGAGAACGGGGTCGAAGATGAGGAGATCCCACTCGACATCACCCATGCGCTCCTTGGCCAGGACGAAAATCTGGCCATGCCGGGGATGGAAGTGGACGGTTACATATATATCGGCGTTCTCTCGATTCCCTCGCTCAGCATCGAACTGCCGATCATGGGAGACTGGGACATGGAGTGGCTCAAGACCTCTCCCTGCCGTTACTCGGGCTCCTACTATCAGGACAACCTGGTGATCGCCGGTCACAATTACAGGAGGCATTTCAGCCCGATCAAGTGGATTGCGCTGGGGACGGACGTGTATTTTAAGAACGTGGAGGGTCTTTCCTACCATTACGTCGTATCGAATCTGGAGACAATAGAACCGTCCGCCGTGGAGGATATGATCACGGCGGACGACTGGGATTTAACACTGTTTACCTGCACGACCGGCGGCGCCTCAAGGTGCGCGGTCCGCTGCACCAGAGTGGAAGACTCAGGCGTTTAAGAACTTAGACGCAAGGTAAGCGCAGTCGGACTGATAACGGTCAGGCGAGGAATTTTCAAGGAGCCCTATGATATGGGGCTTCTTTTCCTTCACAAATTTCATGAGCGGCGCGTAGTCAAAGTGCCCTTCGCCGGGGTGGCGGTAAAGCTGCTTCTGCCCGTCGAAGACGAAGTCCTTCAGGTGCAGCACGGAGATGCGGTCCCCGTAGAGCTCGAAGGCCTTATTTAAAATGGCCGCCTGGCCCGCCGAATCAAACTCGACCTCGGGTGTCATGAGGTTGACCGCGTCGAAAATGACCTCGACCGCCTCGGAATCAAGATCGTGAAGAAGCCGGTCCATCATCTCCGGAGAGTGGATCGTATGGTCGAAGACGCCCTCGATGCCGACCGTGACGCCGAGCTGCTCGGCCGCGCGGACGATTTCCTTAAAGCTCTTGAGGACCGTCTGGTAGCACTCTTCGGTCTTTGTGAGAGGCGTTGTCTTGAAATCGGTCGAGAAACGGCCGGTCTCCGTGCCGACCATGTCGGCGCCGATGCGCTTCGCGTATTTTAAGTGCTCGATGAAGCGGGCGACGGCGGCCTTCCGCAGGGCCTCGTCCGGGTTGGCCGGGTTGATGTAGCAGCCGAGGACCGCGATGTGGATATTGCGGGCGTCGAGCTCGCGGCGGATATAATTGCCGAAACCGGCGCTGTAATGGCCGACGGAGAAGTCGTAATCACTGACGGACTTGCCGAAGGCGAGCTGGATGTGAGGGATGGATGCATTTTTAACCGCGTCAAGAACTTCCGTGAGCGGGCCCTTGGGCGCGAGGTCATGGCAGCGCATGCCGAAATCGATCATGTGGGAGATCCTCCTTTGACATTTTTCTTATAAGGTTATTATATTTTTTTCCTGATAAAAAAGCAAACATTTTGAGCCGGAGGTGCGGATATTATGAAACATGAAAACAGGGCGAATGTCGTCGTCCTCATACCCGCGTATGAGCCGCCGGCCGATTTCCCGGAGTATGTGAAAACGCTGATCGCGGAAGGCTTTCCGGAGATCATCGTTGTGAATGACGGCAGCGGGATCGAATACGAGGCGGTCTTTGAGGCGGTCCGGGCGCTCGGCGTATCCGTCATCGACCACCCGGAGAACCGGGGAAAAGGCTGCGCCATGAGGACCGGGCTCTCTGAGTACTCCCGGCTCTACGGCGGAAAGCGGGACGGCGTCGTCACGGTGAACTCCGACGGGATAGACCGGATTCAGGACATCAAAAAGGCCGCCGAGCTTCTGGCTGCGGATGTCCGCAAGGGGAAAACAAGGCTGATCCTGGGCGCCCGGGACCTTGAGAGCCCGTATCTCACGAAGGGGAGCTCCAGGGGCAATAAGTTTACGTCTTTTATTTTCAAATATCTCTTCGGAATCAAGGTCACGGACCCGCTGGCGGGACTTCGCGGCATACCGGACGGGAGGGTCGCAAGAAGCCTCTCCCTTCTCGAGAAGTCCTACGCCTACGACATCTCGCTCCTCATGAGCTTCAAGAAGGACGGCTACAAGGAGTTTCAGGTGCCATACGGTAAGCCGAAACCGGAGGCGAAGGTCCACTACAGGCCGGTTTACAACACGTTTCTTGTGTATGTGACTATTTTTCGGAAGCTCATGATGTTCGGGGCAATCTCGATCCTGGCTTCGATCGTCGATATCTTCCTCTTCTGGGTGTTGACGGAGCACGTTCTTGCTGCCTCGTCCTTCCCGATCATCAAGGCGACCGTGATGGCCCGTGTGGTCTCGGCGACGATCAACTACAGCCTGAGCCGGAATATCGTGTTCAAATCCAATGAATCCCGGCGGAAATCCTTCCCGCAGTTTGCTCTCCTCACGGCGATTCAGTGCGGGATCTCGGCTCTTACGGTGCATTTCCTTGAAATGCTCTTCGACGGGGCTGCCGTGCCGATCAAGATCGTGATCGATACGGCGCTGTTCTTTGCGGCTTATAAGATACAGGATGTTTTCATTTTCAAGGTGAGCGAGGAAGAGCTGGGAGATTAGACAAAATTGCTTTTTTATAGGACAGGTTTTTGGTTTATCCGCTGTTTGTTTTGACTAACTGCGTGCGTGCGGATTACAATATTTTCATAGAGATTTGCCTGTCATGAAAGGAGGCTTTACACATGAACAATATTCCCAAGATTAAAGTCGGTATCGTCGCTGTGAGCCGTGACTGCTTCCCGGCATCGCTTTCGAAGACCCGCCGTGAGGCACTGGTCAAAGCCTACTGCGAGAAGTACGACGCAGCGGACATCTACGAGTGCCCGATCACCATCATCGAGAGTGAGATCGATATGGTGAACGCCCTCGCGGACGTCAATGCCGCTGAGTGCAACGCGCTCTGCGTCTTCCTCGGCAACTTCGGTCCGGAAATCTCCGAGACCCTGCTCGCGAAGCACTGGGGTGACCGCCCGGTTATGTTCTGCGCGGCAGCCGAAGAGGCTCAGGACAGCCTGCAGGACGGCCGCGGCGATGCTTACTGCGGCATGCTGAACGCCAGCTACAACCTGCAGCTCCGCAACACAAAGGCTTACATTCCGGAGTATCCGGTCGGCGACGCTGAGGACTGCGCGGACATGATCCACGACTTCCTTCCGATCGCCCGCGCAATCGAGGGTCTGCACAACCTGAAGATCATCTCCTTCGGTCCGAGACCGATGAACTTCCTGGCCTGCAACGCTCCGATCAAGCAGCTCTACAACATGGGCGTCGAGATCGAGGAGAACTCCGAGCTTGACCTCTTCGAGGCTTACAACAAGCACGCTGACGATCCGCGTATTCCGGAAGTCGTCGCGGACATGGCCGAGGAGCTCGGCGCGGGCAACAAGATCCCGTCGATCCTTCCGAAGCTTGCCCAGTATGAGCTGACCCTTCTTGACTGGGTCGAGGCGCACAAGGGTTATCGCAAATATGTCGCGATCGCGGGCAAGTGCTGGCCGGCTTTCCAGACCCAGTTCGGGTTTGTTCCGTGCTATGTCAACAGCCGCCTGACCGGCCGCGGGATCCCGGTTTCCTGCGAAGTTGATATCTACGGCGCTCTGTCCGAGTTCATCGGCACCTGCATCTCCGACGACGTTGTGACGCTGCTCGACATCAACAACTCCGTCCCGAAGGATATGTACAAGGAGTCGATCGAGGGCAAGTTCCCGTACACGCTGAAGGATACCTTCATGGGCTTCCACTGCGGCAACACCTGCACGAAGAAGCTTTCCTTCCACAACATGAAGTACCAGAAGATCATGGCCCGCTCGCTGCCGCGTGAGGTCACGAACGGCACGCTTGAAGGCGACATCGCTCCGGGCGAAATCACCTTCTTCCGCCTGCAGTCGACGGCTGACGCGAAGCTCCGCGCGTATGTGGCGGACGGCGAGATCCTGCCGGTCGCAACCCGCAGCTTCGGCTCCATCGCGGTTTTCGCGATCCACGAGATGGGCAGATTCTATCGCCACGTCCTGATCGAGAAGGGCTATCCGCATCACGGCGCCGTGGCGTTCGGCCACTGGGGCAAGGAGCTCTTCGAGGTCTTCAAGTACATCGGCGTCGAGTACGAGGAGATCGGCTATCCGAGAGCGAAGGGCGATTTCTATCCGTCGGAGAATCCGTTCAACTGCTGAATTTGAGAAGCAGAGCATTTTGTCCTTGACAGCGCGCGGTCTGCATGATATCTTTTAACGTGCTTACTGGCTCTGGAGAAACCCGAAAGGGGGCCGAAGGTGTAAGGCGCGAAAGCGTCGATCTCTCAGGCAAAAGGACAGAGTGGAAGAGATTTACGATCTTTAGAGCCGGAACCGAAAGGTTCCGGCTTTTCTTTTCCCGATACTGTCCGCCCTTACGTGTTTCCCGTCACAAAAAGGGGGAAATAAACACCGTGGACACTTTGAACAGTATCGTAAACGCCGTGAACGGCATCCTGTGGGACAAGAACCTGCTCCTCTTCCTGCTGGTCGGTACCGGCATCTTCTTTACCATCCGCACAAATTTCGTACAGGTGAGAAAATTCAGATCCGCCTTCGGACGGGTCTTCGGCAGCCTGACCCTGCGCGGCGACAAGGCCGGCAAGGAGGGCATGAGCTCCTTCCAGGCACTCACGACCGCGATCGCGGCCCAGGTCGGCACCGGCAACATCGCCGGCTGCGCGACGGCTCTGGTCTCGGGCGGCCCGGGCGCCATCTTCTGGATGTGGGTCTCCGCATTTTTCGGGATGGCGACGATCTACGGCGAGGCGGTCCTCGCCCAGGACACCAAGACCCGGGATGAGCAGGGCCACGTCACGGGCGGTCCGGTCTACTACATCCGGAAGGCCTTCAAGGGCGGTCTCGGCAAATTCATGGCGGTCTTCTTCTCGGTCGCGATCATCCTGGCGCTCGGCTTCATGGGCAACATGGTCCAGTCGAACTCGATCAGCGAGGCGTTCTTCACCGCCTTCGGGGTTCCGAAGCTTATCATGGGCATCATCTGCGCGGTGATTGCGGGCTTCATTTTCATCGGCGGCGTCTCCCGCATCGCTTCCTTCACCGAGAAGGTGGTTCCGATCATGGCGGTGCTCTACATTGTGGGCAGCATCATCCTTCTTATTATCAATATCAGAAATCTTCCGGGCGCGATCGCCTCGATCTTCATCGGCGCGTTCAACCCGCAGGCGGTCGGCGGCGCGGCGGCAGGCATCACGGTCCGCGAAGCCATGCGCTTCGGCGTTGCCCGCGGCCTCTTCTCCAACGAGGCAGGCATGGGCTCCACGCCCCACGCGCACGCGATGGCCAAGGTCGATGAGCCGGGCCACCAGGGTGAGACCGCGATGGTCGGCGTCTTCATCGATACCTTCATCGTCCTCAACATGACCGCCCTGGTCATCCTCTCCTCGGGACTTCTCGGGACGGACGGCCTTACCGGGACGGCACTCGCCCAGGCGGCCTTTGCAACCGGCTTCGGCAGCTTCGGGGCCATGTTCGTGGCGGTCTGCCTGCTGTTCTTTGCATTTTCCACGATCATCGGCTGGTACTTCTTCGGCCAGGCGAACGTAAAGGTGCTCTTCGGAAACAGGGGAGTCCTGCCCTACACGATCATCGTCGTGGTCTTCATCCTCTTGGGCTCGCTCATGAAGGTCGACATTGTCTGGAACGCCTCGGACATGTTCAACGGCCTGATGGTCATCCCGAACCTGCTGGCGGTGCTCGCGCTGTCCGGCCTGGTGGTGAAAGAGGCGAAAAAGAAATAAGGAAAGGAAAGTGAAAAGATGCGGCCTTTGCGGGCCGCATTTTTTTGTCGGTATCGTCAATATGCCGAATTATAGAAAATATTAAAATACCCCTTGCAAAACGGTGCCATGCTTGCTAAATTATAGATAAAACTAAACTATTTTAAAATCATACAAACAAAAAAAGCGGACTGTCCGCAAAAGGAGTGGTGATCAATGGATAATACGTTTAAGTTCAATCAGCCCTGGATCCTTCAGAGGGCGGATCCGTTTGTGATCTACGAGAACGGATGGTATTATTTTACAGCCTCCGTTCCTGCATACGACAGCATTGTCTTAAGACGCAGCCGCACGCTGGAGGGACTCGCGGAGGCCGAGGAGAAGGTCCTCTGGGTCAAGCACGAAAGCGGCATTATGAGCGAGCATATCTGGGCG
>ONHA01000023.1:0-40577 GCA_900317515.1 uncultured Eubacteriales bacterium
CGACGAGGTAGATAGGGCAGGGGTGGAAGTGCAGTAATGCACGGAGCTGACTGCTACTAATAGGACGAGGGCTTGACCAGGCAGCGCGGCTTTAGGCCGAACGAAAAGCCTTGGAAGTGACCGACTTCGTGCAAGTCAGAAATGTATATGCGGTTTTGAGGGTGCGCACCCTTTTTTTCATTTTCCTCGATAGCTCAATGGTAGAGCACTCGGCTGTTAACCGAGTTGTTGTAGGTTCGAGCCCTACTCGGGGAGCTAACGGGACCTCAGTTCGTAATGAGCGACAGCCCGTAATGAGGCCCCATGGTCAAGTGGTTAAGACATCGCCCTTTCACGGCGGTAACAGCAGTTCGAACCTGCTTGGGGTCATTTGACAAGTGTAATAAGGCGACATAGCCAAGCGGTAAGGCGCGGGTCTGCAAAACCCTCATCCCCGGTTCGATTCCGGGTGTCGCCTCTTAAGGATCGGATGAAAGTCCGGTCCTTTTTTTGTTGCCCGAAAATGAACGGCCGGGTACTGCGGCCTGCCCCGGGACCGCGTAAAAATTCTGTTAACTGAAGCATTTTTATTGACATATGTGCACGGCGGAATTATAATCGTCAGAGTTTATTTAACATCGTTAATTGTTTGTGGGGTAAAACATGAAGCCGGTTGATCTGGAATATAGGATTCTGGAGGCATTTTCCAGAATGAAGCACATAAATCTGTGGGAATCGTTCGGAGATTTCAGCCCTTCCGAGATACAGATCCTGGGGGTCATCTCCTGCCGGGGAGGCGAGAACGTGAAGATCCAGGAGCTCTGCAGCGCCACGGGCATGCAGCCGGCCTCCGTATCGCGAAGCCTTAAGGGGCTCGAGAAGAACGGGCTTATCATAAGAAGCGCCGACCCCGACAACCGGCGGAACGTGATCGTCTCGGCCACACCCGAGGGGAAGAAGATCGCCGATGACACGATCGAAAAGGCGCATGACTACTGGAACGACGTGCTCTCACGAATGTCGGAGACGGATCTTTCCGAGATGCTCCGATTGTGGAACGCAGTTATGGACAACATGGAGCAGGTTCTTAGTGAGAGAAAAGCTGAGAGCCGGCAGTAAAACGCCGGCCCCGGATTTGGAGTTATTATTATGGAAAAATTCAGTGTCAGAAAACCGTTTACCGTACTTGTCGCCGTGATTGCGGTCATCGCGCTGGGCGTGGTTTCAGCCATGAACATGTCGATGGACCTGCTTCCGGACATTTCGATCCCCTATCTCATGGTTATCACCACCTATCCTGGCGCAAGCCCCGAGAAGGTGGAGCTCGAGGTGAGCGAGCCGCTTGAAAATGTGCTCGGCACCATCTCCCATATTGAAAATGTCTATTCCGTCAGCTCCGAAAACTTCTCCATGGTTCAGCTGGAGTTTGAGGATGACACCGACATGGACAGCGCGATGGTCAAGGTTTCCAGTGCGGTGGAGCAGGCGAGGTCCTCTCTGCCGGCCAACTGCGCCGCGCCGACGATCATGGAGCTCTCGATGGACATGCTCGCCTCGATGTACATCGCGGTTGAGAGGGACGGCTACGATATCTATGAGCTGTCCGAGTATGTGCGGGATGAGTTCCAGCCCGCGATCGAGCGCGTGAACGGCGTCGCTTCGGTCACCACGATCGGACTTGTCACCAAGACGGTGCAGGTCGACTTGAACGGCCGCAAGATCGATGAGCTGAACGCAAAGATCCTGCAGGAGACCACAAAGCAGCTGGACGATGCCGAGCAGCAGCTGAACGATGCGAAAGCCCAGGTCGACGAGGGCCAGGCGGCGCTCGAGGCCAAGGAGGGCCAGTTCGGCTCGATGATCTCGTCAGGAATCTTTTCACAGATGAAGGGTCCGGTAGGCGAGATCTCCCAGAGCCTTAAGGGCCAGGTGCAGAATGCGGCCGCCGGCCTGCAGAAGCTCTCCGAGGGACTTTCGTTTGCCTACGGGAGCGCCAGAGGCATTGCGGAGGCGACCGCTGCGGATGCGAAGGGGGCCTATGACACCGCCAAGGCGAAATATGACACGCTCTCTGCCGCGGCCCAGGCGGCTCAGGCAGCCTATGACCAGGCCGTAGCCAACCTTGAAGCGGCCGACGAAACCATGCGGGAAGGGCTTGAGGAGGCTGTCCGGATGGCCTTCGATGCGCTTCAGAGGGCAAATGAAGACCTGGAGGCAGCCCGCGCGGAACTTGCGGAGGCAGGGCAGAGAGTGAGTGATACGGCCCTGGAGGCTGCCGAGACACTGGATATCACAACGGTTCTTTCCGACATCGAATCAGCCGTACAGGGGCTTAATGAGGCGGCACAGATGCTGGACGGAAGTTCATTTTCCCAGCTGATGACGGCGGTGAACCGGTTGGCTGCCGTGGTGCCCCAGATTCAGAATATTCTCTCCAACGTTTCAAAGATCGACACCAAGGCGGTCCTCGGCGGGTCCACCGGCACGCTCCAGGGCGGTGTCTCCGCGATCACGGGGCTGATGGACCGCGCACCGCAGATCATGGACGGGCTGGAAGGGGCCTTTGCGGCTCTCACCCAGGGGCAGCTGGATGCGGCGGTTGCATTTTCAACGGCGGCCAACCAGCTGACGACGGCTCAGACGCAGCTCTCCTCGGCGCAGGCCCAGTACGAGTCGGCCAGGGATACGGCGCTGGAGAGCGCCAACGCGGATGCGCTCCTCTCGGCGACAACGCTCTCCCAGATGATCTATGCGCAGAACTTCGCCATGCCGGCGGGCTATGTCGAGGACGCTGCCGGGGAATCCTGGCTGCTCAAGGTCGGCGACGAGTTTGAGACGTCCGCCGAGATCTCCGATATTCTCCTCATTGATATGGATGGGATCGGCGTCGTGCGCCTTTCCGACGTCGCGGACATCACCGTGATCGACAATGCGGGCGACAGCTACGCGAAGCTGAACGGCGAGCCGGCGGTTGTTCTTTCCATTTTCAAGAATTCCTCGGTCGGCACCAATGAGCTTTCCGGCAATGCTTCCGCCGCCATCAGGCGGATCATGGAGGAGGACGAGGGCACGACGGTCGTCACGCTGATGGACCAGGGCGAGTACATCGCACTGATCGTCGACGAGATCGTGAAAAATATGGGTCTTGGCGCGCTGCTTGCGATCATCGTTCTTGCGGTCTTCCTGAAGGACATGCGCCCGACTTTCCTGGTCGCGATCGCGATCCCGCTGTCGGTCCTGTTCGCGGTTGTCCTGATGTATTTCTCGAAGCTTTCGCTCAATATCATGACCCTGTCCGGACTCGGACTCGGCATCGGTATGCTGGTCGACAACTCGATCGTTGTCATTGAAAATATTTTCCGTCTGCGCGGCCGCGGACTCCCGGCTCCGCGGGCGGCTGTGCAGGGTGCAAAGCAGGTCTCCGGGGCGATCATCGCCTCGACGCTCACGACGGTCTGCGTCTTCCTGCCCATGGTCTTTACGACCGGCACGGTCAGGGAGCTTCTGGTCCCGATGGCGCTCTCGGTCTCGTTCTGCCTGCTCGCCTCCCTGGTGGTGGCGATGACGGTGGTGCCGGCCGCGTCCTCGACGATCATGCGGAACGTTGTGCCTAAGAAAAATTATTTCATGGAGCGTGTGCAGGACCGCTATTCGGTTACCCTCAGGTGGTGCATCAGACACAAGGCTCTCACGGTCCTTGCCTCGGTCGCGCTGCTCATCCTCTCTGTCTGGCGGCTGGTCACGATGGGTATCGTCGTCCTGCCGGAAATGAGCGGCGATGACATCCAGGTCACGATCGAGACCCCGGAGGATGCGACGCGCGAGGAATCCTACGCGATGGTTGACCAGGTCCTGAACCGGATTCTGGCGATCGACGGGGTTAAGGACGTCGGCGCGATGGACTCGGCCAGTACGGCCGGCTTCCTGGGCTCCTTTGGCGGTGGCGGCGGCTCATACGGGACCTATATCTGCTATGTCACGCCGGAGAGCGGTGAATTTACCAGCGCTGTCGATGACCTCTGCGAAGCGATCAACGAGGCGACGGCGGATCTTGAGACGGAGGTCACGGCCTCGACGGGCGGCATGAGCGACATGGGTGCCCTTATGTCCAGCGGTCTCTCCATCAACGTGTTCGGCGAGGATCTCGACGCGGTCAACGAGGTGAGCGAGGACCTGATGGCGATCATCGATGAGGTGGAAGGCTTCACGGAAATCTCGAACGGCTCCGAGGAGGCGGCCAGGACGCTGCACCTTGAGATCGACAAGGACAAGGCCATGTCCTACGGCCTCACGGTCGCCCAGATCTTTGCGGAGATCTCCCAGCGGCTCACGACGTCCGTCACGTCGACGTCCATCACCTCGAACGGGATCACGCTGGATGTCGTCATCCGGGATCTCACGAAGGAACTCACCAGAGAAAATCTTCTCGATATCGAATTTGAGGCAAATTCGATGAGCCAGGCTGCGGCAGCCTCCGCGATGGGCGGATCCGCCTCCGCAATGGGCGGAAACGGCGGCTCGATGTCCGCCATGATGAGCATGATGGGCGGCGGCAGCGGAGAAGGTGAAGAGGAAGAGAAGGAGGAGGAGCCGAAGAAGCACAAGCTCGGCGAATTTGCCACCCTCGAGGAGACATATGCCCAGGGCAGCATCCGCCGCGAGAACCTCTCCCGCTACATCACGGTCTCCGCGGTGACGGAGGAGGGCTACAATACGGAGCTCCTCACCCGTGAGCTCAGGACGAAGCTGCAGAATTTCACGACGCCGAAGGGGGTCACTTACGAGATCGAGGGCGAGTCGACCCAGATCAACGACATGGTGACGCAGATGAGCCAGCTGATGGCGCTCGCTCTGCTCTTCATTTACCTGGTCATGGTCGCCCAGTTCCAGAGCCTTCTCTCGCCGTTCATCGTCATGTTCACGATTCCGCTGGCGTTTACGGGCGGTATGCTGGGCCTCATTTTCGCAAATGAACAGCTCTCCATGCTCTCGCTCATGGGCTTCCTGATCCTGATGGGCACGGTCGTCAACAACGGTATCGTGTTCGTCGACTATGCGAACCAGCTTCGAATCGGCGGCATGGAACGCGTGGACGCGCTGGTCGCGACCGGCAAGACGCGTATGCGCCCGATCCTCATGACGGCGATGACGACGATCCTCGCGATGTCCTCGATGATCTTCGGGGGCGGCATGGGGAGTCAGCTGGGCCGCGGCATGGCGATCGTCATCGCGGCGGGCCTTATCTATTCGACATTTATGACTCTGTACATTATTCCGATCATGTACGATATCTTCTTCAAGCGCCAGCCGCTCAACGTGGATGTGGGCGATGACCTCGATGACGCGCCGGACGATGCGGCGGAGTTTATCGAGCAGATGAGAAGGGAGAGAGAGGAGTAAGCAGAACCTTTCCCGAAATCAAAAACCCCGGTCCTTAAGCTGTGGACCGGGGTTTTTAAATTCAGTTTTTCGGAGCCAGGCGCCGCACGCGCAGCACCCCGTCGATCGCCTTCAGCCGTTCCACGGTGTCGTGGGGCATCGGAGCGGAGATGTCGAGCAGGGTGTACTCGTAGCTCCCGCGGCTCTTGGAGGCCAGGTTCTCGATGTTGAGCCCGTTCTGGCCGAAGAATGCGGTGATCTGCGAGAGCATGTTCGGGATATTGCGGTGCAGGATCGCGACGCGGGCCTCCGTCTGGCAGGTGCCGGCGTTTAAGGCCGGGAAGTTGACGGAGTTCTTGATGTTGCCGTTGTCCAGGTAATCCTGGAGCTGCTTTACGGCCATGACCGCGCAGTTGTCTTCAGCCTCCTCGGTGGATGCGCCGAGGTGGGGGAAGATGACCGTGTTTTTCATTTTCACGACGGCCGGGTTCGGGAAGTCCGTGACGTAGACGCGGACCTTGCCGGACTCGAGGGCCTCCGCCATGGCCTCGTCGTCGACCAGGGCGTCGCGGGCGAAGTTCAGGAAGCGGACGCCGTCTTTCATTTTCGCGATGGTCTCGCGGTTGATCGTGTGCTTCGTGGACTCCATGTAGGGCACATGGATGGTCAGGAAATCGGAGACCGCAAAGAGGTCGTCGAGGGAGGCCGCGTAGCGGACCTCGCGGGAGAGGCTCCATGCCGCGTCGACGGAGAGGAACGGATCGTAGCCGTAGACGGTCATACCGAGGTCCAGGGCCGTGTTCGCGACCTGGGCGCCGATCGCACCGAGACCTATGACGCCGAGCGTCTTGCCCTTGATCTCGTTGCCGGCGAAGGCTTTCTTGGCCTTCTCGGCGTCCTTCTTGATATTTTCGTCCTCCGCGTTTGCGCGGACCCAGTCAGCGCCGCCGACAACGTCGCGGGCGGAGAGGACGAGGCCGGCGATGACCAGCTCCTTGACCGCGTTCGCGTTTGCGCCCGGGGTGTTGAAGACGACGATGCCTTCCTCGGAGCAGCGGTCGATCGGGATGTTGTTGACGCCTGCGCCGGCACGGGCGATGGCGCGGAGTTCGGCCGGGAACTGCATTTCCTTCATATCCGCGGAGCGGACGAGGATGCCGGCGGCTTCGTTCGGAGTGTCAATCAGCGTGTAGCCTTCGCGGAAGCAGCCGGTCCCGACCGGGCTGATGTTGTTGAGACAGTAGATTTTGCGATCTTTCATAATAGTTCTCCTCATATGCAAGAATATTCTCGTATACGGGAAACATAATAGCGGACTTGAGAGGAAAATGCAAGAATATAAAGAAACTCAGGGGATTAGAAAAGCGGGGCTTCGCGCCCCGCATTTTTGTGCAATCAGATCGGCCGGTCGATCTTTGCGTATGTTTTGAGCTTTCGCCAGGCGACGATCGCAAGGATGAAAATGCAGCCCAGCACGAAGTAGGAGAGAAATGCATCTCCCGTACTCAGGCAGAAATCGTAGAAGCCGTGAATGAGAACCGGAACGATGAGGGACAGCTTCATGTAGATGCTTCTTGAACGGTTGTCTCCGTCCAGCTCGGCGGTCTTGGCGATGCCGAGATAGTAGCCCATGAAGACGCCGCAGATCGAGTGAACCGGGATCAGCCGGGAGAGGGCGATCTGGGTGCCGTAGGAGGCCATGTAGAGTACATTTTCCAGCGCGGCAAAGCCGAGCGCCGATGCGACGGAGTAGATGACCGCGTCGAAGCGGAAGTTGAAGTTCGGGTTGTTCCAGACCGCAAGCTTCATGCCTAGGCGCTTTGAGAACTCCTCGGAGACGGCAACCACGATAAAATAGTAGAGGATGAGATCGAGGATCCCGTCCGTCCCTATATATTCGAGGATTACTTCGCCGGCGGTCTCGAGAGCCACGGCGAGGATGGCGGAACCTGCTCCGAAGAGCATGGTCTTGATCACAAGAGTCGGCGGCTCCTTCTCGATACGGTCGAGGGACCAGATGTAGAAGATGAGAGCGAGCGGCGGAAGAACACCCCATGCGAGAATTGAATTCATTTCGACACCTCCTTTTGTCCATTGTACAACTTCCTTCGGAAAATGAAAACCGCAAGTTGAGCCTCATTTGGGTATTTTGAAAGAAAAATCCACGCGGGATTTTGTGAAATATCCCGTGTTGCGAATGCGATGGATTGATTGTTATCATCGTCTTGTCAGAAACGGAAGAGCCGGCTCACGCACCGATCATTCTGACGGCCCGCGAAAAACGTCTGGAAGGGAGGATAGGATGATGGATGAACTGCGTTGCTTTATAGAGGAAGAGGACGGCGTGACGACCGTGGAGATCATACTGGTCCTGCTGGTTCTCATCGCGCTGGTCGCGCTGTTTAAAGACCAGCTGATCAAGGTTGTGAAAAATATCTTAAACAAGGTCTCGTCGCAGAGCAATGCGATCTAAGGGTAAGGGAGGAAGGAGATGAAGGCGCAGGAAGGAAGCATTACGGTGTATCTCTGCCTTATGATGGTGCTGATGCTGTCTCTCCTTTCGGCCGCTTTCTATTCGGTGAAGGCGGAGGCCGGGAGAGCCAGATGCGCCGTTGCCATGGATCTCGCTCTTTTCTCCTGCCTTGCCCGGTATGACAGGGATCTCTTTGAGGAATTTGATGTGTTTTTTGTCGACGGAGGGTGCGAGACGGCGTCCTTCCGTCCCGACAAGATCGGCAGCCGGTTTGAGGAGGATTTTTCCGCAAACCTCACGCCGGCAGCCGGCTTTCGCGGAGTCTTCGGCCGCGACCTGCTCTCTCTCAGGCTGAAATCGCAGGGGATGACCGGATACACGCTGGCGACGGACGCGGAGGGCGATGTCTTTGCGGCCCAGGCAGTCAGATTTATGAAGGATACACTGGGCGTGTCCGCGGCCGCCGCGCTGGCGGGAACCGCGGCGGAGTCGATGGGAGCCGCCGAAGAAAAAGGCGGGCAGAGCGCAGGTGAGGTCAGCTACGACGCTCTCTTAGCCGAGTCCGAGGAGGCGAAGCGCAGGAACGCCGAGGAGAAGGCGGGAAGCCTTCTGCCCGCAAAGACGGAGGCGGAGGAGCGGGCGGACGCGGTGCCGGCCGATTTCGTCAATCCGCTGCCCTACATCGAGAGGCTTAGGGAGCTTACTCTCCTGGATCTCGTGGCGGGCGGGGAGGAAAATATCTCCGGCAAGACTACGGAGCTGATGAACAACTACGAATCCCGGGACAAGGAGAGCGGCACGGGCGTCATCGTACTGCCGGACAGGATCGATTCGCTTGCGGACAAGGCCCTCCTAAGCCAGTATCTGCTGGGCCACTTCGGGTACTTCGGAAAGGAGAAGGAGCACGCGGCGCTCGCCTACGAGAGCGAGTACCTGCTTGCCGGGAAGGAGAGCGACCGGGAGAATCTTGACAAGGTCGTAAAGAGGCTTCTCCTGATACGGGAGGCGGCCAACACCGCTTCAATTCTCGCCGACAGCGAAAAGCAGGCGGAGATCACCGCGGCGTCCGCCTCGATCGCCGCACTCCTCATGCTTCCGGCGGCAGAGCCGGTTGTGCGTCTTCTTCTCTCCGCAGGCTGGGCGTTTGTCGAGAGCCTCGTGGACGTCCGGGCGCTGCTGGCGGGAAAGAAGGTTCCGGCCGTCAAGACGGCGGAGACCTGGCAGGTCTCCCTGGCCTCGATCCCCATGCTTCTTTCGCCGGGCGGAATGGATGCCCTGGCCGGGGATGCCGCGGGCGGGCTCTCCTACGGCGATTATCTCCGCGGTTTTTTCCTCGCGGCGAACCGGACACGGATTGTCGGGCGGAGCCTGGCGGCGGCCGAAGCCCGTCTCGTCACGGGAGGCAGGGAGAATTTCAGGATGGATCACATGCTGGGAGCGGTGACATTTGAGGTTCAGGTGACGGGAGAGAGGAGACATTCATTTTACGAGGAGAGGACCCTCTCCTACGATGATCTGTGACGGGAGGTTGGGGTATGCCTTTTCATGCGGTATGCAAAAATATAAGGAGATCAGGTGCGGCGCCTAATTTCCGCCATGAAAAGGTATACCCGGACGGCTCGCTGACGGTCGAGTGCGCGCTTGTGCTGCCGGTATTTCTCATGGCCGTCCTGACTCTTCTGTCCTTCATGTACGCTGTCCGCCTCGAAACGGACCGGACTCTATCCCTCTCTAACCGGTCCAGAAAAGCCGCGGCGGCAGCGTTCATGGGGCAGGATGAGGAACTGTATATCGATATTCCGGAGGTGGTGACCTACCGTTTTCCGTTTGCGGCTCTGCCGGTGCCGGATCTTAAGATCGCGGTGAGGGCCCGTGTGAAGACATTTTCGGGCTATGCGGCGGGGAGCGACCCCGCAGGAGATGCGAGCGGCGGAACCTTCTATCTCTCCGAGAATGCGGACGTGTACCATACCCATGCCGACTGCACCCATCTTGATCTCACGATCTTCAGGACGACGCTTGCCGACGTGGGCGGTCTTCGGAACAGCAAGGGAGAGCGCTACCATCCCTGCAGAGGCTTCCCGGCGGGGTGGACGGGTCCGGTGTATGTCTCGAAAATGGGGAATTATTACTATCCCTCGATGAATTACGGGAGCCTCACGAGGCATGTCCACACCGCATCCGCGGAGGAATGCAGCGGACTGCCCTTATGTGAGCGGTGCGCGGAACGGGATGCCCTGTCAGGCGCCGCATAAGACGGAGGCAGTATGATATGGCTTAGAAAGGCGGGCGGCCTGCTTCTCCTCTTCGGGAACAGCCTCACGGACATAAAAAGGAGACGGATCAGCCTCATTTTCACGGGTCTTGCGGCAGTTTGCGGAGCGGCTTTCTTTATCGGTACGGGAGGATTGCTGACGGAGCTTCTCCCCGCGCTTCTGCCCGGGACCGCGTTTGTACTTCTGTCTCTGGCATCCCGGGGCGGGATCGGCATGGGAGACGGAATCGTACTTCTTGCAGCAGGGTTCTTTCGGACATGGCAGGAGATTCTTGCCGCGGCGTCTCTTGCCGCATTTCTGGCCGGGGGCTATGCGGCGGTGCTGTTCATAATTAGAAGGCGGGGGGAGGAGCGGTTTGCATTTGTCCCCTTTTTGTTTCTTGCGGACCTTATAGTATGTCTGGCCGGAGGACGTGTATGAAAAAAATGGCGGAAGGGTCGGCCACGGTCGAGTTATCGCTCCTTATACCGATCATACTCTTTGCGGTGCTCTCCTCGATCTATCTTGTCATGCATGTCCACAACCGGGCGTATCTTGAGGCGGCCGCGGTGACCGAGGCCGTGGGAGGCGGGGTGGAGGAGCCGGAGCTTCTCTTCTCGGAGCCCCCGGAGCGGTCATTTGCGGATTCGGATAAGCGGAGGAGAGTTGAGTACCGGTCACGGACGGCTTTCCCGTTCTTTGAAGCATCGGTCTGGGAGATCGAGGAGGAGGCTGTCTACGAGAAAGTCCGGCCGCTCAAGGTGATCCGGAACGCAAAAGCGCTGAAGACGCTCACCGGAAAGGGGGAATCATGACATTTGCGGTTAAGCGAATACTGAATCACACCTACGTCTCGGTTCCCGGAGCCGGCAGGGACGAGGACTCCTACGAGAGAAATGTGCTGGCGGCCAACCGGATCCCGGGCCTTCTCACCTGCCGGGCGGAGCATCTGGACGGAAAGACCATGCTGCTCTTTGACGTGACGAGCCGGCAGAGCCTTGCGGTCTATCTGGAGAAGCGGCGCATCACGGCCGAGATGCTCCGGGTGATCCTTACGGGGATCCTGCGGACGGCGGAGCACCTGGAGGAGTATCTGCTGGATCCGGGGCATTTTGTGCTGAAGCCGGCCTATGTGTTTCTGGATGCCGGGGCTAAGGAGACGGGTCTTATCTATGACACCGGCTATGAGGGGGATTTTTTTGAGGGCTTAAAGGAGCTTACGGGGGTCCTCATGGCCAATGTCCCCGAGGATGACCATGAGGCGATCCTTCTTGGCTACCGCATCTCCCATGAGCTGGACGCTCCGGCAAAGGATGTGACGGTGCTTCTCGGACTTCTTGCCGGAAATGCAGGCAGAGAGCCCCAAAATGAAGCCGATCTATACGCGGCGGACCCCTGTGAACCTTATCCGGAAGGCCGGATGGACCTTTTCGGAGAGGAGATCGGAAATGCCGGAAGTTCCCCGGAGGAAAAAACTTTCGCGGAGAAAGAAAAACGCCGGCGGCCGACGTGGCTCTATGGGGCGGCCGTCGCCCTCGCCGGACTGCTCCTGGTGCTCCTCATTTATGCATATCGCTCGCTCCTGCCGGCCTACCCGGAACTTGATCTTCCGCCCTGGCTCCTCATACTTCCGGCAGCGGTCATCGGCGGGGCCTTTGCGCTGCTTATCCTGCGGCGGAGCAGAAAGGCGAAAGCGAGAAAGTCCGAAGAGAGACCTCTGCCGGAGTTCCGCCCGGAGGATGATCCCTTTAAGGAGTCCCTTGAGGGACTGTATGTCTCTTCAGAAAATGTAACCCCGGCAGCGGACTCTCCGTACAGCTTTCCGGGCAGTGCTTCAGAGAGCCCGGAGACGCAGATCCTGTCCGCCCCGGACAGGGGAGCTTCCCGGAGGGCCCGCCTCATCCCCGAGGAGAGGGACGGAGGAAATCAGGAGATCCGTCTCACCGGGACGGAGATACGCATCGGCAAGCTTCCTGAGGCCGTCGATGCCGTGATCGCATCCCCGGTGATCAGCCGGATCCATGCAAGGGTCATAAGGCGGGAGAACGGCTGGTTTCTGGAGGACTTAAACAGCCGGAACGGAACTTATGTAAACGGAAAGCTCACTTCCCCGGGCGGAACACCGCTTAGCGACGGCGATAAGGTGCGGTTTGCGGACGAGGGGTTCATTTTCAGGATACAGTAAAGGCGGGCCTTACGCGGCCCGCCCCAAAACAGTCGTCATTATGCCTCGGCAAACTTGCGGAGGATCTCTTCTTTTGCCTCGTCCGTCAGCTTTCCGGGTTTCCAGAGGATATGCTGGCCGTCATCCTCCCAGCGGGGGATGAGGTGCATGTGGAAATGGAAAACGGTCTGGCCGGCAGCCGTCCCGTTGTTCTGGACGATGTTCATGCCGTCGCAGCCGAGCGCCTTCTGAAGGCGGGCGGCCGTCTTCTTCGCAAGGACGAACACTTTCGAGGCAAGCTCGTCCGGGAGCTCGTAGATATTTGCGTAGTGCCCCTTGGGCAGGATCAGGCAGTGGCCTTTGGTGGCCGGGCCGGCATCGAGGATGATGCGGAAGTCGTCGTCTTCATAGAGCGTAGCCGTCGGGATCTCGCCTCCGGCGAGTTTGCAGAAAATACAGTCAGACATGGTATTCCTCCTTTTCTTACCGGTGAAGCCGGTAATTGTTGATGAGCTTCATGATCAGGGCCGCGGAATCACCCTGCGGGCTCTCCTTCATGGCCTTGATATAGACATCGCGGTTTTCGTAGAGCTTCTGCACAGCATCGACGAGAACGGCCGGCGTGACGGTCTCCTCCGGGAGGACGACCGAGAAGCCCTGCTTCTCAAAGCTCTCGGCGTTCAGGATCTGGTCGCCGCGGCTGGCTTTCGCGGGCAGCGGAATCAGGATGTTCGGCTTGGCGAGCGCCTCGATCTCGCAGATCGCGTTGGCGCCGGCGCGGGAGATCACGATATCCGCCATGGCGAAGAGATCCGGAAGCTCTTCCTTAATATATTCGTACTGGATGTAGCCCTCTACCCCTTCAAAGGATGTGTCCAGCTTGCCTTTTCCGGTCAGATGGACGACGGACCAGGTTTTGAGGAGCTCGGGAAGGGCTGCGCGCACAGCCTCATTGACTGCCTGGGCGCCCAGCGAGCCCCCGACCACGAGGATCACGGGTTTCTCATCGGTAAGACCGGTGAAAGCGAATCCGCGCTCGCGGCTTCCGGAGAAGAGCTCCGCCCGGATCGGTGTGCCGGTCAGTACCGCCTTGTCGGCGGGGAGATGGTTCATGGTCTCGGGGAAATTGCAGCAGACGCAGGAGGCCATCGGGATGCAGAGCCTGTTCGCAAGGCCCGGCGTCATGTCCGACTCGTGGGTGATGACCGGGATATGCAGCATGGAGGCTGCCCGGACGACCGGGACGGCGACGAAGCCGCCCTTGGAGAAAATGATGTCGGGGTCGAGCTCCTTAAGGATCTTCCTGGCCTCGCGGATGCCTCGGAGGACCCGGAGCGGGTCTGTCAGGTTCTTCAAATCAAAATATCGGCGGAGCTTTCCGGTCGGCACGCCGTAGTAGGGGATTCCGTAATCCTCGACCAGCTTTTTCTCCATGCCGTCGATGGAACCGATGTAGGAGATTTCAAAGCCCTCCTCCCGGAGATGGGGGATCAGCGCGAGATTCGGAGTGACGTGGCCGGCGGTGCCGCCGCCTGTCATGACGATTTTTTTCATACAAATTGCAGAAGTATCTGCGGCTCCTTTCATTTTATGATATAATGAAACTGTTCAGAAATGTCCTTTTTCGGCTTGCTGAATCGTTACCATTATAAGGCTTGTTACCGGGCTTTTCAACGAGCATTTTGGAGGAACGGGTATGAAACTTTCATTTATAGGCGCTGACCATGAAGTGACGGGAAGCTGTCATGTCATCGAGGCCGCGGGCAAGGTGATCCTTGTCGACTGCGGCATGGAGCAGGGGATCAACATCTACGAAAATGCACCCCTCCCCGTCGAGCCTCGCGATATCGACTATGTATTTCTCACCCATGCGCATATCGATCACTCGGGAAATATCCCTCTCCTTGCGGCGAAGGGATTCCGGGGGACTGTATTTTCAACACATGCGACAAAAGAACTGTGCGACATCATGCTGAGAGACTCCGCCGGCATCCAGGAGTTTGAAGCCGAGTGGCGGAACCGGAAGGGCAGGCGCAAAGGCGCTCCGGAGTACGTGCCCTACTATACGATGGAGGATGCGCTCACGGCGCTGACGCTCTTTAACGGCTGTGATTACAACACGATCTACGAGGTCGCGCCGGGCATAAAGATCCGCTTCAACGACATCGGCCATCTTCTGGGCTCGGCGGCGATCGAAGTCTGGCTCACGGAGGACGGGAAGGAGATCAAGCTGGTCTTCTCGGGCGACGTGGGAAATAAAAACCAGCCGATCCTGAACAATCCGAAGAGGATCGATTCGGCGGACTATGTCATCATCGAGTCCACCTACGGCAACCGCAGCCACGAAGAGGTGATTGATTATGTTCCGGCGCTGGCGGAGATCCTGAAGAGGACCTTTGACCGGGGCGGCAACGTGGTGATCCCCTCCTTTGCGGTCGGCCGCACACAGGAGATGCTGTATTTCTTCCGTCAGGTCAAGGAGCAGCAGCTGGTTGACGGCCATCAGAATTTTGAGGTCTTCGTCGACAGCCCGATGGCGCTGGCGGCGACCAGGGTGTTCAGCGAAAACTATATCGAGTGCTACGATGAGACGGCGGCTGCTCTGGTTCGTCAGGGGATCAACCCTCTGGAGTTCGAGGGACTGCGCCTTGCGGAGAGTGTGGCGGCTTCAAGGGACATCAACTTTGATACGAAACCCAAGGTGATCATCTCGGCGAGCGGCATGTGCGATGCCGGCCGGATCAAGCATCACCTGAAGCACAACCTGTGGCGGCCGGAGTCGACGATCCTTTTCGTCGGCTACCAGTCGGAGGGGACCCTCGGCCGCAGGATCGTGGACGGGGCGAAGGAAGTAAAGCTTTTCAATGAAGAGATCGCGGTCAACGCGGAGATCACGGTGCTCCCGGGCATTTCCGGCCATGCGGACCGGGAGGGCCTTATCGCCTGGGCGGGCGGTTTTAAGGAGAAACCGAAAAAATGCTTCGTCGTCCACGGAGAAGATACCGTGACGGATATATTTGCGGAGGAGCTTCACCGGCAGCTCGGCTGGGACGCGGCGGCGCCCTATTCCGGTGCGGTGTACGACCTTACGGCCGACCGGTTCGAGAAGGTCACGGAGGGCATCCCGTTCGTGAAGAAGGACGCGGAGGGCCGCCCGGTGAGCATGGAGGGGACACCCCGCACGCCTTACGTGCGGCTTGAGGATACCGGGAAACGGCTCATGGCCCTCATCCGGGAGAGCAGGGGATTTTCCAACAAGGATCTCGCGAAGTTTGCGGACCAGCTCACGGCGCTTATCGAAAAATGGGAAAAATAAAAATATTTCTGTCGGGCGGCGTAACGGCCGCCCGCTTTTTTGGAAGATTTCAAACAATGTAGAAAAAATCTTACTATATATTCAATAAAGGGATTGCACTTTTTAGGCGAAAAGACTAAAATAAAAAAATAGGTATTCTATGCGATAAAATAAGCAAAGAAGCCACTTTTTGTAATGTAAGGAGGACGACATGAACGGAAAGAAAAAGCTGATCAGCAAGATTACGGCTTTGCTTCTTGCACTGCTCCTCACCAACCACTTCGTGTTCCAGGCCTACGCGTCCGGGGAGACGGAAGTTGTTGTGACGGAATCGGTTGCGGAAGCGGTCGCTGATGAAAGCGAAGCCACTGCGGCAGAGGCAGTGGAGGCGGAAGAGCCTGCGGAGGCTCCGACAGCTGACATCCCTGCGGCGGTGGACGAAGCTGTTTCCGAGGAACCGGAAGCGGTCGCGGAGGTCACTCCGGATCCGACGGTTCTTGAGGCGGCACCGGCCGAGGAGGCGACTGAGTCAGCGCTTGAGGAGCTGGCGGCTGAGGAAGCTGCATCGGAAGAGGCTCCGGCGGAAGAAGCTCCGGCTGAGGAGGCCGCAGCCGAAGAGGCTCCGGCTGAAGAGGCAGCGGAAGAAGCTCCGGCAGAAGTCGAAGAAGAACTTGTCGAAGAGGCGGCTGCCCCGGCAGCTGTCGGCGACGATGCGTCTGCATGGTCCGAGATTTCTCATGCTTTCACGGTTGAGAATATTATGGCGGCGGGGATTGCGGATGCGAATTTTGCACAGGCGATCTTTGACAGCATCCTGGAGCAGATACCGCTTGGCGGATATTCGGGAGGTCAGTGGTTCAGTGATCTGCCTGAGCCGCTTACGCTGGATGAAATCGCCGCGGGCACGTATGCAGATGATGTTGCTCTTGCAAAGGCAATTTTGGAGAACTACAGAGGCGAAATCGATGCAAGAAGACGCGGCATAGCTTCTATTGAGGGATGGCAGCTTCTGAAGTCGGCTGCATCGGTCGATGTCAGCCGCAACATAATTGAGGATCTTACGGCGTTTACACAGGCAAATGCACCGACCTGGTCGAACGGCATGAAAGCCATACACGCCTCATGGGACTTCCAGTACAATCCTCTCTGGCAGTACCCCGCAACGACCGATGAGTTCCCGACTCTCCACAGCGGAAATGCTTCTTACTCATTCTCTCCGTCACTCGCTGCGGGGACCAAAATGTTCTACCTGTTCGGAGAACCCGTCGATGCAACGATCGTGTTTTCGGCACAGAACGGGTATGCGCCTATTTCGAACTGGCGTTTTAACCTGTGGTCGACTTATTCAGCAGCCGGCACCGAGGCACCGGCGACATCCGTTCCGTTCAACAACGGGCAGAACTTTGAAGGCACCGAAGTTACGCTGTATGACATCAAGGAAGCAGGGACACTTGCCTTTAATATAAGTCTTCCTGTTCTGGTGTCCCACACCGGCGTTCAGGGATATCAGGATTACTCGCATCAGTATAATCTGATTCCGAGTGTGGTTATCGAAAGATATGGCCTTCTCTATGTCGATCTTGCCACGGAGACGCTGGGCGGTTTTCATTTCAAGAAGACCAGTACATCGAGCGACGCCATCCCGGTAGAGGGCGCTGTCTATACTCTTTACAAGGATGAGGCATGCACGGATGTCTACGGTACCTACACGACGGATGCAAACGGTGAGTTCACGGTTACCGGACTTCCGGCGCAGACCTACTACCTGAAGGAGACCGAGACCCCGGCAGGCTATGAGCTCTCCGATGAGGTAATCCCGGTCACGATCGAGGAAGTGACATCCGAGACTACGGTTGAAGGCGGCGTATCCTCCATCTCTCTTGATGCCCGTACGAATCAGTCCGATCTTAAATCTTACGAGAAAAATATCGAGCTGACGGCTGAGTGGAAAGAGAGCAACAGCGGTATATTAAAGAAGAATATTGATCAGATGTCCGGTGTCACTGCTCAGATGATCGATCCGGAAGCCAAGGCCATCATCACAAATAAGGGCACGACCAGCTACAACACGATCACGAACATGAGTGCCTCCGCGGCAGGCGAGAACTATGACACGGATGTCAAGGTCGTCGTCACGACAGGGCTCAGCAAGGATGCGGCCACCGAGATCGGCACCTACACAAGCCTTGAAGAGGCGATGAACGCGATCAACGCTTATACGGATGCCAAGAGCCTGAACGGCAACATTTATGTCGAAATCTCCAATACCTATACACAGAAGGTTGATGCCTACGCTGAGGTGACCGGCAAGGATGCTCCGGAAGAAGTTTCCGTTGTGCTCCCGGTCAAAAAGACGGTTGAGGGCGGCGACGGCTCCTATACATTCAAGCTTTCCAACGATCAGGGCACGGAGCTCGAGACGGTGCCGGTCAGAACAGCGAACGGCACAGGCACGGCAGAGTTCAGCCCGCTGACCTTTACAGGCCCGAACCCCTTCAACCAAGAGGACGGCACCTACACTTATGTTGTCACGGAGGTTCCGGGCAACGAAGCAGGCGTGACCTACGATGATACGGTTTACACCTACGTGGTCACGATCAAGGAAGGCCCGCACAAGAATGAAGCCGGCGAGGACGTCCAGGGTCTCTACGCAGAGGTCACGATGAACGGCCAGACAGCCGAAGATCTTGAGGCTTCCTTCGTCAACATCAAGATGAAGCCGGTAGCGGTTCAGCTTGAGGCTCTCAAGACTCTGGAAAATGCAAAGCTCCTCAATGATGAGTTCTCCTTCGAACTTGTCGAGAGCAGCGAATCTGACGAGGCATTCACGACTCAGGGTACGGTTGATGAGAACGGTGTCATCACCTTTAACGCGATTACCTACATGGTACCGGGTACCTTCAATTATGAGATCCGTGAGACCGGTTCGACGGTCGACGGCATCACGCTTGATGAGACAGTCGCGCATGTGAGCGTTATCGTCGAGCTAGATCCGGCCGGCACGAACGGCGCATCGATCGCGACGGTCTATGTTGACGGCAATGTTGTCGGCACCGCCAGGTCGGACGGCACAATGACGCCGGCTGCGGAAGCAATCGAGACCGGTATCGAATTTACCAATATTGCAGAGCTTCCGACTGTTGACTTCGAAGGCGCCAAGACTAAGGATGACGACTTCGACGTTGAATTCGGCGAATTCACCTTTAAGCTTACAGCCGATGACTACACCGGGCTTGAGCTCATAAAGGGCGAAGAGGCGACTGCGCTCACTGCGGATGCCATTGCGGAGATTCCGAGCGGCAACTACAATATCATTGACTTTGACAACGTATTTGACTGCATCCGCTTCCCGGCAGAGGAGAAGACCTATACCTTCACTCTGACCGAGAATGATCCGGAGGAAGGCTGCCGTTACAACAAGGATACATCGGTGATCACGATCAAGGTTCCGGTCGTTCTCGACGAAGCTACCGGCAAATATGTGGTCGGCGAAGTAACCTATGAAAATGACGGCGAGCCGGTTGACGGAATCAGCTTCCTGAACACCGAAAAGAGAGCTCCGCTCACTGTCACGAAGACGGTTGCGGCAGGCGGCGATACGACGAAGCCGTTTGAATTTACCGTTATCTTCGATGAACCGATCGATGACCTTGTTCTCGCACCTGGTGCGGTTCCGGTCATGGACGGCCTCGATAAGGTCGGCTTCAAGTTCTCCCTGAAAGACGGCGAGAGCATGACCATCAAAAACATCCCGATCGGCATCGGCTATACCATTACCGAGACGGCTGAAGCAGGTTCCTCCTACCTTCCGACGAATGCGATCACGGGTACGATCGCCGAGGAGGAAGAAGGCGTAGAGAACAAGGCCGAGTTCACCAATGTGATCAAGAGAGGCCCGATCTCCATCACCAAGGAAATCGAGAACACCAAGGATTACATGAACGCCGGCGAGGATGAGTTTGAGTTCAAGATCACACTTACTCCGGGCACGGGCGCAGCGCTTGACGGCTTCTCCTATGTGATCGACAACGAAGATGCAGTCGAGGTTGACGGTCTTGAGACTACGGTCAGCATCAAGGCCGGCCAGGTCATCCAGATCCTCGACCTGCCGTACGGCACGACCGTTTCGGCGGAAGAGGTTAACGCGGAAGATCTCCACTATGAACCGGAAGAGTCCAAGCTTGAGGGCGTGATCTACAGCGGAACTGAGGGAGAGAATGATCTCAAACTCGCGTTCGTCAACGTCAAGGAGGTCGTAGAGCCGATCGCGGTTATCCTTGAGGCATCCAAGACAGTCGACGGAGCAGTTCCGGCGACGGTTGAGAAGGTCGTCGACGGCAAGAAGCAGGAAGTCCCGTTCGAGGGTGCATTCCAGTTCGGCCTTGCCCGCAAGTCCGCTCCGGAGGGAGCCGGCCAGCTGAGCGGCGCGACACAGGTGGGCTATAATAACGCGGAAGGAAAGATCGAATTCGACCAGATTGCCGGTTTCGATACACCTGGTGAATATGTATTTGAGATCTGGGAGATGACGGAGAGCGATCCGTACATCACATGTGACACGACCCGCTATGAGGCAAAGGTCACCGTCTCCTATGACAAGACAAACAACAAGCTCGTCATCGATTCCGTTGAATATGAAGGCGGAGAGGGTGAGACGGCGACATTTGACAACAAGACGGTTGCACCGGCACCGGCAAAGGCTCCGATCAATGTCGAGAAGACCGTGAACGGCGCTGCACCGGTTCTTACCGGCACCTACAGCTTCGTGCTGAGCCGCACATCCGCTCCGGAAGGCGCAGAGGCGTTTGAGACTGTCACTGCATTTGACGGAGCAGGCGGAAAGGTCGATTTCGCAGAGATCACCTACACCGTACCGGGCACTTACGTCTATGAAGTCAAGGAAATCAAGGGCGATGTCGAGAACATCATCTACGACGGCCGCACATGGACTGTGACGGTTGTTGTCGAGGATGACGGCACTGCAACCAATACGCTTGGCGCGACGACAACTTACACGGTCGAAGGCGAGAACCCGAGCGTTGAGGAGAACCCGACCGACAAGGCTCAGTTCGCAAACTACACGAAGGTTCCGGCTGAGATTCCGGTCAAGAAGACGATCGACGGCGATCCGATCTACGGTATCCCGACATTCACATTCACGATTGAGGCCAGCGAGGAGACTCCGGATGCTCCGCTTCCGGAAGAGAAGACAGTTTCCTTCGAAGAGGCTGATTTCGAGAACAACCAGGCTTCCGGTCTCTTTGAGATCACCTACGAGGCGGAAGGCACCTATAAGTACACGGTCTATGAGACCGCTGAGACGAAGGACGGCTGGACGTATGACACGGCTCCGATGACGGCGGTTGTGACGGTCACCTTCGAGAACGGTGCGCTGAAGGCTTCCGTGGAGACGTTTAAGGATACCGAGGACGGCGCATTCGTGAACACATTCGTTCCGATGCCGATCAAGTTCAGCAAGCAGGATCTCGGCGGCGAGGAGCTTCCGGGCGCAACGATTCAGGTTATCGACGAGAACGGCACCGTTGTTGAGGAGTGGAAGTCCACCGATACACCGTATGAGCTCGTTCTTAAGCCGGGCAACTACACCATGCACGAAGTGGCGGCTCCGGAAGGCTACACGGTCACGACGGACATTCCGTTCACGGTTGACGAGAACGGTCTGGTCGAAGGCGATCGCGAAGTCGATATGACCGACGGCCCGACAAAGGTTGTCATCAGCAAGCAGGATCTCGGCGGCGAGGAGCTTCCGGGCGCAACGATCACCATCTATGACAAGGATGGCAACGTCGCGAAGACCGTATTTGACGAAGTCTGCGAGTGGACATCCTCCGAGACTCCGAAGACCATCGAAGGACTCCCGGTCGGCAGCTACACGCTTCACGAAGTGGTTGCTCCGGAAGGCTACACAGTAACAACAGACATCAACTTCACGATCAGTGAGGACGGCACGGTTACCGTGACCGACGAGGAAGGCAACCCGGTGGATGTCGAAGAACTCGTTCTGACCGACGCTCCGATCGTTGTCAACTTCAGCAAGACGGATGCCGGCGGTGAGGAGCTTCCGGGCGCCGTGATCACAGTCTTTGATTCCGAAGGCAATGTCGCGAAGACCGTCAAGGGTGAGGAGCTCACCTGGACTTCCACGACTGAGCCGAAGGTCATCGAAGGTCTCCCGGCAGGCGAGTATGTGATGCATGAAGACACGGCTCCGGCCGGTTACACGCTCACGAACGACATTCGCTTCAAGGTAGAGGCTGACACAGGCAAAGTCACGATCCTTGAGATCAACGGCGAAGCTGTTGAGCAGGATGCGGAAGATTCGACAGTCGTCATGGTCGACGAACTTACGGATATCAGCATCAGCAAGCAGGATCTCGGCGGCGAAGAGCTTCCGGGCGCAACGATCACAATCTTTGACAAGGACGGCAATGTTGCCAAGACGGTTGACGGCACCGAGTGCTCATGGGTATCCTCCGATACTCCGCACGAGATCAAGGGTCTCCCGGCAGGCAGCTATGTCCTTCACGAAGTGGTCGCTCCGGAAGGCTACACCGTGACAACGGATATCAACTTCACGATCAACGAGGACGGCGCGGTTACCGTGACGGACGAGAACGGCAATCCGGTGGATGTTGATGAGCTTGTCCTGACAGATGCTCCGACAGAGGTGAAGTTCAGCAAGACCGACATGGGCGGCAAGGAACTTCCGGGTGCTAAGATCGTCGTCTACGACGAGAAGGGCGAGATCGCGAAGACCGTCTTCGGCGAGGAGCTGAACTGGACTTCTACCGATACACCGAAGGTTGTTACCGGACTTCCGGCTGGCAAATATGTCATGCACGAAGTGGCTGCTCCGGAAGGCTTTGTGGTTGCAACGGATATCACGTTCGTTGTGGAAGCGGATACCGGCAAGGTTACCGTGATCGCAGTGAACGGCGAGGCTGTTGATGCGGCGAATAACACGATCGTTATGGTCGACGGCCCGGTCATCACTCCGAGCGTCGGCACACCGACTCCGAGTGCAGGTACGCCGACCCCGAGCGCGGGCACACCGACTCCGAGCACAAAGACCACTACCGGCACCAACGCGAAGACCGGTGATCCGAGCAACGCACTGCTCTGGGTGATGACGGCAATCGATTCCGTCGGCATCTTTGCAGCAGGCACGCTGATCGGCAGAAAGAAACGCAAAGAAGAGGATGAAGAAGAGTAATCCTTCTGATGAATGAAATCGGCGGGCAGCCTTACGGCTGTCCGCCTTTTCTTAAAGGAGAAGATGATGACCGAGCGCTATGAAATCGTAAAAAACTATATATATGATAAGCTGACAGCCGTGGAGCCGCCAAAATCAAGAAATGAAGGGCTCCGCCACATCACTGCGGTCTCCCAGTATGCGATCCTCCTCGCAAACATCCGCGGGGAAAATGCAGAACTGGCAGGCATCGCCGGCCTCTTCCATGATCTCTATGCCTACGCAACCGGGATCAGAAAGGAGCATGCGAAAGGCGGAGCCCATATGGCGAAGGACTGGCTGGATCAGACGGACCTTTTTACGAAGGAGGAGAAAGAGGCAATTGTAGGCGCGGTGTATTTTCACAGCGAGAAGGGAACCGTGCACCTGCCGCTCGACGAGATCTTAAAGGATGCGGATGTCCTGGACCATATCTTAATGAATCCGGGAGCATTCATCGGAAAAGAGAAGGAGAGAGCGGAAAAGCTCATGGAAGAACTTCATTTTGCATAACAAAAGCTCCGGGAAGAATCCCGGAGCTTCTGCTTAGAAAGGAGTATTGAAAAAGAGTTATGCAAGGATCTTTTTGCAATCTTCGGCCAGAGCATCTTTCTTGGCCTGTGCCTCTGCGAGGTCCTTGCCGAGAGTCGTGAAGTAGGTCTTGATCTTCGGCTCTGTGCCGGACGGGCGGACGATGACGGAGGAGCCGTCTTCCAGAGCATAGATGAGGACGTTCGCCTTCGGAAGTCCTGTCTCTTCCGGCTTCGCATAGTCGGTGACCTTGGTGACGGCCTTGCCTGCGAATGCCTTCGGCGGATCGTTTCTGAGACCGCTCATGATGCCGGCCATCTTGTCCATGCCGGACAGGCCCGGGAACTCGTAGCTGTCAACCTTGTTGAGGTAACGGCCGTACTGGGCGTAGATCTCCTCGAGACGCTGCTTGATGGAGGAACCGATGCTTCTGTAGTAAGCAGCCATCTCGCAGATGAGCATAGCGCCGATGACAGCGTCCTTGTCGCGGACATACGGTCCTGCAAGGTAACCGTAGCTCTCTTCGAAACCGAAGATGAAGCGGTCGACTTCGCCTGCTGCCTCGAGCTGGGCGATCTGGTCGCCGATCCACTTGAAGCCGGTCAGGACGTGGCGGAGCTCAACACCGTAGTGCTCGGCGATCGCGTCAGCGAGCGGTGTGGAGACGATGGACATGACAGCGACCGGATTCTTCGGCATGGTGCCCTTCTCGATGCGGCCTGCGCAGATGTAGTCGAGAAGCAGAGCGCCCATCTCGTTGCCGGAGACCAGCTCGTAGGAGCCGTCCGGGCACTTCATGGCGATGCCGACGCGGTCAGCATCCGGGTCGGTTGCGAGCATGAGGTCGGCGCCTTCCTTGATGGCAAGCTCGACACCGTACTTCATTGCCTCGTAGATTTCGGGGTTCGGATACGGAGCGGTGGAGAAGTAGCCGTTCGGATACTCCTGCTCCGGAACGATCGTGATGTCGGTGATGCCCATGTCATTGAGGACATGGGTGACCGGGATGAGACCCGTGCCGTTCAGCGGAGAGTAGACAAGCTTTAAGCCTGCGGTCTTCGCAAGACCCGGGCGGACCTGACGGGACTCGATTGCCTCATAGAAGGCAGCCTTGCACTCGTCGTCGACGTACTTCACGCAGCCTTCGTTGACAGCCTTGGCGAAGGACATTTTCTTAATGCCGGTCAGGATGTCGGTCTTCTGGATCTCGTCATAGACGATCGCGGCAGCGTCATCGGTCATCTGGCAGCCGTCCGGGCCGTAGGCCTTGAAGCCGTTGTACTTGGACGGGTTGTGGGATGCGGTGATCATGATGCCCGCGTTGCAGTTGTAGTAGCGGGTTGCGAAGCTGAGCGCCGGAACCGGCATAAGAGCATCGTACATAACGACCTTGATGCCGTTGGCGGCGAGGACGCCGGCTGCTTCCTTGGCGAAGACATCGCTCTTTAAGCGGCTGTCATAGCTGATCGCGACGGTCTGTGTTCCGCCCTGAGTCTTGGCCCAGTTGGCGACACCCTGTGTAGCCTGGCGGACGACCCAGATGTTCATGCGGTTGGTGCCCGCACCGAGTGTTCCGCGAAGGCCGGCGGTACCGAACTGCAGGGCAACCGCGAAGCGTTCCTTGATGGCTTCCTCATCATCAGCGATCCGAAGAAGCTCAGGCTTTAAATCCGGATCCTCAAGATCGGCGGCAAGCCAGCGTTTGTATTCATCTTTGTACATACATTTTCCTCCGTTCCGAAGGCCGTTTTCCGGTCTTCATGTTCATCTGCGTGAGCAGCTTTTTGTACTAATATTACTATAAAGGAAAGGAGACAATTTGTCAATATTTCCAAAAAATGAAGGGAGAATGACAAAAAAAGGGACCTCACAAGGTCCCTCACAATGCATTGAATACGATTATTCTTCCATCTCCGTCGGTGCGTCAACCGCGTTTTTCTGCACGGAAGCGACGCCGTTCATGCAGCTCTTCATGGTCTTGTAGCCTTCGCTCGTGGCGATGATCTGTCCGTTGGTGGCTTTTAAGCGGAAACGGAACTCGCCGGACTTGTCTGTGTAGATTTCAAACTTCGGATGTTTCTGCTTTTCGAATCCCTCTACGGTCTGGTCCTCAATGCCGGCAACCGGTGCATTCTTTGCGACGGAAGCGATGCCCTGCTTGCAGGTGATGAGAGACTTGTAAACCTGGGAGCTTGCGACTACCTGACCGTTCGTCGCCTTGAGATCGAATTTATAGCCCCCGTTCTTGGTTTGCTTGACTGCAAATTTTCCCATGATACACCTCCTTAATGCATGGATTATGGTCAAGTTAGATAAAGGAATGTAACTTAAGTATATGCCAATTGTCAGAAATATACAACAGATTTTTCAAAAAAATGTGAGCTCTTCCGCGATTAAATCAAGATTTTCGTCAGAATGCTCGACTTCCTTGGAGTATATTTTGGAGGTGTCGATGCGGTCGGAAAATGAAAACCGGCCGCCGTTCTCATGGAAGCGGGCACAGTCAAGGTCGCGGACAGTCAGAAGGCCGAACAGGGAGAGGCGGGCCTTCCCGAGGACATCCGAATCGTAGGCCGCCCGGGGGAAGTAGCGGTTCACAAAGTAGCAAAGAAGGAATTCGTAGTCGTCGAGGGGGTCGCCGGACCGGGAGGTGAGGTAGGCGCGAAGGCGCTCCTCGTAGGTGCCCTCCTCTTCCATGGCGGTAAGGGAGGCGAGCGCATGGGTCCAGCGGTCGTCCAGGACCTCGAGCTCGCCGAGGATCTCAAGCCGGCCTGAGAAATCCGGCAGGTCTCCCGGGAGGAAATCAGCCCCGACGGAGGCGGATTCGTCGAAAGCGAGTTCATCCGCCGGGATTTCGGCAGTTTCATGCTCGTTGAGGAAGGTCTGGACTGCCCTGCAGTAGTTTAGGAAACGGCCGATCCTTTCAGGGAGCGGGCGGGGGCGGTCAGAAAGAAGCGCGAGGGCGCGATCGCGGACGAGCGCGATCCCCCGGCAGAAGGTTTCCTCGTCATCGGTGAGAGGTTCCTCATCGAAATCGCCGAGCATCGTATCGCCGAGATCGGTCACGGTGAAGCCCATCGGGCGGATCATCGTGAAAATGAGCCTGCCGACCTCCGGGCAGGAGAGCGTGAGGCTCTTTTCGATGGTGTCGCCGAGCTGAAATGTGTAGCGGGGGTACTCGGAGCAGACCGTGCAGAGGGCCTCGGGGCCGAGGTTTAAGACGATGTCGCAGAGATTCTCCTTATTCAGGAACGGACAGCGGCCGTCCACGCGGAGGCGGAAGGTGTGGTCGCCCTCGGAGCCGAAGACGCCGCTCTCGTCACCGCTGCCGCGGGCTTCATTTTCCTCAGACATCGAAAGACGGAGCCGTTCTCCGAACGGCCCCGGTACAGTGCGGTAATATTCAAATGTGTCCTCGTCGATGTCGAGCTCCCAGCCTACGCAGCAGGAGTCGGTGCATTTTCCGCCGATGCAGGCGAAATCGACAAAGTATTCGGGAAGACGCAGCTTCATTCCTTCGCCATCTCCTCAAGTGTGGTGAGCGCAAGGTTGTAGGTGACGGTGTAGTCGAGCTCGAGCTCGGTCATGCCCTTCTCGAAGGCATCCTCGACGGAGGTGAGGCCGTAGTAGTTCAGGAACTCGGACTGCATGTTCTGGTACTCGGCCGAATCCGTGCCGCGGCCCTCCCTGGCGAGAATCGCGTGAGCCGTGAGAAGGATCTTGGCGCGGGAGCGGACATAGGCGTCCTGAGTCACGCCGACCTGATCGAAGAGCTGATCGGTCGTCATGCTGTTGGCCTCCGCGTAGGATTCAAAGTAGGCGACGATCTCGTCCCAGAGGTTCTTCGGGTAGGCCTTGACGACGGAGTTGTTGCAGACCTCGGAGAAGTATTTGTCAGCCGACTCGATGACGATCTCGTTGATCGTGACGTCGAAGCGGGCGTCCTTGCCGGCCAGCTCCTCGGAAGCGTACTGTTCGGGGAAGGTCACGTTGACTTCGACCTGATCGCCCTTTTTGTGGCCGATGAGCTGCTCCTCGAAGTCGTCGATGTAGGATGCGGAGCCGATTTCGAGGTTCGTGCCCATGCCCTGGGTGTTGCCGCCGTCGAAGGGCTCGACTTCGCCGTTGCCGTCGAGGTCCGCGTAGCCGATGTAGTCGATGTTGACGGTGTCGCCCATCTTAACCTCGGTGCCTTCGGGTGCGAAGGGGTTGAAGCTGTCGTAGGCAGCAAGGGTGATGAAGTCATCGGCGGTTTCGGCGGTGAAGTCATTTTCGGAGACCGGGGCGTCGTCGAGTGCGATGTCGCCGACAGCGCTTGAGCTCTCGGTGCTTTCGGCCTCGGAGCCGGTGGATTCAGATGCTGCGGATTCCGCTGCCGTGGATTCGAATGTAGCGGATTCGGCTGTGGACGCTGCCGCGGATTCTGCTCCCGTGCTGCCGCAGCCGGAGACTGCGAGCATTGTTCCGGCGATGATGATCGCCGCGATTTTCTTTTTCATGATGGATGTTCCTCCTTAATTAAGACGCTTCAACCATCATACTCACTAATTGTGAAAAAAGCAAGAACAAAAGAGGGACGGTTCTTGCGCCGGCGTGGGGACAGTCCCCACGACGGCGTAAGAACCGTCCCCACTGCGGTGCTTTACAGGCGTACAGCGCCGGTTGCGCGGATGTTCATCGGGTAGACGTTCTCGCGGCCGAACCAGCGGGAGATGTAGTCGACGTACTCCTGCTCCTTCTCCATCGGGATGACCGCCGCAATGACGCCGGCGAACCCGCCGCCGTGGACGCGGCAGACCCCGCGGCCGATCTTCTTAAGGTAAAGCTCCGTGAGGACCAGGGCAAGCGCAATCTTCTCCTCGGTCGGGTCGGCGTTGGTGTAGACGTTCTGGAGCAGCTCGTAGGAGGAGCGGCCGGACTCCTCGAGGAGGGTGAGAACCTTCTCGATGTCGCCTGCCCTGACCGCCTCGCCGACCTCGCGGACGCGGCGGTTCTCCTCGAAGAAGTGGATCGAGCGGAGGATGGCGCGGTCATTGTCGATCTTGTCGACGTTCATGAGAAGATCGTCGAAGCTTACATCGCAGAGGCGCTGGCCGCCCAGGATCTTCGCAACCAGCTTCATCTCATCCGGGATCTCGGAGTACTCGGCGGAGAGGTCTGCATGGCCCTTGCCGGTGTTCACGATGACGTAGGAGTAGCCGCCGTCGGCAAATGAAAAGCTCACCTTCTCGTAGACCGGATCCGGATCCCTGAAGGAAAGCATGATCGGGCCGCCGACCGCGCAGGCCATCTGGTCCATGAGTCCGGAGGACTTGAACCACCATTTATTTTCAGCATACTGGCCGGCCTTCGCGTAATCGGCGCAGGTGAGCGCGCCGTCGTTGAAGAAATCGTTAATGATCGCCATCACAAGCATCTCGAAGGATGCGGAGGAGCTGACGCCGGCTGCGGGGATGACATTTGTCTTTGCGTAGCAGTCAAAACCGCCGATCTTGTGGCCGGTACGGAGGACATACTCGATCATGCCGGCGACGAGGGCGGTCGTTCCCTTGCCCTTCTTGATGCCGCCGAGGTCATTTATGTCGATGATCAGCTCGCGGTAGCCCTCGGAGAGGATGCGGACAAGGCCGGTGTCCGTCTTTGCGGCGGCGCCGATCGTGTCCAGCGTGATGCTGCCGGCGAGAACCAGGCCGCCGTTGTGGTCGGTGTGGTTGCCGATGATCTCGGTGCGGCCGGGCGCGGTGAAGAACGCGGCTTCCTTGTGGCCGTACTGCGCCTCAAACTTTTCGGCGAGGTCCGCATAGCGGGCGGAAGACTTTTCTGTTTCACCATAGACGCGGCTTAAGGTTTCATTTGACGGGATATTCATTAAGGCTGACCTCCTTTTGCATTTGATTATATGATTGACAACTGTATGTATCCCATTATAACAGAAGAGGCTGAAAAATCCTTGAGATTCACACGGAAAAAAAGGAAAATTTTGCGGTGAATACTTGCAAAAGTGCGGATAATCGGGGATAATTATGGAAAATCCTGTATCCGCGGAGGGAATATGGCAAATACAAACCTTAAGCAGATCGAGGTCGGCCGCGATAAGAAGGAGCTGAAGGAACACGGAAGCGAGGACTTTCCGTTTCTTGTCTCCTACGAGCGCCTGGGGGACTATGTGTCGGGATCATTTTTTACGCACTGGCACCCGGAGATCGAGATCACGCTGGCGACGGAAGGGCAGATGCTCTACAAGGTGAACCGGGAGGTGCTTCTGTTTAAGAAGGGCGAGGTGCTGGTCTCGAACACGAACGTCCTCCACTCCGGTACGATGGACGGTGAGAGGGATTGTGTCTACACGTCGGTCACGTTTCACCCGCGCCTCGTGTACGGAAGCCAGGAGAGTGTGGTCTATCGCCGCTATGCGGAGCCGGTGCTGATGAATTTTGCGTTCCAGGCTCTTCATTTTTCGGAAAATGACCAAGACCTTCCGTATGTGCGGAGCCTCGTGGAGAAGCTGTCCGCACTGGACGCCGCAAGACCTGTATTTTACGAGATCGCGGTGAGGGAGACCCTGTCCAGGATCTGGGAGGTCGTCTACCGCCGGATGCCGGCCGACTCGAAGGATGCCCCGCACGGGAGAATGGAATATGAGCGGGTCAAGAAAATGCTGGATTATATCGAGCAGCACTACGCGGAAAATGTGCGCCTTTCAGGCATCTCGGAGGAGGTGCTGCTGTGCGAGAGCGAGTGCTGCCGGCTCTTCAAGCGCTACATGAACATGACGATCATCGAGTACCTGAACAATTACAGAATCGACCGGTCGATCGAGAGCCTGGCGGATACGGACCTCTCCGTGACGGAGATCGCCCTCATGTCCGGTTTCTCCGACCCGAATTATTATTCGAAAATGTTCTCGGCGCGAAAAGGCGTAAGCCCGAGAAAATACAGGAAGCGGTTCAGCCGGGAGGCACGGGCCGGGGCGGATTGAATTTTTTGGGAATATCCTGTATGATAGCGATAAAATACTGTTACCGGGGGATTGGCCTTGAAAGATAAGATTGCAAAGACCTGCGTTCAGATGCTGCGGACACGCAACTTGGATGAGATCACCGTCTGTGATGTCGCGAAGCAGTGCGGGATCTCGAGGCAGGCATTTTATTATTATTTTGAAAATATTGAGTCGGCTCTTCTGTACTCCGCAGAGGGAATGCTTGATTATCTGCGGCAGAAATGCACGGAGATCAGGGATCCGGTCGAGGCCATCCGCTTTCTCACGAGGAGCTACAGGGATCAGTATGATCTTTTGAGGAATCTCATTCAGTCCAAAAGCCATCTGCGCATAAAACGGTATTATCATGACAGTCTCTACAGCATTGTCAGTGCGCACCTTGCATGGTACATGAGGGACGCGGAGATAGAGGAGCTGGAAATCAGGGCGGCGTTTATCGCCTACGGTCTGGGCGGCCTCCTCTATGAGCGCTGCGCTGACCCGGAACTTGACACGGACAAGCTGGCGGATGAGATTTACCGGTATATTTTTAAGAGCGGAAGATGATATTTTTTAGCACAGGAGGGATAAGATATGGCTCTCGGGGAAGTTGAACACTGCGAAGTAACGGAGATCCACGAGGATCTGATTCGCACCGTAAATGAAAAAATGCCGCCGGAAGATCTCCTCTACGATCTCGCGGAGCTCTTTAAAGTGTTCGGGGATTCGACGCGCATCAAGATCCTGTTCGCACTTTTTGAGGCGGAGGTCTGTGTGTGCGACATCGCCGAAAGCCTTCACATGACCCAGTCGGCGGTGTCCCACCAGCTGAGGATCCTGAAGCAGGCGAAGCTGGTGAAGAGCCGGCGCGACGGCAAGCAGGTATTTTACTCGCTGGATGACGAGCACGTCGCGACGATCATCAACGTCGGACTTGAGCACATCGAAGAATGATATAAAATATGTAAATACCCCCTTGACAGACGTGTTCCGGGGGGTATAATAAAATCAAACATATGAACAAGTATTCATATAATCATAGCTTCGGAGGATTTAAAAAATGAAAAAAACATACAAGATCGACGTCGACTGTGCCAACTGCGCCAACAAGATGGAGGAGGCGACGAAGAATACAGAGGGTGTGAAGGATGCAACCGTCAACTTCATGGTGCTCAAGATGAAAGTCGAATTTGAGGACGGCGCGGATGTTGACGCAGTGATGCAGGAGGTTGTGAAGAACTGCAAGGTCGTTGAGGACGACTGCGAGATCTTCCTTTGATGGGACGAGAGACCAGCCGCGCACGGGTGCCGGCTGGTTTTCATTTTTCGAAAAGAGGCGTAAAATGACGAAAAAACAAAAAAATCTTCTTCTGAGGGTGATTATCGCCGGCGTGTGCATGATCGTGCTCGCGCTGCTGCCCCTTAAGCAGTATCCGGTGGTTCGGTTCCTGCTGTTCCTCATTCCCTACCTCACGGTCGGGTACGATATCCTTCGGAAAGCCTTCAAGGGGATCCGGAATAAGCAGGTGTTTGACGAGCATTTCCTGATGGCGGTCGCGACCATCGGCGCGATGGCGCTCGGCGAGTACACGGAGGGCGTCGCCGTCATGTGGTTCTACCAGATCGGGGAGCTCTTCCAGAGCTACGCGGTCGGAAAGAGCCGGAAAAATATCTCCGAGCTCATGGACATCCGGCCGGATTACGCGAATCTGGAAAATGAGGACGGCGAGACCGAGCGGGTCGACCCGGACGACGTGGAGGTCGGCAGCATCATTGTTGTCGAGCCGGGCGAGAAGATTCCGATCGACGGCGTCGTGACCTTCGGGTCCACAACGCTGAATACGGCCGCGCTCACGGGCGAGAGTCTGCCGCGGGATGCGGGGGTCGGCGACGAGGTAATCTCGGGCTGCGTCAACATGTCCGGCATGATCAAGGTGAGGACGACGCGCGAATTCGAGGAATCCACCGCATCGAAGATCCTGGATCTCGTCGAGAACGCGAGCTCCCGCAAGTCGAAGTCGGAGCAGTTCATTACGAAATTCGCCCGCATTTACACGCCGGCGGTCTGCTGCAGTGCGCTGGCGCTGGCGCTCGTTCCGCCGGCTGTCCGGCTCATCATGGGGATGGCTCCGGATTTCGGGGACTGGATCTACAGAGCTCTGACGTTCCTGGTCATCAGCTGCCCGTGCGCGATCGTGGTCTCGATCCCGCTGTCCTTCTTCGGCGGTATCGGCGGCGCGTCCGCGAACGGAATCCTGATCAAGGGCTCGAATTTTATGGAGACGCTGTCGGAGGTGGCGGTGGCTGCATTTGACAAGACCGGAACGATCACGAAGGGCAATTTTGCGGTGACGGGCATCCACCACACGACCATGGAAAATGAAAAGCTCCTCGAACTCGCAGCGCTCGCGGAGTCCCACTCGAGCCATCCGATCAGCCGCAGCATCGCGGCGGCCTATGGGAAGGAGATCGATAAATCTCGCGTGACGGATGTCCGGGAGATCTCAGGCGCGGGCGTCATCGCGGAGGTCGACGGACACAGAGTCGGCGCGGGCAATCTGAAGCTCATGAGAGAGCTCGGGGTCGCCGCGGAGGAGTGTCACTCCGAGGGGACGATCGTCCATCTGGCGGTTGACGGGGTCTATGCGGGCCATATCGTGATTGCGGATGAGATCAAGGAGGGCTCGGAGGCTGCGATTCGCGCACTCAAGGCAGCAGGCGTGAGACGGGCGGTCATGCTGACCGGTGACAAGGAGTCGGTGGCCCGCGCGGTCGCATCTAAGGTCGGGATCGACGAGTACCGGGCGGAGCTGCTGCCTGCGGACAAGGTTAAGGCGGTCGAGGAGCTGATCGGGGAGAGCGGGCCGAAGGCCCGGGTGGCCTTCGTCGGCGACGGGATCAACGACGCTCCGGTTCTCTCCCGGGCGGATATCGGGATCGCGATGGGTGCGCTCGGGAGCGATGCGGCGATCGAGGCGGCGGATGTGGTCCTGATGGACGACGATCCGGGGAAGATTGCGAAGGCGATCCGGATCGCGAAGAAGTGCCTCAGGATCGTGAAGGAGAATATCGTGTTTGCGATCGGGGTGAAGCTCATCTGCCTGGTGCTCGGCGCGCTCGGCGTCGCGAACATGTGGCTCGCGATCTTCGCGGATGTCGGGGTCATGGTGATCTGTGTTTTGAATGCGATCCGGTGCCTTGCGGTGCGGTCGCTGTAGTTCGACGGATGGGGACGGTTCTCCGCCGAGGGGGACGGTTCTCCGCAGAGGAGAACCGTCCCCCTCGGCGGAGAACCGTCCCCATCCGCGAAGAACCGTCCCTAAACGTTGAAATCCCGGGCGAACCCTGTTAGAATAGTAAGCAACACTGAAGATAGGAGAACAAACGGATTATGCCTGATAACTTTGATGACCTCTTTGACCGCTTCATGCGATACGTAAAAATCGAGACAACCTCCTCGGAGGAGTCCGGAACCAGCCCCTCGACACCCACCCAGCACGACCTCGCGAAGGTCCTCTATGAGGAGCTCACGGCCCTCGGCGCCGAGGACGTATACTACGACGAGGACCACTGCTACGTCTACGGCGGGCTCCCGGGATACGGGGAGGCGCTCGGCTTCATCGCCCACATGGACACCTCGCCCGCCGTCTCGGGCAAGGATGTGAAGCCGCGCATCATCAAAAACTACGACGGAAACGACTCGCTCCTTAAGCCCGGGATGTTCCCGGAACTCAATAACCACCTCGGCGAGGACCTCATCGCGACCGACGGGACGACTCTCCTCGGGGCCGACGACAAGGCCGGCGTCGCCGAGATCATGTTCGCGCTCAGATACCTCGCCGGGCACCCGGATATCAAACACCGTAAGATCCGCGTCTGCTTCACCCCCGACGAGGAGATCGGCGCGGGCGTCGACCACATCGACCTTGAGAAATTCGGTGCAAAGGAAGCCTACACCGTCGACGGCGGCAAGCTCGGCGAGCTCGAATACGAGTGCTTCAACGCCGCCTGGGCGACCGTCACGGTCCGCGGCACCTCCGTGCACCCGGGAAGCGCCAAGAACCTCATGAAAAATGCCTCCCTCCTCGCCATCGAGTTCAACTCCCTGCTCCCGGCAGCGGAGCGGCCGGAGCACACGGAGGGCCGCGAGGGCTTCTACATGCTCGGGGAGATCTCGGGCAGCATCGACTCCGCGACGCTCAAATACATCATCCGCGACCACGACCGCGCGAAATTCGAGGCCCGCAAAGAGACCCTCGAGCGGATCACTGCATTTCTCAACGGGAAGTACGGCGAGGGCACATTTACGCTTGCGATGGGCGACAGCTACTACAACATGATCGAGGTGCTCCGCGACCACATGGAGCTTGTGGAAAATGCAAGGCGCGTCATGGCCGAGCTCGGCATCACCCCGATCGAGAATCCGATCCGCGGCGGCACGGACGGGGCGCGTCTCTCATTTATGGGAATCCCCTGCCCGAACCTCTGCACCGGCGGCTACAACTACCACGGGCGCTACGAGTACGCCAGCATGCAGGAGATGGAAAAGTGCGCGGAGATCGTCCTCGCCCTGATGAAAGGATGATGTATGGGAAACATATTTTTCTTCGGTTGGGAAATCGCTCTCATGGAGACGCTGCAGCGCGTCATGCCCGCGTGGCTCATGACCGCCGTCTCGCAGCTTTCAGTTTTCGGTGAGGAGGTCGCCCTCATACTGATCCTGGGGCTCTTTTACTGGGGGCTGGACAAGAAAGCCGGAAAATACATCGGCGAGATCGCCATCATCGGTGTTCTCTGGAATCCGATGATCAAGAATGTTTTCTGCCGCCGGCGACCTTTCATGGATAATGAAAATATCGACCTCTACCGGCTGATCGCGCCGGGGGCCGACAAGTATGATGTGGCGGCGCAGGGGTTTTCATTTCCCAGCGGCCACTCGACCAATGCGGCCTCGGTCTACGGAGGCCTTGCGCGTCTTAAAGACAGTACGGCCGCCCGGGTCGCGGCCGCCCTCATCATGCTCGCGGTCGGGTTTTCGCGGGTTGCGGTGGGGGCGCATTTTCCGACGGACGTGATCTGCGGGTGGGCGCTCGGCCTCTTTGTCGTGTTTTTCCTGCCCTGGTTCAAGAAGAAGCTGCAAAATGAAAACCTCTTCTACGGGATCCTCATCGCGACAGCGCTGCCGGGGCTTCTGTACTGCAGGAGCGAGGATTATTTCGCGGCGCTCGGGCTGCTTGTCGGGTTTGTGCTCGCGGTGAAGTTTGAGGAGAGGTTTGTCAATTTCGAGAATACAAGGAAGCCGCTTGAGATCACCCTTCGGCTCCTCGGCGGGGGCGTCATCTACGTTCTGTGCAATACGGTCCTCAAGAGGGTCTTTCCGGCTGCCGAAGTGATGCGGACTGTTCGGTACGCGGTGGTGGTGTTCCTGCTGCTGGGTGTCTATCCGATGGCCTTTAAGGCTTTAAAGCGCAGATGAGGGGACGGTTCTTCGCGGATGGGGACGGTTCTCCACCGCGGAGAACCGTCCCCAAACGTTGAAAGGAGCAGCATGCACGAAAAAACCATCACCCCCATCGCGCACATAAGGTCGCCCTACAAGGAGAAATTCGGGATCCCGCGGCAGAGCGGGCTCGTGCCGGAGGCGGTCGCCGAGATCGTGTTCGAGCCGAAATACCGGAACCCGGACGCCCTGAAGGGGCTCGCCGAATTCTCCCACATCTGGCTCATCTGGGGGTTCTCCGAAGTCGCAGATGGCGTCTTCCGGGCCTCCGTAAAGCCCCCGAAGCTCGGCGGGGAGAAGCGCGGCGTCTTCGCGACGAGGTCCCCCTACCGGCCGAACGGCCTCGGGCTCTCCTCGGTGAGGCTCCTTGAAATGAAACCCGACGCGAAAGACGGGACCGTCCTTGTCGTATCCGGCGCGGACCTCCTCGATGGGACCCCCATCTACGACATAAAGCCCTACGTGCCCTACTCGGACATGCACCCGGAGGCCGGGGGCGGCTTCTCCGATGTGCACAAAACCGATCGGGTCGGGGTCCATTTCCCCGAACCCCTCCTCTCTAAAATAAAACCCGAACACCGCACCGCACTCCAAAAGATCCTCGAGCTCGACCCCAGGGGGAGCTACGAGAAGAAGCCGGAGGCGGTTTACGGGCTTCATTTTGCGGAGTATGAGGTGCATTTTAAGGAAAAAGATGGTATACTTTGCGTAACAGCTGTCGAACAGGCGGAAACCGCCGGAAAAGTCAAATGAGGGATAAATTATGTTAACTGATCCGAAGAAAATAAAAGATGAGATCGTCGCCTGGATACGTGAATATTTTGCGGAGAACGGCCCGACCGCGAGCGCCGTCGTCGGCATCTCCGGCGGCAAGGACTCGAGCGTCGTCGCGGCGCTCCTCACCGAGGCGCTCGGACGCGACCGTGTCGTCGGCGTCCTCATGCCGAACGGCATCCAGCCCGACATCGCCGACTCCGAGGAGATCGTCAACCTGCTCGGGATCCCGCACGTCACGGTCAACATCATGGACGGCTTTAACGGCATGTCCGCGGCGATCAACGAGGCGCTGGCCACGGGCGGTGTCCCCGGAACCTCGAAAATGTCCCGCGACTCCGAGATCAACCTCGCACCGCGTCTCCGCATGAGCACGCTCTACGCTATCGCGCAGGCTCTCCCGAACGGCGGCCGCGTCGCGAACACCTGCAACCGGTCGGAAGACTACATCGGCTACTCCACCAAGTACGGCGATGCGGCCGGCGATTTCACGATCCTCTCGAACCTCCTGGTCCACGAGGTGATCCAGATCGGCGAGGTCCTGGGCCTCCCGGAGCGCCTCACGAAGAAGACGCCCTCCGACGGCCTCTCGGGCATGTCCGACGAGGACAAGATCGGCTTCACCTACGCGACACTCGACCGCTATATCCTGACCGGCGAGTGTCCGGACGAGGCGATCAGGGCGAAAATCGACCGGATGCACCGCTTAAACCTCCACAAGCTGCGTCTCATGCCGGCTTATAAAATGAAAGAAACGTAACTATTCAGCACCCTCATTCGCAGCCGCTACGCGGCTCGCTCATGTGGCGGGTCAGAGGCGCTTCGCGCCTTGCCCGCCCCGGAAAAGAGAACCGTTTTTGGTCGGAACGCAAGCGTCCCGACCTGCAAGACGGTCTCTTTCCCGGGGTGCTGAATAGTTACAAATAACCCCTTCTTTGGTTATCTTGAAAAATAAATCCATCAGGAATTTGGCAACCTTGCCGGGTTGCACGAATTCCTGATCTTTTTTTATAATTAAGGCATAAAAACCCGAAGGAGGCGCTCAAAATGGCCGATCTAAACCGCATGAAAGCAGCCCTGGCCGCCGAGCTCGCCGCACTCGGCGACGCCACGGACGCGGAGATCAGAGGACACATCACCGACCTTATCCTCTCGGAGAGCAAGCGGCACTACATTTCAATGGACGAGCGCACGCGCCTTGCGGGGGAGCTCTTCGCAGCGGTGCGGCGGCTGGATGTCCTGCAGGATTACATCGACGATCCGGACGTCACAGAGATCATGGTGAACGGTCCGGAGACCATATTTATCGAAAAGAACGGCCGCATCGAGAAATCCCCCAAGCGCTTCAGCTCGGAGGAGCGCCTTCTCGACGTGATCCGGCGGATCGTCGGCCGGGTCAACCGGGCGGTCAATGAGAAATCCCCGATCGCGGACGCCCGTCTCCCCGACGGGAGCCGCGTGAACGCGGTGCTGCCGCCCGCCTCCATAGGAGGCCCGATCCTGACGATCCGGCGGTTCCCGAGGGAGCCGATCGGCATGGCAGACCTCCTTAAGTACGGGACCCTGACGGCCGAGGCAGCGGAGTTCCTCACGAACCTGGTCCGCGCGGGCTACTCGATCCTCATCGGCGGAGGCACCTCCGCCGGAAAGACGACGCTCTTAAATGTCCTCGCCGGCTGCATCCCGCCCCGCGAGCGGCTGATCACGATCGAGGACAACGCCGAGCTGCAGATCCGGGGCATCGAAAACCTGGTCCGCCTGGAAGCCCGGCAGGCAAACATGGAGGAAAATGCAGAGATCACGATCCGCGACCTGGTCAAATCCTCTCTCCGGATGCGGCCGGACCGCATCATCGTGGGCGAGGTCCGCGGCGCGGAGGCCGTTGATTTTCTGCAGGCGATCAACACGGGGCACGAGGGCTCCCTCTCCAGCATCCACGCAAACTCCTGCGCGGACATGGTGCCGCGGCTTGAGACCATGGTGCTCATGGCATTTCCTCTGCCGATCCCCGCGATCCGAAGGCAGATCGCCTCGGGAGTGGATATTCTGGTGCACCTCTCCCGCGTGCGGGGCGGCGCCCGGAGGATCACGGAGATCGCGGAGACGGACGGCTGCGAGGGGGAGGAAGTGCGCCTTCGGACACTGTTTTCCTACGACGAGGACAGGGATATCCTTGTCCCGCGGGAACCCCTCAAACATACCCGCAAGCTTAAGAGACTGGAGGAAAAACATGAACCTGCCCGATTATAACACGGCGCTCCCGGAGCGGAAGCGGACTGCGTACTCCGTACTGAAAGGCCTTCTGCTGGCCGCGGCGGCCGACATGCTCTTCTACAGGCGGGTCTGGGTGTTTTTCCTCCTTCTTGTCCCGGCAGCCTTCTATGTGCGGTACGACATCAATGAAGCAAGGCGGGAGAGGCGGCTCATGCTCCGGAATGATTTCCGGGAGGCGCTCGCCTCCATCGCGGCCTCGCTGCGCGCAGGCATGTCCGTGGAAAATGCAATCCCCGAAGCCGCCCGGGAGCTCGCCCTGCGCCCGGGCGGGCAGACGGACTGCGCCAGGGAGTTTGCCTATATGGCCGCTCAGATGAGGCTCTCTGTGCCGCCTGAGAGGCTTATGAGCGACTTTGCCGCAAGGTCCCATGTGGAGGACGTCGAGGATTTTTCGGCCGTGTTCGAGGCCGGAAGACGGTCCGGCGGCAACATGGCCGCCATCATGCGGGAAGCCGCCTCGAAGATTGCCTCCAAGATCGATTCCGAGCGGGAGATCGAGGCCGCCCTCGCCGCGAAACGCTACGAGCAGCGGATCATGAGCATCATGCCGGCCGGGATCATTCTCTACGTGAGCCTGACCAGCCCGGGGTATTTTGACATCCTCTACACGACCGCCTTCGGGGCCGTGGTCATGACGGCCTGCCTTTTCATTTACGCTCTCGGCGTTTACTGGGGCACGAAGATCGCCGACATCAGAATATGAGGTGAAAGCATGCGCACATTTATCCCGTATCTTATCGTTCCGGCCTTGTATCTTTGCCTGTTTGCCGCGGCAAGGGGCGGATTTTCCGCCGCAGCCGCTCTCTTAAACCGCCGCATCTTCGGAAAAATGAACCTCCCGGACGCTGCGGTGCGCACGGCGCTCTTTATTTTTCTTGCGGCCGACTTCCTTGCCGCCGCCTTATCCGCGGCCTCGGTCCTGGACGACACCGTGCGGGACGGGTACCTCATGCGGGAGGATTACGGCGGAGCTTCCTACACAAGGGAGCTCCACGTGAAGACCGCCGAAGGGGAGGCCGACGTTGCGATCGAGGTCGCGCCTTGCAGGTATACGGCCTCCGAGGTCGAGGCGATCCTCTCGGAGGCGGCTGAGGCAGTCCGGGAGACCATGCTGGGCGGGCAGGAGGCGGCTCATGTGAGCGGAGATCTTGTATTTTTCGACCGGCTGCCGGATCTTCCGGTATCGGTCATTTTCCAGACGTCTGACCCGGAGCTTATCGACTGGGAAGGCCGGCTCGGGGAAGACATCCCCATGGAGGGGGCGGCCGTCACGGTCACGGCGGACCTCTTTTTTGACGGAGAAGTTGACATAAATCGGAAAACGGATGCGGATGTGACGGTCCGGACGGAAGAAATTTCCCTGACCGTCTTTCCCCGCGAGGAGACAAAGGCGGAACGTCTTGCGCGCCTCTCCCGCGTGAGCGCGGAGAAGGGCCAGAATGTCTCCTCCGACAGGCTCCTTTTGCCCGGAAGCGTCGACGGGCAGGCAGCCGAGTGGTCCGGGAGGGATTCCGGGGACGGGCTTATATTTTTATTTCTCGGCGGGGTCATCGCGGTTGTGTTTTTATTTGCGAAACAGTCCTCCGACCGGGAGGCGGAACGAAGGAGGCGGGAGGCGCTCTCGCGGGACTATCCGCTCGTCGTGGGCAAGGTCCTGCTCCTCCTTAAGGCGGGGATGAGCATCCGGGGGGCATTTGAGAAGATCGCCGCGGATTACCGGCG
>ONHA01000023.1:40583-43852 GCA_900317515.1 uncultured Eubacteriales bacterium
ATGCCCCCGTCCGCGAGTACCGCACGATGGGCCTGCTCCTCCTCGGCGGGGTCCGGAAGGGGACCGATGAGGCGGTCCGGCTTCTTGCGATGTCCGAGGCGGAGGCGTTCGAGGAGCGCAGGAAGGCCGCCCGCGTCCTCGGCGAGGAGGCGGAGACGAAGATGATATTTCCGATGCTGCTGCTTATGGGGGTGGTGTTTGCGCTGCTTCTGGTGCCGGCGGTGGGGGTGTTTGGGTGAACCGGCTTTATGACGTCACCGGGTGAAAAAATGGAGGCCCGACAGAACAATCCGGATTCCTTGTATAAGCTCGACACAAGTGTTATAATTGATGCATCAGGTGCAGTACATTTAATGGCGGGACATTTGTGTATTCAGGAATAGGATTTCATGGGAAGGAGGCCCGGATATGGCAATCAGAATCGCTGTTGGAGACGAGAGCTTTGACGAAATCAGAAAAGCCGGCCTCTACTATGTGGATAAGACGGAACTTCTGTATGACCTCGTTGGCAGGACTGATAACAAGGTCACGCTGTTCACACGACCGCGCAGGTTTGGCAAGACACTGGGTCTTAGCATGATGGAGAGCTTCTTCGACATCAACCGCGACAGCAAGACGGTATTCGAAGGGCTGGATGTAACGAAACACAAGGAATTCTGCATATCCTGGATGAATCAGTATCCGGTGCTCTTTATTTCATTTAAGGATGTAGATGGGCTGGATTTTGAGAGCGCATATGGGCAGCTGCAGTCAGTTTTGGCGGATTACTGCAAAAACGTTGTTTCTCTGTTTAACAATGCATCTGTCGATTCCGCTGACCTTGAAATCTTTGAGCGGCTCAGATATCAAAAAGGTTCTCTGTCAGATGTAAAGGGGAGCCTCAAAACCATTATGCGCATGATGAAGGCGGTATATGGCAGGCCGGTGATTCTGCTTGTTGACGAATATGACGTCCCGTTGGCAAAGGCGAGCGAGAAGAATACAGCCCAGAACCGCTATTATGAGCAGATGCTTGACGTTGTTAAGGGGATGCTCAGTCTTGCGCTGAAAACTAACGAGTACCTGAAGTTTGCGGTGGTTACCGGCTGTCTTAAGATCGCCAAGGAGAGTATATTTACAGGTACGAACAATTTTGCCTCGTATTCTGTGCTGGATGATCGGTTCAGCAGATATTTCGGATTTACGCAGAGAGAAGTGGACGAGATGCTGGCTGCGACGGGCCTCACAGATAAAGCGGATATCATCCGGAAATGGTATGACGGCTATGTGATCGGCAACACGCCTGTTTATTGTCCATGGGATGCGGCGAGTTACATCTCAGCGCTTTTATATGATCGGAACGCCGGACCGAAAAACTATTGGCGGAATACCAGCAGCAACAGTGTAATCAGGGACTTTGTCAATCACTCTGACTGGGGCATTACCGATAAGTTCGAAACGATAATGAATAAAGGCACTATTACAGTGACTGTTTCTGACGAATTGACATATGATACATTGCATGAGTCTGAGCAAAATCTGTGGAGCATTCTCCTGATGACGGGATATCTGACAAAGGCCGATCCCTCATCCAGGGGGCAGACGGTAGCTCTGAAGATCCCCAATGCTGAAATTGAAGGGATATTTGAAGATGCCGTTGTGAAACAGTTTACGGACACTCTGGATAACAGCAGGCAGAAAGAACTTATGGCAGCATTCTGGGGCGAAGATATCGAAGGAGCCGTAAAACAACTCAACGATTTTCTGTGGGATACCATCAGCTATCATGATTATCATGAGGATTATTATCACGCTTTTATGGCCGGCTTATTTGTCGGGCTTGGTTACTCGGTAGATTCCAATAAAGAGAGCGGGCTTGGCAGGTTTGATATCCGTGCCAAAGACCGTAAGAATAGACGAGTCCTGATCATCGAAGTTAAGAAGGCAGACAGTGCGGCAAAGATGGGAGCGGCGTGTGATGAGGCATTAAAGCAGATTGTGGAAAAGGGATATGCCAAAAAGATAGAGACGGGATATGAGAAAATAATATGCTACGGTATTGCCTTTTTCCAAAAATCCGCATTAATAAAAAAGCTTTAATTTTGAATGTGCCATTTAGAGCCCGACGGAGCTGACGCTTCGCCGGGCTTTTCTTTGCCCGGAGGTTTCTGGTGCTTCGCCAAAGCGCCCTGTTACATTTTTGCCAAATTTACTAAAATTCCCTTGAAAAGATTGAAATATTAAAACAACAGTGTTATACTAAGTCCGATTATGAATTTCTATAGCTTGAGAAGGGTGTGAACGGTTTGAAAGAGACCAAAGAAGTTTTTGAGGCTAAAAAAGAAGTAAAAACGATCACCAGCCAGGCTGTCGAAAAAGAACTTGACCGCATGCGTTACCAGAAGCGGTTCGCACTGACGATGAGAAGCACGATCTTCACGCTCGTTGTCGTGGCGGCCATCGCGATCCTGGTCGCGGTCCTGGTTATGCCGGTGCTCCGTATCTACGGCAGATCCATGAACGATACGCTGGATGAAGGCGATATCGTGGTATCCGTAAAGACGGGCACATTTGAAACAGGTGACGTTATTGCATTTTACTACAATAACAAGATCCTTGTGAAGCGCGTGATCGGCCAGGCGGGCGACTGGATCGACATAGATACCGAAGGCAACGTCTACGTCAACAACGTGTTGGTTGACGAGCCGTTCCTGAAGGAGAAGGCTTTCGGCGACTGCAACATCACACTGCCGTATCAGGTCCCCGATGAGCGTATCTTCGTCATGGGGGACAACCGGGTCTCCTCGGTGGATTCCCGCAACACGGCGGTCGGCTGCGTTGCGGAGGAGCAGGTGGTCGGGAAGATCGTATTCCGGGTCTGGCCACTCTCGAAGATTGGATCGTTATAATCTCTTGTTATTCTTATAAGCACAGTTAGAAGCACTTTAAGTTCCATAATTTGTTACTTCGTTTACATAATTGGGAGTTAAGTAAGACAGAAGCTGAACCTGTATTGTGACGCACTTTAGGCGAGGCTGACCGATTATTAAGCGAAAGGCTTTGTTCTGGTTTTCCGAAGACGTATGACTTAATAGTTAAATACGTTGGTCTGATGCACAAAATCCTGCAAAACAGGTACGCAGTATGAATTGCTGCGTACCTGTTTTTTTAGAGGAAGATGACAAATGATGTGCTCAAAATATTATGGAATTATAAATTTGTTAACGGATTGATATTGATAAATTGTAAAAAGAGTGATATTATCTACATGAGCTTTACCCTAAAAATGT
>ONHA01000024.1 GCA_900317515.1 uncultured Eubacteriales bacterium
AGCTCCCGCCGCATGACGCGGGCGAGAGGATCGTAGGAAGTCTCGCTGATGTCGGAGACCGTAAGCATGGCCGGATTCAGCTTGTTGCCGGTTCCCATGGAGGAGATGACCGGCACGCCGGCCGCAAGGGCTTTTTCGATGATCGCGAGCTTTCCGGAAACCGTGTCGATCGCGTCGACGACATAGTCGAAGGCGGAGAAATCGAAGGTGTCTGCATTTTCGGGAAGGAAGAAACAGTTGTGCAGGGTCACCCGGCAGTTGGGATTGACGGAGAGAACGCGGGCTTTTGCCGCTTCCGTCTTTAATTCGCCGAGCGTGTTTTCGGTCGCAATGATCTGGCGGTTCAGGTTGGAGAGGGCGACCGTGTCGTTGTCGATAAGATCAAGGGCGCCGATGCCGGTCCGCGCGAGGGCCTCGACGACATGGCCGCCGACGCCGCCGAGGCCGAAGACGGCGACGCGGGATGTGGCAAGGCGCTCCATGGCGTCCTCCCCGAGCAGCATCTGAGTTCTTATGAAGCGGGTATCCATATAAAACCTCCTTCATTCAAGAGTGTTCTGCCGGACAGTATACCACAGGGGAGGGCGGCATGTCCTCTTATTTATAATGTATTTTCAGTGGAAATGAATCTTTTTATATGCTATAGTAGACGAATCTCTGAAAGGAATTTATGGAATATGACAGCTGAAGGCAGCAAAAAGACACAGATTATTCCCCTGCTGCTCCTCGTGCTTGCGGCCGCGATCTGGGGCACGGCCTTTGTCGCGCAGAGCGTGGGGGCGGAGTACGTGGGGCCGCTCACGTTCCTCATGGCAAGGAGCTGGATCGGGGCCGCGTTCCTCATCCCCGTGATCATGGTGCGGGACAGGTTTCTTCTTTCTCACACCGGGGAAAATGAAAAGCCCAAGAACAAAACCCAGCTGAAAACGCTTCTTGCGGGGGGAGCGGTCACCGGGACGGCGCTCTTTCTGGCGGCTCTGTCCCAGCAGGCAGGCATCTCCGGGACAACCACCGCAAAGGCGGGCTTTATCACGGCCCAGTACGTCGTGATCGTGCCGATCCTCTCTGTATTTTTCGGGAAGAAGGTGGGGAAAAAGATCTGGGGCTGCGTCATGCTCGCCGTCGTCGGATTGTACTTTCTTTGCATGACCGGCAGCTTTTCGCTGAACCGGGCGGATGCCCTGATGCTTCTCTGCGCATTCCTCTTCGGCGTGCAGATCATGGCGGTCAATTACTATTCGCCGCGGGTGGACACCGTGCGGCTCTCCTGCCTTCAGTTTCTCGTGGAGGCCGTTCTCTCGACGATCTTCATGCTGTTTCTTGAGCCGTTTGACGCTGCGGCCTTCCGCCTGGCGCTTTTCTCGATCCTCTACGCCGGCGTCATGTCGAGCGGCGTGGCCTTCACGCTGCAGATCGTGGCCCAGAAGAAGCTGGATCCGACCGTCGCGAGCATTGCGATGAGCCTTGAGAGCGTGTTTTCCGCGCTGGCGGGCTGGATCATACTGAAGCAGACGCTGACGCCCCTGGAGCTTTGCGGCTGCGCGCTGATGTTTGCGGCGATCGTGCTGTCGCAGATATAAAAAAGGACGTGTGTCAGCGTTGACACACGTCTTTTTATATCAGAGAAGAATTACATTTTTCGCCGCGCACGCCTCCTTCATCTCCTCGGGCCAGACCGAAGCCTGGACCTCGCCGATATGGACGCGGCCGAGGAGGAGCATGCAGAGCCTTGACTGGCCGATGCCGCCGCCGATCGAGTAGGGCAGCTTGCCCTCAAGGAGCATCCTGTGGTAGGGAAGAACCGTCCGGTTCATGCAGTTTGCAGCCGTGAGCTGCTTGATCATGGACTCCTCGCTCACGCGGATGCCCATGGAGGAGATCTCGAGAGCACACTGAAGCGGCTCGAACCAGAAGAGGATGTCGCCGTTTAAGTTCCAGTCGTCGTAGTCCGGGGCGCGGCCGTCATGGGGCTTGCCGTCCGCGAGCGGCCAGCCGATCTTCTCGATGAAGACGGCGCCCTTCTCATGGCAGATGCGGTTCTCCCGCTCCTTGCGGGTGAGGTCCGGATAGAGGGCCTCCAGCTCGTCGGAGGTGATGAAGAAGATCTCGTCCGGCAGATGGTAGACGGCGTCCGGCCACTTGTACCAGACCTCATGCTCCATGTGCTTGATGATCTTGAAAATCTTTCTCACGACCTCGTGGAGAACCATCGGAGTCCGGTCTTCGCGGCGGACGACCATCTCCCAGTCCCACTGGTCCACGTAGGAGGAGTGGAGATTGTCGAGATCCTCGTCGCGGCGGATCGCGTTCATGTTGGTGTAGAGGCCTTCGCCCGGCTTAAAGCCGTATTTTCCGAGCGCGAAGCGCTTCCATTTCGCGAGCGACTGGACAACCTCGAAGGTGGCGCCCGGAAGAGACTTCATGTCGAACTGAACCGGGCGCTCGATGCCGTTTAAGTTGTCGTTGAGACCGGAGGCCTGGTCGACGAAGAGAGGCGCGGAGATGCGTTCGAGGTTCATTTCCCGGCCGAATTCCTTCTGAAAGACGTCGCGTATATATTTGATCGCGTTCTGGGTCTCACGGACTGTCATGTGAGAGTCGTAGTTGTCGGGGAGTATCAGATTCATGAATGGTTCCTCCTTGCGGAAAATAGAAGACGCACACAAAGACACCGGGTCCCGCCTTCCTTGGCGGATGCCGGCAGCTTGCGTGCATCGGTTCTGTCACCCCGCTATCATACAACGGAGCGCACAAAAATGCAATCAAAATCTCTCTTTTGTATGATGCACGGGCGGCTTTTGTGTGCTATGATTGAATAGGTTTGATATCTGCGGACGCGGGAAAGCCCGCCTGTCCGACGAAGCGAGTATGAGGTAGACACATGGAGAAAAAAATTTCGACCGGCGAGGCCGTGAAGAGAGTGATGCGGGAGATCGGAGAGTTCAGGACGCCCTCCGTCCTGACTCCGATCATGATGATCGGAGAGGTTGTCGTTGAGACCCTGATTCCTCTTCTCATGGCTTCCATCATCGACAACGGCATCAACAAGGGGGATATGAAGCATATCCTGCTCGTCGGCGGGGGCATGCTGATACTCGCCCTTACCGGGCTCTTCTTCGGCGTCATGGGCGGCGTCTACGGCGCGAAGGCGTCGACCGGCTTTGCGAGGAACCTCCGGAGAGCCATGTTCACGAATATCGAGACGTTTTCATTTTCCAATATCGACCGGTTCTCGACATCCGGCCTGGTCACGCGCCTGACAACGGACGTCACCAACGTGCAGAACGCCTACCAGATGATGCTCCGCATGTTCGTCAGAGCCCCGTTCTCCATGATCGTCGCGATGACCATGGCATTCATCATCAACGCGAGGATCGCCTCGATCTATCTCGGCGCGGTCATCCTGCTCGCGATCTTCCTCTTCTTTATCATGAAGCGGGCGACTTCCTATTTCCAGAAGGTCTTCAAGCAGTACGATGCCCTGAACGAGAGCGTGCAGGAAAACGTCAACGCGATCCGCGTCGTCAAGGCCTATGTCCGCGAGGAGTATGAAAATGACAAGTTCGCGAAAGCCGCGGAAAATGTCTACAACCTCTTCGTCAGGGCAGAGAACAACGTCATCATCAACATGCCGGTCATGCAGGGAACCGTCTATGCGGTCATTCTGCTCATCTCCTGGGTCGGCGCCCACATGATCATCCAGAACGAGCTCACCACCGGCAACCTGACCAGCCTCCTGGCCTACTGCATGAATATCCTCATGTCCCTTATGATGCTCGGCATGGTCTTCATCATGATCACGATGTCCTCGGCCGCGATCGAGCGTATCGCCGAGGTTCTGAACGAGACTACCGACATCGCGAATCCCGAGAACGGCATCACGGAAGTTCCGGACGGCAGCATCGATTTCAACCACGTGAATTTCTCCTACCGCCAGGGCGGCGGCGACTGGGTCCTCCACGACATAGATCTTCATATCAAATCGGGTGAGACGATCGGCGTCATCGGCGGCACGGGCTCCGCAAAGTCCTCGCTGGTGAACCTGCTCTCGCGTCTCTACGACGTGCAGGAGGGTGAGGTCGTGGTCGGCGGACACAACGTGCGCGAGTATGACCTCCCGACACTGCGCGACCAGGTCGCGGTCGTTCTCCAGAAAAATGTCCTCTTCTCCGGCACGATCCTCGACAACCTCCGCTGGGGCAATAAAAATGCCACGGAGGAGGAGTGCAGGGAGGCCTGCCGGATGGCCTGCGCCGACGAGTTCATCGAGCGCCTGCCCGACGGGTACAACACCTGGATCGAGCAGGGCGGCACGAACGTCTCCGGCGGCCAGCGCCAGAGGCTCTGTATCGCCAGGGCACTCCTTAAGAAGCCGAAGATCCTTATACTGGACGACTCGACCTCGGCGGTCGACACCGCGACGGACGCGAAGATCCGGAAGGCCATGCAGGAGTTCATCCCGGGTACGACCAAGATCATCATCGCGCAGCGCATTTCCTCCGTTGAAAATGCAGACCGCGTCATCGTCATGGAGGAGGGCCGCATCTCCGGCTTCGATGCGCCGGCGGAGCTTCTTAAGAACAACACCATTTACCGAGAGGTCCACGAGACGCAGACCGCAGGCGGCGGAGACTTCGATATGAAGAAGGGAGGTGAGAACTGATGGCAGAGCTTAATAATAAGGAAAAAACTCTGAAAGAAATGAAGGAGGCCGACAAAAAGGAGAAAAAAGGCGGCAAGGTCGAGATGACCGCCGACGAGCTCCAGAAAGCCAGGGCGGGCCGCGGACAGATGCGGGGCGTCAAGGTGAGGGTTGAGAACGGCGGGGCCATTTTCAAGAGGCTCTTCGCCTACGTCATGAAGGAGTACGGCTTCCAGTACGTGCTGGTCATCATCTGCATCTTTGTATCGGTTCTCGCCAATGTCCGGGGAACCATGTTCACTCAGACCCTGATCGACAACTACATCATGCCGATGATCGGGCAGCCGAACGTCGATTACGGGCCGCTCCTCGGAGCCATGAGCCGGGTCGCCGTTTTCTATGCGATCGGCATCATCGCCTCCTTCACCCAGCAGAAGCTCATGGTCTATATCGGCCAGGGAACCCTGCTCAAGGTGAGAAAGCAGATGTTTGAGCATATGCAGAGCCTGCCGATCCGGTATTTCGACCGCCACAGCCACGGCGACATCATGTCGATCTACACGAACGACGTCGACACGCTTCGCCAGATGATCTCCCAGTCGATCCCCCAGTTCGTGAACAGCGCGGTCACGATCGTCAGCGTCCTTGTCGCGATGATCATTCTGTCCGTTCCGCTTACGCTGGTGACGCTGGTCATGGTCGGCTTTACGGTCTTTGCCTCGGGCATGGTCGCAGGCCAGTCCGGCCGCTTCTTTGTCAAGCAGCAGCGGAATCTCGGCGCGGTCAACGGCTACATCGAGGAGATGATGGGCGGCCAGAAGGTTGTCAAGGTCTTCAATCATGAGGCGGAGTCGCTCGCCCGTTTCAATGAGCTCAACGACGCGCTTTATGAGAGCGCCAACAATGCAAACCGTTTTGCAAACATACTGATGCCGATCAACGCCCAGCTCGGAAATCTGTCCTACGTGGTCTGTGCGGTGATTGGCGGCGCTGTCGCCATTTTCGGAGGCGGCAGCTTCACGATCGGCAAGCTGGCATCTTTCCTTACCTATAATAAGTCCTTCAACATGCCGATCAACCAGGTGTCCATGCAGCTGAACTCGGTGGTCATGGCGCTCGCGGGCGCGGGCCGTATCTTCGACCTGCTCGACGAGGAACCGGAGAAGGACGAGGGCTACGTCATGCTGGTCAACGCCAATGTGGCCGAGGACGGAACCATCACCGAGTCGAAGGAGAGGACCGGCCGCTGGGCCTGGAAGCACTACCATAAGGCGGACAACACGACGACCTACAAGCTTCAGGAGGGCGACATCGTCATGGACGGCGTCGACTTCGGCTACGATCCGGACAAGATGGTCCTTCACGACATCAAGCTCTACGCGAAGCCGGGCCAGAAGATCGCGTTCGTCGGCTCGACCGGCGCGGGCAAGACGACCATCACGAACCTGATCAACCGTTTCTACGACATTCAGGACGGAAAGATCCGCTACGACGCGATCAATATCAATAAGATCAAGAAGCCGGACCTTCGGAGGTCCCTCGGCATCGTTCTGCAGGACACGCATCTCTTCACGGCGACCGTCATGGAAAATATCCGCTACGGCAAGCTGGACGCGACCGACGAGGAGGTCTACGCGGCGGCGAGACTCGCCAACGCCGACGGCTTCATCCGGCGTCTGCCGGAGGGCTACAACACGATGCTCCACGGGGACGGCTCGAACCTGTCCCAGGGCCAGCGGCAGCTCCTTGCGATCGCCCGCGCGGCCATCGCGGATCCGCCGGTTCTCATTCTGGACGAGGCGACCTCCTCGATCGACTCCCGCACCGAGCGCATCGTGCAGGACGGCATGGACAAGCTGATGAAGGGCAGGACCTCCTTCGTCATCGCTCACAGACTCTCGACGGTCCGGAATTCGGACTGCATCATGGTCCTTGAGCAGGGCCGTATCATTGAGCGCGGCACGCATGACGAGCTGATCGCGGCCCGCGGCAAGTATTACCAGCTCTACACGGGCCTTGCGGTGAGTTCATAATGGCGGAGGAGAAGATGGGGGAAAACTTTGAAGATGAGGAGATAAAGGAGGAGGGATTGTCATTTCTGACAATCCCGGTCATCATTGCGGGGCTGGCGATCCTCATCTGCGCATTCATCTTTCTGAAGATCACCATGGGAAGGCTGGATGAGGCGGAGACGGCGGCAGCCGGTGCAAAGACTGACGCGGAAGCCGCGGAAGGCAGCGTCCTGCCGGAGATGCTGCTCACGCGCGTAAACGAGAGCTGGTACCGCCGGCTGGGCGATGAGCAGCCCGCGGCGGCATCTGTCTACGGCCGGATCGGGCTGAATGAGCGCTCGGAGGCCGTCTATCCGGCACTCGCGGAGGCTCTTGAAAGCTATTCGGAGGAAAATGCCGCCTACATGAAGGCTATCCAGGAGGCAAATTGTAAGTATGTCGCCGCAGGAGGGCCGAATTGCGAAGAAGAGCTCGTCTATTCGCCGAAGCGGGCGGATGAGAAGGTGTTTTCATTTTCCGTGCGCTACCGGGAGGACGGGTCGGCCGGCTTCAGGGAGGGGATCTCCGGGGCTGCGTTTGACTCCCGGACGGGAAAGCGTCTCGCCTTCGGGGACGTCGCGGTCCGGCGGCAGGATTTCTGCGACCGGGCGGCGGCAAGGCTCTTCGAGGCCTACGGGGAGGAGGAGTTCGATCTCGACTCCACGAGGAAGCTCTCGGATTATCTTTTTGAGAACATTCTGCTTGAGGATATGAACGATCTTTTCACGGTGGACCCGCTGGGCGTAACCGTCTATCTTCCGGCCGGCATCGCCGCGGCGGAGGAGAAGGGCGTGCACATGGTCTCCGTGTTTTTCTCGGAGTCGCCGAAGATGTTCGCGGAAAATGTGCGGGGCACATCGGACACCTACGTGATGCTGCTCGACAAGGCGCCCTATGTGAATTTCATCGATGTCGAGGGCGACGGCGAGCCGGAGACGATCACGGTCGAAGGACTCTCCTATGAGCCCGGCGATCCGGAGGAGGGGCTCTACCCCTACGCCGGCGTCGCGCTGGGGCTTAACGGGGACGCGAACCGACAGTATTTCGGCTGCGATTCCTTCGAGGCGGCCGTCGTAAAGAACGGGACGTCCACCTATCTCTATGTGAGCGTCTCCGCGGAGGGGAAAAATGAACTCCTGGTCTACGAAGTGACCGGAGGCAAGGTGGTGTTCACGCAGAAGCAGGAGGATGTGTATTTTCTTGCGGAGCCGGGGGACGACGCCGAGGAGGAGTGGCTTTTCTCCTGTGACTCGAACAATATTGCCCTCGTGAGCACCATGAACGCGCTCGGCAGCTACAAGGGAACCCGCAGCTGCCACGTCGGCAAAAACGGGGCGCCCGCGGCGAACACGGACTGGTATATGTGCGAGGATGACCGCTGGCTTACGGCGAGGAAGGAGCTCAGGGCTCTGGCTCTCGACCAGACGACCCTCGAGCCGACGGGGAAGGAGATCATTGTCCCGGCCGGGGCTTACATGACCTTCTACCGGACGGACAATGCGGAGTATGTGGACTTTTTCGCCGGCAACACGACTTACATCCGGTTTGCCTACGGCGCGGCCCATCCCCAGTCGGTGAACGGGGAGACGGCGGCGGAGGTTTTTGAAGGGATCGAGTATTGATCAACGGATTAGGGGACGGTTCTTCGCAGAGGGGGACGGTTCTCCGCAGAGGAGAACCGTCCCCCTCTGCGAAGAACCGTCCCCCTCTGCGAAAACAAAAAAAGAGAAGCATATTTGCTTCTCCTTTTCTTCCTGGAAGGTACAGGGCTCGAACCTGCGACCTTTCACACGTCAAGCGAATGCTCTCCCAGCTGAGCTAACCTTCCATGTCGTCAACGAATAGGATTATAACAGGGTTTCGCAAAGAATGCAAGTGTTTTTTTGAAAAAAATGTGATATAATCAGGCGGAAATGAAAATTCTATTTTCCTGGAGGAAAATCAGTGGAAAGATACATCGTACCCGCCGTCATACTGATCCTTGTGATCCTGATCTCTGCGGCGATCTCGCCCTACAACGCCCGCCGGGAGAGGATACATGAGTTCGCCGGCACCTATTTTGCCCACAGGGGGCTGCACGACCTTGCAAAGGGGATACCGGAGAACTCGATGGCCGCGTTTGAGCGCGCGGTCCTCTACGGCTACGGGATCGAGCTCGACGTCCGCATGACGGCGGACAACCAGTTCGCGGTCATGCACGACCGGAGCCTTAAGCGCGCCTGCGGCATTGAAAAAAACGTCGACGAGCTCTCCATGACCGAGCTTAAGGAGCTTACGCTCTTCGGGACGAACCAGACGATCCCGGTCTTCTATGAGGTCCTTAAGAAAGTGGCCGGCAAAGTGCCGCTCCTCATCGAGGTCAAGTGCGAGAACGGTCTTGATTATAAGGAGATCGTGCGGGAGCTTACCTTCTATCTCGACAGCTACGACGGGAAGGTCCTTATCGAATCCTTCCATCCGGGGATCCTCATGATGCTGAAGCGGGAGAGGCCGCAGTATCTCCGCGGCCAGCTCTCCGAGCGCTTCCGGGGGGAGCCGCTCTGGATGAAGCTGTTTGCGTCTTTCATTTTCAACTTCCTCGCAAAGCCGGATTTCATCTCCTACAGGATCAGCGATTCCGGGTTCCTGGGCTTTGTGCTCCAGAGATGGGTCTACAAAGCCTTTGCCGCCGGCTGGACGCTCACGGATACGGCGACGGAGGAGGAGCAGAGAGGAAATTTCGATTTCTATATATTTGAAGGCTTTCTGCCGAAGAAGAAAGAGGAAGTGAAAGCCGGGAAGGCGAGGAAGATGAGCGGATTTGTGAGAAAGCATATCATCGTGAGCGGCGAGGTGCAGGGCGTGGGGTTCCGCTATCACGCCTCCTACGCGGCTCAGCGCTACGGAGTGACCGGGTGGGTGAAGAACTTATATGACGGGCGCGTCGAGCTCGAGGTCCAGGGGACCGAGGAGACGATTGACCTCATGTTCGCGTCGATCGAGGCCCAGCGCTTTGTCGAGATCCGCGACCGGGAGGTCCGGAGCCTGCCGACGGATCCCCATGAGTACGAATTTAAGATCCGATATTAAATAATCTGCTTGACTTGAAAAAAAGACTGTGTTAATATTCTTAGGCGACTATTCGCAAGTCTTTTTTTTGTGTGTGAAAACGCGCAAGAAGACTTAAGTAACATTCATTGGATCTGTTCGTCTTCCCGCTCTCGGAGTATTTCTCGCAGCCCCGTCGGGCTTTCGAACAGGGACACAAGATTATCATTGGAGGTGAAAACCGTGCGTACAAGGATAACTTTGGCCTGCACAGAATGCAAGCAGCGTAACTACAATACCAAGAAGGATAAGAAAGAACATCCGGAGAGGCTGGAGACGAAGAAATACTGCAAATTCTGCCGCAAGCACACCCTGCACAAAGAGACGAAATAAGGGGTAGGAAGAGCAATATGGCAGATAATGAGAAGAAAACCCCTGCGAAGAAGGAAAGCTTTTTCGCCGGCGTGAAGAAAGAATGGAATAAGATCATCTGGCCGACCAGGGATGATCTTGTCAAGCAGACCGCGGTGGTGGTTTTTGTCTCGATCATTATGGGCGCGATCATCACTGTCGCGGACAGCGCAGCTCTGCAGCTTGTGAATTGGCTCATGTCTCTGTGACGGCCAGCTCATTTTCGAAGAGGTGAACGATGGCAGAAATTAACTGGTATGTTGTACATACTTATTCGGGATATGAGAATAAGGTTAAGGCGAACATCGAGAAGACGATCGAGAACAGACATCTTGAAAATGAAATTCTCGAAGTCCGGGTCCCCATGGAAAACGTCAAGGAGACCAAAAACGGTGTGACGCGCGAGACGCAGAAGAAGCTTTTTCCCGGATACGTTCTGGTCAATATGGAAATGAACGACGACACCTGGTATGTCGTGCGCAACACGCGCGGCGTCACGGGCTTCGTAGGACCGGGAAGCAAACCGGTTCCGCTCACGGAAAGCGAGATCCGTGCGCTCGGTATGGGCAGCGGTGACGAGCCGGCAGCGGAGACAAAGACGAAGGTCATTTTCGACTGCGAGAAGGGCGATACGGTTGTCGTTACAGCCGGCGCCTGGGAGGGAACGGTCGGCAATGTCACGGCGGTCAACACGCAGAAGCAGACCGTCACGATCAATGTCGAACTTTTCGGACGCGAGACTCCGGTCGAGATCAGTTATTCCGAGGTGAAAAAGCGCTGAGGAGTGGAAGGGGGAGACCCCCGTTATTAACCACATAAGGAGGAAACAAAGATGGCAAAGAAAGTAACAGGCTACATTAAGCTTCAGATCCAGGCCGGCAAGGCAACTCCGGCTCCGCCTGTAGGTCCGGCTCTCGGACAGCACGGCGTCAACATCATGGACTTCACAAAGCAGTTCAATGCCCGCACGGCTCAGATGGGCGATTACATCATTCCGGTCGTCATCACCGTCTATGCAGACAGAAGCTTTACCTTTATTACAAAGACCCCGCCGGCACCGGTCCTCATCAAGAAGGCCCTGAACCTCTCTTCGGGTTCCGGCGAACCGAACAAGAAGAAAGTCGCAACGATCACCAAGGCTCAGGTCCGCGAGATCGCTGAGCGCAAGATGCCGGATCTCAACGCAGCCAACATCGAGGCTGCCATGAGCATTATCGAAGGCACCTGCCGCAGCATGGGCGTTGTTGTAGCTGAAGACTGAAGCGTGGAAGGACTAAACATCCGATAAGACCACAAGGAGGAATAGAATATGAAACACGGCAAGAAATATGCAGAAGCTGTGAAAGTTTACGATCGTCAGAATCTCTACGATCTTGAAGAAGCCTGCGCAGTTGTCAAGAAGACCGCTGTCGCAAAATTTGATGAGACCATCGAGGCTCACATCCGCACGGGCTGCGACGGCCGCCATGCCGACCAGCAGGTCCGCGGCGCCGTTGTTCTTCCGCACGGCACCGGCAAGACCGTCCGCGTCCTCGTATTTGCCAAGAGCGCGAAGGCCGATGAGGCCCGCGAGGCAGGCGCTGACTATGTCGGCGAGATGGATCTCGTTGAGAAGATCCAGAAGCAGAACTGGTTCGAGTTCGACGTTGTCGTCGCTACTCCGGACATGATGGGCGTTGTCGGCCGTCTCGGCCGCGTCCTCGGCCCGAAAGGCCTCATGCCGAACCCGAAGGCCGGTACAGTCACCATGGATGTCGCCAAGGCAGTCAAGGAGATCAAAGCCGGTAAGATCGAGTATCGTCTCGACAAGAGCAACATCATCCATGTTCCGGTAGGCAAGGCTTCCTTCACCGAGGCTCAGCTTTTCGAGAACACCAAGACTCTGCTTGACCAGCTCATCAAGGTTCGCCCGAGCACGGTCAAGGGTCAGTACCTCCGCAGCATCACGCTTGCGGCCACCATGGGCCCGGGCGTCAAGGTCAATCCGGTCAAGCTTTGATAATCATCCCTTGACAATGTGATTGCACCATGCTAATATAACAAGGCATCATACCGAAGACAGCTGGTGTCCTTAAAGGACGTAAGCTACGCCGCCAGCCGAGGGAATGATTTTTCATGTGAGAGATCGTATATCCCTGTGTCTTTGGATGCAGGGATATTTCTTTATTCCGGTTAGATGCGCAAATATTCTAAGAAGGAGGATAGAAGCACATGGCAAAAGTAGAACTGAAACAGCCGATCGTTGCTGAGATCGCCGACCATTTAAACGGCGCACAGGCAGCAGTGATCGTCAAGTATCACGGCATCACAGTCGCTCAGGACACAGCGATGAGAAAAGAGCTGCGTGAGAACGGCGTCGTTTATAAGGTATACAAGAACACCCTTATGAAGCGCGCATTCGAAGGCACAGACTTCGCTCAGCTCGATTCCCATCTTGAAGGCCCGAACGCGATCGCCATCTCCAAGGATGACGCAGTCGCTCCGGCAAGACTCCTGGCCAAGTATGTCAAGGATATCAAGGCGATGGAATTCGTCGGCGCTGTCGCTGAAGGCAAATATTACACCGCAGAAGAGTGCGCGGAGCTCGCAAAGGTTCCGACCAGAGAAGTTCTTCTCGGCAGACTCTTCGGCAGCATGCAGTCCCCGATCGCAAACTTCGCCCGCGTTATCAAGCAGATCGCGGAGAAGGACGGCGAGCCGGCGGCAGCCGAAGCTCCGGCAGAGGCATAAGGTTTTCATTTTCAGGAAAAACCGTTTCAATGAGCCGCTTGCGAAGCGGCAGCATGATTTATCAAATATTTAATGGAGGATATTACAATGGCTAAATTAAGCACAGCTGAATTTATCGAAGCTTTAAAAGAGCTCACTGTTATGGAACTCAATGATCTGGTCAAGGCTTGCGAAGCGGAGTTTGGTGTTTCCGCAGCTGCAGGTGTTGTCGTTGCAGGCCCGGCCGCTGACGCTGCTCCGGCTGAGGAAGAGAAGACCGAGTTTGATGTCGAGCTCACCGAGATCGGCGCATCCAAGGTTAAGGTCATCAAGGTTGTCCGTGAAGCTACAGGTCTCGGCCTGAAGGAAGCTAAGGACCTCGTCGATGCAGCTCCGAAGGTCATCAAGGAAGCTATGATGAAGGAAGAGGCTGAGGAGCTCAAGAAGAAACTTGAGGAAGCCGGCGCTAAGGTTACCCTTAAATAATCTAAAAGCGAACAAAGAAAAGGAACCGGGAGACCGGTTCCTTTTTTGTGTCTTTTGAATTAAAAAATGAAATCAGCTGACGACGACGGTCAGTGTCTTCGGGTCGGAAATGTAGCCGTTTGTATCTTTCGCCTGCAGAGCGATCTGATAGGTTCCGGGAACGGATGTATCAACTTCGCCGATGACAGATGTGTTGTCGATGATGTTCACGCCGGAGGCATCGACGGCCTCGGAGACGTAGTCGAGAGGATCGAAGACGGTGTCCTTTGCCACCATCACGGAGTCGGCTTCAAGGATCAGGACGGGGCGGTTGAGCGTCACCGGGACATTTACGGTGATGGAGACCGGCTCTTTGTCCTTATCCCCCTGGACGCTGAAGGTGCAGACGGCGATACGCTCGTCGCGCTTGTCGCTCTCAGCCTCAAAGACGATCCGGTCGGTGATGTCGTTGCCGTCCGCGTCGACCGCCTTGACACTGCCGGCTTCGATCAGCTTTTTCCCGAGATTGGGAAGATCGAGGTCGGTGACGGCGGGAAAGCGTGACGGGAGAGAGAGCGTTGTTCCGATCCCGGCGGCAGATCCGATCTGTTCGGTGGCCTCTCCGGGCAGGTTATAGTCGAGTGCAAGGAGCAGTATGAGATTTGCGACTGCCACAACGGAGATGACGACCTTCAGAAAACGAGTTATAAATGTATTCATAATGTTTCCCCATGGTTTTTATTTTCGTGTATTATAACACAGTGGGAGATTTTAGGAAAGAATATATTATATTGAACTTTCGCAAATTCCATTTCTGTGGTATTATCGTAAGCGTACTACAGTGACGGAGGTTCTATGCACATGCTGGATATGCATCTGCACATCCTTCCCGGTGTGGATGACGGCTCTTACAGCGAGGAGTTATCCCTCGAGATGGCGGAAATAGCCCTGAATTCGGGGATCGACTGCGTCATCGCCACACCGCATGCGAATCAGATGGGAAGATTCGAGAATTTCTATACGCCTGAATTCGCCGCAAGGTTCGACCGGTTCAGGGAGATCCTCGCGGAGAACAACCTTCCGCTTACGGTACTCCCGGGGATGGAGATCATGGCCTCGAATGACATGGCGGAGAAAATAAAGGACGGGCGCCTTATCGGCCTTAACGGTACGGACCGCTACCTCATAGAGTTTCCGTTTCATGCGGATCTTGCCTGGATCAATGACCGGATAAACGATGTGACGGCCCTGGGCAAAACGCCTGTCATCGCCCATGCGGAGCGCTTTGACTGTGTGAAGACCGATCCCGACGTCACGGGCGACTGGATCGGGATGGGCGCCATCATACAGGTGAACCGGGGGAGCCTCTTCGGCCGGTTCGGGAGGGGTTCATTTTCCGCAGCGGATTACCTCCTCGGCGAAGACCTGGTCGATCTCATCGCATCGGACGCGCACGGCGTCGAGTGGCGGGCACCGTTTCTTATGGACGCGTTCGATGAGATCGCGGCCCGATTCGGGATCGAACGTGCGAGAAGGCTGCTTGAAATAAACCCCACGGCAATCGCGGAGGGGACGGATATAATACGAGAAAAAACCGTTAGAAAATCCCGCACCGGCTTTGTGTGGGATTGAAGAAAGAAGGATATGTCAATATGGCTGAAAATGTAAAGAAGAGCGGTACGGAGAGTTATCCCGTAACGACCGGCATCATAGGTGAGATCAAAAAATGGTACTGGGTGCTCCTGGCAATCCTGAGCCTTACGGCGACGGCTTTCTATGCGACGGCAAAGATCACGTATAAGCCGGTCTACCAGTCCTACGCATCGCTGACGCCTTCCTTGAGGGACGCAGCGACGGCCGATACGATCGAGAAGCTCGCCGGGGAGCTCATGGATAAGGCGAAGGACGGGCGGCTTGCGGAGGCCCTCGGGGAAACAGCAGCGGCGGACACCGATATCCGCTTTGTGGCGGACGGCCTCGATCTGGCCGTGAGCGTCAGGGCTGCCTCTCCCGAAGCATCCTACGAGACCCTGAGGGGGATCGCGGACAAGGGTGTCGAACTTCTGGACGAAAAACCGGATTATTCGCTGGTCCTGACAGCGGACAGCGGAATGCCGAAGACCGTGACGAATCCCCTGGATACAAGCGCGGCGGCAATGCGGGGGCTCCTTGTCGGCGCCGCACTTTCGATCGCATTTCTTTTCCTCGCAATGATGTGGGATAAGAAGAGGGCGGCCGTACCTTCCGTGGAATCCGAGAGCGAACCTGCCTACGGGAGCATGGCTGAGGCGGCTCCGAAGACAGAGAATCCGCCTGTGCCCGAGTTTGCGATGAAGGCAGAACCTGTTTACGAACCTGTGCCCGCTCGCGAAACAGCGGCAGTGTCTGCACCGGAACCGGTCATTGAGCCTGTGCCTGCACCGGTCATCGCGGAAACTCCTGCCATGGAGCCTGCCGCAGCCCCGGAGAAGTCCGGAAATGAAAAACCGGCGCACACCGTCGGCGTTCCGGCGGATCTTGCCAGATTTGCGTCGGCGCTCGGCGCTTCATTTATCGGAGCTTTGAAGATCCCCGATGAGGAGCCCGGGGAAGAGACTTCCGGGCTTTCTGAGGTGACGGAGGTTTCGGCTCCCGCGGAGGAGGCTGTTTCTGTTCCGGTGGAGGAGGAAGTCGCTTACGCTCCTGCGGAGGAAGAAGTCGTTTCCGCTCCTGCGGAGGAGGAAGTCGTTTATGTTCCCGAAGAGGAGGAAGAGTCTCTTTCTGTCCCCGCTGAGGAAGAGGATGCCCGGGATGAGGCGCCTGAAACGTCTTCCGACAAGTCTGCCGATGACGAGGAATGGGATCCGGCGAAGACCACCCTCTCGAAGGAGATGTGGGAGATCGCCAAAGAGATGGGTATGCTGGACGATTTCCGGATCTGATGCAATGCGGCCGTTGTTTTGCAGGCGTTTTGTCCTGCAATCCGCTCGCTTTCGACGGATGCTGAACAGTTACAATTTTTTGAAAAAATCCGAAAATTGTTGTTGACAGATCGAAGGAAATGGTGTAATATAACTTTTGTCGCCGAAAGCGGCAAATGCGCGAGTGGCTCAGCGGTGGAGCACCACCTTGCCAAGGTGGGGGTCGCGGGTTCGATCCCCGTCTCGCGCTCTTTTCTTTTTATCGGAAGTATCTGAAAGCAGGTACTTCCGTTTTTTTGTGTGCCGGAGCTTCCTGGAAGTATTTTTTCGGGCTGAATCGGATGTTTTGCAGCTTGCGCTGTTCATTTTCCGAATAATAGGGTATGATAGAGAGGACAAAGGATCGTGACAGCGGAATGGCGAGACCCCTCTTTGGAAAAACAGATGAGAGGAACTGCAAAATGAAAATCGTAAGAAAGAGAGTAAGAAAGATGGTACTTCTATCAGTTGGCACACTGCTTTCGGTACTGCTTACGGCCGGGTGCGGCACGCGGCAGCCCCCGGCCGCCGATCCTGCCGGCACATCCAAAGGAGCTGACAGCGGTACGTATGCAGTAAGAACGGAACTTAAGGAGGTTTATTCGGCGGACCCGGAAAAAAAGATCGGCGTGTACGGACGCTACACGGAGCTCTCCGCGGATGGCGAGGTTCCGGAGACACTCGCCCGGGTTCTTGGCGAGGCGAATGCGCGCGCAAAGGGGGATATTGAGAGAAAGGCCGCAAAGTTTCTCGCGGAGAACGAATTCCCGGCAGCGGCGGAAGAATCCGCAGAGACGGAGCATTTCCGCTACCGCAATATTTCCCACATTGTGAACGTGACGCGGGCGGATGATGTTATATTGAGCCTGCTTGAGACGGAGATGGAGTCCGGGATCGGCGACGCCGAGGGACAGTATCCGTACGTCTCAAAGACCTGCGTCTTTCGCTCGGCGGTTTACGATACGAAGAGCGGAAGGGAGCTTGCACTCACGGATTTCCTCGCGGATGCGGGGAGCCTTACGGAACGCCTTGACGGCGCGCTTTCCAATAAATACGGAGGCAGCGGGCTCTTTACGGGCAGGGAGGTCCCGGCGTGGACTGCGGATTATCTGGGGCTGCATTTTTATTTCGACGGGAAGATGATCCCGGAAGAAAAAATGCAGGCGCTCGGAATCTATACGCGCAGAGCCGTGCATGTCTCCATTCCCTACACGGCGCTGGACGGGCCGCTTGCTGAGACGGCCGCAAAGACACCGGAAAGTTTTATCGCGGCGGTCGAGAAAAATACAGACTACGCTCTGCCGCACGACAACCGGACCATCCGCGTCTCTAAGGCATTGAATTCCGGCTATGAACAGTACCGCATCGAGATCCGGGGCGGCGAAAAAGAGGCGGCCTGGTGGCTCGAATACGCGGATGACGAGTCGGAATACTATGTGTTCCGGGCGCAGGAGAAGTATTATTTCTATCGCCTGGAGGACAATGAGGACCGGGGATACGTGTACAGCTTCGCGAGCCCCGACGGCGGCTTTGAGCGCTTTGCGAACCAGAATGCCCAGTGCTTCGACTCGTTCTTGCACGAACTCTACCTGGCGGTTCCCTCCAATCCGGAGTGCGTCCACATGCGCGAGCGGGCGCGGAAGTTTATGGATTCCAGAAGCGGCCTTAACACGTACTACGCGCCGAACGGACATTACTCCTTTATGCCGGAGCCGGGGCGCGGGCGCACATGGCTTCATTTTGCGCTGATCGACGATGCGCTCGCGCTTGACAGCCGCAATGTCGGTCTGAGGCTGCTGCACGAGATCAGTGCCGTGAAGCTGGATGAGCAGGGAAATGCAGGAGACGAAATAACGATCCCGGCGGGAGAGGTGCTGCGCTTCCTCAGCGTCGACGGGGAGGGCGAACTCTACTATTACATGTCGCGGGAATACAATTCGTACAAGTCCGGGGCAAGGAACTATTACTATGACTGTGAGCTCTCCGATGGGAGCCGGGTGCGCATCGTCACCGAGTATGAAAACAGCTTTTTCGTGGACGGGATGTACATGGACCGGATCGGGGAACCTGTGACGATCGGGGCGGCGCAGTACGAGGCCGGGCTTGCCGAAATACCGGACCACTATGTCACAATCGGCGGAAAAGAGTATAAGCTGATCCGGGATCTGTCGAACAAGACGGAATCCGGCGAGGAAATCGATTTCGCGGGCGACGTCTGGTGGGAGGTCGAAAACTATGTCGGAACCTTTACCGCGGAGGAAGGGGACGCAAAGCTCGTCATCTCCGGGAACGGGGAAGTGAGCTTTGACTATGAGGGCAAAATCTTCAAGGGACAGCTTCCCGAAAAGCGGTATTACAACACTTATGTGCGGGTCTATATGGAGGCGGAGTATGAGAGACGCACGTTCAGCATCATCGTGCGGGAAAATCTGCCCGCGCATGATCCGTCGTTTACAAAGATTCGCTTCTACTCCGAAGGCCTGCCGGCCACGAACGAGCCTTCCCATGTGCCGCCGATCACGGTTGATCTGGTCAGGGAGCCCTGATTTCCTCCCTGGATTTGCGTGCTTTCCGGGGGTGCTGAGCACCCCCATTCGCAGCCGACTTTGTCGGCTGCTTCATGAGGCGGCCAGAGGCGTTTCACGCCTTGTCCGCCCCCGGAAAGCCCGCAAATCCCTTCCGGAAAGCAAGCTTTCCCCCTTGGATTTGCGTGCTTTCCGGGGGTGCTGAGCAATTACATTTTTTAGTTGACATGACGAATTGTATCTGCTAAAATGCAATCTAAGTTATAAAACTTGACAAACCTGTGATGAAGAGGAGTACTTTCATTTTACGGCACAGAGAGCTGCGGGGGCTGAGATCGCGGCGCGCGGGATGGGAGGAAATGGGCTTCGGAGGGCGAACCGAACCGGCGACGGTAGGGGAGACGGAGTGGGAACTCCGTGAACAACATCCTGCATATGCAAGTATGCGTGAGAGGGCGGAATTTCCGCCAAGTTGGGTGGCACCGCAGGAGATTATTCCCCTGTCCCGACAGTATCGGGACAGGGTTTTTTTGTGTGAAAATGTACCTGTCCGGGACTCAGCACTATTTTTTAAGGAGGGACCAAAGATGTCCGAAGAAATGAAAATCCCCTACAAGATCTATCTGACCGAAGACGAGATGCCGAAGGATTGGTACAATGTCCGCGCCGACATGAAAAAGAAGCCGGCGCCGCTTCTTAACCCGGGAACCGGCCAGCCGATGACGGCCGCCGAGCTCGAAGGGGTATTCTGCAAGGAGCTGGTTGAGCAGGAGCTGGATGAGACCAACCGCTTCATCCCGATCCCGGATGAGATCCGTGATTTCTATAAGATGTACCGCCCGTCGCCGCTGGTCCGCGCATACTGCCTTGAGAAGAAGCTCGGGACACCGGCTAAGATCTATTACAAATTCGAGGGCAACAATACCTCGGGTTCCCACAAGCTGAATTCCGCGATTGCCCAGGCCTACTACGCAAAGAAGCAGGGGCTCAAGGGCGTCACGACCGAGACCGGTGCCGGCCAGTGGGGCACGGCCCTCTCCATGGCCTGCTCCTATTTTGATCTCGACTGCAAGGTCTACATGGTCAAGGTCTCCTACGAGCAGAAGCCGTTCCGCCGCGAAGTGATGCGGACCTACGGCGCCTCCGTCACGCCGTCCCCGTCGATGACGACCGAGGTCGGCAGAAAGATCCTCGCGGAGCACCCGGGCACGACCGGCAGCCTTGGCTGCGCGATCTCCGAGGCGGTCGAGGATGCTGTCACCCATGAGGGCTATCGCTACGTGCTCGGATCGGTCCTGAACCAGGTCCTGCTGCACCAGAGCGTGATCGGCTGCGAGACCAAGGCGGCGCTTGACAAGTACGGCATCAAGCCGGACATGATCATCGGCTGCGCGGGCGGCGGCTCCAACCTCGGCGGCCTCATCTCCCCGTTCATGGGCGAGAAGCTCCGCGGCGAGGCTGATTACGACATCGTTGCGGTTGAGCCGGCAAGCTGCCCGAGCCTGACCCGCGGCGTCTACGCCTACGATTTCTGCGACACCGGCAAGGTCTGCCCGCTCGCGAAGATGTACACGCTTGGCAGCGGCTTCATCCCGTCCCCGAACCATGCGGGCGGCCTCCGCTACCACGGCATGAGCCCGGTTCTCTCCGAGCTCTACGACCAGGGCATGATGCGGGCCGTCAGCGTCGAGCAGACGTCCGTCTTCGAGGCCGCTGAGATGTTCGCAAGGGTCGAGGGCATCCTTCCGGCACCGGAGAGCTCGCACGCGATCCGCGTGGCGATCGACGAGGCCTTAAAGTGCAAGGAGACCGGCGAGGAGAAGACGATCGTCTTCGGTCTCACCGGAACCGGCTACTTCGATATGGTCGCCTACGAGAAGTTCCACAACGGCGAGATGGTGGACTTCATCCCGAGCGACGAGGAGCTTCAGGCAAGCTTTGCGACGCTTCCGAAGCTCGGCTGAAAATGATGAAAGCGGGACCCGGGGCGGCTTTGCTCCGGGTCCCCGTTTTAGAGAGGGGTTTATCATACATATGCTGAATATCGTGCTTCATGAGCCGGAAATCCCGAGCAACACCGGGAACATCGGAAGAACCTGCGTCGCCTCCGGCACGGCGCTCCACCTCATTCACCCGCTGGGCTTTGCGCTCTCCGAGCACAACCTCAAAAGGGCGGGGATGGATTACTGGAAGCGGCTCAACGTGTCGGAGTACGGAAGCTACCGGGACTTCCTCGGGAAGAATCCGGGAGCCCGCATCTGGTACGCGACCACCAAGGGGAGAAAGACCTATGCGGAGGCGGATTTTCGGGACGGGGACTTCATCATGTTCGGTAAGGAGAGCGCGGGCATCCCGGAGGAGATCCTGATCGAACATCCCGAACGATGCATACGGATACCGATGCTCGCGGAGGAGCGATCCCTCAATCTCGCCAATTCCGTCGCAATCGTGCTCTACGAGGCTTTAAGGCAGAATGATTTCCCGGGCCTTCAAGGCGAGGGACAGCTGCACCGCCTCAAATGGAAGGAGATTTAAAATGAAAATCCTGTGCTACGGCGACTCCAACACCTACGGCTATGATCCGCGCCTCGGGACGAGCGGGAGACTGCCGAAAAATGCCCGGTGGACCGGCCTTCTGGACGCTCTTCCGGGCGTCACGGTCATAAACGAGGGGCTGAACGGGAGGACATTTCCCGCAGCGGCGGGGGCCTTTCGCTATCTGGAACGGATCCTCAGCGAGCATGGTGACGCGGACATCGTGACCGTCATGCTCGGGACCAACGACCTCTTTATGATGCGGAGCGTGAGCGCCGAGGCCATAGCCGAGCGGGCGGCGGTCATGTTCGACCGGGTGCCGGCGCTGGCGTCTCCGCGGACGATCCTCATCTGTCCGCCGCAGCCGGAGACCATGCGGGGCGGCTTTTACGAGCGGATCCTCTATGCCGCTGCCGCGCTGCCGGCCTGCCTCAAGGCACGGGCGGAGGACGCAGGCGCGCGTTTCATCGATGCCGGGCAGTGGCGGATCCCGCAGTATCCGGGAGATGTTCATTTTACGGAGGAAGGACACAGAATATTTGCGGAAAGGCTCGCAGAAGTGCTGAAAATCGGGCCTCTTTCGTGAAATATACCCGTTTTGATTGAAAAGAAAAGGAATCTATTATATAATACTCATAGTGCTTTTTATTTTAATTCAAAGGAGTGATGCCGGTATGAAATGGGAAAATTTTTCGAAACTGGATGTCTTTAAGAAGCTCGGGGAGCTTGCCCCGGTCAATGTGAAGTCCGTGATGAGCGGCGAGTCCGGCGCGGAGCGCGTTAAGAATTACAAGGCTCCGATGGCGGAGGGCATGGTCTACAGCTACGCAGCCAAGGCGGTCGATGATGACGTCCTTGCGGCGCTGCAGGAGCTCGCCGACGAGGCGGAACTGACCGAGAAGTATGCGGCCCTCTATGGCGGCGAGCGCATCAACACGGGCGAGAACCGCTGCGTCCTGCATCAGCTCTGCCGCGGCCAGCTCGGCGGCGACGTGGTTGTGGACGGTGTCAACAAGCGTGAGTTCTACGTCGAGCAGCAGAAGCGCGCGGCGGAATTCGCGAAGAAGGTTCACGCCGGCGAGATCGCCAATGAAGCCGGTGAGAAGTTCACGACGGTCGTTCAGATCGGTATCGGCGGCAGCGACCTCGGCCCGCGCGCCCTCTATCTCGCTCTCGAGAGCTGGGCAAAGGCCAACAAGACCCTGCTCATGGATGCGAAGTTCATCAGCAACGTCGACCCGGACGATGCCTCCGCGATCCTCGCGCAGATCGATGTCGCGCATTCGATCTTCGTGCTGGTCTCCAAGTCCGGCACAACGCTCGAGACGCTGACCAACGAGTCCTTCGTCAAGAACGCCATCAAGGAAGCCGGTCTTGACCCGTCCAGGCACATGATCGCGGTCACCTCCGATGCTTCTCCGCTCGCCAACAACCCGGATTACCTCGATTCCTTCTACATGGACGACTACATCGGCGGCCGCTACTCCGCGACCTCCATGGTCGGCGGCGCGATCCTCTCGCTCGCATTCGGCCCGGACGTCTTTGCACGTATCCTTGACGGTGCGGCAGCGGAAGATGCCCTCGCCAAGAATCCGGATATTAAGGAAAATGCAGCCCTCCTCGATGCCCTGATCGGCGTCTACGAGCGCAACTTCCTGGGCTACGGCATGACGGCGGTCCTTCCGTATTCGCAGGCTCTGTCCCGCTTCCCGGCTCATCTGCAGCAGCTTGACATGGAGTCCAACGGCAAGTCCGTGAACCGCTTCGGTGAGCCGATCGACTACGTGACCGGTCCGGTCATCTTCGGCGAGCCCGGCACGAACGGCCAGCACTCCTTCTACCAGCTGCTCCACCAGGGCACCAACATCATCCCGCTGCAGTTTATCGGCTTCAAGCACAACCAGATGGACAACGACGTGGTGATCCAGGGCACGACCAGCCAGCAGAAGCTCTCCGCGAACGTTGCGGCCCAGATCGTCGCATTCGCATGCGGCAAGGACAGCGACAACAGGAACAAGTACTTCGAGGGCAACCGCCCGTCGTCCATCATCGTGGCCGACAAGCTGACCCCGGAGGTTCTCGGCGCACTGCTTGCGCATTTCGAGAACAAGGTCATGTTCCAGGGCTTCGTATGGAACGTCAACAGCTTCGACCAGGAGGGCGTCCAGCTCGGCAAGGTTCTTGCGAAGGCGGTCCTCGCGCAGCAGACAGAGGGTGCTCTCACGGAGTACAGCAAGCTTCTGGGGATCTTCTGACCCGGTTTGAAAACCTGACAGCGTGATTTGAGGGGCGGCTTCCGGGAGGAGGCCGCCTTTTTTATGCACCTTGAGGGTTCAACGCCTGAGGGACGGTTCTGACGCCGGCGAAGGGACAGTCCCCACAACGGCGAAGGGACAGTCCCCACAACGGCGTCAGAACCGTCCCCAAAACGGCGCTTTCATTTCAGGCCAAACTATGGTAGAATTATCATTTAGAGGATTTTATTATCAAGGAGGGTATATATCATGCGCGAAAGCGGAATATTGTGCCCGGTCTCGTCACTTTCTTCGAAGTACGGGATCGGCTGCTTCTCTAAGGAAGCCTATGAGTTTGTGGATTTCCTCGCGGAGTCCGGCCAGAGCTACTGGCAGGTCCTCCCGTTCGGCCCGACCGGATACGGAGACTCGCCCTACCAGAGCTTCTCGGCCTTTGCGGGCAACCCGTATTTCATCGACCCGGAAACCCTGGTGAAAGACGGGCTCTTGCATGAAAATGAAGTGCGCGACTTTCATTTCGGGTCCGACCCGGAGCGGGTCGACTACGGCGCGCTCTACAACAGCCGCTTCGTCCTTCTGGAGCTCGCATTCCAGCGCTTCGTGAACAGCCCTGACGAGGACTACGAGGAATTCAAGTCAAAACACGCCTTCTGGCTCGAGGACTACGGTCTCTACATGGCCCTTAAAGCCGCAAACGCCGGCAAGGCATGGACGGACTGGGACGACGACATCAAGAAACGCGACCCGAAGGCCCTCGCTGCAGCCAGACTCGAGTACTCCGACACCATCGAGTTCTACTGCTTCCAGCAGTATGAGTTCTTCAAACAGTGGGCGAAGCTCAGGAAATACGCCAACGATCTGGGCGTAAAAATCATCGGCGACATCGCCTTCTACACCTCCGCGGACAGCGCGGACACCTGGGCTAACCCGGAAATCTTCCTCATGGACGAGGACTGCCTGCCGACCAAGGTCGCGGGGTGCCCGCCGGATGCATTTTCCGCCGACGGCCAGCTCTGGGGCAACCCGATCTACAACTGGAAATACCTAAAGAAAACCAAGTACGAGTGGTGGATCCGCCGCATTGCGAACACGTTCGAGCTGGTGGACACGCTGAGAGTCGACCATTTCCGGGCGTTTGACGAGTATTACGAGATCCCGTACGGGGACGAGACCGCGAAAAACGGCAAGTGGGTCAAGGGCCCGGGCCTCGGTCTCTTCCGGGAAATGAAAAAGCAGCTCGGCGAACTCCACATCATCGCCGAGGACCTCGGCTACATCACGCCGAGCGTGAGAAAGCTGCTCAAGGATTCCGGCTTCCCGGGCATGAAGGTGCTGCAGTTCGCGTTTGACTCCCGCGAGGAGTCCGACTACCTGCCCTACAACTATGAGCACAACTGCGTCGTCTACACGGGCACCCACGACAACGAGACGACCCGCGGCTGGATCGAGTCCATCCCGGATGCGGACCGCGATTTCGCCCGCCGCTACATCGGCTCCATCTTCACCGATTACGGCCAGTTCACATGGGATTTCATCCGCACGGCCCAGGCTTCCGTCGCTGACCTCTGCATCGTTCCGATCCAGGACTATCTGGTCAAGGACAACAGCGCGCGGATCAACCATCCGTCGACGACCGGGACCAACTGGCAGTGGCGCATGCGCCCGAATGAGCTCTCGAAGGAGCTTTCAAAGAGCATTTTCAATATGACAAAGCTGTATGGCCGTCTTCCGAAGAAGAAAGAGCCGGAAGCCGAAAAAACAGCCGAAAAAGAAGCGTAAAGAAAATACAAACAGTCAGACATCCGGGAAAAACGGTTGTCTGACTTCTTTGCAGTGACCCGGGAGGTAAACATGAGCAAGGCTGACCAAATCTTTATCGACATGTGCCGCGACATCCTTGAAAACGGCACGGATACGCGCGGCGAGAAGGTACGCCCCCACTGGGAGGACGGCACCCCGGCCTACACAATAAAGCGCTTCGGCGTCGTAAACCGCTACGACCTCCGGGAGGAGTTTCCGGCGATCACGCTGAGAAGGACGGCGCTGAAGAGCGCGATGGACGAGATCCTCTGGATCTGGCAGAGAAAATCCAACAACATTCATGACTTAAAGCCCCACATCTGGGACGAGTGGGCGGACCCGGACGGCTCGATCGGCAAGGCCTACGGCTACCAGATCGGCACCAAGTCCCGATATAAGGAAGGGATGTTCGACCAGACGGACCGGGTTTTATTTGATTTGAAGAATAACCCCTACAGCCGCCGCATCCTGACCTCGATCTACAACCATCACGACCTCTCCGAGATGAATCTCTATCCGTGCGCCTGGTCCATGACCTTCAACGTCACCCAGAACCCGGGTGAGGAGAAGCTCACGCTGAACGCGGTGCTGAACCAGCGCTCCCAGGACGTGCTCGCGGCCAACAACTGGAACGTCTGCCAGTACGCGCTCCTTCTCATGATGTTCGCCCAGGCGTCCGACATGATCCCGGGGGAGCTCCTCCATGTGATCGCGGACGCGCACATTTACGACCGGCATGTGGATATCATCAAAGAGCTGATCTCGCGGCCGACCTACCCGGCGCCGAAGGTACGCCTGAACCCCGAAATCAAGGATTTTTATGCGTTCACGACGGATGACCTCATCGTGGAGGATTATCAGCACGGACCGCAGATCAAGGACATACCGATCGCCATCTGACGGAGGAACTATATGAATTTAATTGCAGCCGTAGACAGCAAATTCGGCATCGGCCGGGACAACAAGCTCCTGGTCTCGATCCCGGAGGACATGAAATTTTTCCGCAGCACGACCATGGACAAGACCGTGATCCTGGGCCGCAGGACACTGGAATCATTTCCGAACGGGGCTCCCTTAAAGCGCCGCCGCAACATCGTGCTGACCAGAAAGGATATTGAAATCCCGGGGGCGGAGGTCGCCCACTCGGTGGAGGAAGCGTTGGAGCTCGTAAAAAATGAAGACCCCGACAACGTCTTCGTGATCGGGGGCGAGACGGTCTACCGCGCGTTCCTTCCCTACTGCAGCCGGGCTTACCTCACAAAGATCGACTATACCTATGAGGCGGACGCATTTTTCCCGAATCTGGACGAGGATCCCGAGTGGGAGATCGAGGAGGAGAGCGAGGAGAAGACCTGCTTCGACCTCTGCTACGCATTTGTCACATACAGGAGAAAAGAGGGAACTCAGAAATGACCTATCGCGAACACACAAGAGCCATCCGGATCGGGAACACATACATCGGCGGCGGCCACCCGGTGACCGTCCAGTCCATGACCAACACGAAGACGGAGGACACCGAGGCCACGATCGACCAGATCCTAAGGCTCGAGAGAGCCGGCTGCGAGATCATCCGGTCCACATGTCCGACCGAGGCGGCGGCTCTTTCATTTAAGAAAATAAAAGAAGCGATCCACATCCCGATCGTGGCGGATATTCATTTTGATTACCGGATGGCGATCGCGGCCATCGAGAACGGGGCGGACGCGATCCGCATCAACCCGGGCAACATCGGAAGCATGGACCGCATCAAAGCGGTCGTTATGTGTGCGAAGGCCCACAGGGTTCCGATGCGGGTGGGCGTGAATTCGGGCTCCCTCGAGAAGGAGCTCGTCGCAAAGTACGGCGGCGTGACCGCCGAGGGGCTCGTCGAGAGCGCCCTTGACAAGGTGAAGATCATCGAGGACCTGGGGTACGACCAGATGGTCATTTCCATCAAGTCCTCGGACGTCCTCATGTGCATCCGGGCCCACGAGATCATCGCGGAGAAGACCGACTATCCGCTTCACGTGGGGATCACGGAGGCCGGCACGGTCTACTCGGGCAATATCAAGTCCTCGGTGGGCCTCGGCATCATCCTGCACGAGGGGATCGGCGACACGATCCGCGTCTCCCTGACCGGAGATCCGGTGGAGGAGATCAGGACCGGCAAATTGATCTTAAAGACCCTGGGTCTTCGGAAGGGCCAGATCGAGGTGGTCTCGTGTCCGACCTGCGGGCGGACCAACATCGACCTCATCCCGCTTGCGAACGCGGTGGAGAAGATGGTCGCGGAGTACTCGCTTGACATCAAGGTCGCGGTCATGGGCTGCGTCGTGAACGGACCCGGCGAGGCAGCCGAGGCGGATCTCGGGATCTGCGGGGGCCTGCACGAAGGTCTCCTGATCAAGAAGGGTCAGGTTGTGAGGAAGGTGCCGGAGGACCGGCTTCTGGCAGCCCTCAGGGAAGAGATAGAGAAGTTTAAGGAGTAAGCTTTTGAGAAGTGTTGAGATGGAGTTTCCGAAGGCCTTTCCGAACCTTGCCTTAAGTTCGGAAGCCGGTGAGCTGATGGAGCGGGCCCGTGTTTCAAGGATCGCGGTGAACCAGGCGAAAAACCGCATGCGGGTTTACATAACATCGGATAACTGGATCAAAAAAGAATATATATATGAGGTCGAGGACGCCATCGCATCGCAGATATTCGACAATGCCGGGATGGAGGTGAAGGTCGTCGAGCACTTCCGCCTGTCCAACCAGTACAACCCGAAGAACTTCTACCGGCTGTACCGGACCTCCATGCTCCTGGAGCTCAAGCAGGTAAGCCCGCTGCTGCACCAGACCTTCCTGCATGTAAAGCTCGATTTCGGCAAGGACGGCCAGATCGGCGTGGAGCTTCCGGATACGATGATCTCCAGGGACCGTGAGGGAGACATCGTCGACTACCTGGACAAGGTCTTCGCGGAGCGGGCGGGCTTTACGAATGTTCACTTCGTGACGTCCTATGCCGGACGGGAGGAAGGAAAGACCTTCGCCGACGAGGACGAGAAGATCGCCAACCGGGTCCGCGAGGTCGTAAAGAAGAACGAGCGCCGCAGGGAGAAGGCCGCCGAGGAAAATGAAAAGCAAAAGAAGCTCTCCAATGCCGCCGAGAAGACCTACCGGCAGCAGAAGAGCTTCATTTCCAATGACCCGAATGTCATTCTGGGCAAAAGCTTCGAGGGCGAGCCGGTCCCGATCGAGACGCTGGGGGAGGATCCCCACGAGGTCGTCGTGAAGGGCGAGGTTTTCGCCGTCGAGACCCGGGAGATCCGGAGCGGCAAGGTCATCATGAACATTTCCATCACCGACTACACGGACAGTATCCGGATGAAGCTCTGGGTGCTGCCGGAGGAGCTGGACCAGTACATGGAGGTCTTCAAAAACGGGGCCTGCTTCCTGGTCCGGGGCATGATGGCGTTCGATTCCTTCGAGAAGGAATTCATGATCAAGACCGTCTATGCGGTCAAGAAGATCGGGAGCTTCAAGGAAGGCCGCATGGACAACGCCGCGGTCAAGCGCGTGGAGCTTCACTGCCACACCAAGATGTCCGACATGGACGCGGTCTCCTCCGCGAAGGACATCATCAAGCAGGCAAAGCGCTGGGGCATGAAGGCCCTTGCGATCACCGACCACGGGGTCGTGCAGGCGTTCCCGGAGGCCCACCACGCCTCCGACGAGAAGGATCCGGATTTCAAGGTGATCTACGGCTGCGAGGGCTACCTCGTGGACGACATGGAGAACATCATCGAGGGTCCCGATGCGCGGAGCGTCCGGGAGGATGCGGTCGTCGTCCAGACGGTCGCGACCGGAACATCCGCGGTCCGGCACGATCTCATCGAGCTGGCCGCCGTGAAGGTCAAAAAGGGACTTCCGGCCGAAACCTTCAGCGCCGTCATCAACCCGAAAAAGCCGCTTCCCTTTGCGTTCACGAGGGAGACGGGCATCACCGACGAGATGACAGCCCGCGGGGAGGAGCTTAGAGAGGTGCTGGAGCGCTTCCTTGCATTTGCAGGGGACGCACCGCTCATCGCGTTTGACGCACCGCTTATGGCGGGGTTCATTTCCGAAAATGCAAAGCGCCTTGAACTCGCCTTCAACCCCGCGGATCACACATTTGTGGACATCCCGGGCTGCATCCGCTACCTCTCGCCGGAGGTGAGCCGCAGCTCTTTCGACAAGCTGATCAAGGCTCTCAAGATCCCCTGTGCGGACCCCAGAAGAGCGGAGCCGCGGGCCCAGGCGCTCGCAAAAGTCTGGGCGTCCCTCCTCGATGTGATGAAGAAGCAGGAGGTGGAGACCTACGCGGACATCAACGAGCGCGGCCTCATCTCGGAGGAGCGCATCCGCAACCTGCCCTACTACCACATTATCATACTGGCGAAAAATGAAGCCGGCCGCCGCAACCTCTACACGCTGGTCTCGGAGTCGCATCTCAAGTACTTCAAGAAGCGGCCGCGCATCCCGCGCTCGCTGCTTAATGCACACCGCGAGGGCCTCGTCTTAGGTTCCGCCTGCTCGGCGGGCGAGCTCTACCAGGCGATCCTCAAGGAGAAGCCGGCGGCGAAGATCGCCCAGATCGTGAATTTCTACGATTATCTCGAGATCCAGCCGGTCGGCAACAACGAATACATGGTCCGCGACAAGGTGGCCGGCGTCGAGACCGACGACGACCTCCGCGAGATCAACAAAAAGATACTGAAGCTGGCGGACGATTTCGGGAAGATGTGCGTGGCGACGTGCGATGTTCATTTCCTGAATCCGGAGGATGCGATCTACCGGTCGATCATCCAGGCCGGCCACGGGTTCAAGGACGAGGGCCAGCCGCCGCTCTACCTCCACACGACGGAGGAGATGCTCGAGGAGTTCGCTTACCTTGGCGAGAAGAGGGCCTACGAGGTCGTCGTGGAAAATACAAACAGGATCTCCGACATGATCGAGCAGATCTCGCCGATCCACCCGGACAAGTGTCCGCCGGTTATCGAGAACTCCGCGGAGGACCTTGAGAACATGTGCTACGAGACCGCGCGGAAGATCTACGGGGACGATATCCCGCCGCAGGTGAAGACGAGGCTCGACAAGGAGCTCCACTCGATCATCGGCAACGGCTACGCGGTCATGTACATCATCGCCCAGCGTCTGGTCCAGAAGTCCCGCGAGGACGGGTATCTGGTCGGCTCGCGAGGCTCGGTCGGGTCCTCCCTGGTCGCGACCATGTCCAACATCACAGAGGTCAACCCGCTGCCGCCCCACTATCTCTGCCCGGAGTGCCATTTCGTGGACTTCGATTCGGAGGAGGTAAAGGCCTACGGCGGCCGCTGCGGCGCGGACATGCCGGACAGAGTCTGCCCGAACTGCGGGGCGCCTCTTAAAAAGATGGGCTTCGACATACCGTTCGAGACCTTCCTCGGGTTCAAGGGCGACAAGGAGCCTGATATCGACCTCAATTTCTCAGGCGATGAGCAGGGCGTGGCCCAGGCCTACACCGAGGTCATCTTCGGCAAGGGCCAGACCTTCAAGGCCGGCACGATCGGCACGGTCGCGGACAAGACCGCCTACGGTCTCGCGATGCATTACTTCGAGGAGAAGGGCATCAGCAAACGGCCCTGCGAGCTGGAAAGGCTCGGCGCGGGCTGCGTCGGCGTCCGGCGGACGACCGGCCAGCATCCGGGCGGCGTCATCGTTCTGCCCAAGGGGATGGATATCAACTGGTTCACGCCGGTCCAGCACCCCGCAAACGACATGACGTCGGATATCATCACGACGCATTTCGACTATCACTCGATCGACCGAAACCTCCTGAAGCTCGATATCCTCGGACACGATGATCCGACGATCATCCGCATGCTGGAGGACCTCACCGGGACCAACCCGCTGGAGGTGCCGCTGGACGATCCGGGCGTACTCTCGCTCTTCACCGGGACGCAGGCGCTCGGCGTCACGCCCGAGCAGATGGGCGGGGTCGATTTAGGGGTCCTCGGGGTTCCGGAGTTCGGAACCAACTTTGTCATGGGCATGCTCAGGGACACGAAGCCGAAGACACTCTCGGAGCTGATCCGCATTTCCGGCCTGTCCCACGGCACCAACGTCTGGCTGGACAACGCCCAGTACTTCATCAAAAACGGGGACTGCACGCTGGGTACCGCCATCTGCACCCGCGACGACATCATGCTGAACCTGATCGCGTGGGGCGTGGAGCCGGAGCACTCCTTCAAGATCATGGAGGCGGTTCGAAAGGGCAAGGGCTTAAAGCCCGACCAGGAAAATGAAATGCGCGAGCACGGCGTGCCGGAATGGTACATCGAATCCTGCAAGCGTATCAAGTACATGTTCCCGAAGGCGCATGCGGCGGCCTACGTCATGAACGCGTTCCGCATCGCCTACTATAAGATCAATTATCCGCTGGCTTACTATGCGGCCATGTTCTCGATCCGGGTCACGACCTTTGACTATGCGATCATGGCCCGCGGCCGTAAGGTCATGGAGGACTATGCGGAGAGCCTGCGGGAGAAGGAAGCTCTCTCGCCTAAGGAAGAGGAAATGCTGAAGGACATGATGATCGTCCGCGAGATGTATGCGAGAGGGTTTTCATTTCACACGCTGGACCTCTTCAAGGCGAAGGCGACCCGCTTTACGATTGTCGACGGTAAGCTCATGCCGTCGATCAACTCCATCGCCGGGCTCGGGGAGAGCGTGGCGGTGCAGATCGAGGAGGAGGCTCAAAAAGGGCCCTTCCTCTCCAAGGATGATTTCCGGGTGCGCACCAGGGCATCCGGCACGATCATCGAGCTCCTCGAGAGCCTCGGCATCCTGTCGGGGATCCCGGAGACCAACCAGATATCACTGTTTGACATGGTAATGTGAGGACGTAAGCTTTGATCAGGACGTTAGGAGAAGAGAAGGACAGGAGAAAAGATAGCGGCTTTACCGCGATCACGGAGCTTTACGTGAACGCGGAGGCGCCCGCCGGGGATGTCAGGCGGGACAAACTGCGCATCAGGAATGCCGGCGAAAGCCGGCTTCTGGGAGATGTCTTTGTCACCACTCCCCGGATCCGCGTGAAGGAGAAAAAAATCAGAGGAGCGGAATTCGAGGTTCCCTACCTGGTGAATCTCGAAGGCCTTCAGCCCGGCGAAGCGGCGGAAGGAGAGATCCTCTTTTCGACAAATGACGGGGAGTACAAGGTCCCCGTCAGGGTGCGCGCGGCGGACAGGAAGCTCGTCGGCGGCGGCCGGGAGATCAGGAATCTTGACGACTTTACGGCGCTTGCCGAGCAGAATCCGGCCGAGGCGCTCCGGATCTTTGAGAGCGCGGGCTTTTATAAGCTCCTTACCGGGGAAACGACCCGCCTTCATGCGCTGGCGCAGGGGCTTAAGAGAAGTCCGGTCACCCGGGGGAGCATGGAGGAGTTTCTGGTCCTTGCAGGCAAAAAAGACCCCGTTCACCTCAGCGGGGGCTTTAAGGCGAGGGAATTTCCTGCGGTCAGCAGCTCCGAGAAGGAAGTGCTTCGGCTTGTGAAGAGCGGCTGGGGCTGCACGGATATCAGGGTCGAAGCGGAAGGAGAGTTCATCGAGCTTCCGAAGGACCGCTTCAGCGAGGAGGATTTCTTCGGCTCGGTCCTCGACATCGAGTACATCATACGGGCGGAGAAGCTCTCCCCGGGCAGAAATTTCGGCAGGATCCGGATCATCTGTCCGGAGGGAGACTTTGAGCTGCCGATATCGGCCAGTCCGGTCAGTGCCGGGGATGCCGATGAGGAGCCGGACACGAAGAAGATCAGAGCCCGGCTCATGAGAGACCTCATTGATTATGGCACGGGGGTGAGAACCGCGGACGAATTTGCCAACCGGACCCGCAAGAATCTTGCGGTCTGGCCGGGCGGGGAGGCTCCGTCTGCCCTGCAGCTTTTGGGCGTCTACGCGGAGGAGAAGGCAGGCCGGCATGAGCGCGCGCTCGAGCTTCTGCGCGGCATCTCGGCTCACGATTTTACCGGGGAATCCGCGTCCGTGAAGGCAGGCTTCCTCTATATCGGCCTCATGACCGGGCAGCTCATAAATGACGAGGAGACGATCATCGAGCGCATCCGGGAGTGGCAGACGCGGAACCGCGAGGATCTGTACCTCACCCTCATGCGCCTCATGACGGACCCGACGCTCAGGAGAATGCCGGACCGGCAGAGCGTCTATTTCTACGAACTCTATGATATGGGCGTGAACAGCCCGCTCCTCTATCTTGCGGCTCTGCGGTTTTATGCCGAGCATCCGGAGCTCTTTACGAGAGTTGATGCGTTTATGTGGCACATGCTGGCCTGGGGAGCCAAGAATCTCTATCTCCCCGAGGAGCTGGCGCTCAAGGTGTCCTACCTCACGATCAACGACCGGAAGACCGGGAGCATCGCCCTGAGGGTCCTCAAAGCCGCCTTCAAACTCTATGACAGGGACGCCATCCTGACCGCGATCGTGCGGCTTCTCATCCGGTTTGCGCCGGGAGACGCGGAGAGCTTCCCGTGGTTCTACAAGGCGGTGGAGCGGGAGATACAGGTCACCCGCCTCTATACGTGCTTTATCGAAGCCATGCCGGAGATAAGCCGGGAGCCGATCCCGAAGGTGATTCTCCGCTACCTGATGCGGGAGGATCATATTTCCGAGAAAAAGAGGGCCTTCATCTACGCCTCGGTCATCAAGAACCGGACCCGCGACCCGGAAACCTACGGCATGCTCCTTGAGATGATGCGGGAATTTGCCGATGAATCCCTTATGAGAGGGCGCATCGGGCGGGACTATGCGGTCCTGTACCGGAATTTTGAAGAAACGATCGGCGAGACCGGGCGGGGTATCCGCCTCGCGGAGAATATCTTCACGGAGCGCATCTTTACGGACGACCCGCGCGCCCGCGAGGCAGCTGTCTACCACTACGGGCTGAAGAACCCGGATATCTATCCGCTCCGGAACGGGGAGGCGCTGATCAGATGCTGGACGGACGATGCGGCGATCCTCTTCTCCGACGGGCGCGGCAGATATTTTGCCTCGTCGGTGGTCTACACCCGGGAGACGCTCATGGAGAAGGAGCCGATGCTGTCAGCGCTTCTGGCCTTCGGCATCCCCTACCCGGGACTCTGGCTCTCCTCGTCGGTGCGGAACGGAAAGCTTAAGGCCGTGGACGTTCGAACGGTGGATGCCTTCCGGGAGATGGAGAGGAGCGGTCTCTTTGCCGACGACTTCCGGGATACGGTCCGGAAGATGCTGCTCACCTATTATCTTGACAATGCGGAAAATGAAACCATCGACCGCTACCTCACCGAAATCGATCTCGACGATTACGCGAGGGCCGACCGGGCCAGATTTATCACCCTCCTCATTCGAAGAGGGTTCGAGGAGGCCGCTTACGAGCTTCTGCGCCGCTGCGGCGCTGAGGGCGTTACGCCGGAGGATCTCCTGACCTGTGCCGATGCGATGACGGAGGCATTTGACAACGCCTACGACGAGACGCTTCTCTATATCTGCATGCAGGCGCTTCGGGGCGAGGCGGTCAGCGAGGCAGTCCTCATCTATCTGGAGCGCTGGTTTGACGGGGCGATTGCCGATATGCTGCTCATAAGGAAGCACCTTGCCAGCATGGAGATCACGAGCGGCAACCTGGATGACCGGATACTCCGCCGAGCGGCCTTTACGGGGACGCTCCTGCCGCGGGATGCGGGCGTGCTTTTCGCCTACGAGAAGCTGGCGGGGAACCCGGAGGTCTCCTCGGCCTACGCGGATTTTGAGTGCAGGAAGACATTCGAGGAGGACGGCCTTATCAGCCCCGACACGGCGTACCTGGTCTCCCACCTGATCGACAGAGGCGTTCCCGTTCCTCTGGAGGACCGGCTTGCGCTGCTCAAGTTCCTTGTGAAGAAGGAAAAACGGACCGCCCACGAGGAGGTCCAGATGGATGTCCTCCTCGAGGAATGCGTCGGAAAGGGTCTGCGCTTCCCGTTTTTCAGCGAACTGTCCGATGCGGCGCTGCGCCAGTACCACCTCGAGGACAAGGCTTTCGTCTTTGTCCCCGCGGAGCCGGGCGACGAGGTCGATCTCATCTATGCGCTCTCCTCGGGCGACGAGGAGAAGCATTTCCGCCGGATCCCCCTGAAGGAGATCTACCGGGGGCTCTTCGGCCGGGAATTCATTCTCTTCTACGGCGAGAAGCTGACCTGGTCGGCGGTGGTCCGCCATAAGGGAGAGGAGCGAACGATACCGGAAACCGTCCTTACGGCCGGCCATGTGGACAGCCGGGGCGTGAGCCGCTATCAGCTCCTGAACCAGATACTGGCGGCAAGGGAGAAGGGTGACACCGAGACGCTGAACAATAAGATGCGCGAGCTGCGCCGGGCCGAACTGGTCGTCGATGCGCTGTTTAAACTGGAGGAAGAGTCGTGAATGAAGTCCGGAATATTATCATAGGCTTTATGCTCGGTGAAGAATGGTCCGATTACTGCTACTTCGACCGTCGGACGGGGGAGCCCGTGTCCCTTTTCCTGAGCGACGGGGCCGGGGGGGCTCATTTTCCGACCCGGCTGGCCTTTCTGCCGGTGAAAGAGAAGTGGTACACAGGCTCCGCCGCCTCCTTCTACGCGGAGTCCGAGGGCGGGCTTCTCATAAAGAATCTGTTTTCCGTCGTAAATGGGCACGAGGAGGTGACGCTTGGCTCGTTTACCTTCTCGCCGGAGGATATACTCACCGCCTTCTTAAGGGAGGCGCTTCGGGCAGCGGGGATCGTCGACCCGGGCAAGAGCATCGGGTGCCTCGCCGTGGCGGTCGATACACTCACGCCGGCCCTTGTGCACAATCTGCGGGCCGCGTTTGCAGCCCTGGGCTTAAGGCCCGACAGCTGCCGGATCATGAACAGGATGGCTGCATTTTACGGGTTCCTCAAGGGAGAGCGCAGGATGATGCGGTCGGGGAACTGTGCGCTTCTTTCATTTTCGGAAAATGAAGTGATCTTCGAAGGCCTGACGGAAGAGTCCGAGGGCGGCGTCATGGTCTCCCGGGCAGTCCCGCGCAGAGTCTACGAGATCCCGGTGCAGGACGCTAAGCTCTATGACGTGACCACGGCCTCCTTCATAGGCCAGTGCCTCGACGCATCGCCGTTTATGAATGTCCTCATCACGGGCAAGGGCTACGACAAGGAGATATTCAGGAAGACGACCGCGGAGATCTGCCGCGGACGGAAGGCCTACCTCGAGTCGGAGCTGTTCTCGAAAGGCGCCGCCTGGGCAACGTTTATCAGGACCGAGGGGACCGGCGACGACAGCTATTTCGCGGGGCCGGACGTCGTGCCCGCGGAGGTTACCATGGATGTCCTGAAGCAGGGACGCCCGGCCGTTCTCTCCCTGATCCCGCGCGGGAGCCGCTGGTATGAGATCGAGGGAAGAGAGCGGATCCTGCTCGACGGGCGCGAGACGCTGCTCTTTACGATCACGAGGCCCGGCGGACGTGACCGGGCGGAGCTGCCGCTTGAGGGGCTTCCGAAACGGCCCGACAAGGCAACGTTTCTCATGCTTGAGTACAAGTGCCCGGACGAGGATACGCTCCTGATCACGGCGCGCGATCTCGGGTTCGGCGGGTTTTATCCGTCGGGCGGCCTTTCATTTTCCATGAAACTCGACCTTGGTGCGGCTGCGCCTTCTAAGGAGGAATGACCATGGCAGGATATCGGCTTTGTACCGGCAGGGAGGCCGCGAGGCCTTATTATATCGAGTGCATCGGCACGAGTATCGGGACGATCGAGGAGCTTTGCTTCTTTTTCTATGAATATATGCCTCTCATAGACGCGAGCGTGATGAACGAGGCGCTCACGCGCTGGGTGGCGGCGGAGCTTCAGCTTGAGGAGACCGCCGGGCAGATGGAGGAGGCGCTCAGGAACCGGATGGACTGTGCGGGCTTTGTGCTGCCGGTGTTTGAGGCGGCAGGCTGGCTCGACAACAAGGAGATGGCGGCCTATAAGATGAGGCTCGACCGGTTCTTTGCGGAGAGCCCGGCCGTCCGCCTTAAAATGAAAGGCGACGCCCTGGTGCGCTGCGGCCGCATGAATGCGGCGTCGGCGATCTATCGGCAGATCATAGACGAGAGCGCTCATCTGAAACTCGCGAAGGAGTTTCTGGCCTCGGTCTGGTACAATAAGGGAGTCGCGGAGATCAAAATGCTTCTCTACGCGGAGGCGCTTTCGTCCTTCAAGACGGCGGTGCGGCTTTGCGAGAAGCCGCTCTATGTGAGGTCCGTTCTTCTTGTGCTGGGGCTTTCGAAGCCCAGGGACAAGTATGTGGAGGAGGCGGCTGCCTTCAACCCGGACCCGGAGGTGAGCAAGGAGGCGGATAGCCTGCTTCAGTTCGTGAGGGGCGACGCCGGGAATATCCGGCTGCCGAAGGACCCGGACGCGTTCATACGGGAGAGCGTTGAGGCGTATCACGTTGCGACGGGGGTGTGATTCAACGTACAGGGACGGTTCTTCGCCGCGAGGGACGGTTCTCCTCCGCGAGGGACGGTTCTTCTCAGCGAAGAACCGTCCCTCGCGGAGGAGAACCGTCCCTGCGGCATTTTTATGCAAAATTACGGGAAAAAAGGGCTTCACTTTAGCGTGCTAACATGGTAATATGGTAACTGACTAACGCAAACCATTATCATGGAGGAGATTATTTATGAAAAAGAAACTTGCGCTTCTCACCGCTGCGCTCATGATCACGGCTTCCGTCGCCGGCTGCGGCTCTTCGGGCTCCACGGCCCCGACCGCTTCCACGGCTGCATCTACCGCGGCATCCACCGCTGCAGAGAGCACCGCTGCCGAGTCCACGGCCGCTGCATCCACGGCTGAAACTGCTTCCGCAGCCTCCTATGTCTTCCTCGAGGAGGACCTCGGCGTCGAGTCCTACGCGATTGGCTTCCGCGTGGGCGACGAAGAGCTTGCCGAGACCGTCAGCGGCGCTGTTCAGGCACTCGTCTTAAACGGCACCTACGACAAGATCGGCGAGAAGTATCCGGACATCAAGGATTACCTCTGCCTGACTGCGGACGACATCGACGCGTCCACCCTTCCGGAGGAAGGCTCCGGTGACCCGAACTACACCTTCAAGCACGGCTTCGACCTCGACTATCCGCCGTACTCCTACCTGCAGGATGACGGCTCCGTCGGCGGCTTCGACGTCGAGCTCTGCCAGGCGGTCTGCGAGTACCTCGGCTGGGGCTACGAGTCCGTACCGTTCAACTGGGACGCCAAGGACATGGAGCTGAACGCGAAGAGCTGCGACTGCATCTGGTCCGGCTTCACCAAGGAAGGCCGTGAGGACGATTACACCTGGGGCATCACCTACTCCAACAACACCCAGGGCATCCTGGTGCCGGCTGACTCCGATATCAAGACCCTTGCGGACCTCTCCGGCAAGATCGTCGGCGTCCAGACCGCGACATCCGCCTATGACATGCTCGAGGATTCCAAGAAGGATCTCGCTGACACCTTCGCTGAGCTGAAGGTTTACGAGACCTACACGATCGCTTTCAACGACCTTAAGGCCGGCGCGATCGATGCGATCGCGATCGACATGACCGCAGGTTCCTTCCTGATTTCCGGCGCCAACTGATCGGGAGCTTCATTTTCTTAAAACATTCAAAGCCACGGGCCGCTCACGGCGGCCCGCGCTTTTTGTAAGGAGGCAATAGATGACCTTATCCACCATGCTGTCCTCGATGGGCGAGGGCATGCTCCGCACATGCGCCATTTTCTTTCTGACGATCCTTTTCTCCATGCCTCTCGGCATGGTCATCATGTTCCTGCGCCGGTCCCGCTTCAGGCTCGTGCGGGAGATCACCAAGCTCTACATCGCGATCATGCGCGGAACCCCGCTCATGCTGCAGCTCCTCATGTGGTACTTCGGACCTTACTACCTTTTCGGCATGTCGATCCGCGGCTACCGCTTTCCGGCCATCATCATCGGTTTCTCGATGAACTACGCGGCCTACTTCGCGGAGATCTACCGCGGCGGTATCGAGACCATCCCGAAGGGTCAGTACGAGGCCGCCGAGGTGCTCGGGTACAGCAAGGCGCAGACATTTTTCAAGATCATTCTGCCTCAGGTGATGAAGGCCATCCTGCCCTCCGTGACAAATGAAATCATCACCCTGGTCAAGGACACCTCCCTCGCCTTCACGCTGGCCTACAACGAGATGTTCTCGATTGCGAAGCAGATCGCGGCGTCCCAGACCTCCTTCGTCCCGTTCATCATCGCGGGCGTGTTCTATTTCATTGCCAACTACGCCGTCGCGTTCGTCATGGAGCGCATCGAGAAGGCGTTCGACTATTACAAGTAAGAAGGGAGGATATGCAATGATCCTGGAAATGAAAAACATTCGCAAATCCTTCGGCGGACTGGAAGTCTTAAAGGATATCAGCATGAACGTCGACTCCGGCGAGGTCGTATCCATCATCGGGCCCTCCGGCTCGGGCAAGAGTACGCTTCTTCGCTGCGCGACCTTCCTCGAGCAGGCGGACGCCGGCACGATCAGCTACATGGGAAAATCCGCCATGCACACCAATGAGAAGGGCGAGGCGGTCTACGTGCACCGCACGGAGCTGAATGAGATCAAGCGCTATTTCGGCCTGGTCTTCCAGCAGTTCAACCTGTTCCCTCACTATTCGGTCCTGAAGAACATCACGGACGCGCCTCTGCACGTCCAGAAGCGGCCGAAGGAGGAGGTGCACGCGGAGGCCATGGAGCTCCTCCGGAAAATGAACCTCGAAAACCGCGCCGACGCCTACCCCTGCCAGCTCTCAGGCGGCCAGCAGCAGCGCGTCGCGATCGCGAGAGCCCTGGCGCTCAAGCCCTCGATCCTCTTCTTCGATGAGCCGACCTCCGCGCTCGACCCCGAGCTCACCGGTGAGGTCCTGAAAGTCATCCGCCAGCTGGCGGAGGAGAAGATGACCATGGTGGTCGTCACGCACGAGATGCCTTTCGCGCGGGCGGTCAGCAACCGGGTCATTTTCATGGACAAGGGCGTCATCGTCGAGCAGGGCGATCCCGAGGAAGTCTTCGGAAACCCGAAGCAGGAGAGAACCGT
>ONHA01000026.1 GCA_900317515.1 uncultured Eubacteriales bacterium
GCACGGGTGATGTGCATGGTATCGCTTTTGTCCCGCTTGGGGCTTCCGTTCAAAACAAGTATTTTCATCGTATGCTCCTTCCTTTTATGATCCAGTTATCCAGAAACTGCATTTGCTCATCCGTGTGAAACCAGTGTTCTCCGCCGTCCATCACGGTTAATTCGGCGCCATGAGCCTTTGCAAATGCAGTGATCGTTTCATGCGATGTCAGGTTATCCCGGCTGCCATACAGGATCCTGGTCGGAACAGTCCATGAGGCAGGATGCTCGCGGACATAACACAGGTACTCCCAGGACAGATCTTCGCCGAACGAAGTGGGGATCACGCCTTTCTCTTTCAGTTCTCTCTCCGTTACATTGGCCCAGGACATCATGTTCAGGATCAGCTGCTCCATATCAACAACAGGAGAAATGAAATATGCGCTGCAGATCATCGCATCGATTCCGGCATTCATGCTGAAAAACGCGCCGATACTGTTGGCGATCAGATCGATACTGTCATATTTCGCTTTCAGTTTTATGACTGCCTCCCGGATTTCCTTCCCGGTTTCCCATGGTGTAAAGGTCTGATAATCCAATCCAATAACTTCACATTCAGGAAATAGCGGCATATAAAATTCGCTTTCCCCGGCACTGCCACCCTTGCCTTGGATATACAATACCACCTCATTCATATGCATAATGATCCCATTTACCTCCAGATCTTTTCCTCTCGTTCTTTTATTAGCGGTGGACGTACATCCTTGTCATCCCCGGTTCGCCGTCGCCCTGCACCATGCAGAAAAACTCCCAGCCGTAACGCTCGTAGAAGCCGGTGTGGTCGGTGACAAGATAGAGGGGAGAAATGCCCTTGCTGCGCATATCCTCTACCACTATGTTCAGCAGCCGTCCGGCGATCCCCTGTCCGCGAAAAGCCTCTTCGGTGTAAACTGCGCAGACATTGGGCGTCAGATCCTTTCGGTCATGAAAATCGTTTTCGATCACGCCCATGCCGCCGATGATTCTGTCCCCATTCAGGCATAGATACCAGCCATATTCCGTCTCCCGGTTCAGATAAGCCGTCATGCAGTCGAGATAGGCTTGCTCCGGGACGCCCCATTTGCTGTGGAACCACGCCGCAGCAGCATCCTTCAGCTCAGGCTCGTCCCGTAAAGTTATATACTTTCGGTGAATCGCATAATAGGTCAGATCCCGCTCGACATCCAGATAGGTCAGTTCTTTCTCCGAGAAGTGATCGAAGGTCATGCCGGACTTCTCCATCACACGGCGGGAAGCGTCATTTCCGGTAAAGAAAGAGGCATATACTGTTTGCATTCCTTTCTCCCGGAACAGGTATTCAAGAAACCGTCTTACAGCCTCCGTTGCATAGCCCTGATTCCAGAACGCAGAGCCGATCCCGTATCCGATCTCACAGGAATCCTCTTTTTCATCGAAGTACAGAATAATCCCGATGAGACGCCCGGTTTCCTTCAGGCGGATCGCAAACAGTTCCTGTCTTCCCGGATAGGAGGAAAAGTCAAAGTCCTCCAATGTATCCGCATATCGGCAAATAAAGTTCTCCAGGACCTTTTTGTCATGCGAGATATTGATAAAATAATCCTCTTTATCAGCCGCTCTGATTGGGTCTATAATCAGTCTTTCAGTCTCCATGTTATTTCCCCTCATATTTCATCGGTGTAAACCGGATGCCGTTCACGGTCTTTTCTTCATCGGTCGGCACAAATCCAATCGCCTTATAGAAGGGGAGACCATACGGTGAGGAATTGAGGGTGATCGTCTCGTTCGGGTAGTCTTCAAGCAACCGTCGAAACATTCGTGTGCCAATCCCGCGCCGGTGATACCTGCCGTCCACAAAGAAAAAACAGATATGTTTTCTGTCCGGCCTGATGGCGATCTCCCCGATCAGCTTCCCTCCATCAAAAGCACCGTAATAGTGCAGGCCGGAAAGATACGCTTCATCGTGAAGACATTTTCGGAACTCCTCTGTCCCTTCTGCAGAGTAATCCGGGGATTCATATTCCGAGAACACGACCCACGCCCATACCTGTCAGGTTCTTAAGCCAGCGTTCCTTCTTCAGCCAGATATGGAATATCACGACTTTAATCAGGTCAATGAGTTTCACACAACCGTACATACCAACCGGCCCGATCATTGTAAACTTACCAAGCAGGATCACCATCGGGATCATCACCAACAATGTAAGCAATGAATCCGCATAAGCTCCCATAGCCGTGTCCCCTCCTGCTCTGGCCACAGCCTGTTGGGTATTCATATAAACCCACAGCGGCATGAACGCCGCCATCAGGATAACCATACTTCGGCAGATAGCGACTGCGCTCCTGCTGAGCTTACCGAAAACAAGCGGGACAATCAGCGTCGTTCCGAACCCGAAGGCCATCATTACAAGACCGAACACGACAGCTCCGGACAGCAGCCAGGTTTTTTCTTCCCTGGCTCTTTCCAGTTCCCCGGCACCCAGTGTTTTCCCGATAACCACACCAGTCGCAGAATAGATCCCGCCGAATGCCACGAAAAACAGATTAGCGATCGCAAAGCCCGAAGCCATGCCCGACACTACATCCGCTCCTCCTCTTCCGTTATAAACAGCGGTTGTGATGGTTTCAGAGATCGCCCAGACCATCTCACAGAACAGAACAAGGAATCCTTTCACGAGTGTTTCGCGGAATTGTATCCGGTTGATTTTCAGGAAATCAGCAGCCTTCACGGCAAATTCAGGCTTTGTACGGATGTAAATCACTACAAATATTGTTAATTCCAGTGCCCTTGCAATCACTGTAGCCAGCGCAGCCCCTTCGACGCCCATCTTCGGGAAACCCAGGTGCCCATAGATCAGCAGCCAGTTTAGTATTGTGTTGGTTAACGTAGCAGCGATAGTTACATACAGAGGGATTCGGACCTTCCCTATGTCTCGAAGCGAACTGGCAATGCTTATTGATATAGTCACCGGAATACCTGTGAAGAACATAATGCGGATATATTTCACCGCTTCGTCCAGAATCGGTCCCGCCTGACTGTTTCCGACCAGCATCAGTGACAGCACCTGCCGCGGAAATGTCATACACACCAGGTAATACGGAACAAATGCAGCAAGACCCATAATAAGCTTGTAACGGAAAGCCTGTCCCATTCCCTCACGGTTCCTGGCTCCATAAAACTGCGTCATAAAAATGCCGCCCGTCATGCATATCGCATTGAGAAAAACCATAAACACAAACAGCAGCTGCCCGGCGACATTTACTCCGGACATAGACACATCCCCTAATCCGGAAACCATAAAATTGTCAATAAGGGATACCAGGCTCTGGATCAGCTGCTGCAGCATGATCGGCACAGCAATGACCAGGGCATTTTTATAAAACATACCGGAACCGAATAGTCTGCTCCTGTAATTCATTTCGTTTGACTTTAACCTCTCTTTCAAATTACATCGAATTTATGCATTCCCCATAAAACTGTCATGGAGATTGGAAAGACTTTATTCTTCATCGCTAACCCTTCTTTAGCATCCTATCGTTCGTTAGTTATATGTTAAAAAATAATGCCGGCCAGCTATATGCAATCTGACCGGCTCCGGCAATTCTATTTGCCGACTTTATTTCCGGTAGATATTAAAAAATTGTATTACATGCTTTCGAATCAGTTCCATCACTTCATCTTCCCTTTCCGGCTCTCTGTCACAAAGATTGATCCATACTGTAATCGGTGAAGAAAACTGTGCGGCCATAATTTCAGGATCTGCATTCTTCAGCACTCCATCCCGCATCAGAAATCTCATCATGCCGGAAAAATAGGACATCACGCCCTCATAATTTTGCCTGGTCTGAAGAACCGCCATTTCCTGATTTCGGAACTGTTCTATCATAAGCATCTTCCGACCCTTTTTTATATGAGGATCATGGAGGATATACCGGATCTGTCCCATCACGTTATCTGCCGCCTCTTCTGCAGTCATTTTCTGTTTATCCTTAGTAAAAGCAGGATCATCCCAGTTTGCTCTGGCAAAAATTGAATGCTTTGCATACCCACCCAGTACCGTATCCACCACTGTCTCCAGGATTTCATGCTTATTAGCAAAATGGCTGTAAAGAGATGCTTTACGGATTCCGACAGCATCCGCAAGCTGTGAGATACTGGTTGCCTCGTATCCATTTACAGAAAACAAATCCAGTGCCGCCTCTATGATTTCTTCCCTGGTATTGTTCTTCTCCATATTGATCACTCTCTTCCAAAACGATAATGACAGATATCCGTGACTTTTATAATAACTACCGTTCGTTCGTTAGTCAATAGCTATTTTTATATTTTCATTTCCATTTCACAAATCAGCGAATCAGAGCATTTGTCTATACAAATACACGATTTCCGTTCTCTGCTCTGCTGAGATCCCGTAAGCCAGCATGTTCTGATTGGTGACTACGGAAGTCATTTTGCCGCCGAATATAACTTCGACTGTTCCGGTCATCTCGCGGCTCAGCCGCTCGCTGAACGTTGGCCGTCGAATACATGCTGGTGCCCTAAAGGACTAGCTTTGCGTCGCAAGCACCGCATGCGCTCTCCGGCTTATCGCTCAAATGAAAACAGCCCCAAGGTTTTTGCTTCCTCAGGGCTGCCGTCATGTGTCATTTTTTAATTTTTAAACCGTCTCAATCCTTCACAGTCTTCATCGTCGGGAAAAGGAGCACGTCTCTGATCGCCTCCGCCCCCGTAAACAGCATCACCATGCGGTCGATGCCGTAGCCGATGCCGCCCGTCGGCGGCATGCCGATCTCGAGCGCGTTCAGGAAATCCTCGTCCGTGTGGTTGGCCTCCTCGTCGCCGGCGGCAAATGCCTCCTCCTGGGCGGCGAAGCGCTCGCGCTGGTCAATCGGGTCATTGAGCTCGGAGTAGGCGTTGCACATCTCCCAGCCGTTCATGAACATCTCGAAGCGGAGAACCTTGCCCGGGTTCTCCGGATCCTTCTTGGTCAGCGGGCTGATCTCGATCGGATGGCCGGTCAGGAAGGTCGGCTGGATCAGGTGCTCCTCGACGTACTCGTCGAAGAAGAGGTTCAGGATGTCGCCGACTTTGTGGTGCTTCTCGTAGTGGATGTCGCGCTCGTCACAGAGGGCGCGAGCCTCCTCGATCGTCTTCACCTCGTCGAAATCGACGCCCGAGTACTTCTTGACCGCCTCGGTCATCGTCATCCGCGCGAACGGCTTGCCGAGGTCGATTTCATGATCCTTGTAGTGAAGGAGGGTTGTGCCCAGGACTTCCTGCGCAACCGTGCGGTACATATCCTCGGTCAGGCGCATCATGCCCTCGTAGTCCGTGTAAGCCTGGTAGAGCTCCATCAGGGTGAACTCCGGGTTGTGCTTGATATCAAGGCCCTCGTTGCGGAAGACGCGGCCGATCTCGTAGACGCGCTCAAGGCCGCCGACGATCAGGCGCTTTAAGTAGAGCTCCAGGGAAATGCGGAGCTTCTTGTCCTCGTCCAGCGCATTGAAATGCGTGGTGAACGGGCGGGCTGCCGCGCCGCCGGCATTTTCGACCAGCATCGGCGTCTCGACCTCCATGAAGCCGCGCTCATCGAGGTAGCGGCGGATCGCGGAGATAATCTTGGAACGCTTGACGAAGACGTCCTTCGACTCCGGATTCATGATGAGGTCAACGTAGCGCTGACGGTAGCGAAGGTCCGTGTTGGTAAGGCCGTGGAACTTCTCCGGCAGGATCTGCAGGCTCTTGGAGAGGAGCGTGACCTCCTTAGCGTGGATCGAGCGCTCACCCTTCTGTGTGGTGAAGACGAAGCCCTTCACGCCGACGATGTCGCCGATGTCGAGCTTCTTGAAGTCCTTGTAGGCTTCCTCGCCGAGGTCGTCGCGGGTTATGTAAACCTGTATGTTACCCTTAAGATCCTGGACATTCGCAAAGGAGGCCTTGCCCATGACTCGCTTGGCCATGAGGCGGCCGGCGATGGAGACATTTTTGCCCTCGTAGGCCTCGTAGTTATCCTTGATATCCTGGGTGTGCTCCGTCTGGTCATAGGTCACGATCTCGTAGGGGTTCTTCCCTGCCGCGACGAGCTCCGCGAGCTTCTCACGGCGCACCTTGCGGAGCTGGTTCAAATCCTGCTGGGGAGCGTTTGCCGCCTTCTTTGCATTTTCTGCCATTGTTTCTCTCCTTATATGTAAAAGAAGCCGCGGTTTATCCGCGGCATAAATTCAAACGTTTCTCGTGATCTCGAGGACTCTGTAGTGATCCGTATCGCCGAGCGGTGTATCAACATCCACGGTGTCGCCGATCGATGCGCCGATGAGGGCGCGGCCGAGCGGGGATTCATTGGAAATGAGACCCTTCAGGCTGTTCGCCTCCGTGGAGCCGACGATCGCGTATTCGACTTCCTCATCATATGTCTCATCGTAGAGCTTCACCTTGCATCCGACGTTGATCGTGTTGATGCTGGCTTCATCTTCGACGACGACTTCGACGTTCTTTAAGATCTTCTCGATCTCCTCGATACGCGCCTCGATATCTCTCTGTTCGTCTTTTGCTGCGTCATATTCTGCATTTTCCGAAAGGTCGCCCTGTTCGCGCGCTTCCTTGATCTTCTGGGAGATCATCTTGCGCTGGTTGACTTTCAGATCTGTAAGTTCATCTTCGAGCTTTTTAAGCCCGGCATAGGTGAGTATATTTTTCTTTACTCCTTCTGCCATTATCCACCTCCGTACCTGAATCCCGACAATTGTGCATTAGTGAATTATAATCACGAACTTTCACAATGTCAAGCAAAATAAGGCTTTGTTTCTCTCTTTATGAGCGAAGCCAGCCGTTAAGAACATCCTGCATCTCCTCGAAGGACATGACCTCGTTGATCCGGGCTCTGAGCCTCGAGGAGTTCTCAAACCCCTGGGTGTACCAGGCGACGTGCTTGCGCATCTCGAGGATCCCCAGCCGGTCGCCCTTTAAGGCAAGCTGCATCCTCGCGTGCCTGAGCATGAGCGAAACGACTTCCTCCTTCGAGGGTCTCTCCGGGATCGTCCCGTTTTCGTAAAATGAAAGGCAGTCCCGAAAAAGCCACGGATTCCCCTGGGCGGCCCGGGCGATCATCACATAATCGCACCCGGTCTCCTCCATGATTGCGGCCGCCCGCGCGGGCGAGGTCACGTCTCCGTTTCCGATGACCGGGATCTTCACCGCATCCTTCACCCGTCTGATGATCCCCCAGTCGGCCTTCCCCGAGTAGTACTGCTCGCGGGTCCTTCCGTGGACCGCCACTGCGTCCGCGCCGGCCTCCTCGAGAGCGCAGGCCATCTCGACCGCGTTGATCTCTTCCGCGGAAAAACCTGCCCGGATCTTCACCGTGACAGGCTTCTTCGTGACCGCTTTTACCGCTTTTACGATGGCCGCCGCCCCCGGGATATCCCGCATCAGGGCGGAGCCTTCATTGTTCTTTACGATCTTCGGGACCGGGCAGCCCATGTTGATGTCGATGATCTCGCAGGGCACGTCCTTAAGCTTCTCCGCCGCGAAGGCCATGACCTCCGGATCCGGTCCGAAGAGCTGCATGGATACGGGGTGTTCATTTTCCGAGATACCGACAAGTTCCCAGGTCTTGCGGTTCCCGTGGTAGACCGCGTTGGCACTCACCATCTCCATGCAGACGAGGGCGGCGCCCATCTCCCGGCAGATCATCCGGAAGGGCATGTCCGTCACACCCGCCATCGGGCCCAGAATAAACGGATTATCGAGCTTCACACTGCCGATCGGGGGAAGTTCACGCTTCATCCGGGCCCTCCAGATCGATGTCGAGGCCCTCAAGCGCCCGGGCAGCGTCCCATTTTAGAATCCTGATGCGGTAGAAGACCGCGAGGCGGGACATAAGGTCCGCCTTCTCGCGCTGATATTTCTTGATGAGCAGCTCGGCGCCGATCTCGTCGAAACGCTGATCGCCCTCCGCCGACCGGACCGAGAAGTGCGGGCAGGCGTCCTCCCCGAAATAGATCGTGAACACGCCGCCGACATCCTCCGTGAACTCCACCGCGAGGATGTGCAGCTCATCCTGCACATCCTTCGGGAGCCCGGCGAAAGCCTCGTTGAAGTAATATTTCTGATTGTACCAGCTCGCCCCAAGGAGCGTTGTCTCTTCCATATAAAGTCCGTCCTAGATAAAGATTAAAACCACACATACGGCTGCCGCCGCGGCAAAGATCCAGCCGCGGAGCTTTAATGCATGGGTAAAAAACCTGACCGCCACCAGGATATTCAGGCAGGTGCCGAACATAAAGATCACCCGGCGGATCAGCTCAGCCTGCTCCGGCAGGATGAGCATCGCAAACACGGCCGCGATGATGAAAAATGAAAACAGCACGCACATCACGACATACAGGATCTCGTCGGCCGCGCGGCCTGCCCGCATGTCGCGTTTTTCCTTCGTCTCCATCACTCGCCCAGCGTCGCGACCATGACCGCCTTGATCGTGTGCATGCGGTTCTCGGCCTCGTCGAACACGACGCTCTGTGCCGATTCGAAGACTTCCTCGGTCACTTCATTTCCCTTGACCGCCGGCAGGCAGTGCATGAAGATCGTGCTGTCCTTGCCGGTCATCTTCATGAGGTCCGAATTGACCTGATAGGGAGTGAGCAGCTTGATGCGCTCGGCCGCCTTGGCCTCCTCGCCCATCGATGCCCAGACGTCCGTGTAGATGACGTCCGCACCCGCGACATCCCTCACATCATCGGAAATGAGGATCTCGGAGCCCGCCTCGGCCGCATAGGTGCGGGCAAGCGCGACCAGGTCTTCCGCCGGCCAGAGCTCCTTCGGCGCGATGATGGCAAGGTTCACGCCCATCTTGCCGCAGCCGACCAGGAACGAGTTGGCCATGTTGTTGCGGCCGTCGCCGACGAAGACGAACTTCTTGCCCCTGATCCCGCCCAGATGCTCGCGCATGGTCAGGAAATCCGCCAGGATCTGCGTCGGATGGAAATCATCGGTGAGGCCGTTCCAGACCGGGACGCCCGAGAACTCCGCGAGGGCCTCGACCGTCGAGTGCTTGAAGCCGCGGAACTCGATGCCGTCGAACATTCTGCCGAGGACACGGGCGGTGTCCTTGACGCTCTCCTTGCCGCCGAGCTGGATATCGTGCACACCGAGGTACTCCGCGTTTCCGCCCTCATCCTGGGCGCCGACCGTGAAGGCACAGCGGGTCCTTGTGGACGGCTTCTCGAAGATCAGCGCAATGTTCTTGTGGGCAAGGCTGGTGCCGTAGATGCCCTGCTTCTTCTTCGCCTTGAGCTCCGAGGCGAGGTCGAGGAAATACTCGATCTCCTCCGGGGTGAAATCCTTTAATGTGAGAAAGCTCCTTCCGTGCAGATTCATAATCATACTCCTTATATCCCGTGAAAAACAATAAAAAGATAGCGGTAATTATACCGTATTTTTAAGGAAATGAAAACCCCTTAAATTAAGAAGCCCGCCTCACGGCAGGCTTCTCTGTCTTTTCGCTTCGTACATTAAGATTCCGGCAGCCATGGCGGCGTTTAAGGACTCGACCTGCCCGGACATCGGAATTTTCATGAGGACGTCCGCCTTATCCGAGAGCTCATCGGTGAGACCGCGCCCTTCATTTCCGATAAAAAACGCCGTGCCTTTCCGACAGGCGGCATCCGTGTAGCTCCGGTCGCCCTTAAGGTGGGCCGCATAGGTCGTGACGCCGTTTTCGCGGAACCGCAGGAGCAGTTTATCCACATCATCCACATAGAAATGCGGCACCCTGAAGATCGAGCCCATGGTGGAGCGGACCGTCTTCGGGTTGGTGAAATCGACCGAGCCCTCCGTGAGGAAGACCGCGGTCACGCCCGCCGCCTCCGCGGTTCGGAGGATCGTGCCGGCGTTGCCGGGATCCTGCAGATTCTCGAGGAGCAGGTAGAGCGGGGAGGGCACGGCCAGCACCTTCTCCATGTCAAAGGAGGTCTTCTTCATGACCGTGAGGATCCCCTGGGGGGTCTTCGTGTCGGAGAGAGAGGCAAAGCGCTTCTCGTCGAGATCCGCGATGAGGCCGGCTCCTTTCGGCAGGGCTTTAAGCTCCGCCTCGTGCTCCTTCGCATAGGTCTTCGTCGCAACCACGCAGACGATATCCTCCCGCGGGGCCTCCAGAAACAGCTTTCTTCCTTCCGTCACAAAAAGGCCCTGCTCATCGCGGGCCTTTTTCATTTTCACAAGGTTTTTTATGTCCTTCAGTGAGATAAGCAATTATGCCTCCCTGCCGTCCGCAAGCGCTTCCGACTTGTAGTAGTTGTGGGACAGCGAGCGGGCGATCTCGATCTGGTACTCATCGATGTTCTTGGTCATGGCCAGACCTTCGTTGATGTCGTAGTCGCGGAACGCACCGTTCGAGTAGGAAACAACGCGCTTGGTCTTGCCCTGAGCCAGAAGGTCAACCGCGATGCAGCCCATCGTGGACGCATAGACGCGGTCCTTGCAGGTCGGGCTGCCGCCGCGCTGCATGTAGCCGAGGATCGTCGCACGGGTCTCGATGCCGGTCGCGGCCTCGATGCGTCTCGCCATGGATGCGGAGTGACCGACACCCTCGGCGTTGATGATGATGTGGTGGGTCTTGCCGCGGCGCTTGTTGTCGATGATGTTGTCGATCAGCTTCTGCTCATCGTAGTCATACTTCTCCGGAAGAATGATATCCTCGGCGCCGTTCGCGATGCCGCACCAGAGAGCGATGTAGCCGGCAGCGCGGCCCATTACCTCGATGATCGAGCATCTCTCGTGAGAGGAAGATGTGTCGCGGACCTTGTCGATCGCTTCCATCGCGGTGTTGACCGCGGTGTCAAAGCCGATCGTGTACTCGGTGCAGGCGATGTCAAGGTCGATCGTGCCCGGAACGCCGATGACGTTGATGCCCTCGTTGGCCAGCTTCTCCGCGCCGCGGTAGGAGCCGTCGCCGCCGATGACGACCAGGCCTTCGATGCCGTACTTGTGGCAGACTTCTACGGCACGGGCGATGCCTTCCGGCGTGCGCATTTCCTTGCAGCGCGCGGTCTTGAGGATCGTGCCGCCCTTCTCGATCGTGTCGGAGACGTCGCCGGCACGCATTTCCTTGATATCCTCTTCCATAAGGCCGGTGTAGCCTCTGTAGATGCCGTATACCTTCATGCCCTTTGAGAGACCGTGACGGACTACGGCACGAATGGCGGCATTCATGCCAGGAGCATCTCCGCCGCTCGTAAGGACGCCGATAGTTTTGATTTTCGTTGTCTCAGCCATTTTTTGACCTCCCGGTTTTTCTATTTTTTACAAATTATACGCGGAATTTTCACATATAAATGTGCATGTTTACCTTTCCATTCTAAATCATCCGGCGGTTTTTTTCAACACATTTATCTTTTGGAAATACGGATTTTTACATTTTCCGCCCCGAGAAGGTTCTTAAAGAGGAGCGGGACATTTTCTCCGAGCCCGATCGTCCGGTTCACCGTCTCCTCCCGGTAGGTTTTTCCCTTCCTGATGAAAATGAAAACCCTGTCGGCCCCCGGGTCCGCCGTCTCGAGCACCTCTCTGATCTCCCGTTCCTTCTCCTTAAAGTCCTCCATGTCCGGAAATGCCAGCCAAATCTCCCGTGGCACCTCGGTAAACAGGGTCACCTTGTCCGCGATCAGCTTGCTCGCCCGCTCATCCTCGGCGGATACCCGACCTTCGATGAGCACTTTCCTGTCGACCTCGAGCTTGTCCCGGTATTTCTCAAAGGGCTTCGGGAAGACAAGGACTTCCACCGACCCCATAAGGTCCTCGACGGTGACGAAGGCCATGGTCTGGTTGTTCTTCGTGTACTTGAGGGTCTTATCGGCGATGATGCCGCCGACGGTCACCCACTTGCCGTTCTCCGCCTTCGCCTCGCCCGTCTCCTCATCCGGCACAAAGTCCGAGGAGAAGGCTGTGCAGCGTGTCTTGATGATCTCCTGGTACTCCTCCAGCGGGTGGCCGGATAGGTAGACACCCAGGACCTCCTTCTCGAAGGCCAGCAGTTCCTCCCTGGAGAACTCGCCGACCGGCGGCAGGGAGATCTCATAGGCCTTCTTCATCTCGGGGTCCATGAAATCAAACAGGTTCATCTGGCCCGTCATGCTCTCCTTCATCTCCGCCGCCACGGAATCGATGACCCTGGAGTAGACCTGCAGCAGCTGCTTGCGGGTCCCGGGGATCTCATCCATCGCGCCGGCCCGGATCAGGTTCTCGACGGCCCTCTTGTTCATATCCTTCCCGTAGGTCCGCTCGATAAAGTCGCGGATCGAGCCGTAGGGACCGTTTTTCCTGCGCTCGGAGACGATCATGTCGATGACGCCGCGGCCGATCGACTTGATCGCGTACATGCCGTAGCGGATCGCGCCCTCCTCCGTCGTGAACGGACCGTCGCCGTTGTTGACCGAAGGCGGGAGGATGCGGATGTTCATTTCCCGGCAGTGCTGAATGTACTCCGTGCACTTCTCGGGGTGGTCGATGACCGAGGTCATGAGCGCGGCCATGAACTCCACCGGATGGTAATATTTAAGGTAGGCGGTCTGGATCGACACGACCGCGTAGGCCGCCGCGTGGGATTTGTTGAACGCGTAGTTCGCGAAGTCCGTCATCTCGTCGAAGATGCGGTTTGCGACCTGCTCGGACACCCCGTTTGCGAGGCACCCGGGAACGCCTTCCTCCTCGTTTCCGTAGACGAAGTTTTTGCGTTCCTTTTCCATGACGGAGGCTTTCTTCTTGGACATGGCGCGGCGGACGAGGTCCGAGCGGCCCATGCTGTAGCCCGCGAGATCCCGCACGATCTGCATGACCTGCTCCTGGTAGACGATGCAGCCGTAGGTCGGCTCAAGGATCGGCCGGACCATCTCGCAGTCGTATGTGACCGTCTCCGGGTGCTCCTTGCCGCGGATGTATTTCGGAATGAAATCCATCGGGCCCGGGCGATAGAGCGCGATGCCCGCGATGATATCCTCGATCGTCCTCGGCTTCAGCTGCTTCATGAAGGATTTCATGCCGGCGGATTCAAGCTGGAAGATACCCTCGCATCTTCCCTTCCCGATCATGTCCATGACGCCCGGGTCGTTGTAGTCAATGTGGCGGATATCGAGACGGTCCGGCTTTCCCTCCGCCTCATAGCGGCGGTTGACCAGCATCTCCGCGTCCTGGATGACGGTCAGGGTCCGGAGGCCCAGGAAATCCATCTTGAGAAGCCCCAGTTCCTCCAGCGTCGTCATCGTGTACTGGGTCGTGACAGACCCGTCCTGGGATCTCGCCAGCGGGACATACTCTTCCACCGGCAGGCGGGAAATGACAACCCCGGCCGCATGCATGGACGTATTCCTGGGCAGCCCCTCAAGGCGCCTTGCCATATCGATGAGGAAGTGAACCTTCTCATCCTCGTCGTACTTCTTTTTAAGGTCCGGGTTCATCGAGAGGGCCTTGTCGAGCGTGATGTTGAGCTCCTTCGGGACCATCTTCGCGATGGCGTCCGCCTCGCTGTAGGGGAAATCCAGAACGCGGGCGACGTCTCTTATGACGCCCCTCGCCGCCATCGTGCCGAAGGTTACGATCTGCACGACGCGGTCGCGCCCGTATTTTTCGACGACGTAATCGATGACCTCCTGCCGGCGCTCGAAGCCGAAGTCCATGTCGATATCGGGCATGGTCACGCGCTCGGGGTTCAGGAAGCGCTCGAAGATGAGGCTGTATTTCATCGGGTCAAGGTCGGTGATCCCGAGCGAGTAGGCGACGATCGAGCCCGCCGCGGAGCCTCGGCCCGGACCGACCGCGATCCCGTGGTCCTTGGCAAATTTGACATAGTCCCAGACGATGAGGAAGTAATCGACAAACCCCATGCCTTTGATCGTGTCGAGCTCATACTGAAGGCGCGAGCGGTGCTCCTCCGTCACGACCTCATAGTTTCGCTTTAAGCCCTCCTCGCAGAGCATGGTGAGGTATTCCAGCGCGGTGTAACCCGCCGGCACCGGATACTCGGGGAGCTTGCGCTCGCCGAAGGTGATGGTCACATGGCAGCGCTCGGCGATCTTCTCCGTGTTTTTGACGGCCTCCGGCACAAAGCGGAAGAGCTGCGCCATCTCCTCGGGGGATTTCACATAGTACTGCCCGCCCTCGTAGCGCAGTCTGTCCTCGTCGGACACCTTCTTGCCGGTCTGCAGGCAGAGGAGGATGTCGTGGGGCTCCACGTCCTCCTTGTAGGTGTAGTGGCAGTCGTTCGTGCAGACGAGCGGAAAGCCCTCCTCCTCGTGCATCCGGACCAGCTGCCGGTTCACGTGCTTCTGCTCCGCGATACCGTGGTCCTGCAGCTCGAGGAAGAAATTGTTCTCCCCGAAAATGTCCCGGTACTCAAAGGCCGCCCTCTTCGCTCCTTCGTAGTCCCCGCGCGTGATTGCCTTGGGGATCTCGCCCGCAAGGCAGGCCGAGAGGCAGATGAGCCCTTTGTGGTATTTCCTTAAAATCTCCTTGTCCACCCGGGGCTTGTAATAGAAGCCGTCGACGAAGCCGGCGGAGACGATCTTCACAAGGTTCGCGTAGCCCTCATTCGTCTCGGCGAGCAGGACAAGGTGGTAGTAGCGCTCTTCATTTTTGCCGCCTTCACCTCTGTCAAAGCGGCTCTTCGGCGCGACATAGACCTCACAGCCCAGGATCGGGTTGATGCCGGCCGCCGTCGCTTCCTTATAGAAATCAATGCAGCCGTACATGACCCCGTGATCCGTGATCGCCGCGGCCGTCATCCCGAGCTTTTTCACCTGGGCAACATATTCTTTTATTTTATTGGAGCCGTCCAGAAGCGAATACTCCGTGTGGACGTGGAGATGGGTAAAAGGCATGTCATTCATCCCCTTCGGTGGTAGAGAACTGGTAGCGCATCGCCGCTGCGGCGAGAATAAATCCTAAAACCAGCACGATGATCGTCTCCGTGCGGGAAGATTCGATGGTCGCCACGCGTGCGAGCACCTCCGTGATCAGGATATCGCTGAGCGCAAGACCGCCCGCAGCGGAGGAGGCGGCGATGATGCACACCTTCCCGAGCCAGGCGGAGAGGCCGCCGAGGAGGAGACCCGCTCCGAGCGCGATCCATCTCGTGTAATCCCCGGAATAGAAGACCGGCAGGATGATGAGCGCCAGGTTGTAGCCGGCCGCCGCAAAGACCACGAACAGCCCGAACTTATAGATGAGGCCCACGACGACGGCCAGGAGGACCGCCAGAACCAGGGAAATGATGACGATCATCTTGTCGTCAAGATCGAGGCGGATCGCGAGGCTGCCTCCGAGGACAAGCCCGATGACAAAGCCGGCCGCCGCCAGAAGGAAGCGGATCAGCTTGTAGCCGAAAAATGTAAAGAGAAGCGCGAGCAGGATGCCGAGTCCGATCCCGACAAGCCCGAACATGGTAAACTGAGGAAACAGCTCCTCAAGCGCTTCCAGGTATCTCTCCGCAAAATTGATGCCCTTCTCCACCTGCATTTCCACCTGCATCTGCCGCACTCCTTCCCGGATTCTCAGATCTCCCTGATCGAATCCTCCTCAATGACAATCTTTCTCTCCTTGTAGAGCTTTCCGATCGCCCGCTTAAATGCGGCCTTGGAGAGCCCGAAAACCTCCCGGATCTTCTCCGGGTCCGCCTTTTCGCCGAATGGCAGGACGCCCTCATAGTCCTCATGGATCTTCGCGAGCACCCGCACCGCGTCCGTGTCCATCTGCTCGTAGGCCTTGCGCCTTACGGAGAGGTCCAGCTTGCCGTCCTCCTTGACATTCGTGACCCGAAGCGCCAGGACCTGGCCGACCGGATAGCCGTCCGGGGCCTCCCTCCGCGGGATCATTCCCGAATACATGCTGTCCACGGCGACAAAGGTGCCGAAGTTGTGGGCATTTTCATAGACCGTCCCGGTCACCATGTCCCCGATCTGGTACGGCGGATCCTGCCTGAGGTACGGGTAGAGCTTCATGGTCGCCGCAAGGCGCCCGCTCTTGTCCACATAGAGCGCGGCCAGGATCTCCTCGCCCTCGCGCACCCGTCTCGTCTGCTCGTGGAAGGGCAGCAGAAGGTCCTTCTCAAGCCCCCAGTCGAGGAAAGCGCCGATCCTGGTTACCTGTTTGACGTCGAGGGCTGCCACGCCGTGGAGCAGCACCTTCGGCCGCACGGTTGTCGCGATCAGGCGGTCGGAGGAATCCCGGTAAATGAAAACCGTGACCTCATCTCCCTCCTTCGCGCCTTCCGGGACCTGCTTTGCCGGGAGAAGCACTCTCTCCTCGGGCCCCGCCTCCGCGGACTCACCGACGTAGACGCCGAATTTCTCTTTGCGGACGATGATCAGCTTCTGCATTTTTCCGAGTTCTATCATATCACATATCCTCTTTCGTCTTCGTCCCGGGGGTTCCGAGATCGATTCCCGGGGCAATAGGCACAAGCACCTCGCCCTCTTTGATCCGGAAATAGGAGGTGCAGCAGGATTTGCCGTCCAGCTCCAGCCAGACGATGTATTCATTTCCCTCATGCCAGACCTTCGGGACCAGCGTGTCCCCGAGTCTTGCCTGGGAGATATACTGAACCCTGAGCTCCTCCACCTTGAGGCCGGCGGGCAGGCACCCGATCATGAGTGCGATGTACTGTTCGTTGTTCACGTGACCGTTCGAGTCGAGATTCTCCACGCGGATACGGATCTCCGGCTTCGTCCGGTAGTTCTCCGCCGGGATGCGGATCCTGCGCGGCGCCTTGTTCTCCATCGGGAGCTCCGGGTCGAGCCCGTAGGCATCCATCTCGTAGGAGGGGACTCGTAAGGGCCGCAGGGCCGCGGTGTCAAAGTAGGCCCAGCTCGAGTTCGCGTAGGCAAGGAGCTTTCCGTCCTTATCCCTCATCGTAAGGTTTCGGTTGGCCTCGAAGCCCTTGAACTTGTAGGCCCAGGTCGCGGTGGTGACCTCCTCGCCGACCATCGGGTACTCGTTTACGACGATCTGCCAGAAGGTGATGATCCAGCCGTAATGTTCATTTTTCCAGGTGTCGGGCCCGCGGTTCACATCGATCGCGTGGAAGACCGCGCAGTCCTGAAAGTAGTTGACCAGCCCGGCCAGCGAGAGCCGGGCGTCCGGTGCGCATTCCGAATAGCGTATGTTGGAAGTAAATTCGTACATGATGTTGTTCTCCTTAGGAACTCTATTATATATTCCCGGGAGGAAAAATGCCACTAAAAAAATAATGAAGCCCCCTTCCCACCCGGAAGAGGGCTCCATACGCGAACGGGGACGTTTCTTCGCCAGGAAGCGTCCCCAAACGTCTCAGCTGTTCCTCGCGACGTGTGCCTTGATCGTTTCCGTCAGATCCTCTTTCAGCTCCAGCGCGATCCGGTCGATCGAAAGCCCGCTCTCCCCGAAGAAGAACTGCATGTAGCAGCCGTTCAGCGCAATCATGGGAAGATCAAGGGTCACCCGGCGGGTCTCCGTGTCCATCCCGGTTAAGCTGATCATCCCGGCCAGCTTGTTGTCGACAAAAACGGAAAGGGGCACCTGCGAAAGCGGGCTCTGGTCCTTCACCGAGCAGTCCATGACAAGGCGGAAGGGGCCCCATTTTTCGGTATCGATCTTAAAGAGCACCTTGGATCCTCTGTGGGTCGGAATAAGGCCCGGATCAAGCTCAAACACATCCCCCTTACCGTAGACACCGATCGGAGCCAGCACCTCATCACCCTCCTCCGCCGGGCACTCCGCGAGCGCGCGGTCGATCTCATCCTCCTCCCCGAGGAAATGCTTAAAGACCGGCAGGCGCATCAGCGTCCGGCAGATATTGGCCGCACACCGCTCGTAATCCGCCCGGGAGGCGACGCCCGACCTGAGTCCCTCCTCAAAATCATCCCCGTTCGAGTTCGTGAGCGAATCCGCGTTGACCATGTTGAGGTCGTTCTGAGCCCTGGCCTGGACCGCCGTATACTGAAGGCTGCCCGGCCCGTCCTCGTCGCTGCCGGCCGCCCACCAGTCGGTCATGACGATCCCGTCAAAGCCCCACTCCTCCCGGAGGATCGTGGTCAGAAGATCGTAGCTCGACGATGTGTAGGTCCCGTTCAGCCGCCCGTAGGTGCTCATGACGGCCATCGCGCCGCCCTCCTTCACCGCAAGTTCAAAGGCCTTTAAGTAAATCTCCCGAAGCGCCCTCTCGGAGACGACCGCGTCCACCGAGTGCCGCTTCCACTCCTGATTGTTGCCCGCAAAGTGCTTGATGACGCCGGAAACGCCGTACGCCTGCATCCCCTGAAGCTGGGAAACCGCCATACGGCCGGTCAGGAGCGGATCCTCCGAGAAATACTCGAAATTCCGCCCGTTCAGGGGGCTCCTGTGAATATTGAGGCCCGGCCCTAAGAGCAGGTCGATCTTATTTTTCCGGAGCTCAAGCCCCTCAAATTCGTAAATTTCCCGGATAAGGTCCGTGTTGAAGGTGGACGCCATCATGGTCCCGTTCGGCATCGCAAATGCCCTCGTACCGCAGTCCATCCGAATCCCGCTGGGTCCGTCCGAGCAGCACCCGACCGGGATCCCGTAGTTCTTCAGGGCCTCGGTCACGCCGCCGATCGCGCCGCCGGTCCCCGGGGTCACCTTGGGCGAGTTCATGCCCTCCCCGCGGAGGATCTGGCAGAGCTCCTTATCGGAGAGCTGGGAAATGAAAACCTCCATCGAAACCTTCCCGTCCGCCACATCCTTGAGCTTCCACCCGAGGTCGCCCGCCGAGGAAGTGCCCTCCGGGAGCCATTTTTCTCTTTTGGCAAGCGGGGAGACCGTGCGGAGGGGCATGGGCTCTTCATTTTCCGAAAAATGCCCTCCCTCAAAACGCGGCACAAGGCGCATTGCCTCCGCGATCGGAGCTTCCGCCTCCGCGAGCTGCCGCACGAGAAGTGTCTTTTTAAGCGTGACCTCCCCGGCAGTCTTTGTATGCCTGACATCACAGCCCGCATGGAAGACATAGGTGCCCGCCTCGAGAACATAAGCAGACGTAAAGCCCGTGCGCCCGTCATCGTCGTAGGAGGCGAAGAGATACGGATCCGCACTGATCACAAGCTCCTCGCTCCCGCCCGGGGCAAGCACCTCTGTCTTTGCAAAGCCGATGAGCGAGCGGACCGGCTGGCCCAGCTTCCCCTGGGGCTTTTCGGCAAAGAGCATCACGGTCTCCCTGCCGGCCGTATCGCCGGTGTTTGTGACGCGCGCGGTCAGGGACAGGCAGCCTTCTGCCGTGCCGTCCCAGGAAAACGCCGCCGTCTCAATGTCAAACGTCGTGTAGGAGAGCCCGTACCCGAAGGGGTAGGCTGCCTTCTCCGGGCAGAAGGTCTCAAAATAGCGGTAGCCGACGTAGATATCCTCGTGGTAGATATTTCTGACCGGATCCCCGAAATACTTTGTCGAGGGATAATCCGCGATATCCCACGCGATCGTGTCCGGGAGCCGCCCGCTCGGGGACTCCTTCCCGGAGAGAACATCCGCCACTCCGAGGCACCCGGCCTCGCCGCCCTGCCAGATGATCATGACGGCTGACGGATGATATTTTTTCACCCACTTCATGTCGATGATATTGGAGATGTTGAGGAGCACCACGCTCTTTTTGAAGGCCCCGCAGACCTTCCTGAGCACATCCTCCTCCGCATCCGTCGGCAGATAGCTGCCCGGCTCCGCCGCGTTGTCGTGGTCCTCGCCGGCCGTCCGGCCAAGCACGATGATGGCCGTATCGGACTCTTCCGCAGCCCGGGAGACGAGCTCGTCGGTAAGAGGCATCTCCTCCTGGAACCAGGGCTCATTGCCCCAGCCGATCCCGTCGTCATAGGGGTGCTCTTTAAGCCACTCGCGGTAGGTCTCATCGACCTCCTTATTCAGCTCATAGAGCCCGTCCTTTGCCAGCGCCTCGGGGAGGTCGACGACATGATTCACATTGACCATGCCGCCCGAGCCCGTGCCGCTCTTATAATAATTGTACAAAGCGCGCCCGAAGAGCGCGATCTTCCCGCCTTTTGCGAGGGGGAGAGTACGGTTTTCATTTTCCAGAAGGACACAGCCCTCCGCCGCGACGCGCGCCGCCAGGGCCGAAAAACGCTTATAGTCAAAAATCAGATCACTCATGGGGGCTCCTTTCGATTTGCTCACGCCGGAATCCGCCGGCCCGGAACAGGATGCCTTAACTTTATAATATTTTGAAAAATACGTCAACCGCCTATCCGCCCTTTCCCGATCGCCCTTGTCTTTTGGGCGCGTCTTTGCTACAATCAAAGTATCTGATGAACGGAGGATACAAGATATGCGGTTTGCAGTTGAACACGCCACTCCCGGCCGGATCCGTATCCGGACCGCCGACCGGATCTCGCTCGAAGAATCCCGTTCCCTTCGTCTGGCCATCCTCGGCATCGAGGGTGTCACGGATGTGCGCTTTTACCGGAATACCGGCAGCATTGCCGTCTTTTTCAGCGGTCCTCCGGACAGGCTCACGGCCTCCCTGGCCGCGCTTGACGGGACGGCGATCCCCGCATCAAAAGAGTATCCCGACACGAAGCCGGACAGTCCCTTCCTCGATGCAGGCGAGATCAAGAGGCGCGGCCTCCATCCGCACTTCAAGCGGAAAATGCGCACCCAGATCCTCACCGAAGCGTTTTTTGACGCGGTCATGCCCGCACCCGTTCAGCTTCTCCTCCACGCGGTGCAGCTTGTGCGCCTTGAGAAAATGTAAACCTCTGAAGAAAGGAGATCTACCATGTCCGTCGAATATGAGCGCCTTTCATACTGGCTCGACAGCCTTCCCGAAAGCGATCCCTTCCGCGAGGGGCTCATCGCCGTAAAGGATGATCCCGCGGAGATCCGCGAGCGCTTCGCCGCCGAGCTCGCCTTCGGCACCGCCGGCCTGCGCGGAAAATTAAAAGCCGGCACCGCCTGCATGAACTATCAGGTCGTGGGACGCGCCGCCCAGGGCCTTGCCGACTACATTGTCGCAAAAGGCCCCGAAGCCATGGCAAAAGGAGCCGTCATCGCGCACGACCCGCGGCATTATTCAAAAGAATTCTCCAACCTCACCGCCGGGATCCTGGCGGCAAACGGTATCAGGGCTTTCATTTTCCCGGATCTTCGGCCAACGCCGGAGCTCGCCTTCCTGGTCCCGCGGCTTGGGACGATCGCAGGCGTGAACCTTACGGCCTCCCACAACCCGAAGGACTACAACGGGATGAAGCTCTACTGGGAGGACGGCTGCCAGATCAGCGGCGAGATCGCCGATGCGATCTACGAATGCATAAAGAGCCACGACTACTTCACCGGCATCAAAACGATGTCCCTCGAGGAGGGAATCGCCGCCGGTCTCATTGAGGTCCTGCCGGAATCGCTGGACGATGAGTACTTAAGCAAGGTCCTCTCCCTCTCCGTGCGCGGAAGCGAAGATCTCGACCTTTCGATCCCGCTCGTCTACACCCCCTTAAACGGGGCCGGCTCGATCCCCTTCACGAAGATGCTCGCCGCCCGCGGCTTTACCAACTGGCGCGTCGTGCCCGAGCAGAAGGACCCGGATCCGGATTTCACGACCGTCGGCTACCCGAACCCCGAGAGCCCGGCCGCCTTTGCGATGAGCGAGGCGCTCGGAAAGACCTTCGGGGCGGAGCTTCTCATGGCGACCGACCCGGATTCCGACCGCTTTGCGATCGAACTCCTAAACGACAAGGGCGAGTATGTCCCGCTGAACGGCAACCAGACCGGCTATCTCCTCGTCAATTACCTGCTCGAGGGCAGCAAGAACGCGGGCACCCTGCCCGAAAACGGCGCGATCGTGAAATCCATCGTGACCAGCACCCTCTCCACCAGGATCGCTGAGCACTACGGCGTAGAGATGTGGGAGGCCCTGACCGGCTTCAAGAACATCTGCGGCCGGATCCCCGAGCTTCACGCCGCCGGCCTCACCTACATCTTCGGCTACGAGGAGTCCGTCGGCTACGCCGCCTGCCCCGAGATCCGGGACAAGGACGGCATCAGCGCCGGCATGCTGGTCGCGGAAGCCGCTGCCTACTACAGAAAGCAGGGCAAAACCCTCTTTGACGTCCTGAACGAGATCTACGAGACCTACGGCTTCTGCTCCGAGATGGAGCCGAACCTGATCCTCGAGGGGCTCGAAGGCGCCGCCCGCATCAGGCGGATGATGGAGAGTCTCAGAAATGAACCCCTCACCTCCGCCGGCGGCATCGATATCGTAAAGGTCATCGACTATAAGGACGGTTACGAGGACATTCCGCCCTCCAACGTTCTCCGCTATTTCCTCGCCGACGGGTCCTGGTTCGCGGTCCGGCCGTCCGGCACCGAGCCCAAGATCAAGTTCTACTTCTACGCGTTCGGCGAGAGCCTTGCGGATGCGCAGAAGAAAAATGAAGCCATCAGGGAGTCCGTGACAAAAAGAATATCCGGAGTCGAGTGACCTTAGACGGCGCCTCCGGCATGAAAAAGGAGCTTGCAAAACGCAAGCTCCTTTTTCATGCCGGGATCGTTTTTTCATTTCCGCAGCATCCCGGACCCTACTCTTCACTCATTTTCCTGCGGTAGTAACGGCTCGGCCTGTGGGCCTCCCCGGATGTATAGTGATCCGTCTCCTCGATCATCGGCGCCACCTTCTTTCGGAAATTCGCCTTAAAAAGCGGCTTGCCGAGAATGATCTCGTAGACCCGCTGGAGCTCCGGCAGCGTGAACTCCTCCGGCACCAGATGGAAGGCTATGTCCGTGTACTCCACCTTGTTTCGCAGGCGCCACAGGGCATACTCGATGATGCGGCGGTGGTCAAATGCAATCTCCTCATTTTCATCCAGAAGATCCCTCACCGGCAGAAGGACCGCCTCTGTCGTCCGCTGCCCGGCGCGGAAGGAGAGCTTATCCCTCGAGACCAGGTTCATGTAGGAGACCGAGATGACCCTGGTTCTGGGGTCGCGGTCAAGAGCGCCCCAGGTGTAGAGCTGCTCGTAATAGATGCCGGAAAGCCCCGTCTCCTCGAAAATGCCTCTCTCCGCAGCCTCATCCAGCGTCTCCTCCTTCCCCACGAACACGCCCGGCAGGGCCAGGCAGCCCGAGAAGGGGTGCTCCCCGCGGCGGACCATCAGGATCTTCAGGCAGTCGTCCTCCACCGTGAAGGTGAGAAGGTCGACGGCCACCGAGATCCTCTCGTAGAGGCTTGCGTCGTAATTTTTGAGAAATTCCTCTTCCCCGGGCGAGTGGCTGTTCATCTTGTTCTTTCCTCCGTAAAATGGCCGTTTCTTAAAGACCATTCTAGCACATTTGAGGCGGAAGGGAAACCGGCCATTTGCCTGCGCCTCACTTCCCGGAAATCCTTACGCTCCCGAATCTCTCCCCGCCGCTTGCATAGAGCCTGTCAAAATGCTCCCCAAAAGCCTCCCCGGGATCCTCCCTCTTCCCGGGACCGGCCAGGCACCCTCCCGTCTCGTTAAGGTGCGTCACGGCAAGCGAACATGCGGCGCCCGGCAGCTTCCCACCGAAATCTTCCCTGATTCGCCCCTGAAGAGCATCTGTATCCAAAAGCCCGTACCTGAGCGTCCCCTGAAAAGGATTGGGCACGTTGGTCCGGTCAATCATATCCGCGTTTATCGCCGCCTTTTCGCACTCATGCTCCATCGGCCCCGCCCCGTGCCGGGTCAGATACGTCCGGGTCACATAGCAGACCTCCGCTTCCGCCTCCCGGTCCTTCAGGATCCGCGCCGGCTCCGCGAGCCCCGTATGGCTGGGCGTCGTGTGGTCGAGGACCTCAAGGCGCCCCATGTCGAGCAGCAGTCCCTGCCCGTTCTCGAACACAGCCGTATCGTATTTTTCCAAAATGCCGTCATCCGCCTCAGCCGTATGGGCCAGGAAGAAGCGCCAGTCCTCGAGGTAATGCTCAACAAGGGCATCCCCGGCCAGGATCTCCCGCCAGACCTCCGGGATCCCCGGCATCCCGAGCTCCAACGCTCTGGCCGGCACATACTCATCCCGCATGAAAATGAGAACCTCCCGCACCGCCGCCTCATCGCACTCGCCGAACGTGCGGGATCCCGCACCTTTCCGGCAGCGCAGGACCGTCTCCCAGATCCCGAAGCCGCAGCTCCCGTGCCGCTTTCCGCCGCGAAATTCCTCCGCCATCTGGTTTAGGATCATGTCATAGGGCGTCGTCCAGCGGCAGGCGGGGTGGACGAAAACCCTGAAATCCGCTCCCGCTCTCCGAAGCGCCTCGTACTCCCCGCGGAAAATCATCGGATTGATGAGAAAGGCATCGCAGAAAAACGTGTCCGCTCCCGCAAAACTCCCGGACCCCAGATGGTGAAATATATGCCGGATCCCCTCCGGCGTCACCACGGTGTGGCCCCGCTGGGGCCCGCCGTTGGTGAGGACATTAAGGCACGTTTCTCCCTGGGCAGCCGCCTCCCGGCAGAAGTAATCGGTCATAAGGCCCTTCCCTTCATCTCCGTAATTGGCTCCGATCACGATCTTCGCGCGCTTCATGTCCGTACCTCCTCTCCGGCATTTTTTACATTCCGCCTAAGCTCACCAGCTGATTCCCTTAAAGAGCCCGGCCATAAAGCCGCCGGCCTTCTTTTCATTTTCCGCACCGACAGGATTCTCTCCGGTAAGATCCGGCACCTTCCAGGTGAGAACTTCGTTCTCTTCCCAGCTCTCCCCGGTCACGATATCCACAATGACGTCCGCGATATTCTTAAGGGAAACATTTCTAAAGTGCCTGCCGTCCAGATATCTGCGGAAGGACGGCTCGACCCGGGCGTCGGTCCGCGCCCTGTGCTGCACATTTAAGTGGTAGATGTCGTAGAGGGCCAGGCACTCCTCATAGAGCGCTCCCGTCTCCACATCCGCCTGAAGATCGTCTCCGGTCACCTCAGAAAGTCCCGTTCTGCTGCCTTTGAGCGGCAGATAGGGGTTTAGCGGCTCGTCGCCCATGGTGATCAGGATGCCCCGTTTTCCCCTCTTCCAGCAGTCCAGGCTGGTGTGGCGGGCCGCCATGTACCAGGCCGCCGTGTAGGACTCGTAGGCGTTACCGCCGCCTCCGAATTCAAAATAAATCTTCTCCAGCTGGTCCGCGATCCGGATATCCGCCTCGAACTGGGAGATCTGGACCGGCACCGCGTCGCAGGCGAGGTCTCCGATGCCCATGACCATGAATTCCACATCTTTCACTTTGTCGTAGAGGCGGGTCATGATCACGTTGAGCTGTCTCGCCACTTCCACCGCCGCCTGGCCCATGCTGCCGGTCACGTCCAGCGCCAGAATGACCGGAATCGTCTCCGGGTGCTCCCCGGAATCGCAGCACTCCCGCATGACGTTTTTGGGATCCAGCGCCGGATCCAGCTTTCTCGCCGTGAACATATCCTGATTTTTGTAATCCCCCGAGACTCTTCCGTCCCTGTCCACCTTTCTGCCGCGGGCTTCGCTGTATCTCTCAAAACTTGTTCTGTCCCAGTTTCCGTATCCCATAGGTTCCTCCTTTCAGCGCCCGTCCGGGCTTATTCCGCAGTGCCGTCCGTGTTTTCATTTTCATCGTCAAATGAAAACAGCTCATCAAACACATCTTCCCCCCTGCCGCCCATCATCATCATGGCCAGCATGGCCTGCCCCATGGGGCTGGCCGGGCTCTTTCCGCCCGCGCCGTTCCCCTTCAGCATCTCGCTCAGCATCATGTACTTCATGATGCGGTTCATGCCTTTTCGCCCGCCGCTGCCGTTTCGGCCGAATAAAGAGACGATCTTGCCGTAGAAGACGGCGTCCCCCATCAGCATGTGGCGCTCGGGCAGGATTCTCTCCACGGAGGCATCCTCGTAGTTCACGGCGGTGATAAGATCATGGTCCGCCTTGATCACGCATTTGGGGCGGCCGCCCGCAAGGATGATGTCTCCCTCGCGGATCTTACCGGTCGGTATGAGAAAGAAGAACTCTTCCCCGATATTGAACACGAAGGAGTCACAGTTCGTGAGCTTTCCTGTCTTTGCGGAGTAGGTTCTGTAGCCTCCCGACGTCTTGATGGCGATGCTGCCGTCCATGGAGAGCCGGCACATCCCCGGGGCGATCTTTCCGAACATTCCCTGAAAAATTTCCATGAAGTACTCCTCCTTTCTACTTAGTAGCTATCCACTACTTTCTGATTGCATGATAGTATATATTTGCTACTATGTCAAGCGTTTTTGCCGCGCCATCCACATTCTTATTGATTCTGCACAAAAAATGCCTCCCGATATGTTGTTTCTCTGTCGCAATCGTAGTATAATAGCAGGTAGCTTGTAAGAGCCGTGTAAAGTCGCACGGCATGTAAAAAAAGGAGGTATCTGAAATGAAAAAGTTACTGGCATTACTCTTAACCGGCACCATGATCCTGGGGCTGGGCGCCTGCGGCGGCGGAACGGCAAGCACCGCGCAGCCGGCAGCATCCGGCACCGGAAAGACAGAATCGGCTGCCGCACCGGCCGCCGACGAGGGCAGCCTCTCCGCGACCCAGAAGATCATCAAGGAAGCCCAGGGCATGAGCCTTGAGGAGCTCGCCGCCAAGGCCATCGAGGAGTCCAACGGCAAGATGTTCTACGGCGTCGGCAACTCGAGCCGCGGCAAGAGCGCGCTTCCGCTCTTCATTTCCTATCTGCAGACCATCGACCCGAGCTACAGCATGGAATTCGAATGGCAGCAGCCGAAGAACAACAAGATCTTCGACCAGCTGACCGCCGACTCCCTGAAGGACACCGGAACATTCGCGATGACCCTGATCCAGGACGGCAACCAGATCCAGTCCAAGATGGTCCAGCCGGGCGTCCTCGACACCTTCATCCCGAAGGACTGGGCGGATGCCAACGGCACAACGGCGGATGCCTACAAGGGCTATCTCCCGCTGCAGACCCTGAACAAGGTCTTCGAGTACAACAACACAGGTTCCAAGACCTATGACAACGTCTGGGATTTCGTCGCCGAAGGCGAGCACGGCCTCTTCATGGATATCGACTCCGAGATCGTCGGTAAGAACTTCCTCTACATGCTGACCCGCGACGATTACGCGGCATGGATGAAGGAAGCGTTCGAGGCTCTTTCGGATGCTGAGAAGGCCTACTTCCAACCCGTCGTTACCGCGATGGAGAGCGAAGCGGCCGACCTGATGCTCGGCCCGGATGCCGCCTACTCGCTCGCATGGATCAAGCTGTGGGTCGAGAGCTACAACGCCCAGACCGACGACGGCCCGATCTGCTCCACGCTCGTCGACGCTTCCGCGACCGACCAGTTCGGCCTGCTCGTCTACTCCAAGCTCCGCTCCGTTGAGGAGTCCGCGACCGTCTCCGTCAACAACATCGACGTTGCCGCGTATAACGACGGCTACACCGGCATCGGCGGCTACGGCTACTGCCACTACCTCTTCGTGACGGACAACAGCCCGCTTCCGTGGACAGCCTGCGCGTTCATCGCCTACATGACCTGCACGGCGGACGGCTTCTCCGCATGGGGCAAGGATATGGGCGGCTACTCCTCGAATCCGAAGGTTCTTGCGGAAAATGAAGAGATCTATCACCACATGACCGGCGGCATGGCTGAAGACGGAACGACCGTCCGGTTCGCTGCCAAGAACGACCGCGGCTACGAGTGGTGGACCACCGACGGCAAGCTGGTTCTGGAAGATCCGGAATACTGCGCTTCCGTCGCCTTCACCGTCGGCTCCTGGATCGAAATGCTGACCAAGTACAGCGCTGAATAATAAAGATGGCTGCCGCCCCGGGTACTGCAGCATTGGGTACCCGGGGCGTACTGCATATTTAAGGAGGTCTTATGGAACAATCCAGCAAGAGGAAGGCCAGCAAATTCACGATCATGCGGAACAAGGTCGCAACGTACCTTTCAAAGCCCTACAATGTGATCCTGCTCCTCATGGGCATTGTCCTGTCCTTCACGACGATCGCGCCGATCATCGCGATCGTCGAAGATACCTTTAAGATCCATCCCGGCACGATCGACGCGCACCTGACCGGGCAGTCCAGCGGCTACTCCGTCGTCAACTATGTGGACCTCTTCACGTCCCGCATGGCGAAGACCAATCTCTGGACGCCGCTCCTAAACACCGTGTACCTCGCGGTCGGCACCTGCATCGTCTCGATCCTCTTCGGCGGCATCGTCGCCTTCCTGATCACCCGGACGGATCTCGCGTGGAAAAAATATATCAGCTCGATTTTCATTTTCCCCTATATCATGCCTCAGTGGACGCTGGCGGTCGTATGGCAGCATCTCTTCAACTCCAACAAGATCACCGGAACGTCGAACGGCCTTCTGGCCTCTCTCTTCGGCATCAACATGCCGATCTGGTGGTGCAAAGGTCTCTTCCCCAGCCTTGTCGTTCTCGGGCTTCACTATGCGCCGTTCGCCTACATCCTGATCGGCGGCATTTTCCGGAATATGGACGCCAACCTTGAGGAAGCGGCCACCATTCTGGACACCCCGAAATGGCGCATCATGACCCGGATCACCCTGCCGATGGTAAAGCCGGCGATCCTCTCCACGATCCTGTTGGTCTTCGGCAGCGCGATGGGCTCCTACCCTGTCCCGCATTACCTGGGCCTCACGACGCTGTCCACCAAATACGTCTCGATGAACTCCAAGTACACCGGCGAAGCTTCGATCCTCGCGATCATCATGATGATCTTCGGCGTCGCAATCATGCTCTTAAACCAGCTGAGCCTGACCAGCCGCAAGAGCTACACGACGGTCACCGGCAAGTCCGGCCAGATCTCCAAGATCCGCCTCGGCCGCGCCGGCCGCTACGTGATCGCTCTGGTGCTCGTATTCCTGACGTTCTTCACAAGTATTTTCCCGATCGTCTCCTTCGGCTTCGAGACTTTCCTGCCAAACCCGGGCGACTATTCGTTCCTCTACACGGGAGATTTCTCGAACCTGACCACAAAATGGTGGGTGACCGCGGAAAATATCACCGAGAACGGCATGTACGGCCAGATGGGCATCCTGCACAACAAGACGATCTGGAACGCCTTCAAGGGAACGCTTCTGGTCTCCCTTGCCTGCTCGCTCCTCGCCGGCACCATCGGCACCCTGGTCGGCTACGCGGTCTCCAAGAACCGCCGCGACAAATGGACCAACTACGTGAACAGCGTCGCGTTCCTGCCGTACCTCATGCCCTCCATCGCGGTCGGCGTCGCCTACTTCATTCTGTTCTCGAACAAGTACGTGAATCTCTTCAACACCTACACGCTCCTGATCATCGTCGGTACGGTAAAATACATACCGTTCGCCTCGAGGAGCTCCCTGAACTCCATGCTGCAGCTGTCCAACGAGATTGAAGAGTCGGCGATCATCCTGAATGTCCCCTGGATCAAGCGCATGACGCGGATCATCATCCCGATCCAGAAGTCGTCGATCATCAGCGGCTATCTGCTGCCCTTCATGACCTGCCTTAGAGAGCTCTCGCTGTTCATGCTCCTCTGCGTGCAGGGCTTCATTCTCTCAACGACACTGGACTATTTCGACGAGATGGGCCTCTATGCTTTCTCCAGCGGCATCAACCTGATCCTGATCGTCACGATTTTAATTTTCAACGCAATCGTAAACAAAGTAACCGGAGCAAGCCTGGACAAGGGTATAGGAGGTTGAACATATGCCGCGCATTACACTGGAACATATCAATAAAAGATGGAATAAATTCTATGCGACCGATGACGTCAGCATGGTGATCGAGGACAACGCGTTCGTGACGCTGCTCGGCCCCTCCGGCTGCGGCAAGACCACCATCCTCCGTATGATCGCAGGTCTCGAGACGCCGACGACCGGGAAAATAACAATCGGTGACCGCGTCGTCTTCGACTCCGACATGGGCATCAACGTGCCGCCCAACAAACGCAAGGTCGGCTTCCTCTTCCAGAACTACGCGCTCTGGCCGAATATGACCGTCCATGACAATATCGCCTTCGGCCTCGCCAATGTGAAGGAGTCCATGCCGAAGATCGATTTCGAGGCAAAGACGACCTGGCAGCTCGGCCAGGCGCTCAGAAAGCCCGCCGAGGTGAAGAAGATCGTCGAGGACTGCCGGGACAAGGACGGCAAGATCGACGAGAAGCGGGCCCTCATCAAGCTGATCGACGGCTTCACGATCTCCATGCCGACCGCGAAGAAGCTCTTTGCCTATCATGTTGAATCCGGCAAGGATGTCTCCGCGGAAGCGGCAAGCCTCATCAAGACCGCCGAAGCCGCCAAGAGCTCCAAGGGTTTGAACGATAACTTCGAATATGTGCAGAACGGCTCGGTCGTCACCGAGGTCCGCAAGCTCTCGAAGGAGGAGATCGACCTCGCGGTGCGCCGCGTCTCCCGCATCGTCAAGATCGGCATGTTCATGGACCGCTACCCGGCCGAGCTCTCCGGCGGCCAGCAGCAGCGTGTCGCGATCGCCCGCACGCTCGCGCCGGAACCGACCGTCCTCTTCATGGACGAGCCGCTCTCGAACCTGGACGCCAAGCTCCGCCTCGAGATGCGCTACGAGCTGCAGCGTCTGCACGTGGAGACCGGCTCGACCTTCGTCTACGTCACTCATGACCAGATGGAGGCCATGACGCTCGCCTCCCAGATCTGCCTCTTAAATAACGGCGTCCTCCAGCAGTACGAGGTGCCGCTGACCGTCTACAACGAGCCGGAGAACACCTTCGTCGCGGACTTCGTCGGCAACCCCTCGATCAACTTCATCGAGGCCTCCGGAAAGCAGAGCGCCGACGGCTCCATCCCGCTGACCCTGCTCGGCGGAAATAAGCTCACCTTCACGCCGGCAGAGCCCATAAATCTCGACAAATGGTTCGCGGACCGCGACGCGGCCGCCGCGGCCGCCGCGGAAGCCCTCAAAGCCAAAGCTTCCCTGAAGGGCTACGTCGAGAAGGGCAACAAGGACGAGGTCTTCCGCTACGCGATCTCCCGCGTGGACGAGGAGGAAACTCCTTTCGATCCCTCCTCCATGACAAATGAAGACCTCCTCATCGGTGTGCGCCCCGAATTCATCGATATCGTGAAGGAAGGCGGCATCGAAGGCGAAGTCTACGGCGTCATGCCGACCGGCATGGAGACCACCGTCAAGATCCGCATCGGCGATTTCCTTCTCACCGGCGTTGTCTTCGGGAGCGATATCTTCACGATCGGCTCCCGGGTCCGGATCCGCTTCTCGGGCACCCGCGTCATGCTCTTCGACAGAAAGAGCGGCAAGCGCATCGCAAACGGCTCTCTCTCATAACCGCAAACGGACTCCGCGCAGACCTTCGGCTGCGCGGAGTCCTCTTTTTACGTGCGGTTCATGAAATTTTCTTCCCTATTTTGTGTGCTTTCAATTCCCCCGGAGATAAATCTTGTGTTATAATGAACCATCAAAAAAACTGGCAGAGACGATTATGGAAGAAAAAACCCGCAGAACACGAACGAAAAAAAGAAAAAGAGCCCGGCAAAGGCGCATCCGCGCCGTCCTTTGCACGCTCATCGCCGCTCTCATCCTCATCTTTGGAGTATCCCTCTTCTGGCGCGCCTTTTTAAGGCCCTCTCTCACACTCACTGCATCTGAGGCTTCCGCGGAGCTGGGGAGCGAGCCGGCTCCGCTCTCCTTTGTAAAAGAGATTAAGCACGCCTCTCAGGATGCCGTCACCGTGACAAGGACAGGCGCAAAGGAAGGTGAAACCGGCGAGGCTGTGTTCACCTATTCCGTGAGGCAGACAAAAGGATTTTCGAAGTTCATTTCCCTGTTCCCGAAATTTATCCGCGGCGCCATCTCGCGCAGGCTCTGGGCCGAGCCGCAGGAGCTTGTGCTCAGCATCACCGACACGACGCCGCCGGTCCTCACCGTGAAAGACACGATCCCCGCGATGGAAATCGGAAGCACCCTGTCCGTCGATGCCGTCGTTGCCGCCGTGACCGATCTTGCCGGCGCGGAGATTCATTTTGCGGACGGCTCCGACTCTCTCACCTTTACGGAAGCCGGCGATATAAAGGTCGGGCTCTTCGCGGTCGACCGAAGCGGAAACCGTACTGAGGCCGATGTATCCGTGAGTGTCCTTCCGCCGGATACGACCGCGCCGGAGATTCTCGGCGCCGGCGACATCGTAATGCCCTGCGGCAGCATCTTTGAGGTGATGGGCGGCGTCACAGCCCGGGACGACCGGGACAGCGCGCCGACGCTCACCGCCGCGCCGTCCTCCGTAAACACAGACTATCCCGGCACCTCCACCGTGCTCTACACCGCCCGCGACAGCGCGGGAAATGAATCCTCCGTCCTCCGCAGGATCACCGTCGCGGAAAATGTGCTCACCGTAAACGGCGTCAACTACGCGATCCACTGGGACACGGAAGGCATCCCGCGCCAGCCCTATCTGGTCACGGTCAACCGCACTTTCAACACGGTCACAATCTATGAGCAGGACGATAACGGGCACTACACGATCCCGGTCAAAGCCATGCTCTGCTCGGTCGGTGACGATACGCCCACCGGCTACTACCGCACGATGGAGCGCAATCGCTGGAAGGAGCTCTTCGGCGACTGCTACGGTCAGTACTCGATCCGCATAACAGGCCACATCCTCTTCCACTCGGTCCCCTACTTTGAGAAAGACCCCTCCACGCTGGAGTACGACGAGTTCAATCTCTTAGGGACCCCCGCCTCGCTCGGCTGCGTGCGCCTGTGCGTCGCGGACGAAAAATGGCTCTACGACAACTGCCCCGAAGGCTTCCCCTGCTGCATCTATGATGAGGAGACAAGCCCCGGACCGCTCGGGAAGCCCCAGGGCGTCACGATCGATACGTCCGATTCACGGCGCGGCTGGGACCCGACCGATCCGAATCCCGACAATCCCTGGAATTGGTAACGAAGCCCTTAAGAAAGGAAAAACGATGACTGATTTCGAGAAGAAAGTGACCATGGACCCGTCCGGCTTTGTCGTGCTGGCGGATGTCGTCCCTTCCGTCATACAGGAGATCCGCTACTATTCGACCTACAACTTCATCGGCGACCGGATCGACGGGTATGAAGAACCCTGTGCGCTCATCACAAAGGAGGCCGCCAGAGCTCTCAAAGCGGTCAGCGGCGAAGCCAACGCCCAGGGCTTCCGGCTCAAGGTCTTCGACGCCTACAGGCCCGCGTGCGCGGTGCGCCATTTTGTGCTCTGGGGGATTGAGGATCTGGACCTTCGCATGAAGCCCTTTTTCTATCCGGGACTCGAAAAGCACGAGCTTTTCTCCCGGGGCTATATCGCGAAGCGCTCCGGCCACAGCCGCGGGAGCACGATCGACCTCACGCTTTTCGACATGAAGACCGGCAGAGAGGTCGATATGGGAAGCCCGTTCGATATGTTCAGCGAGATCTCGCATCCCGGCAGCCGTGCTGTCACGGAAGAACAGTATGAAAACCGCATGTTCCTGCAGAAGATCATGGTACGGGGCGGGTTTCAGCCGCTCGACTGCGAGTGGTGGCATTTTACGCTGGAGGACGAGCCCTATCCGGACACCTATTTTGAGTTTCCGGTTTCGGCGGCGTACCTCAGGCGCTGAGATTTTCATTTTCGAAAAATAAGACCATCCGGATTTGTCCGGATGGCCTTTTTTACTGCCTGAGGTTATGCGAAACGTTCCCTCGCCGCATAGGAGGTGTGCAGCAGCTCATGTGCCTTATGAGAATTGGGCTCGCCCAGGAACTTCTCATAGAGCTCGATGATCTGCGGGTTGTTGTGGGACTGACGGATCACCTGGCGCTCGTCCTCAGTGTAGAGCGCCTTCGCCCTCTTCTCCTTGTAGGTGTCGAGGATATCGTCAGACTCATTCGGCAGGAAGCACGGACGGACGTAGGACTGGCCGCCGCCGTTGATGCAGCCGCCCGGGCAGCCCATGATCTCGATAAACTGATATTCGGACTTGCCTGCGCGAATCTCGTCAAGCAGCACGCTCGCGCTCTTCATGCCGGAAGCGATGGCCACCTTGACAACCGTTCCGTTGATGTCGATCGCCGCCTCGCGGATGCCCGCATCGTGGCCGCGGACCTCCTCAAAGGTGATGGACTCTTTCTCCTTGCCGGTGAGCTTGAAGTAAACGGTACGAAGGGCAGCTTCCATAACGCCGCCGGTGACGCCGAAAATGACGCCCGCGCCCGTGTAGTCGCCCATGATATCCTGATCCCACTCTTCATCCGGCAGACGGTTGAACATGATGCCGCCGCGGCGGATCATTCTGCCGAGCTCGCGGGTCGTGATGACCGCATCGACATCCGGGATACCGTTGACCTTCTCCTGCTCTCTCTCCTTCTCACCCTTCTTGGCTACGCAGGGCATGACAGAGACGACGAAGACGTCTTTCGGGTCATAGCCCATCTGCTGGGCCCAGTAGGACTTGATGATGGCGCCCTGCATCTGGTGCGGGGACTTGCAGGAGGACAGGTGCGGCAGCAGATCGCCGTAGTTGAACTCTGCGTAGTTGACCCAGCCCGGGGAGCAGGAAGTGATCATCGGAAGCACGCCGCCCTCGGTCAGGCGGTGCAGAAGCTCCGTGCCTTCCTCCATGATCGTGAGGTCGGCGCCGAAGTTGACGTCGTAGACGCGCTCGAAGCCGAGTCTGCGGAGAGCTGCGATCATCTTGCCGGTGACCGGCGTTCCGATCGGATAGCCGAACTCCTCGCCCAGGGATGCTCTGACAGCCGGAGCCGCCTGAACAACCACGTGCTTGCCCTGGCGGAACGCTTCGTCGATCTTACCGATCTCGGACTTCTCCATGAGAGCGCCGGTCGGGCAGACGCTCACGCACTGGCCGCACTGGATGCACGGAGAGTTCGCAAAGCTTCTGTTCTCGGCCGGGGAGACAAAGGTCTTGAAGCCTCTGTTCTCAAAGCCCAGGATGCCGAGGCCGTGCGCGTTCTGGCATCTCGCGATGCAGCGGCCGCAGAGGATGCACTTGGATGTGTCGCGGACAAGGCCCGGAGCCAGCTCGTCGAGATAAGTCTCGGAGTGAGAGCCCTGATAAGCGCCCTCACGGGCACCCGTCATCTGAGCGACGTGTAAAAGCTCGCAGTTGCCGTTCTTTAAGCACTGCTGGCAGTTGACATTGTGGTTGGAGAGCAGCAGCTCAACGCTGCGGCGTCTCGCCTCGACAGCCTTCGGCGAGGAGATCTTGATCTCCATGCCTTCGGCGACCGGGTATACACAGCTGGCCACAAGGCCTCTCGCGCCGGTTGCCTCTACGAGACATACGCGGCAGGAGCCCTGATTGCACTCGCCGTGGTTAAAGGTACACAGGGAAGGTATCTCGTAGCCGCAGGCTTTCGCCGCTTCCAGGATGGTCAGACCGGCCTCTACCTGGTAGGGTACACCTTCAATTTTAATATTGACCAGGGACATTACTTATACCTCCTCTCTCATACTTTCGAAATAGCCTTGAATTTGCAGGAGCTCATGCAGGAACCGCATTTTACGCACTTGGATGCGTCGATCGCCATGGAAGCCAGCTTGTGCTTCGGAGCGATGTAGTCGGTCCTGGTGATGCAGCTTGCCGGGCAGTTCTTCGCGCACATGCCGCAGCCGATGCACTTGTCCGGATCGATCACATACTGCATCAGGTTCTTGCAGACGTGAGCCGGGCACTTCTTGTCCACGATGTGGGCGATGTACTCGTCCCTGAAATGCGTGAGCGTGGACGTGATCGGGTTCGCGGATGTCTGGCCGAGCGCGCAGAGAGAGTTGTTCTTGACGGTCTGGCTGAGCTCTTCAAGCTCATCAAGATCCTTCATGGTGCCCTTGCCCTCGGTGATGCGGGTCAGGATCTCGAGCATTCTCTTGGTGCCGATGCGGCACGGTGTGCATTTTCCGCAGGACTCATCGCAGATGAACTCCATGTAGAACTTCGCCACGTCGACCATGCAGTTGTCTTCGTCCATGACGATCGCGCCGCCGGAACCCATCATGGAGCCCTTCGCGACGAGGTTGTCGAAGTCGATCGGCTCGTCAAGATACTCTTCCGTGAGGCAGCCGCCGGACGGTCCGCCGGTCTGGATGGCCTTGAACTTCTTGCCGTTCGGGATGCCGCCGCCGATGTCATAGATCAGCTCGCGGAGGGTCGTGCCCATCGGGACCTCGACGAGGCCGACGTTGTTGACCTTGCCGCCGAGAGCGAAGACCTTGGTGCCCTTGGATCTCTCGGTACCGACGGATGCGAACTCATCCGCACCGTTGCGCAGGATGTACGGTACGCAGGCCAGCGTCTCAACGTTGTTGACGCAGGTGGGCTTGCCCCAGAGGCCCTTGACCGCCGGGAAAGGCGGACGCGGACGCGGCATGCCGCGCTTGCCCTCGATAGAGTTCAGCAGAGCAGTCTCCTCGCCGCAGACGAACGCGCCGGCGCCGAGACGGATATGGCAGTTGAAATTGAAGCCGGTGCCGAGAATATTCTCGCCGAGCAGGCCGGCCTCTCTTGCCTGGCTGATGGCCAGTCTGAGTCTCTTGACCGCGATCGGGTACTCGGCACGGACATAGAAATAGCCCTCGGATGCGCCGAATGCGTAGCCCGCGATCATCATGCCTTCGATGACGGCCAGCGGATTTCCCTCGAGGATCGAGCGGTCCATGAACGCGCCCGGGTCGCCCTCGTCGCCGTTGCAGACCACGTACTTCTGGTCAGCCTTTACGTTGTAGGCGAACTGCCACTTGCGGCCTGCCGGGAATCCGCCGCCTCCGCGTCCGCGGAGCCCGGATTTCATAACCTCGTCGATGACTTCCTGCCGGGTCATGGAGAGAGCTTTCTTTAAGCCCTCGAATGCGCCCATGCCGAGAGCTTCGTTGATGTCCTCCGGATTGATGACGCCGCAGCCGTGAAGCGCGATTCTTCTCTGCTTCTTGTAGAAGTTGATCTCATCCTGCTTGGAGACCTTCTCCTTGGTAGCCGGGTCAACATAGAGCAGGCGCTCCACGACCTGGCCGCCCGCGATATCGACGTCGACGATCTCCTCGACGTCCTCGATCTTCACCAGACGGTACAGAGTGTCTTCCGGGTAGATCTTGACGAACGGTCCCTGAGAGCAGAAACCGAAGCAGCCGACGATGTTGACGGTCGCTTTGTCCGCGAGGCCTTTTGCCGCGAGGACTTCGTCAAACTTTTCCTTGATCTTGTCGGAGTGGCTGGAGAGACAGCCCGTGCCGCCGCAGAGCACGATGTGACGCTTGCCGTCGGAGCCTGTGATCTTCTCATCGAGACATTTTGTGCAGGCCGCGGTCTTTTCATTTAACTGATCGATCGTTCCAATCATGCGCTCATGCCCTCCTTCTGTCTGATTTCCTCAATGATTCCGGCAACCTGGTCCGGGCTGACCTTCGGATGGACCTGTCCGCTGATGCTGACCGCCGGAGCGATACCGCATGCGCCGATGCAGCGCAGCGCGTCCAGCGTAAAGAGGCCGTCCTCTGTCGTCTGGCCGGGTTTGATTTTCAGGATCTCGGAGAATTTGTCGATTACCTGCTGTGCGCCTTTGACGTAGCACGCCGTGCCGAGGCAGCAGCCGATGATGTACTTGCCCTTCGGCTCCAGGGAGAAGAAGGAGTAGAAGGTTACGACACCGTAGATCTCCGCCACGGAGATGCCGGTCTTAGCGGAGACCAGCTCCTGAACCTCGAGCGGGATGTACCCGTACTCGTTCTGAATGTCGCTGAGGATCATCATCAGGGGCGTTTTCTCGTCCTTGTAACGATCACAGATCTCGGCGATCATTTTTGCGGCATTTTCACTAAGCTTTGCCATGTTCACCTGTCCTTTCTTAAATAAGGTATGATCAGCAGAAACATTTATTCAGTTACGCATTGTCTGCTAGTTTATTTATACCACAAAAGACCCCGTTTTGTACTTTTAAAGATACAAAAAGGTTCAACTTTGTTTATTAACTATAACTAACTCCGTAATTTCGTTTCACATTTTCCGCATTTACTGACAATTTTGGGTATGAAAAATGAATTTCTCTCCGTTTTCTGTCATATTCCCGCCTTTAAATTCGCATTTTGACCCATTTGGGACATATTTTTCGTTGGGCAACATTGCATATATTTTCATACAATCCGCCGTTATTTAGCTGATGCTAACACTGTTTTCATTGAAAGCCCTTTCATTTTTTACAAAAATATGCCCCGGACAGCTTGCGCATGTCCGGGGTGCCGCAATTGTACGAATTTTCCCTCACGTCAATATTTTAATCAAAAGCAGCGCCAGCACAACGAGGATCACCGGCCGCACGATCTTCGAACCCTTCTCCATCGCAAGGCCCGCGCCGATGTAGTTGCCGGCCATGTTGCAGACCGCGGCGGCGATCCCGAGCAGGATCACCACCTGCCCGCTCATGAGGAAGACCACGAGCGAGGTGATGTTGGTCGTGAGGTTGATGACCTTAGTCTGGGCGTTCGCGGCGGTGAGGCCCATCTTGGCGAAGACCGTGAACGCGATGATGAGAAATGTCCCCGTCCCGGGCCCGTAGAATCCGTCGTAGACTCCAATGACGAATGCCGCCACCGCCGCCACGATGTAGGTCCTTTTATCTGTCTTCGCCTCCTCCCCGGAGTCCTTGAAGAGGTGCTTGTTGAGCACGAAAAATGCCGCGACCGGCAGCACGACAAAGAGCACCGTTTTCATGACCGAGTCATCCATCCTGAGCGAGAGCTGCGCCCCGAGCGAGGAGCCGATCACCGCGCAGATCACCGACGGCACCGCGAGCTTATAGTCCACCAGCTTGTGGCGGATGAAGCGCACCGTGGCGAGGGCCGTCCCGCAGGTGGACGAGAGCTTGTTGGTCGCGATGGCCGCGTGAATAGGCAGGCCCGCGAAGAGGTAGGCCGGGAGCGAGATGAGGCCGCCGCCACCGCCGATCGCGTCGACGAAGCCGGCCAGAAAGAGCATCGGGCAGACGATGAGAAACATTTTGGGGGTGAGTTCCATGATTCCTTACTTCCTGTCTTAAAACTTTGCATGAAAAAACCCGAACCGTTCGGTTCGGGTTTTAGCTGGGCTACAAGGATTCGAACCTTGAAATGACGGAGTCAGAGTCCGTTGCCTTACCATTTGGCGATAGCCCAATGCTGCGTGCGAAGAATATTATAGTCGATACTCCCGCAGAATGCAAGCATTTTTTTCGAAAATTATAAGATTTTCTTACCCTTATTTTCCAGAGATTTTCCGACTAAATCATCTCGCGGAACAGATCAGTACCAGTTATTCCTGAACTTGGGCTCATATCCGTCATCGCCTCCATCGCCATCACAGGACAAAAATTCGAACCCGTTCTGTTCACTCCACTGTTTCACATCATATTCCAGATTATCTTCGAAATCTTCAACGACTGGCTGATAGTAATCCTCACAGGTGCAGTAGTAATCGAACTCGTGGTCAAGATACTCCTGCAGTCGTCTGGCGAACAAATCACGGATCTTTTCTTTAGTCGTAAACGGAATCTTCGCGAGCAATCTCGCCAACTCTTTATCCTCAGAAACCGCTTTTGTCGGTTTCACAACGATCCTTGCCTCATAGTGACAGTCTACCGTACCGTTTCCCGCATCCCAGACCGCATAACCTTTCCAATCGTATAAAAACTCTTCATTCAGGAACTGCGTCAAACCTTCTTTTTCCTTACTGCGCCATTCCCTTTTGTTGTCCTGCGAAGAAAGCGTATGCAGGATGATGGCAAGCCTGTCTGCCATCCGCTTATTGATACTGCATTCCCTTCGGATCGATTCCGATAGCAGTTCCGGTGCCAAGAAACTCCAGCACTTCCTCATATGTCCTGTCGCTTTTCATGATCGCTTTCACCAGTTCATCCCTGCGGAGCGCATCCCTCTTATCAAGGAGGTCGCTGAGCGCTGCAACAGCCGCATCGTACTGTTTCTTTGTCTTGCTGACCTGGGCCTGCGCTTTTTCGATCTTTGCATCCAATGCTTCCATCGATGTCATTCTCGCCATTTCGTATTCCTCCCTCAGATTCCT
>ONHA01000054.1 GCA_900317515.1 uncultured Eubacteriales bacterium
GAAGAGTATATAGCATTTCTTCATAATGATCAGCAAAGATTTCCTGAAGAATATTCATATGAACATTATGGAGTAACGCGGCGCAAGAAACAACCCCCTCATGAATGAGGGGGCAGGGGGAGCTGATGTGCCGCAGGCACTTTTTTATGCGCTAGTTTCTTTACGAATCGAATGAATGATGGTACAATAGGGAGAAGACTTGCGTAAAGGGTGGAGTATGAAGAAAAAAAGATCACCGGTACTCCTCGTTCTGACGATTGCGGTGTTTGTCGCGGCGGCAGGAGCGGTCTGGTTTGTGTGGGATCATTTTACACCGACCAGAGAGCGGATGGCGCCCGGGAGCTATTTCGGGACAGACGGCGAGGACCGGTTCGGTATAGTGACGGAAAACGGGACATCGAAGACGGCAGGGAAGCGGTTTGACGGGGAGGACTACCTTCCGGTCAGCGTTGTCGGAGAGGGCATCTGCCCGTCCCTGTTTTATGACGAGGCGGAGGAAGAGCTGATCATCACGACGCCGACGACCATGGAATCCTTTGACCTGGACGAGCGGTATGATATTATAAGGACGGACGGGGAGGAGACTTTCATTTCCAGAGCGTTCGTCGAGAAATATGCGGAGGCGGAGTGGCTTGACTTCGCGGAGCCGGACCGCCTGGTGGTGAAGACGGTGTTTGCCTACCCGCTGCAGGATACGGCGAAGGATGCGGTGGTCCGCTATCGGGCCGGCATCAAGAGCCCGATCATCACGGACCTTCCGGCCGGAACCGCGGTGAGAAACCTCGACGCGGACGCCGAGGGGAAGCTTCTTGGCAGCAAGATCGAGGGCTGGACCCACGTGCTCACGGAGGACGGCTACCGCGGCTACGTGCAGGACGAGTATCTTGCGGAGAATGTTTATATGAAGGAAGACACCCACGAGTATACGGAGGAGCCCTACTCGCACATCCTGCTTGACGGACCGGTGAGCATGGTGTTTCACCAGACGACGTCCGGCGAGGCCAATGATGCACTGGCCGTGACCGCGGGCGGCATGGAGGGCGTGAATGTGATCGCCCCCACCTGGTTCTTTCTTGAAAATGAAAACGGGGAGATGAGCTCCTTAGCTTCCGCATCCTACGTGCGGACCGCCCATGAGATGGGACTTTCGGTCTGGGCCGTCGCGAACGATTTCGACGGCGCCGTGAACTCCGCATCCTCGACGGCAGCCGTCCTTAAGAGCTCGGCGGCGAGGTCCAGGATCATCTCTGACATTTTCATGAATCTCCTCATGGTCGGAGCGGACGGCATCTGCCTCGACTTTGAGAAGGTGAACGCGGAGACGGCTCCCTACTATCTGGAGTTTATCCGCGAGATGTCCGTGATGGCCCGAAACAGCGGGATCGTGCTCTCGATCTGCTGCTACGTGCCGACCTACACGAAATATCTGGGCCGGGCCGAGATGGCCAGAGTGGCGGACTACGTGATCACGATGTGCTACGATGAGCACAACGCGGGCTCGGAGAAAGCCGGCCCGGTGGCTTCGCTCCCCTTTGTGAAAAAGGGAATCGAGGATACGCTCGCTGAGGTTCCGGGGGAGCAGACGATAGCGGCGCTTCCGTTCTACACGAGGCTGTGGACGACGGGCGAGAACGGCAGCGTGAAATCCAGAGCCATGGGCCTTCGGGAGACGGCGGCCTACATCGCCGACAACGGGATGAGCGTCACAAAGGACGAAAAGTCCGGCCTGCCCTACGCCATGCGAAAGGGCGTGGATGGGACCTACGAGATCTGGCAGGAGAACGCGGAGACGCTGGCGGACAAGCTGGCGGTCGTCCGTGAAGAAAAAATAGCCGGAGCAGCCTACTGGAAGCTTGAACTCGCGGAGGATTCCGTGTGGGGACTGCTTTCGGGGTTCATTTCCGGCGGGGAACTTACGGTATCAGTGAGCGGGAACAGCGCAGGCTGAGTCACGCGTTTAAGATATATGTTTATTGGCAAGGAGGAAACACGTCATGTATGACGAGCAGAGCTTTAGCACGGTTCGCAAGGGTTTCGATAAGGACGAGGTCATCAGCTTCCTTAACGACAAGGATCGGGAAAATGCAGAGAAGGTCGCGCGTTTAGAGCAGGCCATCCGTGACAAGGATCACGAGATCGCCGAGCTGAGCGCGCGCGTGACGAGAAGAAACGCGAAAATCGACGAGCTCGAGGGCGAGATCGAGAACAAATATAAGGAGTACGTGGAAAAGTACGAGCAGATCGGGGAGCTGGTTTACGATTCCCGGATCAGGGCGGACGAGATCCTCGCGAAGGCCAACGCGGAGGCGGAAGCCCTCACGGCCCGCATGGCCGAGGAGAGCGAGGCACAGGCTGCCGCCGCGGAGGCGAAAAAGGCCGAGATGGCTCAGCTCGTGGCGGAGTCCGAGGCCGAGATCGGCAAGAACGAGGAGAAGAGCCGGAATATCATCGAAGCCGGCCGCGCGGAGAGCAAAAAGCTGATCGCCCACGCGAAGGAAGAGGCGGAGGAGATCGTCCTCTCCGGCCGCAAAAAGTATGTCGAGATCCTGAAGGATGCCGATTACGAGGCCAAAAAGCGCACCAAGACGGCCGACGCGGAAGTCGATGCGATCCTGGCCGACGGACAGAGAAAATATGACAGCCTGAGAGAAGAGATCAAAAAGCTGGCGGCTCTTTTCGATACGGCACAGAAGCGCTTCTCCGCATCCCTTGCGGGTGTCCAGGAGATGATCGACGCGATGCCGGAGAAAGTGACCGACAGGAAGCCTGCCGCAAACGGGGACGATCCATTCATGGGCTACAGCCTCGAGGATGACGACGAGGACGAGTACGAGGAGGAGATCGACGAGTCCGAGTTCGAGGAATCCCAGCTGATCTCCGCGACGATCGCCTACGACGAGGCTTTCCAGGCCCAGCTTCCGCCCGTGAAGGAGAAGCCGGCAAGCGAGGAGGCTTCCCGGGAGGAGAAGATCCAGGCGTTTGAGACCGAGCTCGCAAAGAATGCCTACGACGAGGACGGAAGATTCCGTCTCCCGGGAGAGGACAGGAAAGCGTAAGCTTGATGGAGACTGAGATACTGATAATTGATAAAAATGCGGTCGATGAGGAGAAGATTGCCCGCGCCGGCCGCATTTTACAGAACGGAGGGCTCGTCGCCTTTCCGACCGAGACGGTCTACGGGCTCGGGGGAAATGCACTGCTCCCGGATGCCTCGCGTAAGATCTACGCGGCCAAGGGGAGGCCTTCCGACAACCCTCTGATCGTTCATATTGCAGATATGGAGCATCTTCGTCCGATCGTGACGGAGGTGCCTCAAAGCGCGATTCGGCTCGCGGAGGTCTACTGGCCGGGGCCGCTCACGATGATTTTCAACAAGACGGACCTTGTCCCCTACGAGACGAGCGGCGGCCTTGACACCGTCGCGGTCCGGATGCCGAGCCACCCGGTGGCGGCGGCGCTCATCCGCGCGGCGGGCGGCTATGTCGCCGCGCCGTCGGCAAACCTGTCCGGGCGGCCGTCCACGACCAACGCGGAGCATGTGATCCGGGACCTCTCCGGCAGGATCGACATGATCATCGACTCCGGGGAGTCGGATATCGGGCTGGAATCCACGATCGTCGATTTCACCGAGGATGTCCCGGTCATCTTAAGGCCCGGCTATATCAACCTTGCGATGCTCTCCGAGGTCCTGGGTGAGGTGAAAATAGACCCGGGGATCCTCGATGCGGCGGCCGAAAAGGGCATCCGCCCGAAGGCGCCGGGCATGCGCTACCGCCATTACGCGCCGAAGGCAGGCCTCAAGATCGTCGAGGGGGAGCGCGGGCAGGTCATTTCCCGGATCCAGGAGCTTGCGGACGCCGCAGCCCGGGAGGGGAAGCGGACCGGCATCATGGCCTCCGACGAGACCGCGGGATACTACCGCGCGGACGTCGTGAAGGACCTCGGCAGCGTGAGCCGCGACGAGGACATCGCCCACCGGCTTTTTGATGCGCTCAGGCAGTTTGACGACGAGGATGTGGACGTCATCTACTCCGAGGCGTTTGACACGCCCCGCATGGGGCAGGCAATCATGAACCGGCTTCTTAAAGCCGCGGGACATGAAGTAATATACGTTTAAAAGCGGAGTTTACGCTCCGTTTTAATAAGATACCTAGAGGAGGCAGTTATGGGAAAGACATTAATCATGGATCATCCGCTTATTCAGCACAAAATCGGCATCTTACGCAGCACGGAGACCGGCACAAAGGATTTCCGCGAGCTCGTCGGTGAGATCGCGACGCTGGAATGCTACGAGGCGACAAGAGATCTGGCCCTTGAAGATTATCCGGTGGAGACACCGATGGGCAAAACGATCGGCAAGAGACTTGCCGGCAAGAAGCTGGCGATCATTCCGATCCTCCGCGCAGGACTCGGCATGGTTCCGGGCATGCAGACCCTGATCCCGTCGGCCAAGGTCGGCCACATCGGCCTGTACCGCGATCCGGCGACCCTGGCTCCGGTCGAATACTACTGCAAGCTTCCGGCTGACATCGAGGAGAGAGACGTGTTCGTCGTCGACCCGATGCTCGCAACCGGCGGCAGTGCCGTGGACGCGATCTCCCAGCTCAAGGCCCACGGCTGCAAGAACATCCGCTTCCTTTGTATCATCGCCGCTCCGGAAGGCCTGAAGGCCCTGCAGGATGCGCATCCGGATGTCGACATCGTTGTCGGCGCGCTGGATGATCATCTGAATGAGATCGGCTACATTGTCCCCGGACTCGGAGACGCGGGAGACCGTATTTTCGGCACCAAGTAAGGAGGAGCCTTATGACCCCGAAACGAGCAGACTACCTCACATGGGACGAGTATTTCATGGGGGTTGCATTTTTAAGCGGCTTGCGCTCCAAGGATCCGAACTCCCAGGTCGGGTCCTGCATTGTGAGCGATGACAACAAGATCCTGTCAATGGGCTACAATGGATTCCCGAGAGGCTGCTCGGACGATGAGTTCCCCTGGACACGGGAGGCAGAAGACCCTTATGACACAAAGTATATCTATGTAACCCACAGCGAGCTGAACGCGATCCTGAACTACCGGGGCGGAAGCCTTGACGGCGCGAAGCTCTATGTGTCTTTATTTCCCTGCAATGAGTGCGCCAAGGCGATCATCCAGGCCGGGATCCGGACGGTGATCTACGACAGCGACAAGTATGCGGACACATCGTCGGTCAAGGCATCGAAGAGAATGTTCGACGCGGCCGGCGTCCGCTACTACAAGTACAACCGCTCCGGCAGGGAGATGAAGTTAAATTTATAATAACATCAAAGAAATGAGGTTTTAGTTTAATGGCACAGGAAAAGAAACTGGTTGAATCCATCACATCCCGCGACGTCGATTTCGCGCAGTGGTACACGGATGTGGTCAAAAAAGCGGAGCTTACGGGCTACACCTCGGTCAAGGGCTGCATGGTGTTCAAGCCGGCCGGCTACGCGATCTGGGAAAATATCCGGAACGAGCTCGACCGCCGCTTCAAGGCGACCGGCGTTGAAAATGTCTATCTTCCGATGTTTATCCCGGAGAGCCTTCTCAACAAGGAGAAGGACCATGTCGAGGGCTTTGCGCCGGAAGTCGCGTGGGTGACCCACGGCGGATTAAATGAACTGCAGGAGCGCATGTGCGTGCGTCCGACTTCCGAGACGCTCTTCTGCGATCTCTACGCGAAGGATATCCACTCCTACCGCGACCTGCCGAAGGTCTACAACCAGTGGTGCTCGGTTGTGAGATGGGAGAAGACCACGCGTCCGTTCCTTCGCTCCCGCGAGTTCCTGTGGCAGGAAGGCCACACCGCCCATGCAACGGCGGAGGAGGCCGAGGAGCGCACGGAGCTCATGCTGAACGTCTATGCGGATTTCCTGGAGGACTTCCTGGCAATCCCGGTCGTCCGCGGCCGCAAGACGGACAAGGAGAAATTCGCCGGCGCCGAGGCGACCTACACGATCGAGGCCCTCATGCATGACGGCAAGGCCCTGCAGTCCGGCACCAGCCACAACTTCGGCGACGGCTTCGCCCGCGCGTTCGGCATCCAGTTTGCGGACAAGGACAACCAGCTGAAGTATGTCCACCAGACCTCCTGGGGCATGACGACCCGCCTGATCGGCGCGATCATCATGGTCCACGGCGATGATTCCGGTCTGGTTCTCCCGCCGAAGGTCGCTCCGACCCAGTGCGTCGTGATCCCGATCCGCCAGAAAGCGGAGGGCGTCATGGACAAGGCGGATGAGATCAACGCAGCCTTAAAGGCTGCCGGCATCCGCGCGAAGGTGGATGACACGGACCGCAGCCCGGGCTACAAATTTGCGGACCAGGAGATGCGCGGATTCCCGATGCGCATAGAGGTCGGCCCGAAGGACATCGAGCGCGGCGAGTGCGTCCTGGTGCGCCGCGACACACGCGAAAAGTATCAGGTTAAGACTGACAACGTTGCGGAGGAGGCCGCAAAGCTGCTCGATGTGATCCAGAAGGAGATGTTCGAGCGCGCGAAGGCATTCCGCGACGCCCATATTTACACGGCGGAAAATTACGACGAGTTCAAGGATGCCGCGGACAACAAGCCGGGCTTCATCCGCGCATACTGGTGCGGTGAGCTTGCCTGCGAGGACCAGATCAAGGCCGACACGACCTGCACGTCCCGCTGCATGGCGTTCGGCGACGACTCAGTCTGTGTCTGCTGCGGCAAGCCGGCGAAGAAGCTGGTCTACTGGGGCAAGGCATATTGATGCCGGATGAGTTCTCGGAGGTGAAGGATTGAAGCTGCATCTCCCATCGGAGGTAAAATACATACTGGATGTCCTGAAGAGCCGCGGCTTTGAGGCCTACATCGTCGGGGGCTGCGTCCGGGACGCGGTCCTGGCGCGCATGCCGAACGACTGGGACATCACAACATCCGCGCGGCCGGAGGAGGTGAAAGCCGCCTTCCGCCGCACGGTGGACACCGGCATCGCTCACGGAACCGTGACGGTGCTGGTGCACGATTCGGCT
>ONHA01000025.1 GCA_900317515.1 uncultured Eubacteriales bacterium
AGGCCGTTATCTTGGCCGGCCTGTCATCGCCACTTCCCGCATCGATAAATATGAGCGAGGATGAACTCCTTGATATGGATTATTTCCTGAATGATGACGACCTTGACGATGACTTTGGAGAAGAAGGTTTCTATATTTTTTAACCTTTACCGCATTCATGGTCTGAGTATTATACCCATCTTTTTTCGATCTAACGTATGTTCGTTGAACGTGCGTTTGTTTTTGTGTCTCTCAGAATCGAAATTTCCTATAAAGCGAAAAAAAGGCGATATATACCGCCTTATTTCATAAAAAATGAAAACCCCCGCGCCGTACACCGCCGTGTCCTGAGCCTCGGGGGCTGCTTTTTCCCTTGTTGCATGCAGTGCAATAGCACTTCTTTATATTACACGTCCCTCTCACCGTATGGATTATAAGTTTTGGGGACAAATGGAAATCCAGACTTACATTCTTCTCTGATACCTCTTACGCATCACCCTTTCTTAGCACTTTCAAGGAGTTGTCGCAGCCGTGTGAGAGTTTCACGGAAGGACCTTTGACATATGCGGCGGGCATAAGCGATGCCCGCAAGAAGCTTCTTCAAAGAGTATTATGGAATTTTTCCGGAAATCCGTCAACCGCCCGGCCGAAACAAGCGTATGGAGTGTCATTAAAATCCTGAATCCGCCTTATTTGTTGCATTGTAAGCTAAGATTCAGTCAGACGATCTTTACTCGTCCTCCCGCACAAGCGTCCCCAGGGCCGAGAGCGCGTCGCTCCCCGGGATGCGCTGCTCGTGCTCGGCCATATGGGCCTCCAGCGCCCGGGACCACTGAACGGTCTTCCCGTACTCGGAGAGGATGTTGCAGACCTTGTTGAAATCCTCCGGCGTGTGTCCGCTCTGGTGGATCACAAGCCGGTATTCGCCGTTCCTCCGCATCCGGTAGAGGACGTTGTCGCCGGCGTAGAACCCGCTGAGGCCGGCCGCGGCGCGGATCACGTCGTCCAGGGTGGAAAATGAAAACACCTTCACCAGATCGACATCCTGCTCTTCCTTCTTTTTCTTCTCCGGCTCCCTGATCTCCTTCGGCTCTTCCTGGCCTCTCCGCTTCGCGTTCGCCTTCTTCTTCGACTCGTAGATCCGGTGAATCGCATCGATGATGTCGTCCGCCCCGGAGACATCCGCGATCTTCTCATCCTCGTGTGTCAGCGGCTCGGTGAAGCGGGAGAAGCGGGTGTCGAGCTCTTCCGGGTCCTCCGTCTTGGAGATGATCAGCACGATCCCGTCATCCGCAAACGGAACCGCCTCGATCATGATCGGGACATTTTCCGCCGAGAAGCCAAACTTTCTGTAAGCCTCCTCCATCATATCCCGAAACAGTTTTCTCGCTTTTTCCGTCCCGTAGGCGAGCTCATGGAGGCGGATCTTGCGCTCCGCAAGGTCTGCCATCGTGAGCGTGCAGCGGATCTGGTCGTCGTTCAGTTTCTCTATCTTCATAAAAGCCCCCATACCCTGTTTTATCGTGATTATATCGTAATCCTTTCACCATGTAAACAGGCAAGAAATACAATTTATTAGTCAAATCTAACTAAATGTACCGCATTTGGCACACATTTTTTTAAGATTTGTGTTGGCTAACACCTAATATGCGGGATAGAATAAGTTTGTAAAAGAAATGTATATTCTTGTTTCTTCACAATATAAAGGAGGTAATTTACTATGGCATATGTTATTTCTGATGAGTGCGTAAGCTGCGGAACTTGCGAGGCTGAGTGCCCGGTTGGTGCTATCGCTCAGGGCGAGGAGCATTACGAGATCGATGCTGATGCATGCCTTGACTGCGGAACCTGCGCAGGTGTCTGCCCGACTGGTGCTATCAGCCCGGCTGAATGATCATTCGATCGTCTTAGAGACGGACCGCGGTGCGGTTCGTCTTTTTTTGTGATAATACTTTTCAATGTCCGCAGCATCGGCATGCTCGCATGCCGAGATGCAAGGACATTAGAAAAGTTAACAGAAATGAGCCTGAAGCGCTGCGAAGCAGCGCGGGAAGGCGAATTTCTGTAGCGGCGCGTATTATCACAAAAATATATTGAATCTGCAAAGAACTTGCAAAGGTCACCCTGCTAAGATATGGACAGAACAAAAGAAAAAATCATATAAAGGATAATATAGGGGAGGTCTACGGAGCAAAATTTTTCCGGACAGCAGCGTTCTTACGATTGTCTAATGCCCTCGCGGCCCGGCATGCAAGCATGCGGCCGTGAGGGCATTGCAGTCTCTTTACCTGCCTTGTGATAACACGCGCCGCTTCGCGCTCCCGCGTCGCTGTACAAAGAATAAAGACCGCATGGCAGGTGCGGTCTCTACTCTTTCAAAAAGGGAAGGAGTTCCGTCTCGCGACGGATAATGAAAAAGAAAAAGGTAATTGGCAATTTGTCTTTTCTTATGTTAGTAAGATAACCTAATTTTATGAACACAATATGTACAACTTTAAAGCGTTTTGTAAATTTTTATGATATCGCCCTGTCACCATGTCCGTGCACGCCGCCAGCCGCGCTCGCGGGGCTGGGGCTGCACGGGCATGTGTGACGCTAACAAAAAACGAACGCTTGCACTGCGAAAGTGCGAAGCACGAAGCAATGCAAGTGCGAGTTTTTTGGGAGCGCGTCGCAAGGCGCGCGGAGGGCGATATCTTCCTCCAGAGAATGCGTGCTTGCACGCCAATGGGTGAAAGCTTCTGACAACCTAACAAAAATGAGCAACAAAGGCCCGGAAGCCCAAAGGGCAACGGGCCGGGTTGCGAATTTTTGCAGCGCCGCGAGAGTGCGAAGCACGAAGCGACGCGTATTATCATAGGATATCGCCCTGTCACCATACGCAAGTGCTCGTTTTTTGTGGGCGCGCCGCAAGGCGCGCGGAGGGCGATATCTGCCTCCGGAGAATGCGGCAAAAAAAGAGGAGCTCTCTCGCCCCTCTTTCCTTTTTATCTTCAATCTCCCAGACCGAATGCCTCATGCACCGCATTCGCCGCGCGGTCCGCATCCTTGAGGTCCACCAGAACCGTGACGCGGATCTCGGATGTCGAGATCATGTTGATGTTGATATCCTCGTTGTAGAGGGCCTCGAACATCTTGGCCGCAACGCCCGGGTTCGTCATCATGCCCGCGCCGACGATCGAAACCTTCGCGACGTCCGGACGGGACTCGATGGCCGAGTACTGAAGGCGCTCTTTATTTGTCTCGATTGCCTTGATGGCATCGTCCATGTCGCCGTCAGAGCAGGTGAAGGAGATATCCTTCGTTCCCTCGCGGCCGATTGACTGCAGAATCATATCGATATTGATGCCCGCCTTGGCGAGAACATCAAACAGACGGAACGCAACTCCCGGACGATCCTTGAGACCGATGACGGAGACGCGGTCAGCGTCCTTATCCAAAGCTACACCGCTTATCAGCATTCTTTCCACTTTTGCATCCTCCTTGACTACGGTACCTTCGCTGTAATTTAAGCTGGAACGTACGACCAGCGGGACTCCATACTTCTTTGCCATCTCAACCGACCTGTTGTGCAGGACACCTGCGCCGAGGGAGGCGAGCTCCAGCATCTCATCGTAGGTGATCTCCGGCAGCTTCTTTGCGGTTTTGACAACGCGCGGATCCATCGTATAGACGCCGTCGACGTCCGTGTAGATCTCACAGCTGTCCGCATGGAGCGCCGCAGCCAGCGCAACGGCCGTCGTGTCCGAGCCGCCCCGGCCGAGGGTTGTATAGTCGTCATACTTGTTGACGCCCTGGAAACCGGTCACGATAACGATCTTCCGATCCTCCAGCTCGTGGCGGATGCGCTCGGAGTCAATTCTCTTAAGGCGGGCCGAACCGTACTGGCTGGTGGTGTGCATGGCAACCTGGAAAGCGTTCAGCGAGACAGCCCGGACACCGAGCGAATCCATCGCCATCGCCATCATCGCGACAGAGACCTGCTCACCGGTCGTCATCAGCATATCGAGCTCGCGCTTCGGAGGTTTGGGGTTCACTTTGTGGGCAAGGTCGATCAGCTCGTCCGTCGATTTGCCCATGGCGGAAAGAACAACGACAACGTCATTTCCTTTCTTGTAGTCTTCAACGCAGCGGATTGCCACGTTCATGATGCGTTCCGGCGATCCGACTGACGTGCCGCCGAATTTCTTAACAATCAGCATATTTCTTCTCCTTATGGTACCCGGCAAGCCTCTCAGGCGATGCGGATCCTCTTGATAACTTTTTCGGAGGCCGCTTCCTCAAACGCCTTTTCCGTCATAACTCCGGTCACAAATCCGAACTCACCCGAAAGAGACGGGAGACACACCGGCGTGATCTCGCCGAAGGCCGCTTTCGCCTCTTCCTCAGTTCCGGCAAAACGCACGAAAAATGCATGTCTCACATCGTCAAGAGGCATGAGCTCCATCTCCTCGGCCTTCCAGTCGGACGCAAGTGTGCGGGAAAGATGGCGGGCCGCCGAGATGACGTCCCCCGCGACCGCGCTGGCGGTCGGCAGAGAGCCTGCCCCGCTTCCGTAGAAGAGCGTATCGCCGACCGCATTGCCGTGCACGGAAACCGCGTTCAGGACGCCGTTCACGTGGTAGAGCATGTTGTCGCGGTCAACCAGCATGGGAGCGACCATCGCCCACACGCCTTCCTCGGTGCGCCCGGAGGCGGCGAGCAGACGGATTTTCATTTTCAGAGCTTTTGCGTAGGACATATCGACCGCGTCGATGTTCGTGATGCCTTCGGTGTAGACATTCTTATAGGAAATATGCTTTCCGTAAGCCAACGACGAGAGGATCGCGATCTTGCGGCAGGCGTCCCAGCCCTCGATATCCGCTTCCGGATGTCTCTCGGCGTAGCCCAGGTCCTGCGCATCTTTCAGCGCATCCGCAAATTCCTGTCCCTCATCCATCATCTGGGTGAGGATGTAGTTCGTCGTCCCGTTTAAAATGCCGGCAACGCCGTCGATCTCGTCGGCTGTCAGCGCCGAATCCAGCACGTGGATGATCGGGATTCCGCCGCCGCAGGAAGCCTCGAAGAGGTAGTTGACGTTCTTTTCCTTCGCGATCTCACGAAGCTCCACACCGTGCTCGGCCACAAGCTCCTTGTTGGAGGTGCAGACCGATTTCCCTGCGAGGAGAGCCTTCCTGGTAAACTCATAGGAAGGACGAAGTCCGCCCATTGTCTCGACGACGATCTTAACTTCCGGATCGTTTAAAATGTCATTGAAATCATGGGTGAGGACCTCCATGACCGGATCCCCCGGGAACTCGCGGAGATCGAGCACGTATTTCACCCGGATCTCCTCGCCGACGCGGCCTGTAATCACCTCACGGTTCATCGTGAGAACCTTGAAGACACCTGCGCCGACCGTACCGTAACCCATTATCGCTGCACTTACCATTTTCTTACCCTCTCGTTTCTTATCAGCGGATCGCCGTGGCGTCCGCCGCTGCTTCCTTCGCCTTTCCGCCCAGTGCCTCCCACTTGAGGAACGCGTTGATGAACGGATCGATACCGCCGTCCAGCACCTTCTGAGCGTTGGTCTGCTCTTCATTAGTCCGAAGATCCTTGATAAGCTGATACGGCTGCAGGAAATAGGATCTTATCTGGTTGCCCCACGCGATCTCCGTGACCTTGCCTCTGATGTCATCCAGCTTGTCTGCGTTCTGCTGCTGCTTCAGCATGAAAAGCTTGATTTTCAGTTCCTGGAAGGCCTTGTCCTTGTTCTGGAACTGGGATCTCTCATTCTGGCAGGTGACCACGATTCCCGTCGGGAAATGCGTGATACGGATCGCCGAGGACGTCTTGTTGATGTGCTGGCCGCCCGCACCGGATGACCGGTACGTATCGATGCGGATATCCTTCGGGTCGATCTCGATGTCAAGATCCTCCTCGATGTCCGGCATGACTTCGCAGGCCGAGAAGGATGTCTGCCGCTTGCCGTTCGCGTTGAACGGGGAAATGCGGACCAGTCTGTGCACGCCGTGCTCCGACTTTAAAAGTCCGTAGGCGTTCTCGCCGTTCACCTGGAACGTGACCGACTTGAGGCCGGCCTCATCGCCCTCCAGAATATCGAGTACCTCGACGGCAAGACCGTGCGCCTCCGCCCACCGCGTATACATGCGGTAGAGCATCTGGGTCCAGTCCATGGCCTCCGTTCCGCCGGTTCCGGCATGGAGCGTCACGATCGCGTTGCAGGCGTCGTACTCGCCGGAAAGGAGGGTCTTCATGCGGATACCCTCGAATTTTGTCTTGAAATTGTCAAACATCTCCTGGACTTCCGGCACAAGCTCCGGATCCGGCTCCTCGTCGGCCATCTCGATCATATCGCGGATATCGTCCCTCGCCGAAATGAGTGCGTCGTAGCCGGACACGTCAGCCTTGAGGTCGGCGAGCAGCTTGGTCTTCTTCTGCGCCGCCTCCGGGTTGTCCCAGAGATGGGGATCTTCCATTTCCCTCGTTAATTCCTGAATTCGCTTCTCTTTGACAGCGAGGTTAAAGTGAATCCCTCATTTCAACTAAAGGTTCATCGTAAGTATTCAATTCATATCTGATCGGATCTAACTCTACCAATAGTCTCACCCTCTTTCGTAAATCCGCTCCCGTATGGGAGGTTCGTCCCGGGCCGCTTACGTTCGGCGCGGGCTCTCGCTATATACAAATCAGTATCATACTAAAAATAATTTCAAGATGCAAGAGAAAATAACAATCCTTCGAAGGATTTCCCGAAAAATCAGGGACACGCAATCGCCTCGCCGAGCGCAAACGACCAGATGAGTTTCTCCCTCACTCTCTTCCCGGTGACCCTCGTAAGAGCCTCCTCGTAGGAGTCAAGCTGCACCTTGTAGCGCGCGATCAGCTCCTCCGCGGTCTCCACCCGGTCGGTCTTGTAATCCACCAGCACGATCTCATCGCCCTCATAAAAGAACGCGTCGATGATCCCCTGCACAAGGATCTCCTCATCCGCCGGATAGTCCTCCCGGATCTCCGAAGCCGGCACGAAGAGCACAAACGGCTGCTCCCTCATAAGCTTCTTCTCCTTCGCCGCGCGGGCAAAGCGCTTCCCGAGCGGACTTACAATGAAATCCGCCACCGTGCCATGCCGCACCAGCGCAGCCTCCGAAGCTTCCATTTTTCCCTCCCCGACAAACCGGTCGATCTCCGCTCCGACGAGCGCGGTGACGCGCTTCCCTGCGTTTTCGCCCGACGGGAGCGGTTCGAACCGCGTGTAGTCAAGAAGCTCCATGACCCGGTGGAAGGCCGTGCCACGCTCCGCGCCGCCCGCCGTTTTTTCTTCCTCCCCGGCCGCGCCGCTAAGCCTCCTCATAAACGCCGGGACAACCGACACGGGCTCCGCCTCCGGGAACGCAAATTCCGCCTCTTCCTCCTCCATATGAGCCTTTTTGAGCTCGGAGACCGATACTTTGGCCGGCACGTTGTCGCGGCCGCCGTATGGATAGACAAAGGAGAAGCGCTCATCGAGGATCGCACGCATTTTTTCGTCGTAGGAATGTTCGGGGTCTGCATTTTTAAGCGCCGCAAGAGCATTTCTGCCGGCGTCGCGTCCCGAGACCGCGGAGAGCGCAAGCTCCGAGGGCAGCGTCTCCCGGATCACGAAGGGCTCCCGCTCTCCCGCCGCCGCTGCCCGCCGGATCGCCCGGTCGGCCGCCGGCAGAAGCAGCGCAAACGGGGTCTGGGCGTGCAGGACAAAGTTGTCCGGGAAATGAAGTTCCCGAAGCGGCATGTCCGTATGGATGAGTGCCTTAAGCTTCTCCGCATCCTTCACGGTCCCGGTCAAGATCAGCTTCTCCTTCGCACGCGTGAGCGCGACGTAGAGGACGCGAAGCTCCTCCCCCAGGGACTCCTTCTGCATTTTCTTCTTGATTGCTTCCTTTTTAATGGTCGGCGTTCTGGTCCTGTGTACATAATCGACGTAATCCGAGGCAAGCCCCATCTTCTCGTCGACCAGAAGAGAGGCATTGATATCCTGCCGGTTGAAGCTCTTTCCGAGTCCGGCCACGAACACGATCGGGTACTCAAGTCCCTTCGACTTGTGAATGCTGATGATGCGGACCGCATCGGCGTTCTCGGACGCCACGGAGGCCGTCCCGAAATCCACCTCGTATTTGCCCAGGCTCTCGATGTAGCGGACAAAGCTCGAAAGACCCGCGTAGGAAGTGCTCTCGTAGGCGATGGCCTTCTCCTCCAGCATCTTGAGGTTGGCCGCGCGCTGCGCGCCTCCCGGCAGACTCCCCGCATAGGCAAGATACCCGGTGCCCTCCAGCACCATATAGACGAGCTCATGGACCGGCGTGTAGGGCACGGCCGCCCTCACACTGTCGTAAAATGCAAAAAACTCCGTGAGCTTTCCCCGCGTCTCCTCCCTGACTAGGCCTCCCGCCTCTCCGGCTTCCGCAGCCCGCGCGCACTCATACATCGTCTTCCAGCCGGCCTCCTTACTTAAGGAGGGAGAGCCGAACACGAGCCTTACATTGGCGAGCTCCTCGGCCGTAAGGCCCGCGATCGGTGACTTCAGCACCGCCGCAAACGGCAGATCCTGCTCGGGATTGTCCAGGATGCGCAGGTAATTGAGCACCGTGATCACCTCGAGCGCCGTAAAATACCCTGTGCCCGAGGATGAAAATGCAGGAATCCCGCAGCTCTCCAGCACCTCCGTAAATATGTCCGACCATCCGGTCATTGTCCGAAGCAGGATGACGACATCCCTGTAGGAAGCCGGCCGGGATTCCCCGGTTTTCGGATCATACACAGGCTCTTTTCCGACAATGGATCTGATCCGGTCCGCGATGGCCCGCACCTCGATCTCCCGGGACGCACGGCTCCCCGTATCGTCGAGCACCGCATTGCCCTCGGAATCCTCCTCCCCGCTCAAAACAGGAAGAATCTCCGTGACACACCGCCCGCCGGCATCCGGATAATCCGCACCGGTGATCAGTTTTGCGTCCTCATCGTAGTCGACGCCGCCGACGCCGCTCACCATGAACTGCTCAAAGAGCAGGTTGGCGGAGCGCAGCACCTCATCCCGGCTGCGGAAGTTCCGCGCCAGGTCGATCCTGATGCCGTTAAGACCGTCCGCCTTTCGCGGCGTTTCCCCGTACTTCGTGTAGTCACGGTATTTTTTCATGAAGAGGTCCGGGCGGGCATGGCGGAAGGCATAGATGCTCTGCTTCACGTCGCCGACGCAGAAATAGTTGTCCTCCCCGTCCTCGATCCGGCTGACCGCCGTCAGGATCTCCTCCTGGAGATCGTTGCTGTCCTGGTACTCGTCGCACATGACTTCCCGGAAATGAGCCGCCAGCTCCCTGGCCGCCGCCGTCCGTCCGACCGCATCATCCTTCCCTCTGAGGATCTCCAGCGCAAAGTGCTCGAGATCCGCGAAATCGACGACCTTCTTGTCTCTTTTCTTCTTCGCGAACCGCCTCATGAACTCCTCAGCCATGTCGATGAGGGTGCCGAGGATCGGTTCGTTCTTCTGCATGAAAATGAAAAACTTTTCCGCCGGCGCCGCATAGACACCCTCTTTAAGCTCCTCGAGCAGTTCTTTCATTTCCGCCCTGCGGTTCTTAAAGACCTCCCGAAGGTCCGGATTCTCGCCCAGCGAGGGCTTTTTGCCCGTAAGTCTCACAAACTTCCGGTCGCGCAGCATCGCGTAGCGGCGGTCCGGATCGGTTTCCCGGAGAATATCCTCAAAGAGCCCGATGTCGTCCGCCGCACAGGAAAGATAGGCCGAGGGGCCGTCCGCCTGCATGGCCTGTTCTTCATTGGTCTTCGCCTTCACAATGCCTTCTCTGAGGATCCCGTCGGCATCGGAGAGAAGCTGCCGGTACCAGGCAGAAGCCTGCATCTCCGCAAGGGTTCCTGCACGGTTCTCCCTTCTGCATTTTTCAAGCCATACAAACGGCCGGGGCTGGCTCTCCGCCGCGTCAAATACCTTCAGGATGTACTCCTCCAGGAGTTTTTCGGATTTCCCGGTCGCGACGGACTCCACCAGCGCGTAAAATCCTGCTCTCTTCTCCTCATCCGCCTCCGCGTAGGCGTCTTCCAGCAGCTCCTGCATCACGTCGGCTTTCATGAGCGCGAGCTCTCCCTGCTCCGCGACCCGAAAGCCCGGCTCCAGTTCCGTAAGATAACCGTAGGCGTGCACGAGGTAGGAGCAGAAGCCGTCGATCGTCGTGATCTTCGCGTTATGGATGAGCTGGGTCTGCCTGTGCAGATGCTCGTTGTCCGGGTCTTCCTCCAGCGCGTCGGCAATCGCCCGCGCGATCCGCTCCTTCATCTCGCCGGCCGCCGCCTTCGTGAATGTCACGATCAGCAGCTCATCGATGTTCATCGGATGTTCCGGGTCCAGAAGAAGGGCCAGGATGCGGGCGACAAGAACCGCCGTCTTGCCGCTGCCGGCCGAGGCCGCAACGAGGATATTGGCAGCGCGCGTGTCGATGACGCGCTTTTGTTCATCTGTCCACTTCATTTCTCTTCCTCCATCGCCGAAAGGACCTCCTCATCTTCCATGGTTTTAAGCCGCCGGAAGTCATTTCCCGGCAGGCGGCGGTCAAATCCGCAGATTCCCCTGGCCGCGCAGTAGTCGCAGGCCCACCTGCTCTTATAGGTATAGGGATTCACCTGGGCGTCGCCGCTCATGATCCGCTCCGCGATCCGGCGGACCTTTCGGGACACGAAGGAGAGCAGCACGTCAAACTGATCGCTGTCCAGCACATTGGACTTAGCGGAGAACTCCCCGCCCTTTTTCAGCTCGACCGGCATGACGTCGGATTTCTGATTGCCCGGGCCCAGCGTCCTGTCAAGATGGGAGAGAACCGCCGGTTCCGACGAGACATAGCCGGACGCCTTCATGTCCGTGAGCAGGTTTTTCAGGAGCTCCTCGCCTCCAAGGCTCCCGTCCGACTTCTCGATCGGGTCTTTAATTTCATAATAAAATACGCCCGCCGGCTCCGTGCGGTACCCCTGCTTCCGGAACACTTCCATCGCTGCCTTAAGGTACAGGACCAGCTGCAGCTGCAGCCCGTGGTAGACCGCCGTCATGTCGAACTTCTTTGCGCCGGTCTTGTAGTCGATGATCTTCACAAAGAGCGTATTGTCCTCCCTGAACGTGTCGACGCGGTCGATGCGGCCCGTCAGGGTCATCTGGGCGCCGTCCCCAAGGTCAAATGTGAGGGAGTCAAGCCCGTCCTGCCCGCTGAAGGCCATCTCAAACCCGGTCGGCTCAAAATCGCCGCGGGCGAGCTGCTCCGCCAGCGCCCAGACCGAGGTCTTCATGAGCCTCTCCATCCGCCGCACCTGGTATTCGCTCCGGCTGGTATCCGTCAGGATGTCGGCTCCGTATGTGAGGGCGGCGCTTCTGACGGCCGCCTCCGCCCGCGCATTCCGCTCTGCGCTCGAAAGGTCCGCCCATGAGCGGCCCTCCTTCGCGAGCTCCCCGGCAAATGTCTCGAGGGCACTGTGGAGGACATTTCCCATGTCCATTCCGGAAAATGAATACTCTTCCCGCTCCTTGAGCCTCAGCCCGTAACTTACGAAATGCGCGAAGGCGCACTCCGAGAAGCGCTCGAGCCGGGTCGCCGAATTCACGAGACGGTCCCCGTAGAGCATACGGGCCGTCCGCCGGCTGATCACATCCTTCGGTCTCCGGTAATTTAGCGCATCAAGAAGCGCTTCCGTCCGGTAGAACCAGGCGGGATCGTTCCTGTACCATTTAAAGAGCTCGAAAAATGCCGGCACCGGCGGCTTGTCCGCAATCGTCCCGATCGTCCCCGCGAGCAGGGAAAATCCGTCCGCCGGGCTCTCGGGAAGCTCGTAGAGTCCCTCCGCCGTCATCGGATCCGCGCCTGTCCGGACCGGAAGGTCCGTGTACAGCCTGCGCACCGAGGAGATGAGGTAGGACGGACGCCTGACAGCGCCGTCGATATCCGCCTCCGAGTACATGAGGTACAGCCTGTCCGATGGCTTTGAGAGGGTGAGATACATGTAGTAGCGGCTGATCACGAGGTTCTCCCGGGCCGTAGGCTTGAGCTTCACATGCCTCGCCGCCAGGTGATCCCGATCGGATTCGGTGAGCAGACCGCCGCCGTTCTCCGTCTTCGGCACGATGCCCTCATTGACGCCGATGAAGAAGAGCACCTTCACGTTGGCCGGCCGGCTGCGCTCCATATCGCCCGCCATGACCTGGTCCGCCCCCGGCGGGATGATGCCGAGCTTCTGCTCGGCGAAGCCCGCCTCGAGAAGGGCCCGGTAGCCCCGCATCGAGATCTTCTCGTCCCCGAGGACCGCCGCAAGCTTGTCGAGGAGCCCCATGACGATGCCGTAGACGCTCTTCGTCTCCCGCATGAGGTCCTGTCTTCCGGCTTCCCCGAAGGCTTCCGCCTGTCCTGCAAGCTTCTGCTCGCAGCCGCTGCGGAGGCAGAACTCATAGAGGGCCCCGGTTTTGGTCAGAACCGTACCCTTCCTGTCCGCGAGGGCCTCCGCAAGAGGATCTATATAATAAAGGAAGCGCTCGCGGAGTTTATTTAAGGCGGGCACGGTCTCCGGGTCTTCATTTTTTCCGTGATAGATCCACTTCTCCCGCCACTTTCTCTTGCTTCTTATGCCGAGCGCCGTCACATGGTTTTCAAGGCGGTCGATCTCGGCATCGGTGAAATCCGTCATGCCGGTCCTGAGCATCCGGAACACGGCATCCGGGGCATAGTCCGCCGCGCAGCACTCGAGCGCCGCCCGCAGGTACTCCACGAACGCGGTACGGGTCAGAAGCCGCTTTTCGTCCACGAAGCAGGGGATCCCGTACCGAGGGAATATCTCCCGTATGTAATTCCCGTAGGTCGGCAGATCACCGGTGATGACCGCAAAATCACGATACCGGTAGTTCTCCTCCCTGATAAGCCGTTTGATCCGCCTTGCGGTCTCCTGGACTTCCGCCATCGGGCCGCCGGCCGCGAAGATATCGATGCGGGAGGGCTTTTCCGCATACACCCTGCGCTCCCTCCGGAAAAGGTTCTGCTCAAGGTGCCGAAGGTCCGCTGCCTCTGTGAAGCGGTCCTGTCCGTCCGCCGCATACACGGTCGGAAGGATCCTGACGCCTCTTTCCTGCGCCATTTCGGCGAGAGCCTCCGCCGTCTCATAGCTCATCGCAAAGAGATCTGTCTTTTTGTACCGTCCGAGCGGATCCCGCCCTTTTTCCAGCGTCAGGGCGACCGTCACGTCCCTGGCGGCCGAGAGGATCTCCCCGACAAGCCGCATCTGAACCGGCGTAAAGCCGGTAAAGCCGTCCAGAATGACCGTCGCGTCCCGAAGAAGCTCCGAGCGCGGCAGCAACCGGGCAAGATAGTCCGGCAGTTCCTCCGCGGTCATGGCCTTATGGTCTCTGAGCCAGCCAAGAAACGCTTCATAGAAGGTTCCGATATCCTTCATCTTGGCCGAGAGCATGCTGCCCTCTGCCCCGCGTGTCAGGTCCTCCGGCTTTACATCATAGAGCATGCACTCGGAAATGAGAGACTTCATTTCCGCCGCATTCCCCGGTCTTGCCAGGCCTTCGCCGAAAAACGGCAGCTTTTTCCCCAGATCAAGAGCGATCTTCTCGACGATGAAGCTCTTGCCGATCTCCTCCAGCATCTCCTCGCCGGTTCCCCCGAGCTCGCTCTGCACCCGGTAGGCCAGGCGGCTTACCGAGAGCACATCGATGTTCATGAGCCCGCGGCGCGGATGGAGCCTTAAGCACAGCCGCTGGGTGTCGTTCGTGAACTGTTCCGGGACGATCACAAAGAATTTCCGCTCCGGCTCCTTAAGAGACCGGTCGATCATCTCCTTTAAAAGGGCTGTCGTCTTGCCGGATCCGGCCGGTCCGGCATAAAATTTAAGACTCATGGTAATCCTCCGTATCGGCTGCAAGAAGCCTCTCCGCCTCGCCGTCCCCGATCTCTCCGATCGTTCTCATGCGGCGCTCCATGGTCTCCGTCCGCCGCCTTAAACGGGCGGCCGAGGCCTGGGCGTCCGCAAGCTTCTTCTCCGTCTTGTCGAGCTCCTCCCCGAACTTCGAGAACTGATTTTTCACCGCCTCGAGGAGGTGCATGATCTCCACCGACTTTTTCGAGAGCTGGGCATTCTTAAAGCCCACCGCAAGACTGTTCAAAAGTGCGGTGATCGTGGTCGGTCCCGCGACGATGACCCCCAGCTCCTGGCACTTCTCCGTGAGGCCGTCGACGCGGAGCACCTCCGCGTAGAGCCCCTCGGTCGGGAGGAACATGACCGCGTAGTTGGTCGTCGCGGGCGGATCGATGTATTTGTCCCTGATCTTTCTGGCCTCGAGGAGGATCCGGTTCTTAAGCTCCTTCACGGCCTCCGCGAGCGCGCCCGCGTCCCCCGCATCCTGGGCCGAGATGATCTTGTTGTAGATATCGGAAGGAAATTTCGCATCCACCGGCAGCAGGACCGGCTCGCCGCCCTCAAAGGCCGGCGGGAACTTCACGGCGAACTCGACCCGCTCGTCCGAGTTCTTCTTCATCACGGCATTCGTCACGTACTGGGACGCCGGCATCGTCTGCTCGAGGATCCGCCCCAGCTGTACCTCTCCGAAGACGCCGCGCGTCTTGACGTTCGAGAGCGTCCTGTTGAGGTCGGCAACACCGCCGGAGAGCTCCCTGAGCTCGCCCAGCGTCCTGTAAAGATTTCCCATCTGCTCCGCGACGTTCCGCATGCCTGCATCCAGCCGCTCGTTTAAGGACTTGTCCAGCTTGTCGCTGACCACGCCCTCGATCCGGTCGAGCCTCTGCTCGTTCGACACCTGCATCCGGAACATCGACTCGTTGATCGTGCGGTTCATCGACTCGCTCATGGACCGGAGGTTCGTTCCCACCTCGCCCCGGAGGAGCGCTCCGTTATCCGCGCTGGACCGCGCGGCCTGGTCCATCTTTTCACCGAGACGGATCATTTCATTTTCAAGATCGTTGAGATCGATTCCCCGGCCCATCTCCCGCTCAAACGCGCTCTGCCTGACCAGCAGAACAATAAGTAAAATAAGCGCCGCAAGCAGCAGCCCGGCGATAAGAATAAACTGCCAGTTTTCCATATTTATACCCTCCGGGTTTTATTTTAGAACATCTGTTCGCATATGTCAAGTCTGAATTGCCCGGCATGGGTGCCCGGAACATCAAGAAACCATTGATAAACGCTCCGCAAATGTACTATACTATTATCATATATTGCGGCTTTTTACGCATGGAAGGAGGCTCTTATGGCAGACAGACCACAAGGCAGGAAAACCAATGTTACAGGTGTCGGCAAAGGCGCCCACCGCCGGGGAGACGGCCTCGGCACGGGTCCGGTCGGCTCCGGACAGATGGGCGGCGGCTCCGGCAGCTCCGGCGGGTCGGGCGGCCCCAGAAGAAGCGGAGGCGGCAGATCGCCCCTCATGATGATCATCATTATCCTCGTCGTGCTCTTCGGCGGGGGCGGCGGCGCTTTAAGCGGCCTCCTGGGCGGCGGCAGCACGGGCAGTTCCTACACGACATCCCCGGCCTCCCAGGGCACCGGATTCTCAACTTCCCAGGGCACGGGCTACTCCCAGAGCACCGGAGGCGCATCCTCTGCAAGCTCCGTATTTTCAAGCTCTCTCCCCTCCTACTACAGCCAGTTCCTCGGCGGCAGCACGTCCGAGACCGGCACGGGCTGGAGTGAGACGGCAAACACCGGGACGCTCGACAGCGAGGTGGCCGGCGAGGCCCGCTCCAAGTTCACGACGATCAAAGGCGACGGCTCCGATGTCGTGACCATCATGGTCTACATGTGCGGCACCGACCTTGAGTCCGGCAGCCAGATGGCCACCCGGGACCTCTCCGAGATGACCAAGGCGTCCCTTAATGACAACGTCCGGATCATCGTCTACACGGGCGGCTGCAGAAAATGGCAGAACAGCGTCGTCTCCTCAAGCGTCAACCAGATCTGGAAGATCGAGAACGGCGGCCTCAGAAACCTTGTCGCCGACGACGGCCAGAAGGCCATGACGGATCCCGCGACGCTCACGAACTTCATCAATTACTGCACGAAGAACTATCCGGCGAACCGGCAGATGCTCATCTTCTGGGATCACGGCGGCGGCTCGATCTCCGGCTACGGCTACGACGAGAAGTTCCCGCGCTCCGGCTCCATGTCGCTCTCCGGCATCAACGGCGCTCTTAAAAATGCAAACACCACCTTCGACGTGATCGGCTTCGACGCCTGCCTCATGGCGACCGCCGAGACCGCCCTCATGCTCTCGAACTACGGCGACTACCTGGTTGCCTCCGAGGAGACCGAACCCGGCATCGGCTGGTACTACACCGACTGGCTGACAAAGCTCTCATCCGACACCGGCATGCCCACGCTCTCGCTCGGCAAGCTGATCGCCGATGACTTTGTCAAGACCTGCGCATCCCAGTGCCGCGGCCAGAAGACCACGCTCTCCCTCATCGACCTGGCGGAGTTCGGCGAGACCTTCACCGACAAGTTCGCCGATTTCGCGAAGTCCACGACCGCGCTCATCAAGGGAAATAACTACCAGGCCGTCTCCACGGCCCGCAACGGCTCCCGCGAGTTTGCGGCATCCACCAGGATCGACCAGATCGACCTCGTCGACTTTGCGAACCGCATCGGCACACCGGAGGCTAAGGCGCTCTCCGAGATGCTCCTCGATGCCGTCAAATACAACCGCACCTCGACCAACATGACCGACGCCTACGGGGTTTCCATCTATTTCCCGTACCGCTCGGCCTCCAAGGTCGACCAGGCGGTCACGACCTACAATGCGATCGGCCTCGGCTCCGACTACTCGGACTGCATCCGCGAGTTTGCCGGCCTTGAGGTCTCCGGCCAGGTTGCCTCCGGCGGCACGGCCTCCCCGCTCTCCTCTCTCTTCGGCGAGACGGGCGGCTCCTCCGCGGAGATTTCCGCCGAGGATATCTCGAACCTCTTAGGCCTCTTCCTGGGCGGCGGCTCCGGCAGAAGCATCAGGGACCTTGACGACAGCAACACCGCGTTCTACGGCGAGCGCTCGCTCTCCGACGCGGACACGGCGGCCTACATCGCGGCGAACAGCTTCGATCCGGCAAATCTCAAATGGCAGGAATCAGGCGACAAATACCTGATTTCTCTTCCGGAGGACCAGTGGAAGCTCGTTGAGGGTCTCGACCTTGCGGTCTACATCGACGACGGCGAGGGCTACATCGACCTCGGGCTCGACAATGTGTTTTCATTTGACGAGAGCGGAAACCTCATCGGAACCTGGGACGGCTCCTGGCTCTCCGTGAACGACCAGCCGGTCGCCTACTACCACACGACGACGATCGAAACCGAGGAGGGTGCGACCTACACGGGCTACATTCCGGCATTCCTGAACGGCCAGCGCGTGAAGCTCATGGTCATCTTCGATCCGGAACATGAAGACGGCTTCATCGCCGGCGCCGAACCCGACTACGACGAGCTCACCGAGACCTCGACGGTCGCGAGGGGCCTCATCGAGATCAAGGACGGCGACAAGATCGACTTTATCTGCGACTACTTCACCTACGACGGTGTCTACGACGACAGCTACTATCTCGGCGACCAGCTGACGGTCTCGGGCGACCTTGTGATCTCCAACACGATCCTCGGCCAGGACGGCGTCGCGCTCTACCGCTTCACCGACATCTACCAGCAGAATTACTGGACGGAGGCGGTTCCGGAATAATTTCTTCGCAGAAGGGGACGGTTCTCCGCAGAGGGGGACGCATCTGATGATCAGATGCGTCCCCCTCTGCGGAGAACCGTCCCCATTTACGTTGAAACCTCACATATCCTTTGCACTTGTAAGCCCGTACGCGGCCTCGGCCGCATAAACCGCCCGCAGGATCGCCTCCCCGATGACCTCCGCGCCGAGCGCGCCGACAAGATCCCGGTCGGCGCTCACATCCCCCACCGAGACCGCATAGATGCTGTCCCCGTCCGCGGACGTGTGCACCGGGTTTATCGCTCTCGCGTACCCGTCGTGAGCCATCCCGGCGATCTTGCAGAGCGCGGATTTATCAAAATGCGCGTTCGTGATCACGATTCCCAGCGTCGTGTTGCCGGTGAATTTATTTTCCACGGCCCGGATCGACTCACACATGGCCTCCATGGTGCCCGCAAAATGCCTCCCGTCCGCAGCAAGGAGCCCCGCAGCCTGCGCCCCCTTCTTCCAGTCAAAGACATCGCCCAGGGCATTCAGCACCACGACCGCGCCGACCTTGAGCTCCCCGATCTCCACCGCATAGCTTCCGATCCCGGTCTTCATCGCGGTTGCCATCCCCCGGATCTTGCCGACCGAGGCTCCGCAACCGGCACCGAAATTCCCGTCCTTATAGTTCGGGCTCTCCAGGGCCGCCTTCGCCGCCTCATAGCCCATGGCCGCATCCGGCCGCACATCCGCACGCCCGACCGAGAGATCATAGATGTCCGACTGCACCACCAGCGGCACTTTCGCAAAGCCCGTGTCAAAGCCGATCCCGTGCTCCTCGAGATACCGCATGACGCCGTCCGCCGCGCCGAGCCCGAAGGCGCTCCCGCCCGCGAGGACCACCGCGTGGATCTGCTGCATCGCCATGAGGGGTTGAAGCATCTGGCTCTCCCTCGATGCCGGCCCGCCGCCGCGCACGTCAAGCCCGGCTCTCATCCCCTTTTCGGAAATGAACACCGTAACGCCCGTCCCGGCATCCGCATTTTCCACCTGACCTATATTCAGCGGCTGTATCTCCGTGATGCTGATTTCCTTCATTTTCCTGACCTCCTCCTGTGATTCATCCATTATACCCTGTTTTCCGCCTCCTGTCGACGATTCCGGTGAGTCCGGGTCATTAGCTCAAAATTTTTATTCAAATTCCCTGATTTTCCTGAATTTTCTTTATTTATCTTCCACCATTTGTTATAATATAGACAGCACGCATGAAAAGGAGGATTCATTATGAAAATCGGATGCGTCAAAGAAATCAAAAACAATGAATTCAGAGTCGGTCTCACCCCTGACAACGTAAAAGCTTACATCGCCCACGGCCACGAAGTTCTCATCGAGAAAGGCGCGGGCTTAGGCTCCGGCTTCACGGACGCCGAGTACGAGGCGGCCGGCGCAAAGATGGTCGAGGCGGCCCCCGCCGTCTGGGACCAGTGCGACATGATGGTCAAGGTCAAGGAGCCCCTCCCCGAGGAGTACAGCCAGTTCCACGAGGGCCTCATCCTCTTCACCTACCTGCACCTCGCAGCCGACCGTGAGCAAGCCGAGGCTCTGCTCCGCGGCAAGGTCAAGGGCGTCGCCTACGAGACCCTCATCGAGAAGGACGGCTCTCTCCCCCTTCTGGCCCCGATGAGCCAAATCGCCGGCCGCCTCTCGATCCAGCAGGGCGCAAAATTCCTCGAGAAGACCAACGGCGGCGAAGGCATCCTTTTAGCCGGCGTCCCCGGCACCCACAAGGCCAACGTCGTGATCTTAGGCGGCGGCACCGTCGGCGCAAATGCCTGCAAGATAGCCGTCGGCCTCGGCGCCAACGTCACGATCATCGACATCAACTTAAAGAGACTTGAGTACCTCGACGACATTTTCGGAGCGCGGATCCAGACCCTGGTCTCCACCGACGCAAATATCGAGCGCGCGGTCAGGGATGCGGATCTCGTCATCGGCTCGGTCCTGATCCCGGGCGCCGCCACCCCGAAGCTCTTTAAAAAGAAGTATCTCAAGGAAATGAAAACCGGTGCCGTCTTCGTCGACGTCGCCATCGACCAGGGCGGCTGCGGCGAGACCTCCCACGTGACGACCCACGACGATCCGGTCTTCACGCTCGACGGGGTCATCCACTACTGCGTCGGAAATATGCCCGGCGCGGTCCCCCGCACCTCCACGATCGCTCTGACCAATGCGACCCTCCGCTACGGCCTCATGATCGCCGACAGGGGCCTCGAGAAGGCCGCCGTGGCCTACCCGGTCCTCTACTCTGCGATCAACACCTACGCGGGGCAGCTGGTCTGTAAGAACGCCGCGGACGCGCTGCCGGGTCTGCCCTACACCGATATCAGGGAGCTGATCGACTGACTGTTCCTGCTTCTTTGCAGACGGGGCCGGTTCTCCGCCATGGAGAACCGGCCCTTCTTCACACTCTCTCCGCCTTATACCCCTTTTTCCCGTACTCGACCGTCACCCGGACCCTCCCCTGTCCGAAGTCAAAGACATCGCTCACGCTCCCCCGCCGATTCCTGCGGATATGGAGCATCTGGTCAAGCCGCAGGTACTCCTTCACAATGCTCAAATCCCCCAGCTTCTTCTCCCCGGCGAACTCCTCGAGCACCTCATACCGCGCCGCCGCGGACGGCCTCGCCCTGTCATACCCGCGCTCCCGGAAGAACTCCGCCAGCTCCTCAAAGAATTTGAACGCGCTCCCCCAGGAGTTCTCAAGATACCCCAGCGTGTGGATAAACTGCCCCGAATTATAATAGTACTCGAGGACATCCGTGATCCGTCGGAGCTTACCCAGCTCCGCCCAGGTAAGCCACTTCGTCGAGAGCACCTCGTAGGGCGGCCGCACGGAATAGCGGATGTCCCACTCTTTTGCCCTCCTGTGCATTTCCGTCCCCGCGAGGACCTTCAAAAACCCAAGCTGCAGCTGGTCCGCGTGCAGCGCATATACGTCGTCAAACGACTGCCCGAACCGCTCATAGCCCTCGAAGGGGAGCCCCGCGATGAGGTCCACGTGGAGGTTGATATTTTCCGCGCGGCGCAGCCGCTCAATATTTCCGAACAAGCGCGGCAGGTCCGTCACCCGCCGTATCGCCGCGAGCGTATCCTCATTCGTCGACTGGATCCCGATCTCCAGCTGCACGAGCCCCGGCCGAAGCCCCTCGAGAAGCACAAGCTCCTCCTCCGTGAGAAGATCCGCCCCTATCTCAAAATGAAAATTCGTCACCCCGTTATCGTGATCCCTGAGGTATGTCCAGATCGCCATCGTCCGCTCATGACTCGCATTGAAGGTCCGGTCGATGAATTTCACCTGCGGCACCCTCCGGTCGATGAAGAACTGCAGCTCCGGGAGCACCTTGTCAAGGCTCCGGAACCGCACTTTCCGGTCGATCGAGCTTAAGCAGTAGCTGCAGGAAAACGGGCAGCCCCGGCTCGACTCGTAGTAGATGATCCTGTTGTCAAACGGCGCAAGGTCATCGTACATAAAACGCACCCGGTCGATATCATCGCCCGTCCCGAACGGCGCGGGATTGATCGTAAGCTTCCCGTCCGCAAGATACGCCCCCCCGGGGACTTCATTTTTCACCCTGGCAAGGAGTGCCTCGCCGCTTACCTCAAGCGCCAGCGCCGTGACTGCCGCAAACGGCCGCTCGCCCTCCCAGCAGATCACAAAGTCGCCGTTTGCGAGAAACCTTTCGGGCGCGTTCGAGGCCTCCGGTCCTCCGGAAAATAAAACCACGCCGCCTCCCCTCACACGCCGAACATCCGCCATGAGGTCCTCTATGATGTCCGTGTTCCAGATGTAGGCCGAAAAGCCGATGACGTCCGCCTCTTTTTCGAGGATTCCGGCAAGGATGTCCTCGTAGCGGTCGTTGATCGTGAATTCCGCGATCTCCACGATCTCCGGGTGCATGGAAGAAGCCCGCAGCGAGTACACTGCGGGGTTTGAGTGGATGTATTTTGCGTTGACGGCGACAAGGAGTATTTTCATTTTCCGCCCCTTTTACAGTATAATAAGCGCGCACACAAGCATCACCGCCGCGAACATGAAAAACAGCATAAGAAGGCTCCGCCTGATCTCCCCGTGGGATTTTTCGACGAAGAGCCTGCCGTACCAGCGATGATGTACCAGAGCCATTCCATGTTGAAGTCCACCTTTGGATCAGTAAAAATGTCTTTTTGAGTGTCCGTCCGCTTCATTATACCATGCCGTGCCGCCGGTTTTAAACCGGATTCCGCGATTTGACACACATTTATCCTGCAGTTCTGATCCACTGATTCCGCTGGTCTTCCCGCCGATCCCGTGCTATACTGTTCTCACTTTGCGATTTTGAGGTATCTCTATGAAAATGAAAACCCTCCGCCGCGCCTTCCTCGCCTCCGTGCCCGTGATGGCCGGCTACATAGTCCTCGGGACCGCCTACGGGATCCTCCTTGCGGACAAGGGCTACTCCCTCGCCTGGGGGCTCGCCCAGAGCCTCCTCGTCTTCGCGGGCTCCATGCAGTTCGTCGGGATCAACCTGCTCGCCGGCGGCGCGAGCCTCGTCTCGGCCGCGGTCATGACCCTGCTCGTGAACGCCCGCCACCTCTTCTACGGGTTCACGATGCTGGAAAAGTACAAAAATGCCGGGAAAATGAAACCCTACCTCATCTTCGGCCTGACCGACGAGACCTTCGCGCTCGTCGTAAATGACGCGCCTGCAGGGGTCGACCGGAACCTCTACTTCTTCCTGGTCACCCTCTTCGACCAGTGCTGGTGGGTCACCGGCACCCTCATCGGGTGCCTGGCCGGGTCCGCCATGACCTTCAACACCGAGGGGATCGATTTTGCGATGACGGCGCTTTTTGTTGTCATTTTCACGGAGCAGCTTCTGCAGGCGGACGACTATGTTCCCGCAATCACCGGGGTGGCCGCCTCCCTCCTCTCGCTTCTCCTCTTCGGGCCGGACCGGTTCCTCATCCCGGCGATGCTCGCGATCACCGCGGTCCTGTCCGCCTACAGCTTAAAAAGCACAAAAAAAGGAGGTGCCGCATGACGCATGACATCCTCCTCATCGCAGTGATGGCGCTTGTAACGGCCGCCATCCGCTTTCTTCCTTTTGTTCTCTTTTCCTCATCCCGGAAGCCGCCCGAGATGGTCGAGCGCTTAACGCGCCTCCTCCCGGCTGCGGTCATGGGGATGCTGATCGTCTATTGCCTCAGGAACACGAGCCTCCTTACCGGGTCCCACGGGGTTCCCGAGGCGGCCGCCTGCGCGGCGGTCGTCGCCTCCTACATATGGAAGCGGAATACGCTCCTCTCGATCCTTACGGGGACGGTTCTTTATATGGCGCTGCTGCAGCTGGTGTTCTGAGTCAACGCCCGGGGACGGTTCTTCGCGGAGGGGGACGGTTCTTCGCGGAGGGGGACGGTTCTTCTCCGCGAAGAACCGTCCCCCTCCGCGAAGAACCGTCCCCATCTGCGAACCCTCACCGCGGCATCGCCACACCGATCTTCCGGTAATACTTCGCCCGTCTCTCATTGGACCGCTCGACTGCCGCGTCGATATCTCTCTTTGCGACAATCACAACGAACGTCGCCGCCATGATCCAGGCAATCGGATCCGCGATGCAGATCACATCGAACCCGTACTGCGGCACAAACACGGTGCAGACCAAGGTCCGCGCAATCATCTCGAGGACACCAGCAAACATCGCCCGGCTGGTGTGGCCAAGGCTCTGCACGGTCGGCCTGCAGACGTTAAGGATTGCCAGCGTCCAGTAGAAGAAGCCGTTGCCGCAAAGATACCTTGCGGATGCATCCAGAATCGCGGTCTCCTCCTCGTTCACAAAGAGCAGCGTGAGGTCACGGCCAAAGAAGATCATGACAAGTCCGATCACAAAGCCGTAGGCGATGGAAATCCGCGCGCCGAAAATCAGGCCGTCGCGGGTCCTGCGGCCTTTGTCCGCCCCGTCATTCTGAGAGACGAACGTAGACACCGCGCTGCCCATCGCATCGAACGGGCACATCGCGAACTGCTTGATCCTGGCCGCCGCGGTCATCGCGGAGACATAGACGCTGCCGAGCGCGTTGTTGGCCGCCTGCATGACCATGCTGCCGATCGCGGTAATCGAGAACTGAAGACCCATCGGGTAAGCCATGAGCGCAAGCTCCCGCATGATGAGCGGGGCGACGCGCTTTTCATTTTTCGCAAAATGAAGAACCGGATACTGCTTCACGATGTACATCATGCTCACCGCTCCCGAAACTGCCTGGGAGACAACCGTCGCAGCTGCCGTTCCCGCACAGCCGGTCCCAAGGACTGCTATGCAGACAATGTCGAGCACGATATTGAGGATCGCGGAGATCGCCAGAAAGATAAACGGCGCCTTGCTGTCCCCAATTGACCTGAGAACGGTCGCGGCAAAGTTGTAGAGCAGTGTCGCCGGGATCCCCAGAAAGATGATCAGGATATAGGCTTTTGTGTCCGCATAGATCTCCGCCGGAATGTTGAGGATCCGGAGGATCTCATCGGTGAGTAAGACCGAACCGGCGGTGAGCACGAGCGCCGTCGCCGCCATGAGGATCACCGCGTTGTAGATAACGCGGCGCATCCGGGGCAGGTCTCCCGCCCCGAAATCGCGGGCCATCGGGATTCCCAGACCTGCGCACGTACCGTTCGCGAACCCGAGGACCAGGAACTGGACCGAGGCGGTTGCGCCGACGGCTGCGAGGGGTCCCGCGCCGAGAAATCTGCCGACGATCGCCGTGTCGGCCAGCGAGTAAGTCTGCTGCAGAAGGTTGCCCAGCAGCAGCGGAAACGCAAATGTAAGAATCAGGCTGAGCGGCCTGCCTTTTGTCATATTTTGCAAAAAGAATTCCTTTCCGGCCGTAAAACAGGTGATCCGTGCGGCCGCGTGTATACATTTCGAGAAACAGCCCCATTATAGTAATTTCATTTTAAAAAACACGCCGGAATCTGCAAAAGAATGGACAAAAATTGCAAATTTCGGCGGAATAATGGTATACTGAAAACACACGATGAAACTACAGGGAGGAGCTGTCATGTTATCTCGAAAAATGAAAACTGTTCCCGCGCTGGCAGCTCTCCTCGCGCTGACAGCCTGCGGCGTTTCCGGGACCATCCCCGGGACAGACTCCGAAAGCAGCGCAGCTTCTCAGCGATCTGTCTTTGAGACAGCCGTCTTCTACTACGACTACAGCGACGCCTATGTCTCCTCCATCCGCACCGAGCTCGCCCGGATGCTGAACGAGGAGGAGATCTCCTTCCGGGAGTACGACGGAAACTCCAGCCAGACGACCCAGACCTCCCAGATCGAGGAGGCCATCCTCCTCGGCGCGGATCTCCTCATCGTGAATGTCGTGAATTCGGGTTCCACCTACACCGCCGACGAGCTCTGCCTGCTCGCCGACCATGCGGATGTCCCCATTCTCTTCTTCAACCGCTGCCCCGAGGCGGACGGCGACGAGGGCGTCGTCCTTGGCTATTATAAAAATGCAGCCTACGTCGGAACCGACCCCGAGGAAGCCGGCCACATGCAGGGGAAAATGATCGGACAGTTCCTGCTCGAGAACTATGAGGCCGTTGATTTAAATGAAGACGGTGTGATCTCCTACGCGCACTTCAAAGGGGAGGGCGCCAACACTGAGGCCATTTACCGGACCCGGTACGCGGTGGAGGACGCCGACGCGATCCTTGAGGAGTCCGGCTACCGGCCACTTCAGTATTTTGATTCCTCCAGTGTGGACAAGTACCAGCTCGACATGACCGGCCGCTGGTCCGCGGCCGCGGCCCAGAGCTACATGACCTCCAACCTGCTCTCCTGCAATCCGAATGAGGGCAACATGATCGAGCTCATCATCTCAAACAACGACGACATGGCGGACGGGGCGATCCGGGCTCTGAACGCCTGGGGAATGAACCTCGGGACGGAGGACTGCATCACGATCCCGGTCTTCGGGGTGGACGCGACCGTGACCGCCCGGCAGCTGATCCGCGAGCGCAAAATGACCGGGACCATCGAGCAGGACCCGGAGGCGCTGGCTTCCTGCATTTTAAAGATCGTCGAAAATGTCCGGGACGACCGGGATCTCCTCGCCGGACTGGACGAATACCCGCGCGATAAGAAGCACAACATACAAAATAAGATCTATCTTCCCTACTCCGTATACTGGCCGGAGCCTTAGATGATTCCATAAAAAACCCGCCTCACTCCGAGGCGGGTTTTTCAACCTGTTTTTTCTTTTTCTTCGCCAGCAGTCCGTCGCGGCGGAGCATTTCATTGATCTCCGCTCCCAGCATGACAAAATAACAGCAGAAGTAGAGCCAGAACATGACCAGCATGAGGGTCGTGAGGCTCCCGTAGGTGGAGAAACCCTTCAGCTTGGTCACATAGAGCTGGACGATCATGGAAAATATATACCATGCCGCCGCCGAGAAAAATGCACCCGGAAGCTGCCTTAAAAATCTGAGCTTCCTGTGCGGGAAGACCTTGTACATGACGGCGATGCCCAGCGTCAGGAGAACGATCGAGTAGACCGCCCGTATCGCGGTCGCAAACACGTACAGGGAAATGCCCTTCGGCCGCAGCTGCAGCAGTTCTCTTCTTAAAGGATGCCAGGCCGCCATAAAGATCAGGGCCAGCACCAGAAGGATCGCAAAGACGACCGTGTAGAGGAGCGCCCAGCCCCGGATGACAAACCAGTTCCGGATCTTCTCCGCGCGGCAGATGCGGTCCAGCCCTTCCTGGAGGGCGTGCATGGCCTTGGAGGCCGCCCACAGAGTCGCCAGCACCGTCAGCGGCACAAACGAAGAGGAGGTCGAGTAGATATCCTGCAGGATCTGGTGGACGACCGGGAGCAGATATTCCGGCAGCAGGTTGTCCACCGTGTAGAGCAGGGTCTCCTGGCTCACCGGGGCGAATTTCATCAGCCCCAGGAGCAGCATCAGAAACGGAAATACGGACATCAGAATAAAGAAGGCCGACTGCGCCGCGGACGCACCGATCTGATCATCCATCCCTTTTAAGAATATCTTCCACCCGTAGCGGGCAGGACGCTTAAGCCAATCCGGCATACCCTGTATTTCCTCTTCATCATGTGCGAAAAATTATGTCCTTATGCTTCCCAGCCCGAAAGATATGCTTTCTGTTCCTCGGTCAGCACGTCGATCTTAAGACCCATGGCCGCAAGCTTGCACCAGCCGATCTCGTCGTCAATCTCATCCGGGACATTGTAGACTTTCATTTCCAACGAATCCTTATGGGCCGCGAGCCACCGGAGGGACAGAGCCTGCACCGCGAAGGACATGTCCATGATCTCCGCCGGATGGCCCATGCCGCAGGCCAGGTTCACGAGCCTGCCCTCGCCGAGGACATTGAGTGTCCGCCCGTCCGGAAGCGTGTAGCCGATGATGTTCTTCCTGCGCTCCTCGGCCTTCACCGCATGGTCGCGGAGCCATGCGACGTCGACCTCGCAGTCGAAGTGGCCGGCGTTCGTGAGGATCGCCTGGTCCTTCATGACCTTGAAATGCTTCCCGGTGATGACGTCCTTGCAGCCGGTCACGGTGACGAAAATGTCTCCAAGCTTCGCCGCCTCGTCCATCGGCATGATGGAGAAGCCGTCCATGGTCGCGTCGAGGGCCTTGAACGGGTCGATCTCGGTGACGATGACGTTCGCGCCCATGCCCTTGGCCCGCATCGCGGCGCCCTTGCCGCACCAGCCGTAGCCGGCGATGACCACGGTCTTGCCCGCGACGATGAGGTTGGTCGTATCCATGATCGCGGTCCAGACCGACTGGCCCGTGCCGTACTTGTTGTCGTAGTAGTGCTTGGCCTTCGCGTCGTTGACCGCCATCATCGGGCAGGGAAGGATGCCTTCGCGCTCGCGGGCTTTCAGGCGGTGGATGCCGGTCGTCGTCTCCTCGCATCCGCCAATCAGGCAGTCCGCGTACTCTTTGCATCTTCCGCCGAGGAGATTGATGAGGTCGCCGCCGTCATCGACGATGAGGTGCGGGTGGCAGGCCAGGGTCTCCACGAGAAGCTCTTCGTACTCCTCCGGGGAGACGCCGTATTTTCCGAAGGTCTGAACGCCCATCTCCGCAACCGCCGCCGCGACGTCATCCTGGGTCGAGAGCGGGTTGCAGCCGGTAAGATACACTTCCGCGCCGCCCTTGGCGAGGACCAGGCCTAAGTTGGCGGTCTTTGCCTCGAGGTGGACGGAGACCGCGATCCGCATGCCCTTGAAGGGCTGCTCCTTCTCAAATCTCTTCTCGATCTCGGTCAGGGCCGGCATGAAGGACCGCACCCACTCGATTTTCTTTCTCCCGGACGGGGCCAGGGAGGCATCTTTGATATTGCTCATGTTATTTTCCTTTCCTCGTATAATAGTTTTTCAGGTTTCTTCAAGTGTCGGATCGCATTCGTATGTCAACGGCTGCCGAGCCGCCGTTGACATTCTCATGTGCCTTTATAAATACTTGTCGACGATCTTCTGCACTTCGAACCGGACGCGCTCGCTGTCGATCGTGAGGAGCTCATATTTCCTCATGACGAACTTCCCGTCGATCATGACGGACTCGACCTCCGACCCGTTCGCCGAGTAGCAAAGGGACGAGAGCACGTTGTTATTCGGGAACATGGAGGGGGCGGTGAGATCAATGAAAATAAGATCCGCCCTCGCGCCCTCGCGTATGACGCCGATGTCCTGCCCGAGGAAGCGGCCGGCGTTCACGGTGGCCATTTTCAGCGCTTCCTGCGCCGGGACAGCCACGGAGCTTCGGCTCACCCCCTTGTGGATGAGGGTTAAGAGCCCCATCTCGCGGAACATGTTGAGCGTGTTGTTGGACGCGGTCCCGTCGGTGCCGAGGCAGAGGGGGACGCCCGCCTCAAGGAACTCCCTGATTGGGGCGAAGCCGTTCCCGAGCTTTGCGTTCGAGGCGGGGTTTGTCACGACCGTGGCTCCCGATTTTCTGATGAGCTCGATGTCATTTCCCCGCATCTGCACGCAGTGGGCCAGGATCGTCTTCTCATCGAGGAAACCGATGTCATAGAGAAGTTCCACCGGGGTCTTCCCGTGCTCCTTCAGGCAGTTTTCCACCTCGTTCACACTCTCCGAGACATGGATATGCTTCAGCATCCCGCGCTTTTTCGCCTCCTCATTGAGCTGCACAAGGAGCTTTTCCGAGCAGCTGTAGATCGCGTGGGGGGCGATCACGAAGGTTAAGAGATCGCTGTCATTTTCAGCCTGCTCGTCCAGCATCTGCTGAAAGCGGACCATCCCGTCGGTCATGAGGTCGCCTCCGACAAGGCCCCGGCCGATGATGCCGCGCATGCCGGCGTCGCGGGCGGCCCTTGCGGACTGGCCCTTGAACATGTGCATGTCGTTGAAGCAGGTGGTGCCGGTCCGGATCATCTCCTCGATGGCGAGGAGGGAGGACCAGTAGGCGCCCTCCTGGGGCAGCCTGTCCTCGACCGGCATGCAGCGCTTAAAGAGCCACTCATCGAAGTCCACGTCGTCGGCGTAGTTGCGCATGACGGTCATGTAGGCGTGGGTGTGCATGTTGACAAGGCCCGGCATAATGAGCTTGTTCTTCGCGTCGATGACCTCATAGGCAGCCAGTTCTTCTGCCGCAGGTGCCGGGACGATCCTTCCGTCCGCGACAAAGAGGTCCTTTTCGGCGGCTTTCAGGGTTTCATTTTCCAGGATGAGCACCCTACCGTTTTTAATATGATACTTCATGTATATCCTCTCTTCTTCGCTTAAATCAAACCCTGATGAACCCGAACTGCTTGAGATCCAGATGTCCGGTTCCGCTGAAAATGAAATAAAGCGGGCGCACGCCGCTCATGCCCTCGACCGGGATGAGCTCGCAGGTCCAGCTGTCCTTCCGGAGCTGGAAGATCGCCTCGCCGGCCGCACGGCGGCCGCGCGGCGTGTGGGAGACACGGACCGAGCCGTCGAACTCGCCGCGGATCTCAAGAAGGATCATGGAGACATTTTCATAGACAAATTTATCGAATCCGAGGACCGTGCCGTTCGTGATGTCCGTCACGAAGGAGACGTTTCCCTCCTCCGCCGCGCGGGTCTTTCGGTCGGCGTCCGTGTCCTCCGGGCAGGTGATGTAGGTGGCGGTCACCGCCGGGTGGCAGCCCTCCGCCGTGAGCGGGGTTTCATTCTGGATATTTACTTCCTTTTCCATAAGGATCTCCTTTCGATTTTGCTATAGTATACCATAGATGCAGCGGGTTGGCGACAGGTGTTTTCACTGTCCGAGAGCCCCGCTCTCCGTCAGAAACGCCTCCACATACTCCCGGTAGAGCCCCGGATCCTTGAGCACCGACTCCGCGTGCCCCGCACCTGGGATCATCCGCACCTCCGAATACCCCTTCGTCGCCGTGCTCATCCGCTCGGAATTCGAGGGCAGAATGAACGTATCCTCCGCCCCGTGGATGAAGAGGATCGGCACCTCATTTTCAGCGAGCGCGTCGATCGGCCGCATGTCCCCGAGGAAAATCCCGCACCGCATCTTCGCGCCGAGCGAGGCGAGCTTTAAGACCGGGCCCGGCAGCCCGGCCGCAAGCACCCCTGAAATGTCCGCAAACCCGCAGTCCGCCACCGCAAAAGCGACGTCCTGCGTACTTCCAAGGGCGCTCACCGTGGTCGCGCTCCCGAGCGACTCCCCGTGGAGCCCGAGACGGATGTCCTTTCCGTACCGCTCCCGCGTATCCTTGATGAGGCAGACGAGATCCTGGCCTTCCTTCACCCCGTAGGTGCAGGGGGTCCTTTCATTTTCCCCGTGCCCGCGGAGGTCATAGACGACGCAGTTGAAGCCGAGATCCAGATACATCTTCATGTACTTGAGGTCCCCGTAGCGGTTATCCGTGTGCCCGTGGGAGATGATGATGTACTTGTCGGACACCACCGGGTTCCGGCAGAGCATCACGTGGAGCACATAGCCCTCGTACCCCGTGACCGTGTACTCATCGGTATCGATCCCGTCAAACCAGGAGATGTCGTAGTGGTCCTTCTGCCAGGCGATGGCCTCCTCGAGGGTCTGCCGGTTTGCCTGTAAAATGACCCCCGACAAAACGTACGCGCCTGCTGCCGATACAACGAGCAGTACAGCTATAATAACACAGATGATTTTCATGCATATGCCTCCTATATCCTGGTTCTCCGGGACGGTTCTCAGGATTCTTGCAGGGACGGTTCTTAAGAACCGCCCCTGCAAGAGCCCAAGAACCGTCCCCGGAGCTCACGCTCCAAAACTCACAGCCTTATCCTCTCCACCGTCCTATGCCGCCCATCCTTCGCTTCATACACCCTCACCTCGCAGTTGTGAGGCTTCGGCCGCCAGGCGAGCCCGTTCTTTTTGTCCTCCAGGTACCCCGAGAGCGCCCGCATGATCCCGCCGTGGCAGGCGATGAGGACGGTCCCGTAGTTCTTCTCCTCGAGCTCCCTCAAAAATGAAGAGCTCCTCTCCCGAAGCGACGCCGTCGTCTCGACGCTCTTCGGCGCCGGAAAGATCTCCGGCAGCGTCCAGTAGAGCGTCATCGCCGGCCCCATGAGATAATACTTTTTCTTCTCGTAGACCCCGAAATCCGCCTCGATGATCCGCGGATCCGTGATCACCTCCGACGGGTCCACCCCGCCGATGATCGCCCCGGTCATGACCGCCCGGTTCAGCGGGCTCGCGTACACTGCATCGAAATGTACATCCCCGATTTTCTCCCGCATCGCCCGGGCCTGCGCAAGCCCGGTCTCATTTAAGGGCTCGTCCGTGAGTCCCTGCATCAGCCGCGCCTTATTTAAATTTGTCTGCCCGTGCCGGGTAAGATAGATAATCATGCAAAACCTCCGAATCATTCAAACTGGGCATTGTAGAGCCTGTAGTAATACCCCTTATTCGCCATCAGCGACCTGTGGGTCCCCTGCTCCACGACGTCTCCCTTGTCGAGCACCAGGATCCAGTCCGCATACTCGATCGTCGAGAGCCTGTGGGCAATCACGAAGCAGGTCCGTCCCGCCATCAGCTTCCGCATGGCCTTCTGGATCTCCCGCTCGGTCGCCGTGTCGACGTTCGAGGTCGCCTCGTCGAGGATCAGGATCCGCGCGTCATAGAGCATCGCCCGCGCAATCGTGAGGAGCTGCTTCTGCCCCTTCGAGATGTTGCCGCCGTCCTCCGAGATTACCGTCTGATACCCGTCCGGCAGCCGCATGATAAATGAGTGAATGTGCGCCGCCTTCGCGGCCGCCACGACCTCCTCCATCGTTGCGTTTTCCTTCCCGTAGGCGATATTGTCGAAGATTGTCCCGTTGAACACCCAGGTGTCCTGCAGCACCATCGCGTAGGCTCCCCGGACGCTCTTCCTCGTGCAGTCCCGGATCTCTTCATTTTCAATGAAAATGAACCCCTCGTCCGCGTCGTAGAACCGCATCAGAAGATTGATGATCGTGGTCTTGCCGGCCCCCGTGTGGCCGACGATCGCGACCATTTTTCCGGCCTCCGCCCTGAAGGAGAGGTCACGGATGACCGTCCGTTCCTTCTCGTAGCCGAATTTCACGTGCTCCATGCGGACATTTCCGTCGATATCCCGAAACGTCTTCGCGCCGGTCTTATCAGGCGTCTCCTCCGCCTCGTCGAGGAGGTTGAAGACGCGCTCCGCGGCCGCGAGCGCCGAGAAGAGCTCGTTGATGATGTTCGCGATCTCGTTGATCGGCCCCGAAAATTTCCTCGAGTAGAGCACAAACGACGAGATATCCCCCAGCGTGATCAGCTCGTACATGTAAAGAAGGGAGCCCAGAATCGCGATGATGGAGAGAGAGACGTTGTTGATCGAGCCCATCGTCGGGCCGATCGTCACCGCATGGTACTGGGCATCGTAGTAGCCGTCGGCGGCATTTTTGTTGATCTCCCGGAACTGCTCCTCGACATTGTCCTCGTAGGCGTAAGCCTGGATCGTCGTCTGCCCGGACATCATCTCCTCGACGAAGCCGTTCATGATCCCGTAGTTCTTCGACCGCATGACAAACCTAGGCTGCGTGATCCGCCTCATCTGCGTCGTGTAGAGCACCGCGACCGGGATCGTGAAGAGCACAACCGCCGCGAGCGGCACCGAGATGTAGACCATCATAAAAAATGCACCCGCAACCGTCACCGTGCTGGTCAGGATCTGCGTGACGTCCGCCGCCATGCAGGTCCCGATCACGTCGATGTCGTAGGAGACGCGGCTTATGATGTCGCCGGCCTGATTTTTGTCGAAGAAGCTGACGGGCAGGCGGGTGAGCTTATGAAAGACATCGTTTCTCATTTTCCGCATGAGGTGCCGCGAGACCGCCGTCATGGTCACGCTGATGAGCACCGCGAGGATCGACGAGGCCCCGTAGCAGAGGAGCATCCGGACCGCGTAATATTTTACCGTTTCAAGGTCCACTTTGCCGGGGCCGGCCGCCGCGGCGTTGATTGCCCGCCCCGCAAGCGAGGGCCCGAGCAGCGAGAGCACGTTCGAGATAATACATAAAATGAAAACCGCCGCCATGATTCCGACAAAGCTCTTAAAATAGGCGAGAACCCGCACGAGCGTCCCCCGGGTATCCTTCGGTTTGGTCATAATGGAGTCGCGTCTTGCCATCAGCCCACCTCCCCCATCTGGGACCTTGCGATGTCCCGGTATTCCGGACAGGTGCGAAGGAGCTCCCCGTGGGTGCCCTTCCCGATGATCTTCCCGTCGGCGAGCACAAGAATCTCATCGAGCCCCATGAGGGAGCTCACCCGCTGGGCGATCACGATCTCCGTCGTCCCCGCATACTCCTCCCGCACTGCCTTCCGGACTTCCGCGTCCGTGCGGTAGTCGAGGGCGCTCGAGGCGTCGTCAAAGATGAGGATCGGCGGCCGCGCAGCCAGCGCGCGGGTGATCAGGATCCGCTGCTTCTGCCCGCCGGAGAAATTCGCCCCGTGGATCTCGCTTTTGTGCTCGAACCCCTCCCTGTAGTTGGCGATGAATTCGGCTGCCTGCGCGCTTTTTGCGGCGGTTTTCATTTCCTCATCGGAGATATCCCGCCCGAGGGCGATGTTCGTCCGAATCGTGTCCGCGAAGATCGCATCGTTCTGCAAAGTCACCCCGAAAAGCCGGTGCAGCTCGTCCTTCTCATAGGTCCGGACATCCCGCCCGCCGATGAAGATTTTCCCCTCCGCGGGGTCGTAAAACCGCATGAGGAGCCTCACAATCGTCGACTTGCCGGACCCGGTTGCCCCGATGATACCGAGCGAACCTCCCTTCTTCACGGAAAATGAGATGTCCGAAAGCGCATCCTCCCGCTCCTCGCCGGCAAACTTCTCCCGGCTCTTTATGCTCCCCTCCTCGGGGTCATAGCGGAAGGTCACATGGTCGAAAATGATATATCCGTCCTCACCCGTCCGCGGCGCCTCTGCCTCCGGGAGCACGCTGAGCGTCTCCTCCTCGTCCACCACATCCGCGATGCGGTTCGCGGAGGCATTGGCCTTGGACATCAGCATGAAGATGCGGTTTAATCCCATGACGCCCATGAGGATCATGTTGAAATAGGTGAGAAATGCCAGAATAACGCCCGGCTCCGTGACGCCCGCGTTCACCCGCTGCGCACCGAACCAGACGATCGCCGTGAGGCCGATATTTAAGGAAAATGAAACAAACGGCCCCGGCAGCGACATCGTAATGCCGGCCCGTATATCGCTTTTCACAGCCTCGTCGTTGGCCTGGCTGAACCTCGCCTTCTCGTGCTCCTCCCGGGAGAGGGCCTTCACGACGCGGACGCCGGTGATATTTTCCCGCATGATGCGGACGATCACGTCCATCTTCTTCTGAACCGTGTCGTAGAGCGGGATCCCGTAGCGGGAGACCAGGACGACAAAGGCGATCATGATCGGCGCGGTCACGCAGAGGATCATCGCAAGCCCCCGGTCCATCCGGAGAGTCACGAAAATGCCCCCGACCAGCATGATCGGCGCCCGGATCCCGATGGTCTGGACGGACTGAATGAAGTTCTGGACGTTGTAGGTGTCGGAGGTCATCCGGGAGATGATCGAAGGAAGCGTAAATTTGTCCACCTGGCTGCTCGAGAGGTTGAGGGACCTGTGGAAGAGGTCCCGGCGGATGTCCTCGGCCGCGTCCCGGGCGACCTTCACGGAGAGCCGGTTCGCGCCCACATTGAGGAACCGCACGATGGCTGCAAGCATGAGCATGATGGCGCCCCAGACAAGGACATTCCGGACCTCCTTCGTCGGGACGACATGGTCGATCATGTGCTCGAGGACATAGGGAATCAGGAGCTCCATCCCGGTCCCGACGAGCTTCACCGCCATCGTGCCCGTGATGGCCCTTATGTATTTCTTCAGATACGAGAAAATGAAACCCATTCAAAAACCTTTCTTCAGGAGAATTACCGCATCTCCCAGAACGCCACCGCCGCAGCCGCCGCGACATTGAGCGAGTCCACGCCTCCCCTCATCGGGATCTTCACCGTGTAATCGCACCCCTCGATCGTTACGGCATTAAGCCCGTCTCCCTCCGTCCCCAGGATGAGCGCGAGCTTCTCCTCCTTTTTGAGTGCCGGATCGTCGATCGACACCGAGTCATCCTTAAGCGCAAGCGCCGCCGAGGCAAAGCCCAGCGCTCTGAGCTTCATAAGGGCTTTTTCCGGCCATTCATTTTCCGGGAGATAGGTCCAGGGCACCTGAAAGACCGTCCCCATGGAGACCCGGGCTGCCCGCCGGTAGTAAGGATCCGCCGAGTCCGTCGTGATGAGCACCGCGTCCACATTAAGAGCTGCCGCCGCCCGGAAGATCGCCCCGACATTGGTCGGGTTCACGACGTGCTCGAGGATCGCGATGCGCCGCTTATCCGCCGCGAGCGCCTCCCAGGAGGGCCGTTCGGGCCTTCTCATGGCCGCCAGCATCCCGCGCGTTAAGACGAAGCCGGTCAGCTGCCGGAAGACCTCCTCCGAGGCGGTGTAGACCGGGACATCCGGGCATTCTGCGAGCACTTCCTCCGCCTCCGCGGTGAGCTGCCGCTCTTCTATCAAAAATGAAACCGCCCCGCACCCGGCCGCAAGCGCCCGCCCGATCACCTTCGGGCTCTCCGCGATGAAGAGGCCCGGTCCGGGCTCATTGATGTGGAAGAGCTGGTTTTCGGAGAGCCTCGCGTAGATGTCGAGCTCCGGACTTGCGATGTCGGTTACGGGGATAAAGCTGTTCATTTTCCTCACCTGTTTCTTAAAATGCTTTTCCTGCATGAACTTATTCTTTAAAGAGATCATCCAGTGTAATGGTCTGCACAAAATCGCTGTAATACTCATTTTGTTTCAGTCCATACGTTGTAATAAGCGTATTATGGATTGCTGCCCGTTTGGGAACCTTCTCCAAAAGGAGATTCTTTCTTCTCACAAGCGTGAAATGATAGTCCCTGTTGACGGCGAATTCATCATTGCAGAACTTGACCTCACACATGTTCACAATATTATCTTTTCGTTCAATTATCAGATCGATCTGAGTTCCGGAAACCTCTTCACTTCCCTTTTTAGACCATAGGGTCTCATTTGTTGACACACCGCTGATACCGAGCGCTGCCTTTATTTGTCTGATATGATTAAAGCAGACATTTTCAAATGCATATCCTCTCCATGCTGCAGCGCTTCCCGTATCAGAAATATTCGTCCAATCGGTTGTCCTCCTTTTCGCCTTCTCTCCGACAAAGCGAAGGAAGAAGAGGCAAAAAGGATCGGTCAGTTTGTAATATTCCTCTCTTTTGCTGCTCCCGAAAGAACAGTATTTCATTATGAAAGACCCTGAAATCAATGCCTTTAACTGATTGGAAAACTCTCCGCTGTTTGCAATTCCTGTTTTTTGAAGCAGCTCCTGTCTTGTGAGACCCATATTTTTCAGACTGAGCGCTTCGATAATTGCTTTCATAACCTCGGGGTTGACAAAAAGTGAGGAAAAGAGCCGATCATATTCATCATTCAGGGGCGCCTGTTCCGCAAAAAACATCTTATCTATGTTCTGGGACAGACTCAGCCTCCGGTCAAAATATCTCAGGTAATACGGAATTCCTCCTACCATCATATATGATTGTACAATATCATAACGTGACATTATGACATCATTTGCGGCGAAAAATTTCTCACATTCGCTTAAGGTAAAAGGACTCAGTTTGATCTGACACGTCACCCGATCATAGAGACCGCCATGATTATTGATAACCTTATCCAGAATCCATGAACTTGAGCTGCCGCAGACAATGACCATAATGTTGTGCCGGTGACACGCCCATCCGTTCCAAAACGCTTCAAAGCCGGTCATAAATCCGGACCTTGGTGTGTCCAGCCATTGTATTTCATCGAGGAACACTACCTGTCTGGTATGACCATCATCCAGTTCCTGCAGCATGTCCTCCAGCATATAAAATGCATCCAGCCATGACTCCGGCGTTTTTATTTTTCCTGCCCCCTGCTGTATAAGTGATCTCGCAAAGTGTTTCAGCTGATCCTTCATTCTGCTTTTTCTGGCTGCCTCTGCAGAATACCTGTCATCAATCGGGGATAATCCCGCATGCCTGAAAGTGATTTTTCCCGCAAAAACCTCATCAATGAGAAATGTTTTCCCAACGCGCCTTCTGCCATACAGTGCGACCAGTTCAGGTGCATCGCCTGCGTATAATTCCGTAAGCTTTCTGATCTCTTTTTCTCGTCCTATGAGCATATATTCCCCTTTAATTGCTGTATTTTTCTTCAGCGCCGTTTTTTTCTCTCTCCAAGAAAAATATAACACCGGCCAGACTGCCTGTCAACGCAATCATCGTTATATTTTTCTCCCCGGCCACACATACTCCCATTTCAAGAAATTTAAAACATTCTATGCCATGTATTCAGTCTCCGCAGCCTGCCGGATACCACGGCTCTCAGCTTGCCGGCATATATGGGTTCCCGCGTTTTTCTCTTCGCACCCACCTTGCGATATGCTATACTTAAAAAAATTGCTTTCCCCCAGTCCATCTTCAAAAGGAGGTCCCCATGTCCCCCCTCACCTACCTCATCGTCGGCTCCGGCTGGAGAGCCGAGTTCTACGGCCGCATCGCCGCCGCTTACCCCGGCATTTTCAGGGCCGTCTACTACTGCCGCTCCGAGGAGAAGGCCGCTCTCATGCGCGCCAGAACCGGCGCCTACGCCTTCACCTCAAAGGAAGCCTGCCTGACCATGAACCCGGACTTCGTCGTGACCGCCGTCGACAAGGCCCACAGCGCGGATGTCGCGATCGAGTGGGCCCGCCGGGGCTTTCCGGTCGCCTGCGAGACCCCCGCAGCTCCCACCTTCGAAGGCCTCCAGACTCTCCGATCCTGCAAGTTATCGGACGGCAGCCCCGCCAGAATCACCTGCATGGAGCAGTACCACCGCTACCCGATCCTCATGGCCGGCCTCGCCGCAATCGACTCCGGCGCCATCGGCGAGCCTTACTCCGCCTACCTCTCGGCCGCCCACGACTACCATGGCTTCAGCCTCATCAAAAAAATGCTGAAAACCGAAGGCGAGGGCTATGTCCTCCGCGGGCAGAAAATTAAGAGCCCCGTCACCGTGACCGACTCACGGAACAGCGCTCTCTATGACGGTGCTTTAAAGACGGCCGACCGCGACATCCTCCACATTACCTTCGACTCCGGCAAGACCGCGGTCTACGATTTTTCGGGCACACAGTACCACTCCTTCATCCGGTCGCGCAGCCTGATTGTCCGCGGCTCCCGCGGCGAGTGGAACGGCCGGACGATCCTGTGCCTTAATTCTGAAAATGAACCCACCCGCATCTCTCTCATGCCGGACATCCCGGCACGCTACCGCTGCCTCGACAACACTTCTCTCCGCGACCTCCGGAAGGTCTGGCAAAATGAGCTCACGCTCGAGACCGCCCAGGACGAGTTTGCGATCGCCTCGATGCTGCTCGACATGGAGGATTTCATCGCAGGAGGTCCGGCTCCCTACACGCTTACAAGCGCGCTCGAGGATTCCCTCTTCTGGCTGAAGTCCCGGGAGGCCCTTGCCGCTCCCTGGAGCGAGGTCAGGGTCGAGTCTGTATAAGACGCAGATGGGGACGGTTCTTCGCGGAGAACCGTCCCTCCCCTGCGAAACCTCACCTCATCACAAACGCCGCTGCCTTCCGGATCCAGCCCTCCGCAGGCGTGTCGGTCGCCGGCCCGCCCCCGTGGTCGACGCCCCGGAAAACCGTGCACTCGTATGGCACTCCTGCCTTCTTCAGCGCCCGGACCATCCGGCGGGTATTCTCCGTCGGCACCGTCATATCCATATCCCCTGCCCAGATAAAGGTCGGGGGATATTCTTCTGTCACCTGAAGATCCACGCTCGCCGCCCGCTCATCCTCCGGAGAAGGAGCGCTTCCCAGCAGGTTGTCGTGCGTACCCATATGGGTAATCGCCGGATCCATGCTGATGACCGGGTAAATGAGCACCAGCGACCCCGGCCTCGGCAGGCCGTACTTCTTCCAGCCCATCGACTCGATCTCCCTGACCGCCCGCGCCGCGTCGTCCTGCGGCCCCGGGAAACGCGCCTTATCCTTCACACGATAATACAAAATGAAAACCGAGATTCCCATCTTGTTGAGTTCCCTCGCGTAGGGAACGCCCTCGATGAAGCTGCACACGACCGTATAACCGCCCCCGGGGATCACCAGCGCAAACGGGTGCTTCTTTCCGTCCCTGATCACGAAGCGGGTGTCGAGGCGGTATTCATTTTTCGCGGCGGTCAGATCGGCAAATATCTGTCTCTTCACCATGTCCGGCGTTGACCCGCCCTTCTTCACAAAGCGCTTCCCCGAGAACGGAACGCTTCTTACGAGGAACTCCCGGAGCGCCGTCGCCGCCTTCTCATCATACGCGCGGGAGAATCCGTGGCCCGCACCCTCGATGATCACCAGCTCCGCATTCCGGCTGCCCGCCTTCTGCGACAGCCGGTACAACTCAAATGCCCGCCGCGCGTAATTAAGACGCACAATTTTATCCTCCGTCCCGTGAACGATGAGCACCGGACCCGTGTAGCCCTTGAGAAGCTCATAGGGATCCTTGTCGACGACCGAAGCCGCGTAATCCCGCCCGAGCGTCATCGGCCCGCACTTAATCTCCGCAGGAATATCGGCCGGGTCAAAGTGCGCGAACATCATCCGTCCTTTCCGCGCATCATCCGGGATGCAGAGCGCCGGGAAGAACAGGACCAGCTTCTCCACTTTCTCCGGGTTTCCCGCCGCGGTCATGCCGCTCACGAATCCTCCCTGCGAGCAGCCCATAAGGATGACTTTGCCGCACCCGCAGTCCCGAAGAGCGTGCGCCGTCACCGCCTCAAGGTCCCGGACCTCCGTGAAGACCGTCATTTTCCTCGTGTCGCCGTCGCTTCGGCCGCCCAGGCCGCCTCCGCAGAAGTCGAACGTGTAAACCGTATACCCCGCTTTCGCGAGCAGCTCCGCGTAAGGCGCGACTCCCTGCTCATTTCCCATGAAGCCGTGGCTTACGATGACCGGGCTGTTCCCATTCGCCCGCTCCGGGACAAATTTGGTCCCCCGAATCGTCAGTTCCTCTCTCTTCGTCTCAAACGATTCTCTTGTAAACTTCATGCGCACTCCTCTCACCGCCAGTACCAGTATATGCCGTAACGGCTCTCCACGATCTCATTATAGGGCCGGAATCTGTGCCCGTCCAGCACAAAAGCGAGCCCATCCCCTGTATCCCGTTTCATATATTTTCCCGGATTTTCCGCCAATTCGGAAAATGAAACCCCCTCCGGCAGCCCGAGATACTCCTCCTTCAAAACGCCCGTAAAGCTCCTCCCGTACTCAAGAGAAAGCCTCACCGCCCCGGGATGCACGATTTTCCATGCCGGTGCGACCACCTCGATGCCGGCTTCCTCGAGCTCTTTCTCATCCTCCGTCAAAAGCTCTGCCGCGAGCACCAGCGGCCCGTACATGAACCCGAGCACGTTCTCCGCATCCGGAAGCCCCACGGCCCGAAGCTTCGCCGGACAGTTGATCACAAAAGAAGCCTCCTCACCTGCTTTCACTTCACAGCAGGCCGCAAGATACGTGTCCCCGGCCGCAGCACAAAACGTCTTCCCGTCC
>ONHA01000013.1 GCA_900317515.1 uncultured Eubacteriales bacterium
CTGACCCACCTCCGGGAAAAACGCCACAGGGGCGTCCTGACCGGGTCGGAGCTCACCGACATGAAGATCACGCTGATCGCGGGCCGGGCCCACGAGAAGCACACCGAGGGCGGCGACTTCCGCCAGGCGACCTACCGCGCGGTGCGGCAGGGGCTCATGATGGCGGAGAATGTCCTGCTCGAGCCGGTCTACACCTTCCGGGTAAAGCTCCCGCAGGAGAACCTCGGGCGGCTCTTAAATGACCTCACGGTGATGGGAGCTTCCTTCAACGCTCCCGAGGGGGACGGCGTTCATGCGTTTGTGACCGGCCAGGCTCCGGTCTCCGTCTTCGGGGACTACGCGGAGACTCTGGCTTCCTACACAAAGGGGCAGGGGAGAATTGCATTTTCCATGGGGGGCTATAAGCCGGCCCACAACGCGGAGGAGGTCATCGCCGGGATCGGGTACGACCCGGAGGCCGACAAGAGGAACCCCACCTCCTCGGTCTTCTGCTCCCACGGGGCCGGCATGATCGTGCCCTGGCACATGGTGCGGGACTACATGCACATCGATTCGGGCTGGCGGGAAAATGCGGACTTCGTGCCTGCAACCAGCGTGGACGTCTCCCGGGCGGGCGCGGCCCGGACGGAGGAGGCGGAGGTCTCAAATGCGCCCTCGGGCTACGGCGTCGCGGGCGTAAAAGCCGCGGTGAAACCCGGCGAGGAGGAGGACACGCGGAGCTTCAAGGAGATCGAGCGGGACGTATTTGCTGCGGAGGACGAGCTTAGGGCGATCTTCGAGCGGACCTATGGGCCGATCAAATCAAATCTCGGGATCAATCCGGAAAATGCAAGGCCGAAGCGAGCCGTCGCGGCCGAGATCCCCGAGCGCTACAGAAAACCTAAGCCGAAGCCGGAGAAAGAGTACATCCTGGTGGACGGCTACAATATCATCTTCGCGTGGGAGGAGCTCCGGAAGCTCGCGGAGAAGGACCTTAAGGCCGCCCGGGACCGGCTTCTCGACATCCTCTCGGACTATGCGGGCTACGGCAAGAAGAACCTCATCTGCGTCTTCGACGCCTACAAGGTCGCCGGCGGCACGGAGCGGGTCTATAAATACCACAACATCGACGTGATCTTCACCCGGGAGGCGGAGACGGCCGACCAGTACATCGAGAAGGCGGCTCACGAGCTCACGAAGCAGTACCGGGTCACGGTCGCGACCTCGGACGCGATCGAGCAGGTGATCATCTTCGGGGCGGGCGCGCTCCGGCTCTCGGCCGCCAACTTCGGCGAGCTCGTGAGGGAAGCCCAGGCGGAGATGAAGGAGAAGTATCTTACGGGCAGGACGGCGGAGAGCCTGCCGCTTAAGGAATCAATCGCGGATAAACTTCAAAAGGCAATGGAAGAGACATAAGGGAGGCACACAATGAGCAGCGAAAAGAAGACAGTGGAGCAGACCTATTCGGTGGGAAACGGCGTAAAGAGGGCGGTGTTTGCGGCGCTCTCGATCATCCTGCAGGTGTTTGTGATATGGGTGCTGTTCTCGGCCCTGAGAGAAAAATATCCGGTCATCCAGTTCCTGCAGAGCATCCTGGCGTTCGTTATCGTGCTTCTGATCTACAACCAGAACCGGACCGCCGCCATGAAAATGCCCTGGATCGTCATCATCATGGCCTGGCCGATCTTCGGGACCTTCATGTTCCTGCTCCTCGGCTTAAACGGCGGCACGAACGAGATGAAGCGCCGCTACAGGGAGATCGATGAGAAGCTTCTCCCGAAGCTCGGGAAGGGCGAGGAAGCCCTGGCCGATCTTCAGGCGGAAGATGAGGGGCTTGCAAATGAAGCCTGCTACATCCGCGACTTCGCGGGCTACCCAATCTATCACAACACGGATGTGGTCTTCTACGATGACGCCGCGAAGGGGCTTGAGGCGCAGCTTTTGGAGCTTCAAAAGGCGGAGAAGTTCATTTTCATGGAGTATCACGCGATCGAGGACACGGTCTCCTTCGGGCGGATCCTTGAGGTCCTCAAGGCGAAGGTGAAGGAGGGCGTCGAAGTGCGCCTCTTCTACGACTACGTCGGCTCCATGGGTTACATCGGGAACCGTTTTGTCGACAAGATGGAGGCGATGGGGATCAGGTGCCGGGTCTTCAACCCGATGAATATGGCCCTCAACTTCTTCGTCAACAACCGTGACCACCGGAAGATCACGGTGATCGACGGAAAGGTCGGCTTTACGGGCGGCTACAACCTCGCGGACGAGTACTTCCACGTGACGGAGCCCTTCGGGCACTGGCTGGATACGGGGCTTCGGCTTGAAGGCGATGCCGTGAAGAGCCTCACGGTCACCTTCCTTGAGAACTGGAACGCGATCCGGTCCGGGGATGTGGACGATGTGAATTTCGACAAATATCTGCCGGACTATCCCTATGAGGCGAAGGAGAAGGGCTACATCCAGCCCTTTGCGGACAGCCCGCTCGACAACGAGCAGGTCGGCGAGAACGTCTACATGAATGTCCTCAGAAATGCAAAGCGCTACGCCTATTTCATCACCCCCTACCTCATCATCACCGACGAGATGCGGAATGCCTTCGCGATGGCGGCCAAGAGCGGGGTGGATGTCCGGCTGATCACGCCGGGCATCCCGGACAAGAAGCTCATCTACAGCGTGACGCGCTCCTACTATGCGGGGCTCGCGGAAAACGGGGTGCGCATCTACGAGTACACGCCCGGGTTCTGCCACGCGAAGCAGTGCGTCGCGGACGACAATGCGGCGGTCTGCGGCACGATCAACCTGGATTTCAGGAGTCTGTACCATCATTTTGAAAACGGGGCCTTCTTCACGGGCTATGAGGCGGTAGCCGACATGAAGAAGCAGTTCGACGAGCTCTTCCCCGTGTGCCGGGAGGTCACGGAGGAGTACAGGAGCGGGCGGTCGAACGCCCTTAAGATCAGGCAGCTGATCCTCAGGTTTGCGGCGCCGCTGATGTGACGGCGGGAAACCGGATAAAGAAACGGAAGGAAGACAATGACACAGACAACCGGGAACGGACAAAAAACGATGATCACGGACCTGACCGAGGGGAGCGTCGCGGGACTGCTCTTTAAGTTCGCGATGCCGCTCTTTGCGGCCAACGCGCTGCAGGCCCTCTACAACCTCGTCGACATGGTCGTCGTCGGCCAGGTCATCGGCGGGGCGGGCATGTCGGCGGTCTCGATCGGGGGCGACATCCTGCACCTTCTGACCTTCCTCGCGATGGGGTTTTCCTCCGCGGGCCAGGTTCAGATCGCCCAGTACATCGGTGCGGGGAAAATGAAGAGCGTCTCGCGCCTCATCGGCACCCTCTTTACGCTCCTCTTCATCGTCTCGGTCGCGATCTCGGTCGTCTGCTTTATCCTCAGGGTTCCGATCCTGAACATACTCAATACGCCGGCGGAGTCCTACGACTACACGATGGACTACATGGTGACCTGCGTGGTCGGGCTGGTGTTCATCTACGGCTACAACGCGGTCTCGGCGATCCTCCGCGGGATGGGCGACTCGAAGCGGCCGTTCATGTTCATCGCGATCGCGGCGATCTTAAACACCGTGCTCGACATCTTCTTCGTGGGCTTCTGCGGGATGGGCGTCTTCGGGGCCGCGCTTGCGACGGTCATCGGGCAGGCGGTGAGCTTCATCATCTCGATCATCTACCTCTATCGGAACAGGGAGGAGTTCGGGTTTGATTTCAGGCCCGAGAGCTTCAGGATTGACCGCAGGGTCGCGGGCCCGCTCATGATGCTGGGGATCCCGATGGCGATCCAGTCGGCCTCGATCAACATCTCGAAGATCGTCCTCACGAGCTGGATCAACGCGGAGGGCGTCGTCTACTCGGCCCTCTCGGGCATCTACAACAAGACCGGCATGATGATGGGCATCGTGTCGAACTCCTTCACGACGGCGGGCAGCTCGATGACGGGCCAGAACCTCGGCGCGAGGAAATACGACCGCGTACCCAGGATCCTCATGACGGTCATCGCGGTCGGGCTTGTGATCTCGACGGCGGCCTCGGCGGCGGTTCTCATTTTCCCGGATGCGGTCTCGAGAATGTTCACCTCCGACGCGAGCGTGCTCGCGCTCTCATCGCTCCTCTCCCTGCCGATCACCCTCAATTTCTACGGGTGCGCGACGCGGTCGGGCGCATTTTCCCTCATCAACGGGTCGGGCAACTCCCGGCTGAACCTGCTCGTGGCCATCCTTGACGGGATGATCGCGAGGGTCGGCCTTGCAGCCCTCCTCGGGTTCTTCTTTCAGATGGGCTGCCGCGGCTTCTGGCTCGGCGACGCCCTGGCGGGCTTTATGCCCTTTGTAATCGGATCAACCTACTATCTCTCCGGAAAATGGAGACTCATCTGACTTATGGAAACTTACAAAAATAACCGGCAGCTGGTGCTGCATTTTCTTAAGGGCTCGAAGCGGTTTTTTGCGCTGAGCCTCACATTTGCGACCCTTGTGTCGCTGTTTGACATGATCTCTCCGAAGATCATCTCCTTCACGGTGGACTCGGTCATCGGCGATAAGGCCCCCGAGGTCCCGCGGATCGCCGAGCTTCTGATCGAACGCCTCGGCGGCATCGGCGCCCTGAAGGCCCACCCGCTCTTTATCGCCTGCGCGGTCGCGGCGATCGGTGCGCTGGCGGCCCTCTCGCGCTTCCTCTTCCGGACCATGAATGCCCGCGGAGCCGAGACCTTTGTCTGCACCATGCGGGAGGAGCTCTTCTCCCACATCATGTATCTGCCCTACGCCTGGCACGAGAAGAACAGCACGGGCGACATCATCCAGCGCTGCACCTCCGACGTCCAGACGATCAAGCGGTTCGTCTCGGAGCAGATGGTCCAGCTCATCCGGACGATCATCATGATCACGATGGCGATCATCTTCATGGCGGGGATCCATCCGCGCGTATTCTTAGGCTCCGCGGTCTTTATCCCGGTCATCATCGGCTACTCGCTGGTCTTCCACTCGAAGATCGGCGGGGCCTTCGAGAAGGTGGACGCCGAGGAGGGGCGGCTCTCCGCGATCGTGCAGGAGAATCTCACCGGTGTCCGGGTCGTCCGGGCCTTCGGCCGGGAAATGTACGAGCGCGAGCGCTTCGAGAAGCAGAACACCTACTACACCGGGTTCTGGATCCACCTCATGCAGCTGATGTCGGCCTACTGGGCCTCGGCGGACGTCCTGACGGGCCTGCAGGTCCTCACGGTCATCGCGCTGGGCTCCTATGCCTGCATCAACGGGACCATGACCGCGGGCGGATTTATCGCGATGACTTCCTATAACATCATGCTGATGTGGCCGGTCAGGCAGCTGGGGAGAGTTATTTCCGAGATGAGCAAGGCGGGCATCTCCATCGAGCGTCTCCGCTACATCATGAACTCGGAGAAAGAGGCCGACAGGCCGGATGCCAAGGAGCCTCCGATGGACCGGGACATCGTGTTCGACCACGTCTCCTTCGTCTACCCGGGCGGGTCCGGCGAAGTTCTGCACGACGTCTCCTTCACGGTGCCGGCGGGCAAAACGATCGGTATCCTGGGCGGCACGGGATCGGGCAAGTCGACCCTCATGGGACTTCTGACCCGCCTCTACGAGCTTCCGCCCGAGGACGGCAAAATCACGGTCGGCGGCGTCGACATCGCCGACATCAAAGCTGCCTATCTTCGGAAAAATATCGGAATTGTGCTCCAGGAGCCCTATCTCTTCTCCCGGACGCTCTCCGAGAATATCGGCATCGCGGATGATGCCGACATGAAGGCGATCCGCCGGGCAGCGAGGGCCGCGAGCATCGACGACGCGATCACGAGCTTCACGGCTGGGTACGACACCTTCGTCGGCGAGCGCGGCGTGACGCTCTCCGGCGGGCAGAAACAGCGGACGGCGATCGCACAGATGCTGGTGAGGCATTCGCCGGTCATGATTTTCGATGATTCGCTCTCGGCGGTCGACGCGGAGACGGACATGAAGATCCGCGCGGCCCTGCCGGAGACGACCGGGTCCGCCACGGTGATCCTGATCGCCCACCGGATCACGACGCTCATGAACGCGGACAACATCATCGTGCTCGACAAGGGAAGGATCCGCGAGTCGGGCACCCACGAGGAACTTTTGAAAATGAACGGCCTCTACCGCCGTATCTACGACCTGCAGACGGCCGGCATGGAAGAGGGGGAGTGACCTGTGAAAGAAGAAGAAAAGAATATAAAGCTTCCCTTCTACGGGATCCCGCGGCTCTTCCCCTACATAAAGCCCTATCGGGGCCGCATGGTCGTGATGGTGCTTCTCGGCGCCGCGACGAGCGCGATCGACGCGGCCTACCCGCTCTTTAACCGCTATGCGCTGGACCATTTTATCGGGGAGCAGACCTTAAACGGGATCGTCATTTTCATCATGGCCTACGTCGCGCTCCTGATCGGGCAGGCGGTCATGAACTATGTGAGCGCATTTGCATGCGGGAAGCTTGAGATGACGGTCAACAAGGACCTCAGAAATGCGGCCTTCAACCATCTGCAGACGCTGTCATTTTCCTACTACAACCAGAATTCGGTCGGGTACATCCACGCGAGGGTCATGTCGGACACGGGCCTCATCGGGGAGTCCGTCTCCTGGCGGCTCATGAACATCGTCTGGTCGGGCTCCTACGTGCTGGGGGTCCTCATCGTCATGCTCTTTATCGACATCCGGCTGGCCGCGTGCATCCTCGTGCTCGTTCCGGCAGCGGTGCTTCTTATGATGTATTTCCAGAAGAAGATCCTGAAATACAACCGCCTGATCCGGGAGATCAACTCGAAGATCACCGGGAGCTACAACGAGGGGATCACGGGGGCCAAGTCCATCAAGGTCCTCGGGATCGAGGAGAAAATGAAAACCGATTTCAAAGCCGAGACGAGGGAAATGAAAAAGACCTCCGTCAGGGAGGCCCATGTGTCGGCGCTTTTCATTTCCACGGTGACCATGCTCTCGTCGGTCACGCTGGCGATCGTTCTCTGGCAGGGCGGTCAGCTCACGCTCGCAAATGCGATGCGGATCGGCACGCTCTCGGTCTTCATGTCCTACGCGCTCGAGATGCTGGATCCGATCCAGGGCATCATCGAGACGCTGGCGGGCCTTGCGGCGATCCAGGTCAACATCGAGCGGCTGACGAGGCTCCTGACCGAGAAGTCGGACGTCGCGGACTCGGAGGAGGTCATTGCAAAATACGGAGATATGTTTGAGCCGAAGAAGGAGAACTGGGAGGAGCTCTACGGGGACGTCGAGTTTCGGGATGTCTCCTTTCGGTATCCGGACGGGGATGAGTATGTGCTCGAGCACTTTAATCTCAAGGTGCCCCAGGGCACGAACATCGCGATCGTGGGCGAGACGGGGGCCGGCAAATCAACCCTGGTCAACCTGGTCTGCCGGTTCTTCGAGCCGACGAAGGGCCAGGTGCTGATCGACGGGCGGGACGTGCGCGAGCGGTCCCAGCTCTGGCTCCACTCGAACATCGGGTATGTGCTGCAGTCGCCCCACCTTTTCTCGGGGACGATCCGGGAGAACCTGCGGTACGGGCGGCCGGACGCGACGGACGAGGAAATTATGGAGGCGCTCCGGCTGGTCTCGGCGGAGCAGGTGCTTCTGAAGATGGACAAGGGGCTCGACTCCGAGGTCGGCGAGGGCGGGAGCCAGCTTTCGACCGGGGAGAAGCAGCTCATTTCCTTTGCGAGGGCGATCCTCGCGGATCCGCGGATCCTGGTGCTCGACGAGGCGACGTCCTCGATCGACACGGTGACGGAGAAGGCGATCCAGAATGCGATCGACACGGTGATCCGGGGACGGACGTCGTTTGTGATCGCGCACAGGCTCTCGACGATCGTCGACGCGGACGTGATCCTGGTGGTGAAGGACGGCAGGATCATAAGCCGGGGGACGCATGCGGAGCTGATGAAGGAGAAAGGATATTACTACGAGCTCTACACGAGGCAGTATGAGGAGCTTTTGTGGGGCGAGGGATAAATTCATGAAAATGGGGATGGTTCTTTTTATGAAAATAGAACCATCCCCATTTTTGTTCATTCAAAGCGCCGACTCCGTGCACTTGGTCAGCGCCAGCGTCCCGGTCCTCGTGATCTCGACGATCCGGAACTTCTTCAGCATGTTCATGAAGTTGTTTACGTGCTCGGGTGTGTCGCAGATCTGGATCGTCATCATCGACTCCGAGAGATCGATGATCGTCGCGTCCATGAGCTGGCAGGTCTCGATGATATCCTTGCGGTTCGCCCTTGTGTAGCGGAGCTTGATGAGCAGAAGCTCCCGGCACACGCTCTCCGACTCGGCGAAGGTCTTGACCTTGATCACATCGATCTTCTTATTCAGCTGCTTCTCGATCTGCTCGAGGATGTGGCCCTCGCCGGAGCTCACGATGATCATGTTGGAGACCTTCGGGTCGTCGGTCTCGCCGACCGCGAGGGACTCGATGTTGAAGCCCCGCCGCCAGAAGAGCCCCGCGACCTTGGAGAGGACGCCGGAGCGGTTCTCGACGAGGACAGAATAGATTCGTTTCACTTCATTTTCCTCCCTTCTTAAGCGAGGTTCGCGGGATCGACGTCGCACTCGAGGATCGTGGAGCGCTCGGGGTACTTAAGGAACTCCGAGATGATCTTATCGGTGTCCGTGCCCTTGTAGAGCTTTAAGAAATCCATCCCGTACGCCGCCGCGATGCCGGCAAGATCCGGGTCGCCGTCGAGGATCGTGGCCGCGAAGCGGTCGTTGTAGCGGAGGTGCTGGTACTGGTGCACGAGGCCCAGCGTCCCGTTTTTGATGACCACGAGCTTCACCGGAACGTTGTACTGCTTCGCGGTCGCAAGCTCCATCATCGTCATCTGGAAGGCGCCGTCGCCGCAGACCGCGACGACCTGTCTCTTCGGGTCGCCGAACTTGGCCCCGATCGCCGCCGGAAGCGCGTAGCCCATGGTGCCCATGCCGCCGGCCGTGATGAAGCGGCCCTCACGGATCACGACGTAGGAGCAGGACCAGAGCTGGTTCTGGCCGACGTCGGAGACGTAGACCGCGTCCTCCTCCATGGCCTGGGAGAGGGCACGCATGAAGCGCTCGGGGTCGATCCCGCGGGGGATATCCTTGGCCTTGAATTCCTCCATCCATTCGGCGCGGGCCTTTGTTAAGTATTCGATCCACCCCTCGTAGTGGGCGGCCGGCTCCTTGCCGCAGAAATCCCGGAGGATGTGGCGGATGTCGCCGACCAGCGGGATCGCGGGGCCGGCGTTTTTGCCGATTTCCGCCGGATCCACGTCGATGTGGACGAGGAGCTTTTTCTCGATGAGCTCCGGATCGCGGATCGTGCGGTCCGCGACGCGCGCGCCGGCCATGATGATGAGGTCGGACTCGCGCATGGCCTTGTTGCCGAAGGCGTGGCCGTTGTTGCCGACCATGCCGAAGTTGAGCGGATCCTCGGTCGGCATGACGGAGAGGCCCATCATGGTCGAGACGACCGGGATGCGGTATTTTTCGGTAAATTCGCGGAAGACGGAGACCGCGTTGCCGAGGTGGATGCCGCCGCCGGCGACGATCAGCGGGCGCTTGGCCTTCTTCAGGGCATCGAGGACCCGCTTCATCTGCAGCGGGTGCCCGTTCACGGTGGGCTTGTAGCTGCGGATCTGGACTTTTCCCTCATAGGAAAATGAACCCGCCTCACCGAGCTGCATGTCGACCGGCAGATCGATCAGCACCGGGCCGGGCCGGCCTGTCCGGGCGATGTAGAAAGCCTCCTTCATGATGCGGGGGATGTCACCGGGGTCGTGGACGATGTAGCTGTATTTTACAAAAGCCTCGACGGCACCCGCGATGTCGGACTCCTGGAAACCGTCGGTTCCCATGAGCTTGGAGTCGACCTGGCCGGTGATGCAGATCATCGGGATGGAGTCCGCGTAGGCGGTCGCGATGCCGGACATGAGGTTGAGCGCCCCGGGACCCGAAGTCACGATGGCGACGGCCGGCTTCCCGGAGATTCTGGTGTAGCCGCTCGCCTCGTGGGCGGCGTTCTGCTCCTGGCGGCAGAGGATCACCTTTATATCGGTATCATAGAGCGCGTCAAAGACAGGGCAGATGACTGCCCCGGGGTAGCCGAAGACGCATTCGACGTTTTCAAGTTTGAGACATTCGACAAGGGCCTTTGCGCCGTTCATGGGAGGCTCCTTTCTGTTGAAGATTTACTGCTGTCAGTTATTTATCATAGCATAATCGCAGAAAAATGCAAAGCGGGAAACGACGAAGCCGGACACAGGTATCCCGATATACCGGAAGATAACAGAATAAAGAGTTGAATAAAGTTTGTGATTGACAAACCCACCGCAATCCACTATAATCTCTCATTAGCAACTTAAAAAGAAAAGCGTTGATGGCACTATGGAATCTGTCTACCACTCAAGAGACCCGGCGGTCGGTGCGAGCCGGGGTGCGCACAGAGGACAGTCTCATGCCGGAGCAGATCTCCTGAAGGAAACACTGTGTAGGGAGGTCCGGATGGCCCCGTTATCATGGCCGGATACTTAATGGAGTATCGCAGAGCGGCTGCACATGCAGCAATCCGGGTGGTACCGCGATTTGAATGGATTCTTATCGTCCCGGAGGTTCAATTTTGTGAACCTCCGGGACTTTTGTATTCCGGAGAGAAGAAAGGAGTAGAACATGAAAACCCTCAAATTCATCGACATGACGCTTCGTCAGGCTGGCCCGTCCTTCGGGAAGGTGCTCTCCTTCAAGGAAAAGCTCGAGATCGCAAGGAGCCTGGACCGGCTCCGCGCCGACACGATCGAGCTCGCGCCGATCTCCGGCAGCAAGGCTGACCAGCTCGCCAACAGGACCATCGCGTCCATGGTGCAGACCCGCATCTCCGCCGCGGTCAACATCGCGGACGGCAATGTCGAGGAGACCTGGGAGAGCGTCAAGACCGCGAAGAAGCCGAAGCTGAACCTCATCGCCCCGGTTTCTCCGGTTCAGATGGAGTACATCTCCCACAAGAAGGCTCCGGCCATGCTGGCAGCCATCGAGGAGCAGGTGAAGAAGGCCCGCTTCCTTAGCGAGTACGTCGAGTTCACGGCGGAGGATGCGACCCGCGCGGAGACCGAGTTCCTCTACAAGGCCCTCAACACCGCGATCGCGGCCGGTGCGAACAAGATCACGGTCTGCGACACCGCAGGGATCATGATGCCGGACGAGTTCGGGGTTTTCATTTCCGAGATCTTTAAAAATGTGCCGGGCCTTGCCGACATCGAACTCTATGTCGAGAACAGCGACGCCATGGGCATGGCGCTCGCCTCGGCAGCCGCAGCGGTCCGCGCGGGCGCGGCCGGCGTAAAATGCCTCGCGATCGAGGACGGCTACCCGACCATGGAAGCCCTGGCGCAGTTCGTGCAGATGAAGGGCGCGGCTTACGACCTCGCGACCAACGTCCGCGTGACGGAGCTTCACCGTGTGGTCGGCCAGCTTGAGAAGATCCTTGTGCCGGAGGAGGATGAGAACACCCGCTTCGCAGGGCTCGGGATCGAGGACCTCGCGAACGTCTGCCTCGACGCAAACGACGACATCAGCGAGGTGAACCGCGTCGTCCGCCAGATGGGCTACGATCTCACCGAGGCCGACAGCGCCAAGGTTTATGAGGCCTTCAAGCGCGTCGCCGAGAAGAAGCAGTTTGTCGGCACCCGCGAGCTCGACGCGATCGTCGCGAGCTCCGCGATGCAGGTTCCGTCCACCTATAAAATCAAGAGCTATGTCATCAACAGCGGAAATGTGATCACCGCGACCGCCAACATCCTTCTCGACAAGGACGGTGCGGAGGTCCGCGGCGTGGGCATCGGCGACGGCCCGATCGACGCGGCATTTGCGGCGATCGAGATCATCGTCGGCCACCACTACGAGCTCGACGATTTTCAGATCCAGACCGTGACCGAGGGCCGCGACGCCATGGGCTCCGCGCTGGTGAAGCTCCGCGCAAACGGCCGCGTCTACTCCGGCAACGGCATCTCCACGGATATCATCGGAGCGTCAATCAGGGCTTACCTCAGCGCCCTCAACAAGATCGTCTACGAGGATGCTGTATAAGGCTTTTGGGAGGGTATTATGAAACTGTCATTTTCGATCCAGAACTGGAATAAAAGCTGGGATGAGTTCCTCGAGGTCGCCGGCGTGACCCACATGCAGGGCATCGAGCTTTATAATATAGAAGGAAAAATGTTCGAGGGCAAGGGAAGCCCCTCGAATCCCGAGCGCGCGGCTTATGTCCGCCGCGAGCTGGTAAACGCCGGTCTGGCAATCCCGAGCGTCAACACGGTGCGGGATTTCACCAACCCGGATTTCATGATGGAATTTGAAAAATGCGCCGCCGTCGCCGTGAACCTCGGCATCGAGAACATCGGGATCCACACGGTGTCGGAGGACCAGGAGCTCGCGGAAGCATGCGTGCGCGAGATCCTCGCGAAGGTGGAGGGCAAGCCCCTTACGGTTCTCGTGGAGACCTGCGACGCCTACGGCGACACCGCCCGCCTTCGAGACCTCTTAAACCGCTTCGCGGACGATCAGCTGGCTGCCCTCTGGGACATGCACACGACGACCGTGTTCTCGAAGGAGGATGCGGAGACCACCATCACGAACCTGGGCGCCTATGTCCGCCACGTCCACATCCATGATTTCCGCATGGAGGACGGCATCGCGTTGCCCGAGCTCATCGGGGACGGCAATCTGCCTATGCAGGACCTCATGAATGCGCTCCGCTCGGTCAACTACGACGGATTCGTCTCCCTCGAGTGGGATCCGGAGTACATCCCGGGCCTCGAGGACATCGAGATCATCCTGACCCACTACGAGAACGCCATGCGCGTCTATGAAAATACAAAGCGCGGCCGCCGCCACCACTACTGGAACAACCAGCACACCGGCAAATATGTCTGGAAGAAGGGGACGCTCATCGACAAGACCTTCCCGCAGGTGCTGGATACGATGGTCGAGGATTTCCCGGACCAGCTCGCGATCAAGTTCACGACGCTGGACTACACGAGAACCTATGCCCAGTTCCGGGACGACGTGGATGAGTTCGCACGCACCCTGGTCTCCCTGGGCGTGAAGCCGGGCTCCAAGGTCACGATCTGGGCGACCAACGTGCCCCAGTGGTTCCTGACCTTCTGGGCCGCGACAAAGATCGGCGCGATCCTGGTCACCATGAACACCGCCTACAAGATCCATGAGGCGGAGTATCTGCTTCGCCAGTCCGACACCCACACGCTGGTCATGATCGAGGGCTACCGCGACTCCAACTACCGCGAGATCATGAACGAGCTCTGCCCGGAAATCAAGGACTCCAAGCCGGGCCGCCCGCTCCACTGCCGCCGCCTGCCGTTCCTTCGGAACGTCATCACCGTCGGCTTCCGCATGCCGGGCGCGCTCACCTGGGATGAGTCCCTGGAGTACGCCTCCCGGACCCCGATCGAGGAGATCCGCCGCATGGCGGCGGCCGTCGACGTGAACGACGTCTGCAACATGCAGTACACCTCCGGCACGACGGGCTTCCCGAAGGGCGTCATGCTGACCCACTACAATATCGTCAACGACGGCAAGAGCATCGGCGACGGCATGGACCTCTCCACCGCGGACCGCATGATGATCCAGGTGCCGATGTTCCACTGCTTCGGCATGGTCCTCGCGATGACCGCGACCATGACCCACGGCGGCACGATCCTGCCGATCCCGTACTTCTCACCGAAGTCGTCGCTCGCCTGCATCAACAACGAGCACATCACGGCCTTCCACGGGGTTCCGACCATGTTCATCGCGATGCTGGCGCATCCGGATTTCCCGAAGACCGATTTCTCCTACATGAGAACCGGCATCATGGCGGGTTCTCCCTGCCCGATCGCGGTCATGCGGGACGTCGTCGAGAAAATGCACATGCCCGAGATCGTCATCGTCTACGGCCAGACCGAGGCATCCCCGGGCTGCACGATGAGCCGGACGACCGACTCGCTCGAGGTGCGCGTCACGACGGTCGGCTCCGCATTCCCGGAAGTCGAGTGCAAGATCGTTGACCCGGAGACCGGCGAGGACTGCCCGGACGAGGTCATCGGCGAGTTCGTGGCCCGCGGCTACAACATCATGAAGGGCTACTACAAGATGCCCAAGGCGACTGCGTCCGCGATCGACAAGGACGGCTGGCTCCACACCGGCGACCTGGCCTGCCGGACGCCGGAAGGCAACTACCGCATCACCGGGCGCCTTAAGGACATGATCATCCGCGGCGGCGAGAACATTTACCCGAAGGAGATCGAGGAGTTCATTTACACGCACCCGAAGGTCAGCGACGTCCAGGTCATCGGCGTCCCGGACAAGGCGATGGGCGAGGAGATCATGGCCTGCATCATCCTGAAGAAGGGCGAGACCATGACCGTGGAGGAAATGAAGAAATACGTCCTCGACCACATGGCCAAGCACAAGGTACCGAAGTATATCGATTTTGTCACCGGATTCCCGATGAACGATGCGGGCAAGATCCAGAAATACAAGATGCGCGAGGAGGCCGTGAAAAAGCTCGGCCTCGAGAAGGACGCGAGCATCGAGACAGCGTAACGCGCAAATGAAGGAGGAATAGATTCCATGTCTGTGAGAAACAAAGTCTATGTGACCGTGGACGGCAATGAGGCAGCGGCCTATATCGCCTACGCGTTTACGGAGATCGCGGCGATCTACCCGATCACGCCGTCCTCACCGATGGCGGGCAAGACGGATGTCTGGTCGGCAAACGGCAAGAAAAACATATTCGGGCAGACGGTCCGGCTTGTGGAGATGCAGGCGGAGTCAGGCGCGATCGCGGCGGTCCACGGGGCTGCCGAGACGGGCGCTCTGGCCTCCAGCTTCACCTCGTCCCAGGGCCTCATGCTGATGATCCCGACCATGCACCGCATCGCGGGCGAGCGCCTTCCGGCGGTCCTCCACGTCGCGAGCCGCACGGTGGGCTCCCACGCCCTCTCGATCTTCGGCGACCACTCCGATATCTACAACTGCCGCGCGACCGGCTTTGCCCTGCTCTCGAGCGGGGATGTCCAGGAGGTCATGGATCTGGCGGGCGTCGCCCACCTCTCCGCGATCAGGGGCATGGTGCCGTTCCTTCATTTCTTTGACGGATTCCGGACTTCCCACGAGATCGACAAGGTCGAGCGCATGGACTACGAGGACCTGAAGGAGCTCGTCGACTGGGAAGCGCTCGCGAAGTTCCGCGCGGATGCGCTCAACCCGGAGCATCCGATGGTCCACGCGACGGTCCAGAATCCGGACATTTTCTTCCAGGTCCGCGAGGCCAACAACGGCGATTACGAGGCCCTTCCGGACATCGTGGAAGGCTACATGCAGAAAATAAATGAGATCACCGGCCGCGACTACCACATTTTCAACTATTACGGTGCCCCGGACGCCGAGAGAGTCATCATCGCGATGGGCTCTGTCTCGGGCTGCGTCAAGGAGACCGTCGATTACCTGAACGCGCGCGGCGAGAAGGTCGGCTTCGTCCAGGTTCACCTCTACCGGCCGTTCGATGTGAAGCGTTTTGTGGCAGCCCTGCCGGCGACTGTCAGATCCATCGCGGTCCTCGACCGCACCAAGGAGATGGGCGCCTCCGGCGACCCGCTCTACCTCGACGTCTGCGCCGCGCTCCGCGGCAGGGCGGACCTCACCGTGGTCGGCGGCCGCTACGGCCTCTCCTCCAAGGACACGACGCCGTCCCAGATCGGGGCTGTCTTCGCGAACCTTAAGAAGGCGGAGCCGCAAGGCAGCTTCTCGGTCGGCATCATCGACGATGTGACCCATCGCTCCCTCCCGGAGGAGGAGATCATCAACATCGAAGAGCCGGGCATGGTGAGCTGCAAGTTCTGGGGCCTCGGCGGCGACGGCACCGTCGGCGCGAACAAGAACACGGTCGACATCATCAGTACCCACACGGAGAAGTTCGGCCAGGCCTACTTCGAGTACGACGCGAAGAAGTCCTTCGGCATCACGAAGAGCCATCTGCGCTTCGCCGACAAGCCGATCCGTGCTTCGTACTATGTCAAATCCGCGGACTTCATCGCCTGCCACAATTCAACCTACATCGACAAGTACGACATCGTCTCCGAGGTGAAGCCGGGCGGCACGTTCCTCCTGAACTGCCCCTGGGATGCTGCAGACCTTGAGAAGCACCTGCCGGCCAAGGCAAAGCGGGAGATCGCGGAGAAAAATATCAACATGTATACGATCGACGCGACGAAGATTGCGGCGGACTTAGGCCTCGGGAGCCACTCGAATACGGTGCTGCAGGCGGCATTTTTCGCCCTCATGCCGGTCATTCCGGCCGAGGAGGCCGTCGGCTACATGAAGGCGGCCGCAAAGAAGACCTACTTCGCCAAGGGCGAGGATGTGGTTAACCGCAACCTTGAGGCCATCGACGCGGGCGTCTCCGCACCGGTCAAAGTCGAGGTTCCGGAGAGCTGGAAGACCGCCGAGGATGCTCCGAAGGCTCCGAGGGATGTCCCGGCGGTCGTCACCGAGATCCTGGATCCGCTGAACGCCCAGAAGGGCGACGACCTGCCGGTAAGCCAGCTCATGCGCTACAAGAACGGCATCATGGACATGGGCTTAACCGCTTATGAGAAGCGCCGCATTGCAACCCGCGTCCCGGTCTGGAACGCGGAGGCCTGCATCCAGTGCAACAAGTGCGCCTACGTCTGTCCGCACGCGGTCGTCCGTCCGTATCTTCTCACGGAAAATGAAAAGCAGAACGCCCCGGCGGACCTTAAGTCGGCTCCGGCGAAAGGTAAGCAGGCGGCAGGGCTTCATTTTACAATGCAGGTGAGCGAGGCCGACTGCACCGGGTGCGGCAGCTGCGCCAACGTCTGCCCGGCGAAGGGCAAGGCCCTCACGATGGTCCCGATCGACACCGCGGCGGACACCTCCGCGGCCTGGGAATATGCGCTTAAGCTCCCGGATAAGGAAGATCTCTTCGATCCCTACACGGTCAAGGGCAGCCAGTTCCGCCGTCCGCTCCTTGAGTTCTCGGCGGCCTGCGCAGGGTGCGGCGAGACGCCGTACGCGAAGCTCTTAACCCAGCTCTACGGCGACCGGGTCTACTGGGCGAACGCCACCGGCTGCTCGCAGGCCTGGGGCTCGGCGATGCCGGGCATCCCGTACACGACCAACCAGAAGGGCATGGGTCCGGCATGGACCAACTCCCTCTTTGAAAATAACGCCGAATTCGCCCTCGGTATGGTCCTCTCGGTGGGCCAGCAGAGGGAGGCGCAGCGCCTGCGCGTGACAGAGTACCGCGACGCGGCAAGCGATCCGGCGGTGAAGGAAGCGTGCGATGCATGGCTCGCATCCTACGATGATTTCGAGGCCTCCCCGGCGGCAAGCGAGAAGCTGGTCGCGTGCCTCTTAAGGCAGAACGACGATGCAGCCCGCGCGATCCTCGCCGCGAAAGACCAGCTGGTCAAGAAGACCTTCTGGATGTACGGCGGCGACGGCTGGGCCTACGACATCGGTTTCGGCGGCCTTGACCATGTGCTCGCCTCCGGCGAGAACGTCAACGTCCTCATCGTGGACACCGAGGTCTACTCCAACACGGGCGGCCAGTCCTCCAAGGCGACGCCGGTCGGCGCGGTGGCCCAGTTCACGGCGGCGGGCAAGAAGCAGCCCAAGAAGGACCTCGGCAGCATGCTGATGACCTACGGAAATGTCTACGTGGCCCAGGTGGCCCAGGGCGCGGACAACGCCCAGCTTTTAAAGGCTGTTAAGGAGGCCCAGGAGTACGACGGACCGGCGGTCATCATCGCCTACGCGCCCTGCCAGGAGCACGGCTTAAAGTGCGGCGCCGCAAAGGTGCAGGATGAGATGAAGAAGGCGGTCGACGCCGGCTACTGGTTCCTCTACCGCTACAACCCGGCCGCGACGCCGAAGTTCACGCTGGACTCCAAGGCGCCGTCCATCGGCTACGAGGAGTTCCTCGACGGCGAGGTCCGCTATGCGTCCCTCCGCCGGACCTTCCCGGAGAATGCGAAGACCCTCTTTGCCGAGGGCGCGAAGCTCTCGAGGGAGCGCTACGAGCGGCTTCTTGCGATGAAGGAAAACTGAATCATACGATACGAGAGCCCCGGCTGCGTGAGCGGCCGGGGTTTTTTGCGCCGTCCGGGGCGAGGAACAGCGTCACAGGGCGACAAAATGTCACAAAAATTAAAATATATAATGCTATTTTTTGGCTACTTTGTTATAATAAAGGTAATTGGCACCCGATGAAAAAGGAAATACGATCCGCGCCCTCAGGGACGGGACCGTCACAGTGGAGGAATAAAAATGAAAACACAGTATGAACCGTTGTTCACCCCCTGGAAGATCGGAAACTGCGAGATCAAGAACCGCATCGTCCTGACCTCGATGGGCGGCACAGACCTCTTCGGCTGGATGGAGAAGAATCATTTTGACAAGGAGGGCGCGCGTTTCATTTTGGAAGTCGCGAAAAATAACGCAGGCCTTGTCCTGCCGGGCTGCCAGCCGGTCTACAACCCGATGTTCGGGCAGTGGCTGCACACCAACAAGAAGATGTTCAAAGACCTCGCGAAATGGATGCCCGAATTCCACAAGACCGGGGCCAAGCTGTTCATCCAGCTGACCGCGGGGTTCGGCCGGAGCTTTACCATTTCCAAGATGATGGAGGACCTCTACACCAACAAGGCCCTCCGGGCGGTCTCGAAGCCCTTCATGGACCTCGACATGATCACCGCGACGGCGAGCCCGTCGCCGAACCGCTGGTCGGACAAGGTTCCCTCCCGCGAGATGACCGTGGCGGAGATCCAGAAATTCATCGATGAGTTCGCGATGGATGCGAAGCTTTTGCAGGAAGCAGGCGTCGACGGCGTCGAGATCCACGCAGTCCACGAGGGCTATCTTCTCGACCAGTTCACGCTGAAATACGTCAACCACCGCACCGACGAGTACGGCGGCAGCTTCGAGAACCGCTACCGCTTCGCGGTGGAGATCGTGAAGGCGATCAAGGCGGCGTGCGGGGATGATTTCCCGGTGTCGCTCCGCTACAGCGTCGTCTCCCGCACCAAGGGCTTCCGCCGCGGCGCGCTCCCGGGAGAAGAGTACGAGGAGGCCGGCCGCGACATGGAAGAGTCCGAGAGAGCGGTCAAGTACCTCGCCGACGCGGGCTACGACATGCTGAACTGCGACAACGGCACCTACGACGCATGGTACTGGGCGCATCCGCCTATTTACATGCCGGAGAACTGCAACCTCGAGGATGTCGCCCACATCAAGCAGTTTACGGACATCCCGGTCGTCTGCGCGGGCCGCATGGACCCGGTCGTCGCGGCGGAAGCCATCGCTGACGGCAGGATCGACGGCGCGGGCTTCGCGAGACGCTTCCTCGCCGACACCGAGTGGGTCACCAAGATGATCGAGGACCGCGAGGAGGACATCCGTCCTTGCATCCTCTGTCACAACGGCTGCTTCAACATGGCCCATTATAAGGGCGTCCCGAACGATCAGGACCTCTCCGACAGCCTGCATCTTGCGCGCTGCGCGGTAAATGCAGAGATGATGCAGTGGAACAAGCACAACATTAAGCCGACGTCCGACCCGAAGACGGTCTCCATCGTCGGCGGCGGCATCGGCGGTATGGAGGCGGCCAGAGTCCTCAAGCTGCGGGGCCACAAGCCGGTCATTTACGAGAAGTCCGACGTCTTAGGCGGCACGTTTATCCCGGCATCGGCGGAGAGCTACAAGGGCAAGCTCCGCGAGCTCCTCACCTGGTACCGCCGGCAGATGAAGGAGATGGGCATCGAAGTTCACCTCAATACGGAAATAAAGAGCATTTTAGAGCTCCCGAAGGGCCCGGTCATCATCGCGACCGGTTCGGTGCCGCGCCAGCTTAAGTTCATCAAGGGCTACGAGAAGATGGTCGAGGCCTGCGATTACCTGCGCGGGCAGGAGGTCGGCGAGACGGTAGCGGTCATCGGCGGCGGCCTGACCGGCTGCGAGATCGCCTACGAGCTCTACCTTCAGGGCAAGAAGCCGATCATCGTGGAAATGCTCCCGGACCTCGTCCCGCAGAAGGGTGTCTGCCTCGCGAACAGCTCCTACCTGCGTGAGTTCTTCGCCTGGAAGGAGGTCCCGGTCTACCTCGAGACCTCGCTCACCGAGGTGCAGGATAACGCGATCATCGTCAAGGACAAGGCGGGCAATGTCACCACGATCCCGTGCGATTCCGTGATCGCCTCGACCGGGTATCTCCCGGCACCGCTCGCGGACCAGGGCAAGAAGGACGTCTATCTGGTCGGCGACTGCAAGAAGATCGGGAACCTCCGCTCGGTCATCTGGGGCGCTTATGAGGCGGCGATGAAGATCAAATAAACGAGGTCAAAGAAAAGCAGACCTTGAAGGCAGTCCTCACTAAGGCGGAATAATTCTTAAAAGAACAGCGGCATAGCCGGCATTATGCCGGTTATGCCTTTTTTGTGAAGGAAACAATCGCCAAAAACTTTCGAGGCCGGTAGAAGCGGTTATGAATTTTTGCTATAATAATACTATATCGTTGAGCGGTCACATTGGGAGGCAAAATAAATGGAGGAGAATACGTCTCTTGTACAGTATACGAAAACCGGAAATATCCTGCAGGATATGCGAGAGATCATTGATGTTTCTCGTGACAGCGCGTATCAGGCTGTAAACATTGCCCTTGTTCGCAGAAACCTTTTCCGGAGATTTTCCACGCGGTGAGTGGAAAATCTGCCACCCTACTTTCGTGGACGCATTATCGGACACTGTTACAGGTAAAGGATGATAAGGCCAGAGCATGGTATGAAAAAAGAATCAATTGAACAGACTTGGACGGTCCGTATGCTCCAGCGAAATATAGATTCACAATATTATTATCGATTACTTTCATCGCAAAATGCGGAAGCGGTGGAAAAGGAAATGAAACAACTTACATCTGACTATAAACAGTACAAGCTAGAATACCTGAAAAACCCTGTTGTTGCTGAGTTTCTCGGTCTTTCTTCTAATGTAGATATGACAGAGACACAGCTTGAATCCGCTATTCTTTCCAATTTGCAGAAGTTTCTTATGGAGCTTGGTAAAGGCTACGCAGTTGTTTGCGTCAAAGTATAAATTGTATCTGCCGACGGAAGAAGAACTTCGTGCAGAGATAGAGGCACAGAAGGCAATTTTCTATTTGCAGCAAAAAGAGGAGGACTGAGTATATGACTCCGGAAGAGCAGGCCCGTGTGGTAATAGACAGAAAGCTTGAGCAATCCGGTTGGGCGATTCAGGACATGAGACAACTGAATCTGACGGCCGCTCTCGGTGTTGCAGTACGTGAGTTCCCTACCAGCACCGGGCCGGTTGACTATGCTCTTTTTATAGAGGGAAGACCTGTCGGTGTCGTTGAGGCAAAGAAGTCCTCGGCCGGAGAAAACATCACTGTGGTGGAAGGCCAGTCCGCGCGTTATGCGAACAGTACGTTCAAGTGGGTACAGCAGGACTATAAGATTCGCTTTGCGTATGAAGCGACGGATAAGCTGGTCAGATTTACGGATTATGAGGATATCAAGTATCGCTCCCGCAGCGTATTCTCATTCCATCGCCCGGAAACATTTAAAGCGCTTATAAGCGCGTCGGATACGGTCCGCAACAATATGAAGCATTTTCCGGCGCTCGATGAGACAGGATTCAGAAAATGCCAGATCAAGGCTATTAATAATCTGGACCGGTCTTTTGCGGATAACAGGCCAAAAGCGCTTGTTCAGATGGCCACAGGTGCAGGTAAAACCTTTACTGCGATTACAGCCGCATACAGGCTTTTAAAATACGGCAGAATGAACCGTATTCTTTTCCTTGTGGATACAAAGAGCCTTGGCGAACAGGCAGAACGTGAATTTCTTGCATATACGCCGAATGACGATCCGCGCAGCTTCTCTCAGCTGTACGGTGTCAGGCGGTTAAAAAGTTCCTATATTCCAAATGATATTCAGATCTGTATCAGCACCATTCAGCGAATGTACTCTATCCTGAAGGGGGAAGAACTTGATGAGAGCGCGGAAGAAGTTCCGTTTGAGGAATATGTGACAGCGGAATCGAAACCGCCGAAGGAAGTCGTTTACAATGCGAAATATCCGCCGGAATTCTTTGACTGCATCATTGTCGATGAGTGTCATAGGTCCATCTATAATGTCTGGAGTCAGGTATTGACCTATTTTGACGCGTTTATTATCGGTCTGACCGCTACCCCGGATAAAAGGACATTTGCTTTCTTTGATGAAAATGTAGTCAGCGAATACCCGAGAGAGCAGGCTATTGTTGACGGTGTCAATGTCGGCGAGGATATTTTCCTCATAGAAACAGAGGTTACCAGAAACGGAGCACATCTGATGAAGCAGCTGATCGAGTACCGTAACAGGCTCTCACGGGAAAGACGCTGGCAGCAGATGGACGAAGATGAGGATTATTCCGGTGCGAACAAGGGAAAGCTTGATAAGGCTGTCGTAAATCCGAGCCAGATCCGTACCGTGATTCGCACGTTCAAGGAGAATCTGTTTACGACACTGTTTCCGCGCCGTAAGGAAGTCCCGAAGACGCTTATTTTCGCCAAAACAGACAGTCATGCTGATGACATCATACAGATTGTACGGGATGTATTCGGTGAAGGAAATGACTTTTGCAAGAAGATCACCTATGCTGCAGATAAGCCGGAATCAGTGTTAAGTGCATTCCGCAATGATTACTATCCGCGAATAGCCGTGACGGTAGATATGATCGCTACCGGGACGGATGTTAAGCCGATTGAATGTCTGATTTTCATGCGTGATGTCCGGAGCAAGAACTACTTTGAGCAAATGAAAGGACGGGGAACCCGGACGCTCGGTGTGGATGACCTTAAGAAAGTTACGCCTTCAGCTACAGAAAATAAAGACCACTTTGTCATTGTGGATGCGGTCGGCGTTACAAAGTCTAAGAAGAGCGATACACGGTCTCTGGAACGCAAGCCTTCTGTTTCCATGAAAGAGCTCATGATGAATGTCGCTCTCGGCGCAAAAGATGAGGACACTCTGACATCGCTTGCAAACCGTATCACACGCCTGAATGCTCAAATGACCGCGTCCGAGCGTAAAACCTTTAAAAAGACGGTAGGAATCTCTGCAGGAAAGGCGGCAGAGAATCTCCTGAATGCCTTCGATGAGGATGTCATCACGGAGAGGGCGAAGGCAGATACCGGAGCAGATGAACCGACCGAGGAGCAGCTGCAGGCGGCAAAGACAGCGCTGATTATAGAGGCTGTCGCACCTTTCCATAATCCGGAAACCAGAGAATTTATCGAGAACATTCGCAAAAGCCATGATCAGATCATCGATAATGTAAATCTGGATTCCGTGACCTTTGTCGGGTATGACACACAGCGGGAGGAGAATGCCGATCGTGTGATAGCGACCTTCCGGGAGTTTATAGAAGAAAATAAAGACGAGATCATCGCTCTCCGCATTATCTATAATCAGGCATATAAAGACCGTCCCATGATGATAGACGGTCTAAAAGCGATGTATCAGAAGCTGAAGGAAAAAGGCATCACTGTGGAGCGGCTGTGGGACTGTTATGCAATAAAGAACCCGGAAAAAGTGAAACGCTCCGCGATAGCGCAGCTCACCGACTTAGTCTCCATCATCCGTTTTGAGATGGGGTATACGGACAACCTTTCGCCCTTTGCGGATAAGGTGAATTATAACTTCATGCAGTGGACGTTCCGCAAGAATACCGGAGCAGTTCATTTCACGGAGGAGCAGATGGAGTGGCTGCGTCTGATCAAAGACCATATCATCACGTCACTGTCCATCCTGCCGGAGGATTTGGACCTGACACCGTTTGACCGTCGAGGCGGTCTGGCGGCGTTCTACGGTGCGTTCGGTGATGAGTATGAAAATATACTCAATGAGATGAATGTTGAGTTGGTGGCGTAATATGGAAAAGAGACAATGGAAGGATGTATTGCATATCGTAAGTGGAAAGAGTCAAAGTGCGGTAGCAAATCCAGATGGAAAGTATCCGATTTATGGTAGCGGTGGACAGATAGGTTACGCTGACGAGTATTTATGCGATGCTGGTACAACAATTATTGGAAGGAAAGGGACGATTAACAGGCCGATCTTGGTGAATGAACCCTTTTGGAATATAGACACTGCGTTTGGCATTGTAGCAAACGAGGAACTTGATAAAAAATATTTATACTATTTTTGTGTTCATTTCAATTTTATGCCTCTGGATAAATCGACTGGGAGGCCGAGTTTGGCAAAAAGTGACCTGCTTAAAATTGAGATGCCTGTACCTTCTCTCAACGAGCAGCAGCGCATTGTCTTCCGCATCGAAGAACTTTTCTCATCTCTCGACAATGCGGTGGAAACCTTGCAGAAAACAAAGGAACAGCTGGCGGTGTATCGTCAGGCGGTGCTGAAAGAGGCGTTTGAAGGAAAATATACTCCAGATGTTTCTATGATTGAAATAACGATGGGCGAAATTGCGGATGGAAAAGATGGCCTAAGAAGAGGACCTTTTGGAAGTGCGATAAAAAAAGCATTTTTTGTTGAGACGGGATACAAGGTATATGAGCAAGGGAATGCGATAAATGATGATTGTAAACGTGGCCATTATTATATTTCTGAAGAAAAATATAATGAATTATCAGGTTTTCAATTAAGGCCAGGCGATTTTATTGTGAGCTGCTCAGGAACAATCGGAAAAATCGCTCAACTTCCAGTAGATGCAGAAGCAGGAGTCATAAATCAGGCACTGATGAGGATTCGGTTGAAGCCTGAAATGATTGATCCATATTATTTTATGTTGCAGTTTCGTTCAGAGGGATTTCAGAGAAAAATTATTTCACGTGGTTCAGGTATGGGAAACCTTGCGGGTATCAAAGAGTTTAAAATGGCAACTATGTTCGTGCCTGAAAACCGCGAAAAGCAAGAATATATAGTGGCGGAAATAGAATCACGTATGTCGGTATGTGATAGCATTCAAAAAACAGTAAATTTCGCTCTTTTGCAGGCCGAAGCCATGCGCCAAAGTATATTAAAAGAAGCATTTGAGGGGAGACTGTAATATGCTGATAAACAGTAATGAATATATCGATCTCGTCAATGAGATTAAGAAGCAGATACAATCAGCGCAGTACCGGGCGACGCTTGAAGTAAACACCGAACTGGTCATGCTGTATCACCATATCGGCAGTGAGATCAACAGGCATAAGGTTTGGGGAAATAAATTCATTGACAGCCTTTCTGCCGATCTGCGTATGGATTTTCCCGGAGTCAAGGGCTATTCTGTCCGCAACCTGAAGTATATGTCTAAATTTGCCGAGTTGTTCAGCGAAGAAGAAATTGTGCAAGAGGCACTTGCACAAATTACCTGGTATCACCATGTAACCCTCATGGATAAAGTGAAGGATCATGGTCAGTACATATGGTATGCTAATTCTACTGCGAAAAACGGATGGTCGCGCAATGTGCTTGTCCATCAGATCGAAAGCGGATTATATGAAAGACAGGTGTTAGCTGAAAAGGTCAGCAATTTTGAAAAGAGACTGCCCTCTCCGCAGAGCGAACTTGCGCTTCAAACCATGAAGGATCCCTATGTGTTCGACTTTATTCCGTTTAAGGAAGAAATGGTTGAACGCGACATCGAAGGAGCGCTTGTCAGGGACGTGACAAAGCTATTGCTTGAGCTTGGAACGGGTTTTGCTTTTCTGGGGAATCAGTATCATCTCGTCGTGGGCGGAGATGATTTTTATCTGGATTTATTGTTCTACAACCTCAATTTGAGATGCTATGTCGTTATCGAACTGAAAGCCGGAGATTTCAAGCCGGAGTATGCCGGGAAACTCAATTTTTATCTGTCTGCAGTTGACGGTATTCTGAAAAAAGAAAACGATAATCCAACAATTGGTCTGTTACTCTGCAAGAGCAAAAACAATGTCGTGGTTGAATACTCGCTGAGGGATATTTCAAAGCCGATTGGTGTCAGCGAATATAAAATCACAAATAATCTCCCTGAGGATTTGGAAAAGCAATTGCCGTCCGTGGAAGATATTCAAAAACGTATAGGAGGAACAGACATTGAGTGAGAGCACATCAGCTATCGTCTCAAAGGTATGGGGCATGTGCAATCCGCTCCGGGATGACGGCGTGTCTTACGGGGACTATCTGGAACAGCTGACATATCTTATTTTCCTGAAAATGTCTGATGAGTACGGGAGGCCGCCCTATAAGAGAGAAACCGGCATCCCGAAGGGCTACACATGGTCGGATATGAATACGCTCAAGGGTGCGGAGCTGGAAACCCAGTATAGGAAAACTCTCGAAAAGCTTGGTGAAGAGGGTGGGATCCTCGGTCAGATTTTCAAAGGTGCGGTCAACAAGATCAGCAATGTGGCAATCCTCTATCGAGTCGTTCAGATGATCGATAAGGAAAACTGGGTAGCTATGTCCTCCGATGTCAAAGGCGAGATTTATGAGGGCCTGCTCCAGAAAAACGCGGAAGATATCAAAAGCGGTGCAGGACAGTATTTCACTCCCCGCCCGCTGATCAAAGCCATGGTTGAGTGTGTCCGTCCGGAGCCGGGAAAGACCATCGCAGATCCCTGCTGCGGCAGCGGGGGCTTTTTCCTTGCGGCGTTAGTCTTTCTTTCCGATCCGGCAAACTATACGCTCGACCGCAGTCAGAAGGAATTTCTTAAAAATGAGACCTTCCATGGGAATGAGATCGTAAGCGCAACGTTCAAGACTGCGCTGATGAATCTGTACCTCCATAATATCGGTGACATTTATGGGGAGATTCCGATAACCCTTGGTGACGCTCTGCTTTCCGATCCCGGATATCGTGTGGATTACGTCCTGACGAATCCGCCTTTCGGCAAAAAGTCCTCCATCACATTTACCAACGAGGAGGACGAGCAGGAGGAGGAAGACCTCGTATATAACAGGCAGGATTTCTGGGCCACAAGTTCAAATAAACAGTTGAATTTCGTGCAGCATATCAACACGCTGCTGAAGGCAACCGGCAAGGCCGCGGTAGTTGTTCCCGACAATGTCCTGTTTGAAGGCGGTGCCGGAGAAACGGTTCGTCAGAAGCTTTTGGAGACAACCGATTTTCATACGATTTTGCGGCTCCCGACCGGAATATTCTATAAGCCGGGTGTAAAGGCGAATGTTATTTTCTTTGACAAGCGTCCGGCAAGTCCGGAGAGGCAGACGAAAGAAATCTGGATATATGATCTAAGGACGAACATGCACTTTACGCTGAAGAAGCATCCGATGACGTATGCTGACCTGCAGGATTTCATCAACTGCTATAATCCGAAAAATCGCTATGAGCGTAAAGAAACCTGGTCGGAAGAAAATCCAAACGGACGTTGGCGCAGATTTATTGTAGGCGGCGAAGGTGATCAGATTCTGAACCGTGACAAGACCAGCCTTGATATTTTCTGGATAAAGGATAAGTCACTCGCAGATCTTGATAATCTCCCGGCTCCGGATGAACTGGCGGACGATATTATTGAGAATCTGCAATCGGCGCTGGAGAGCTTTCAGGAGCTGCAGGCACAGCTGAGGAAATAACTAAGGAAACAAAGTATTTGTATCGCTCAATAATGAGTACAAGCTGGATGTTCAACAGTAAGAAAACGGTCAGATATGAGGCATTCTCACATCTGACCGTTTTTATGTTTAAGGCGCTTAAAGCGATTGTTTTACTCGATGATCTCGCCGTTCGACTTGCAGACCTTCTGATACCAGAAGAAGGAATCCTTGCGGCTGCGGGCGAAATCGCCGGTGCCGTCGTCGTGGCGGTTGACATAAATGAACCCGTAACGCTTTGCGTACTGGCCGGTGCCGGCGGAGACCAGGTCGATCGGGCCCCAGGTCGTGTAGCCGATCAGGTTGACACCGTCTTTGACGGCTTCCTTCATGGCCTTTATGTGCTCGCGGAAGTAGGAACCGGGCTTTGGGCCCGGTTTTTTGAGTCTTCAGTCGATTGTGACCGTCCAGACGGTCTCCCAGACCTTTCCGGGGTCCAGGGAGAGGAGGTCGGCCTGCAGAGCGAGCTTCTCGACGATCCCCTCGCGGGAGGGAAGAGAAGTCCAGGGCTCCACGCAGACGTATGGCGCGTCCGTCTTCGGTTTGTGCCAGAACCCGACATAGCGGAAATCCGGGTAGGAGACCGTGACGGCGCGGGAGGTCCTGTCAGAGCAGATCTTCACGGTCTTTGCCGCGTGGGTGAGCACGACCGCATCATGGTCGAAGAGATCGTGGCTGAGCGGGATGACCTTGTTGTCCTTCATCTCATAGACGGTGGTGAGCGGTGTCACCGCGCCGGAGTCCGCAAGGTGGATCCGGTAGGGATGAGCCTCCTCGTCAAACACGAGACAGTAGTCCTCAAAGGAAGTGCCGGCCTCCATCGGGACGTTGAAGCCCGGGTGGCCGCCGACCGCGAAGTACATGCGGCCTTCGCCGACATTTTCGACGCGGGTGCCGATCTTCAGGGCATTGCCGTCCAGCGTGTAGGAGATCCGGTAAACGAAATCAAAGGGGTACTTCTTCTTTGTCTCCTCCGTCGAGTCGAGGCGGAAGGTGACGGAGGTGTCCGTCTGCGCCTCCACGGCGAGCTCCTCGTAGCGGACGAGCCCGTGGTTGCCGAAGCCGTACTCACGGCCGTTCAGGATGTATTTTCCCTCGGTTAAGCGGGCGACATAGGGGAAGATGTTCGGCGCATGGCTCGTCCAGTAGGCCGGATCGCCCTGCCAGAGGTACTCGGTGCCGTCGGCACTCTTTACAGACTGAAGCTCGGCGCCTTTTTCGGCGGCGGTGACAGTCAGGAATTCATTTCGGATCGTGATGCTCATGGTTGGCTCCTTTCGGTTTTTATTTTCATTTCTTACTTTTCATGATAGCACAGCGGGCGAAGAGCCACAAGAATTGATGTAAATTCCGCATAAAAGTTTCAGATTCCTGAGTGACTTTTTGCCGGGGCTCGCCTATAATGAAAGTGCTGCACATTAATTCAAATAAGAAAGGCAATCGATATGATAGTCCCTGTTTTACTGTTTCTTTTAGGGTTCGCGCTCCTGATCAAGGGCGGCGACTGGTTCGTCGACGGGGCGGTCGGCATCGCCCACCGCTTCCATCTGCCCGAGCTCCTCATCGGGGCGACGGTCGTCTCGATCGGCACGACCCTCCCGGAGGTCATGGTCTCCACCCAGGCTGCGATCCAGCACAACGCCGGCATCTCCTACGGCAACGCGATCGGCTCGATCATCTGCAACACGAGCCTCATCGCCGCGCTCACCGCGGCGATCCGTCCGGGCCCGGTCAAGAAGTCCTCTCTGTACCTGCCGGCCGGCTTCTTCTTCGCCTCGGCGCTGATCTACTCGCTGATCGCCTACACGAGCGGCAATTTCTCCCGCCTGCACGGCTTCATGCTCCTTGCGATCTTCGTTGTTTACATGGTCTCGACCGTGCGGCAGATGGCAAAGAACCCGGAGGAGGCGGACGCCGGGGAAGCGGAAAATGAAGAAAAGCCCATGTGGCAGGAGGTCGTCCTCCTCGTGGTCGACGCGGCGGCCATCGCAGTCGGCGCAAACCTGCTCGTCAACAACGGAACCCTCATCGCCCAGGCCCTGGGTGTCCCGGACAGCGTCATCGGCCTCACCATGGTCGCGCTCGGCACCAGCCTGCCGGAGCTCATCACCGCCATCACGTCCCTCATGAAGGGCCACAGCGCGCTGAGCGTCGGCAACGTCATCGGGGCGAACCTCTTCAACCTTGTGCTGGTCTCCGGCATGGCGATCACGATCTCGCCGTTTGCGGTCCCGGCCGAGAAGATGATCGCGGGGATCAACTCCTCGCTCCTCATCGATATCCCGGTCATGCTGGGCGTCATGCTGCTCCTCTGCGTGCCGGCCATCAAAAAGGGAAAACTCTACAGATGGCAGGGCATCTCCCTGCTCGCGATCTACGCGGTCTTCACGATCTATCAGTTTGTGTCATGAAATACGGCGCCCCGTTCGCAGCTGCGCGAAGGGGGTGCTATTTTGCCTTAAAAGATAAAGATTTCATGAAAAAAGTAATACATAGTATACAATTCCGCGGATTATGATATAATAATATCGATTTGAAAATGCGGCGGCGCAAGAACCGGTCGGTTTTTATTTTCAAGAGTAACTGTCAGATGACAGAATAAAGGAGGTTTTTATATGGCAGTCAATCGTTTCGTATTAAACGGCATGTCTTACCACGGACAGGGTGCAATCAATGAGATCCCGGGCATCGTCAAGTCCAAGGGATTCACGAAGGCATTCGTTGCCTCCGACCCGGACCTCATCAAGTTCGGCGTCACCGCCAAGGTCACGGATCTTCTTGAGAAGAACGGTATTGCATACTCGCTCTACTCCGACATCAAGCCGAATCCGACGATCGAGAACGTTCAGAACGGCGTAGCCGCTTACAAAGAGTCCGGCGCTGATTTCATGATCACCATCGGCGGCGGTTCCTCCATGGACACCGGCAAGGGCATCGGCATTGTCGTCAACAACCCGGAATTTGCGGACATCCGCTCCCTTGAGGGCGTGGCTCCGACCAGGCACCGCACGGTCTTCACGATTGCTGTCCCGACAACGGGCGGCACGGGCGCTGAATCCACCATCAACTATGTCATCACCGACGTGGAGAAGAAGAGAAAATTCGTCTGCGTCGACCCCAACGATATCCCGGATGTCGCGATCGTTGACCCGGATATGATGTCCTCGATGCCGAAGGGCCTGACCGCTTCCACCGGTATGGACGCTCTGACCCACGCGATCGAAGGCTACACCACGGCTGCCGCATGGGAGCTCTCCGACTGCCTTGACCTCGAGGCGATCAAGCTCATCGGCAAGAACCTCCGCAAGGCTGTCGCAAACGATCCGGACGGCCGCGAAGGCATGGCTCTCGCCCAGTATGTCACCGCCATGGCTTACTCCAACGTCGGCCTCGGCATCGCTCACTCGATGGCTCACACCCTCGGCGCTGTCTATGACACACCGCACGGTGTCGCCTGCGCGATGATGCTTCCGATCGTCATGGAGTTCAACGCCGAAGCGACCGGCACGAAGTTCAAGGATATCGCCGAGGCTCTCGGTGTCGACACGACCGGCATGGATCAGGAGACCTACCGCAAAGCAGCGGTCGATGCGGTCCGCCAGCTCTCCGTCGATGTAGGCATCCCGACCAAGCTCGAGAAGCTGAAAGAGGAGGATCTTCCGTTCCTCTGCGAGTCCGCGGCGGCTGACGCCTGCGCTCCGGGCAACCCGAAGCCGGCAACCCTCGAAGACTTCGAGATGATGTTCAGAAAACTGATGTAATGAGTGCCTTCGGCCGGTCCGCATGATGTGCGGACCGGCCGTTTTCTGTTTTAAAAATTTAAAAAAAAGTGTGTCTCCCGCCGCTGAATTGGTGTATACTAATACAAGCCTGAAGCGAAGCGAGTCCGTACGGAAGGGGAGTCCGCCGGATAAGATGCCCGCCCGGGCCCACATAATCATACGGCTGAAATCTGTGACAATTAAAAAGGAAGATTCCGGACGCTAAGAGGGGAGCTTAGGTATGGATCGTTCAAAGACATCGAAGTATTATTCAATTTTTAAGCCTGAGTGGGTTGATTTTTGCCTGCCGGCTTATTTTCTTTACTCGGAACTGGTGCTCGTGCTGGTTCGCGGAGGCGAGAAGTTCAGCCATCCGCTGCTGGTTGCGGGCTTTTCGCTCGGAGCAGGGTTTCTCCTGTCCGGCCTTATAGGACTTACATCGCCGAAGACGAAGCGGATCCTTACGATGATCGTCATGCTCGCCGCGGCGATCCTCTTTGCGGTCGAGTCGGTCGTCCGCAGCGTTTTCTTAACCTACATGTCCCCGCAGGGGCTCATTTCCGGGGCCGGCGGCGTCATGACCGGTTACACGGGCGAGGTTAAAAACAGTATTCTCTACGGGGTCCCTAAAATGTTTCTCTTTATCGGGCCCTGCATCCTTCTGCTCGTCCTGATCTTCAAAAGGAAGCTGCACGGGGACCGCGGCCCGGAAGGGAAAGGGTTCTGCGCGATCTTCTTCGCGGTCGGGTTTGCCCTCTCGCTCTTCCTTTCGGTCAGCGCTTCGGAGGGGACGACGCGGGCGCTCTACACCTCGAGAATTTCATTTTCGGGAACGACGGAGTCCTTCGGCCTCATCACGGCCTCGCGGCTCTTTATGGCGCCCTCCTTCAGGAGTAAGGGAACGTCCGGCTTCGTCACGGAGGCCCAGGATACGCCGACGCCGGTCGTGACAGAGGCGCCGGAGCTCCCGGAGGAGCTGCCGGAGATCCCGGACCCGACCGCGATTCCGACCCCGGCCGAGCCGATCCGGGAGATCGAATACGGGAAAAACGAGATGGATCTTGATTTCTCCGGAGTGCTTGAAAATGAAGCCACCCGGGGCGTCACCGAGTACATTCTTTCAAATGAAGCGTCCTCGAAAAATGCATACACGGGCCTCTTTGCCGGGAAGAACCTGATCCTCATCGCGGCGGAGTCCTACGCGGACGCATTCATCACGCCGGAGCTTACGCCGACCCTCTGGCGGCTTTCCCGGAACGGGTTTTATTTTTCGGATTACTATCAGCCGGAGTGGGGCGGCTCGACGACGACCGGGGAGATGGCGTACTTAACGGGCCTCGCGCCGCAGTGGGGCGACGACTCCATGATCAAGACCTCCGGCCACAATATGTATTTTACGATGGGGAACCAGTTGAAGCGCCAGGGATACAACAGCTGGGCATTCCACAACGGGGCCTACGACTACTACAGCCGGCAGACGACCCATCAGAACCTGGGGTATGACGAATGGATCGCCAACGAGACCGGCATGGCCGAGCTCTGCGGTCAGGAGTACCCGACAGACACGTCAATGATCGAGAACACGATCGACCTCTGGATCGATGCCCAGCCGTTTTCCGTCTACTACATGACGCTGAGCGGCCATGCGCCTTACAAGGAGGATCTCGACGTCGTGCAGCGCTGGTACCCCGAGGTCTCGGCGGTTTACGGGGACACCTACGCGGAGAAGGTGATCTACTACATCTGCTGCCAGATGGAGCTTGAAAATATGCTCAGCATCCTCGTATCGCGCCTCGAGGAGGCCGGCATCGCGGACAACACCGTGATCGGTCTGGTGGGAGACCACTACCCCTACGGGCTCGGCGCAGGCGAGGCCTGGGGCAATGACCGCAGCTACATCCCGGATCTCTTAGGCCCGCTCGACCACGACTGGCAGCGCGATAAAAACGGCCTCATCATCTGGTCCGGCTGTCTTGAAAATGAAAACAGCGATATGCAGTGCGAGATCAGCTCGCCTGTCATGAGCCTGGATGTCCTCCCGACACTCTCGAACCTTTTCGGGGTCACGTTTGACTCCCGGCTTCTGCCCGGACGCGATGTGTTCGCCGATACCCACGGGCTGGTCTTCTGGTCCAGCCTCGACTGGGTCACGGAGCAGGGCCGCTTCGACTGGGGAGAGCAGCAGTTCTACCCGGCCGAAGGGTACGGGGAGGACCCCGAGTACATCGCCTCGGTGAACCGGCTCGTCGAGAACAAATTTGCCATGTCCCGGGAGATCGTGGAAACGGACTACTACGGACATTTATTCGGAACATCGTAAGGGGTTACTTATGGATTTATCCCGCATAAAGGAGTTTCTCAATAAAATAAAGCCCTGGGGGATGTGCATCATCCTTCCGGGCTATTTTCTCTATGCGGAGATCGTGCTCGCGCTTCTCGGAGGCAGCGGGTTTCCGAATCCGCTCTTCTGCTTTGCCTTTTCCGCGGCGGGCGGACTCATCGCGGCGGGCATTTTCAGTCTCGTGCCCGAGCGAAAAAATATAATCGTGCTCGGAGGCCTCCTTGCGGTCACCGCGCTGCTCTTCTCGGTGGAGGCGATCGTGCGGAGCGTCTTCCGCACCTACATGGAGCCCTTCCGCCTGCTCTCGGGCGCGTCCGGCGTAGCGAGCGGCTACGGCTCCGAGCTTACGCGGAGCATTTTCTTCGGGCTTCCCAAGGCGGCGCTTTTCATCGCGCCGGCGGCGGGCATCATATACCTTGTGAGAAAGCAGCAGTTTTACGCGGGCCGGCGGACCGCGGGCTGCGTGCTTGCCGCGGGAGCCGTCATGCTCCTTGTCTTCTCGGCGGCGGCCGGAAACGGGAGCCTTAAGACGGTGTACAGGGCGAGGTTTTCATTTGCAAGAACAACGGAGACCTTCGGGCTCCTGACCTCCTCGAGGCTCTATCTCACCCATGCGGTGATCAGGGATTCGGGCGGCTCCTTTGCCGCGGAGACCGTGAACGCCGCGCCGCAGGCGGAGCCGGAACCGGAGGCTTCGGAGGAGGAGGCTCCTTCCGAGGAGATCGTCTACGGGAAGAATAAAATGAACGTCGATTTCGGCCAGGCGCTGGCCTACGAGCCGTCCACGGCCGTGACGGAGTATATTCTCGGGAGGACGCCGTCGTCTCAGAATGCGTACACGGGCATTTTCAAGGGCAAGAATCTCATCCTCATCGCGGCGGAGTCCTACGCGGACGCGTTCATCCGGGAGGATGTGACGCCGACGCTGTGGCGGCTTACGCACAACGGGTTTTATTTTTCGGATTACTACCAGCCGGAGTGGGGCGGCTCGACGACGACCGGCGAGATGTCCTTCCTGACCGGGCTCGCGCCGCTGTGGGGGAACGATTCCATGGTGATGACGGCCGGCCACCGGATGTATTTTACGATGGGGAACCAGCTCAAGGCGCAGGGTTATAACAGCTGGGCCTTCCACAACGGGGCCTACGACTACTACAGCCGGCAGCTGACCCACCAGAACCTCGGCTATAATGAGTGGATCGCCAACGAGACCGGCATGACCGACCTCTGCGGCCACTCCTACCCGTCCGATACGGAGATGATCATGAACACGGTCGGGCTCTTTATCGACGCCCAGCCCTTCTCGGTCTACTACATGACGGGCAGCGGCCACGCGCCCTACAAATGGGACAAATATGTGGTGCAGCGCTATTACGACGAGGTGAAGGCAGCCTACGGCGACACGTATGAGGAGAAGACGCTCTACTATATCTGCACCCAGATGGAGCTCGAGCACGCGCTGACCGATCTTGTGAACCGCCTTGAGGAGGCGGGGATCGCGGACGACACGGTCATCGCGCTGGTCGGCGACCACTACCCCTACGGGCTCGGCACCGGCGAGGCCTGGGGAAATGACAAAAACTACATCGAGGACCTCTTAAAGACCCCGACGGACCATGTCTGGGAGCGCGATAAGAACGGTCTCATCCTCTGGTCCGGCTGTCTTGAAAATGAACTGAGCGGCATGCGGTGCGAGATCAGCTCTCCGGTCATGAGCCTCGACGTCGTGCCGACGCTCTCAAACCTCTTCGGGACCGAGTTTGACTCCCGGCTCCTGCCGGGGCGGGATGTCTTTGCGGACACCGAGCCGCTGGTCTTCTGGAACACCTTCGAGTGGGTCACGGACCGCGGGAAGTATGACTGGCGGGAGCGGACGTTCTACCCGGCGGAGGGCTTTTCGGACGATCCGGAGTATGTGGAGAGCATCAACAACACGGTGGCCAACCGGCTTGAGATGTCGCGGGTGATCGTGGAGACGGATTATTATCGGATGCTGTTTGGGAATGAATAAAAAGATATTTGTATTTACCGATCGGGAGAAATGAAAGGAAGGTGGCAGATATGAAACTTGCGGAAGCACTGAAGGAACGGGCAGACCTGAACATCAAGATCGAGCAGCTGCGCTCCCGTCTCACGGCCAACGCGCTCGTGCAGGAGGGAGAGAAGCCCGCGGAGGACCCGGGGGAACTCCTTGCGGAGCTTGACGGAGCGATCACCCGGCTCGAGGAGCTCATGGCGCGGATCAATCTGACGAATTCCACGATCAAAAAGGACGGAAAGACGATCACGGAGCTGATCGCTCACAAGGATGCGCTGAAGGAGAAGGTCTCGGTGTACCGCGACCTCGTCTCGGCGGCGAGCCAGACCGCGCGCCGCGCGATGCGCACGGAGATCCGGATCCTGAGCGCAGTCAATGTGAGGGAGCTGCAGAAGAAGACGGACGCGCTCTCGAAGGAGCTTCGGGAGACGGACGCAAAGATCCAGGAGCTGAACTGGACGTCGGAATTATTGTAAAAAATCAGTGTTAGCAGGCAGGGCGAATGCATCTCCGCGGCTGAGAATGAGTCCGCACCTATGGTTGGCCGGAGGGGCACGGCCCGGGGTTCGAATCCCCGACAGTATCGTAAAGCCCTGATCGCGCACATCCGTATGACGTACCGCTCAAGGCGCACGACCGCGCATTGACTGTCTGTGAGGGAGGGGAAGGGGATTTTTTAGTGAATGAGAGCGGGGCCGGTTTTGAACCGGCCCCGCTCTTTTTTGGGTTACAGCACGTGTACATTCTCCGGGTCGAAGGCCACATAGGCCCTGTCGCCGACGTTGTAGATCTTTTTATTTTTCGGATTGAAGTCCGTGATGATGACCCTGGTGTCGCCGACCATCACGTGGTAGTTCTGGTAGGAGCCCATGAAGCAGGAGAGCGTCACGGTGCAGGGCAGCTGGCCCTTGTCCGCGACCAGCGCCGCCTCGGGGCGGAGCACCAGCGTGCAGCTGTCCCCGGTCTTGTGGCCCGCAAGTCCCGTGACGGCGACTTTGTTTCCTGCGATGTCGACGATCCCGTCGGTGCCGTTCCTTGAAATGAGAGGCCCGCGCAGGAAATTCGCCTCCCCGATGAAGTCAGCGACGAACTCGCTCTTCGGGTGGTAGTAGATCTCCTGGGGAGTGCCCATCTGGGCGACGACGCCGTTCTCCATGATGATGACCTTATCGGAGATCGCCATGGCCTCACTCTGGTCGTGGGTGACATAGACCGCCGTGATGCCGGCCTCCTGCTGGATGCGGCGGATCTCCGTGCGCATCGAGACGCGGAGCTTCGCGTCGAGGTTGGAGAGCGGCTCGTCGAAGAGCAGGACGCCCGGCTCGATGACCAGGGCGCGGGCCAGCGCGACGCGCTGCTGCTGGCCGCCGGAGAGCTGGTTGGTCATGCGGGCCTCCATGCCCTCAAGGCCGACGAGCTTTAAGATGCCGGTGACTTTCTCCTTGATCACGGCCTTGTCCATCTTGCGGAGCTTTAAGCCGTAGGCGACGTTGTCGAAAATATTGTAGTGGGGCAGCAGCGCGTAGCTCTGGAAGACCATCGCGGTGTCTCGCTTGTTGGGGGTGAGCGCGTTGATCGGCTCGCCGCCGAGGTAGATCTCGCCCTCGTCCGGGCTCTCAAAGCCCGCGATCATGCGGAGCGTGGTCGTCTTGCCGCAGCCGGAGGGGCCTAAGAGGGTCACGAAGCTGCCCGGCTCGATGTCCAGGGTCGTGTCCTTGACGGCGTAGAAGTTCTTTTTGGTTTTCGGATCCTGGTATATTTTGGAGATGTGCTCAAGGCGCACTCCCTTTTTTTCTTTTGCCATTTTTTACTCCTCCTTGTACATCTTGCTCGTGCCGAAATATTTGATGACCAGATTCATCAGGAGCACCGCGCTGTAGGTGATCGCAATCAGGATGGTCGCAAATGCGCAGGCGATGCCGTAGGCACCCTTCTCGGCGAACTCATTGATCTGGACCGTGATCAGCAGGTACTGCGGGGTGACCAGCAGGATGATCGCGCTGATGGCGGTGATGCTGCGGACAAAGGCTGTGACAAGGCCGCTTAAGAAACTGTCCTTGATCAGCGGGAGCGTCACGGTCATAAAGACCGTTAAGCTGTCCGCGCCCATGTCGTAGGCGGATTCCTCGATGCTCTTGTCGATCTGGCGAAGGGCGGAAATGCCGCTTCTGGTGCCGGTCGGCAGGCTTCGCACGATGAAGACGATGATCAGGATCGCGCCCGTGCCGTAGAGACCCTGCAGGAAGCCGGTGCGGAAGACGCCGGCGGAGAATCCGCGGATGTAGCCGATGCCGAGGACTGTGCCGGGCACGGCCATGGCCAGCATGGAGACCGCCTCGATGAAGCCTTTGGCCTTAAACTTGCGCTTGACCACCAGGTAGGAGATGATCATGGAGAGCAGGGCCGTGATCGGCGAGGCGATGAGCGAGAGGATAAAGGAGTCCTTGAAAGCCTTGAAGCCCTTGTATTTTGTGAAGACCTGGCCGAACCATTTGGTTGTCAGATGGAAATCGTAGCCCCAGGTCTTAAACAGGGCCCCGAAGGGGACGCAGATGTACATGAGGACGACGAAGAGGGCGAGCAGCGAGCAGAGGATCGTGAGCGGGATCGTGACGCTCCTGTCCTCGATCAGCATCCTCTGGCGGGAAGCCTTGCCGGAGAGGGTCGCGGTGCTCTTGGCCTCGAGGTAGTACTTCTGCACGATGAACATGAGAAGCGTGATGGTGAGGAGGACGACCGCCATCGCGGAGGCGCCTTCCTTGTCGTAGGCTCCGGTGATCTGCAGGTAGATGGTCGTCGCCAGTGTGTCGTAGGAGCCGCCGATGATCATCGGGTTCGCGAAGTCGGCGATGGACTCGATGAAGGTGACGAGAAATGCATTTCCGAGACCCGGCAGAACCAGCGGCAGGGTGACGGTGCGAAAGACCGTCCAGCGGGAAGCGCCCATGTCGCGGGAGGCCTCCTCGAGGGAGGGGTCTATATTTTTAAGAAGTCCCCGCATCATCATGTAACAGACCGGGAAAAATGTCAGTGTCTGGACGATCGCGATGCCCCAGAATCCGTAGACGTTGTTGTCATAGATGTGAAGCAGGAAACGAGTGATGATGCCGGCCTTTCCGAAAAGCATGATCATGGAGAGGGAAAGGACGAAGGGCGGCGAGACGACCGGCAGCATGGAGACGACCTTGAAGAGGCCTGCCATGAAGCGGGTTTTGAGCTTTACATAGACTTCCACGTAGGCGAAGAGAAGGCCGATGAGCGCGGAGGCGATACCGACCAGAAAGCCTACTTTCAAGGTGTTTGTGATTGCCTTCCGGAAGGTGGACATGCCGAGAATCCGCTGAAAAATGGAAAGGCTGACACCTTCCGGCGTGACAAAGCTGTCGACCAGAAGAATGGCCAGCGGATAGAGGATGAAGAGCGTGAGGAAGGCGATCAGGACACAGATGGTTGTGACCATGATCGGGTCCGCAAAGAATTTTTTGCGGTCCAGGGCAGCTCCCTGATTTTTAGCCATGAGAAGATCCTCCCTGTTATCTGCATTTGCATGAGAATACGAAAATCATCCCCCGCCGGGTTTGAGAAATACCCGGCAGGAGATGATGGTTTTTAAGGCGTTTTTGTGATTATTCGGTCTTGAAGCGGTCGTCGGCGGCGCTGCCGAGGGCGGTCATCACTTCTTCGACGTACTTGGTTGTATTTTCCTTGGCATCCTCGAAGTCATATTCCATGACGTTGTCGGGGTCAAGGCCGAAGGATGTGGCGATCTCCGGCTGCTTTGCGTTGTCGATGACCAGGAACTGGTAGGAGCCGTTCTGGGCGGCGAGCTCGACGCAGTCCGGGCTCAGCGCATACTCGATCCACAGCTTGGCTGCGTTCGGGTGCTTGCAGCCCTCGAAGATCGCGGTGGCGCCGATCTCGAAGGACGTGCCGGAGGACGGGATGACCAGGCCGATGTTGCCGTAGCCGTTGTCCTCGATCTGGGTGATGCCGTCATGCAGGAAGCCGATGCCGATGACGCACTCGCCGGTGCCGACGTTTTTGGACGGGCCGGAGCCGGACTTCGTGTAGACCTGGATGTTCTTGTCAAGGTCGACCAGGTACTGGATGCCCTCGTCATGGCCGTACTTCTGGATCATGGTGTTGACGACCAGCTTTGCCGTGCCGGCGGTGTTGTAGTTGGAGAGCCAGATGAGGCCTTTGTATTTCTCATCGAGCAGGTCCTTCCAGTCGGCCGGGGTCTCAAGGCCCATGCGGTCAAGCTCATCGGTGTTGACCATGAAGCCGAGGATGCCCTTGTAGATGCCGTACCAGCAGCCGTTGGCGTCGCGGTAGGTATCGCTGATCAGGTGGGAGGCGTTCTTCGCCTCATAGGGCATGAGCAGGCCTTCGGAGGCCGCGACATTGTAGGGGTCGGTCGTGCCGCCGAACCAGACGTCGCCGGACGGGTTTTTATTTTCCTCTTCGATCTTGGACTGAACCTCGCCGGTGGAGAGGCGCTGATACTGGACTTCGATGCCGTAGAGCTTCTGGAAGTTCTCGCAGGCTGCTGCAAGGTAGTCTTCCTCGCAGGAGCCGTAGACGACGAGGGTGCCTTCCGCCTTGGCGGCCTCGACCAGATCATCGGCGGCTTCCGCCGTGCTTCCGGCGGGTGCGGTGCTCTCGGTCTTCGTGCTCTCGGCAGGCTGTGCGGTGCTCGTGGAGGAGCCTCCGCAGGCCATGAGGCTTGCCGCGATCGCTCCGGTCAGGATAGCTGCAATTAATTTTTTCATGTTGACCTCCTTCTTTTTGTCTATTGTGCCGAATATACAAGGTTTAAATGCATATCCGTTATGAAAATATTCTAATACACAGGAGAGAAAAAGTAAAGGCCGAAATCTTTCTTATCAGTACTCCGCCTCGATCCGCATGACCTCCCGGTAGAGGTAGTCGTTGACTGGGACGAGGAACCCGTGCTCCGCCGCGATCCGGCGGACCGTGCCCGCAAAGAGCTCCACCTCGGAGCGCTTTTTGTTGATCCGGTCCTGGGCCATCGAGGGCATGGAGTCCGGCGCGAGGGAGGCCATGAGGTCCACGTAGTCCGAAAGGTCCTTTTCGGTGAGGTGAATGCCCTTGACTTCCGCGGCCAGCTTGGCCTCGCGCATGGCTGCGACCATGAGCGCCCGCGGAAGGCTTCCAGGCTCCGAGACGCCGCCGTAGCCGACCCCGCAGACCATGCAGACCTGATTTACGCCGACGTTCAGCATGAATTTGCTCCAGATGCGGCGCATGATGTCCTCCTCGAGCCTGAAAGGAAATGAAATGCTCTCAAAAAATGCAGTCAGCGCACAGAGTTTCTCCCGCATGGCCGGGTCCACGATCCCGAGGCAGAAGACGCCCGGGTTCTCGAAGGTGACGCTCCGGTCGAAGAAGGCCGCGTCCATCCCCTGGGCGACCGCGTGGATGACCTTGTCCGCCCCGAAGCGGTCTGCGAGGATCTCCTCGCTCACGACCCCGTTGATGGCGGAGATGATGATCGTCTCATCGCCGACGGCTGGCGCCATGGTGTCGAGGGCCTCTGTGAGGCCGGTCGCCTTGGTCGAGACGATGATGAGGTCGGCCGGGGCGGCCTCCATCGGGGAGATAATCCGGAAGTCAAAGGGTTCTCCGTTTACCTTGTAGACGGCGGTTTTATTTTTCTCACAGCGGGCCTCGTCCATTAGAAAGGCGACGTTTTCGCGGCCGATCTTCGACTGGATCTCGCAGCCGAAGAGGGTGCCGAGGGCGCCCATGCCGATGATGGTGACATTTTTGATGGGTTTCATGGTGTACCTCCGTTGGTTGGAAGAGTTTTTCATTTTACAAAGTGTAGCATATCGGGGACAAAAAGGACAGCCGTAAATCCGGCTGTCCTTAAAATCATTTATTCTCCGTCGAAATCGATGTAGGCGCCCTTCATCGGTGAGGCCGCGAGCTCCGAGAAGAGACGGAGCACGCCGGTTTTGTACTTGACCGGCTTCGGCTTCCAGGCCTTTCTGCGCTCGGCGAGGATCGCGTCGATCTCCTCGGGCGTCCTGCGCTCGCCTTTTACGCCGATGATCTCGAGCTTTCTTCCCATCACGTCGAGATTGATGAGGTCGCCTTCCTCCACGAGGGCGATCGGGCCGCCCGCCTGGGCCTCGGGACTTACGTGTCCGATGACCGGGCCGGTGGACGCACCGGAGAAGCGGCCGTCGGTGATGAGCGCGATCGAGCGGCCGAGCTCCTTGTCGGAGGAGATCGCCTCGGAGGTGTAGAACATTTCCGGCATGCCGGAGCCCTTGGGGCCCTCATAGCGGATGAAGACCGCGTCGCCCGGCTGCACCCTGTGGTGGAGGACCGCATCGATGCACTCCTCCTCGCTGTCGAAGGGACGGGCGGTCAGGACGGCCTTGAACATCTCCTTCGGGGCGGCGGTGTGCTTGATGACGGCGCCCTCGGGAGCCAGGTTGCCTTTCAGGATCGCGATGGAACCGTCGGTGCCGATGGCCTTGTCGTAGGGGCGGATGATGTCTTCTTTTGTCAAATGAATACCGCGGGCTGCATTTGCCTCATCGAGCCATTTCTGGCAGCGCTCGTAGAAGCCGTTTGCCCTGAGCTCCTCAAGGTTCTCGCCGAGCGTTTTGCCGGTGACGGTCATGACGTTAAGATGAAGGACATCCTTTATCTCCTCCATGATCGCCGGAACGCCGCCTGCATAGTAGAAGAATTCTGCCGGCCAGCGGCCCGCCGGGCGGAGATCAAGCAGGTAGTGGGCGCCGCGGTGCAGGCGGTCGAAGGTCTCGCCGGTGATTTCAATGCCGTACTCGTGGGCGATCGCCGGGAGATGCAGCAGGCAGTTGGTCGAGCCGGAGATGGCGGCGTGGACCATGATTGCATTTTCAAAGCTTTCGAGGGTCACGATGTCCTTCGGGCGCATGTTGTCCATGGAAGCAAGCTTTACGGCCTGCTTGCCGGAGCGGTAAGCGTAGTCGCGAAGGTCCGGGCTGGTCGCCGGCAGAAGGGCAGAACCCGGCAGAGCGAGGCCGAGGGCCTCCGCCATGATCTGCATCGTGGAGGCGGTGCCGATGAAGGAGCAGGCGCCGCAGCTCGGGCAGGCGTTCTGCTTGGCCCAGGTCAATTTGTCGGCATCGATCTCGCCGCGCTCATACTGGGCGGAGTACATGCCGAGCTGCTCCAGAGTGAGGAGCTCGGGGCCGGCCGCCATGGTTCCGCCGCAGACGACGACGGAGGGAATGTTGACGCGGGCCATGCCGATCAGGTTGCCGGGCATGCCCTTGTCGCAGGAGGCGATGAAGACGCCGGCGTCGAAGGGGGTTGCATTTGCCTGAATTTCAATCATGTTGGCGATCATCTCGCGGCTTGCGAGCGAGAAATTGATCCCGTCATGGCCCTGCGCTTCGCCGTCGCAGATGTCCGTGCAGTAGTATCTGGCGCCGAAGCCGCCGGCTTCGAACACACCGCGGCGCGCCTCCTTGACGAGCACATCGAGATGGCCGGAACCCGGATGGCTGTCTCCGAAGGTGCTTTCAATGAAAACCTGCACGCGGTCCAGGTCTTCCGGCTTCCAGCCGGTGCCGATGCGGAGCGGGTCCACTTCCGGGGATAGTTTGCGGAGCTTCTGACTGATAAGTTCTTTTGACATGGTAATCACCTCTCTTGGAATACATTTTACGCGACAAAGAAGGAAATGACAAGCGCTACCAGGAAACCTGTGAGACCGACCAGAGTCTCCATAATGGTCCAGGTCTTGAGGGTCGTCTTCTCATCGAGACCGACAAGGGACTTGACCAGCCAGAAACCGGAGTCATTGAAGTGCGAGCAGACGGTTGCGCCGCCGGCGACCGCGCAGACAACGCAGGCAAGGTAGATCGGCGAGAGGGCGGAGATGCCCGGGAGGGAGGCGACGATGCCGGCAGCCATGGTCATGGCGACGGTTGCGGAACCGACGCAGATGCGGACCAGAGCGGCGACGATAAAGGCGACGACAACGATCGGGAGCTTGGCGCTGCCGACGGCGTTGCCGATGACATCGCCGATGCCGGAGTACTGAAGGACGTAGCGGAGAACGCCGCCGCATGCGGTGACCAGAAGGATGAGGCCGGTCGGCTCGAGAGACTTGGTCATGACCTTCTCAAGCTCGGGCATGGTGTAGCCGTGCTTTACGCCGAGGACAAACATGGCAATGACTGTCGCGATGAGCAGGGCGACGAACGGCTCGCCTAAGAAATTGAAGAACGGAGCAGCTCCGGAGAGGGCCGGAATGACGCCTGCGAGGGATTTTAAAATGATGAGAACAAGCGGGATCAGGATGATCGTGACGATGGTGCCGAACTTCGGGAGCTTGGACTCGTCGATGTCCGCCTGATTCTGGACATGTTCCGGAACCGGGACCATATATTTGGTGCCGCAGATCCTGCCCCAGATCGGGCCGGCGACGATCATGGCGAGCGTGCCGCAGAAGATGCCGATCAGGATGACCCAGCCGAGGTCGACGCCGAGCATGGTGGCGACGAGGACCGGACCCGGTGTCGGCGGGATGAACGCGTGGCCGACAGCCAGACCTGCAAGCAGCGGGATGACGTAGAAGAGGGAGGAGCGGTTTGTTCTCTTGGCGAGCGAGAAGGCGAGCGGGATCAGGATGATGAGGCCGGCGTCGAAGAAGACCGGCATGGCGATGACGAGACCTGTGATGCCGAGGGCCCAGGCGGCTTTTTCATCGCCGAACTTTCTGACCATCGTGACGGCCAGTGTCTGGGCGCCTCCCGAGGTTTCCAGGATCGCGCCGAACATGGAGCCGAGGCCGACTAAGAGAGCGATGCCTTTTAAGGTGTTTCCGATACCGTCATTGACGGCGGTGACGACATCGGCTAAGGGCATGCCGGCGATCGTGCCGATGGCGATGGCGCCGACTAAGATGGAGATCATTGCGTGAACGTTGAATTTGATGATGAGGACGAGCAGGATCGCAAGTCCGATGATTGCCGCCAGGATCAGCCTGGTCGGGCTTAAAGCTACTTCCTGAGCCATGGTTTGAACCCTCCTTTGAAAAACAAAAACAAATTTCAAAAATCACCTGACGTCTGATGAATTTGTTAATATAACTATATATTAAGCTACAATAAATGTCAATCATCAGATGTATGCGAGGACTCGAATCTCTTTTTTGCACAAAAAAGCCCCTCCACTTTTGTGGAAAATCCACATGGAAGGGGAGGGACGGGTATGGTCAGTCTGATTTGTCTGATGTATTGCCGTTCCGGGCGAGAGCAGCGCGAAGATACTCCCGGTTGTAGCTCAGGTGGGAGACCATCGCACAGCGGGCGCCGACCGCATCGCCCGAAAGGATCGCGTTCAGGATGGAGTGGTGGGAGCGGATCGTCTTGTCGAGGAGCTTCCGGCTGGTCAGGTTGCCGAAGGTGATGACCGCGGTGCTGATGATCGGGATCAGGGTCTCGACGACCCGGTTGCGGCTGCATTTTGCGATGTATTCGTGGAATTTGACGTCGTTCGGGAGGTGGTTTTCATTTTTCCGGATATTCTCCTCGACGGCCTCGCACAGGCGGGTGAGCTGAGCTTTTTCGGAGTCCCGGATGTTCAGCGCGGCGAGCGCGGCGATCTCGGGCTCCAGCATGAGCCGGACGTCGAGAAGCTCCAGGGCAAGCTCGTACTTGTCGGTGTAGCGGGAGAGCGAGAGCGGATCCTCGTCGAGCGTCTGTGTGCTGATGACATAGGTGCCGGAGCCCCGGCGGACCTCCAGCATGCCCTTGGTCACGAGTCCCCTGACCGCCTCGCGGATGGTGCTGCGGCCGACGCCGAACATGTCGGCCAGTTCAAACTCGGTCGGGATCTTGTCGCCGATATTTACGGGGGTGGTGAGGATGTATTCTTTGAGCTGGGCTTCGACGTGTTCGCCGAGAAGCCGGTGGTTTACTTTTTCGAATTTTTCCATGGAGAGTCACCTTTTCTATTGCTGCTACCAGTATAGCACAGCTTCGGCGGAAAAGACAGGGGAGAATTGCTCCGCCGCGTTGCCCCTTGCCTTTTCCCGGAAATCGTATATAATTAGGAAGAAAAATACACGAACAGAAAGGAAGCAGACATGAAATTCAGCGAAATGCCCTACAAGCGCCTTGAGCTCGCCGACCTGAAGGCGGAAGCCGCGGCAATTACGAAAGAATTTGAAAGCGCGGAGACCTACGGGGATGCGCGGGCTGCATTTTTAAAGAAGGACGCCTTCGACCGCAAGGTCCAAACGGTCTCGACGATTGCCTCCATCCGCCACTCGATCGACACCCGGGACGAATTCTACGACGCGGAGTCGACCTACTGGAACGAGGCCGGCCCGGCTCTCGAGGAGGAGCTCCACAAATTCACGATCGCGCTCATAAACTCGAAATTCCGTCCGGAATTCGAGGCGGAGTTCGGGGCGATTATCTTCAAGGCGGCGGAGATGGACCTCAAGGCCTTCTCTCCGGAGATCATCGGGGAGATGCAGGAGGAGAACAACCTCACGATGACCTACGAGAAGCTTCTCGCCTCCGCCCAGATCCCCTTCATGGGCGAGACCATGACCCTCTCCCGCATGACCCCGAAGAAGAGCGACGCGGACGACACCGTGCGCCTCGCCGCCTGGAAGGCCGAGGGCGCCTGGTACAAGGAGCACCAGAAAGAGCTCGACGAATATTATGACAAGCTTGTAAAGCTCCGCGATAAGATGGGCAAAAAGCTCGGCTACGAGAACTACCTCGAGCTCGGCTACTACCGGATGAACCGCATCTCCTACAACAAGGACGATGTCGAGAAGTTCCGCGAGGCGGTTCAGAAGTATCTCGTTCCGGTCGCCTGCGAAGTCTACGAGAAGCAGGCAAAAAGCTTCGGGAAATCCTACCCGATGAGCTTCGCCGACAATGCCCTTGAATTCAAGACCGGCAACCCGCGCCCGAAGGGAACTGCCGACGACATTGTGAACGCGGCGTCCAAATTCTACGACGAGCTCTCCCCGGAGACCTCCGAATTCTTTCGCACGATGCGGGAGGGCGAGCTCATGGACCTCCTCTCGACCGACGGCAAGGAGGGCGGCGGCTACATGACGGAGCTGCCGGATTACAATGTGCCGTTCATTTTCGCGAATTTCAACGGGACCCAGGGCGACGTCGAGGTGCTGACCCACGAGGGCGGCCACGCGTTTGCGGGCTACACCAACATGAAGCGCGTGCCGGCAACGACGGTTCTCCCGACCATGGAGGCCTGCGAGGTCCACTCCATGTCCATGGAGTTCCTCTCCTGGCCGTGGGCCGAGGATTTCTTCGGCGATGACGCGGCCAAGTTCCGCTACAGCCATCTGGCGTCCGCGCTTACCTTCATTCCCTACGGGACGATGGTGGATCATTTCCAGCACATCGTGTACGAGAATCCGGAAATGACACCCGCCGAGCGCCACGCCTGCTGGAAAAAGCTGATGGGCATCTACACCCCGTGGCACAAGCTGGACGGCGACATCCCGTTCTACAGCGAGGGCGAGGGCTGGCAGCGGCAGCATCACATCTACAGCTTCCCGCTCTACTACATCGATTACTGCCTCGCACAGACGGTCGCGCTCGAGATCTGGGCGCTCTCGCAGGAAGATTACAGGAACGCGTTCGACCACTACATGGCCTACACGAAGATGGGCGGCAGCGAGACCTTCACGGACCTCATCAAAAAGGCCGGCCTTGTAAGCCCGTTCGACGAGAGCTGCTTAAGGGGCGTCGCCGAGACCGCGAAGAAGTATCTCGAGAGTGTGGATACGAGCAGATTCTGATTGGAAATGAAAGGCGCGCAGGATGGCAAAAGAGAAGAAGAAAAGCTACCGGAAAGAGTACCTGAATGATTTCCGGCCCGATGATACCGGGAAGTATTCCTATCAGGGGGAAATGAAATCCTTCTCCGAGGCGGAGTCGGCCGCAAGAAAAAAGGCGGACACCGCCGGCGCGTCCGCGCTCTTCTTTATCCTGGCGGCAGGGTTTGTGACCGGGCGGGACATCGGAGGGAAGGCCTATGTGCTGATCCCCTACCTCATCGCGATCGGCGCGCTCGGATTTGCCGTCTACAGTGCCTTCACGCTCGGAAGAAAGACGGAGGTCCGGAGCTACATCGCAAAGCGGGCGGTCCCCCGGATGAGGGGCGGCGCTGCGGTGACGATGGCGGCCTGTGCGCTTGCAGCTCTCGGCGGTCTTGTCACGATCGTCATAAGTCCCGGAACCGAGCTTATTTTAAAGATCGGGTTCACGCTTCTTATGATCGGGGCGGCTCTTGACGCCTATCTGATGAAAAAAGAGGCCGAAAAGCTGAAAATAAGCTGATAAGTATAAATAAATGGATATACATTTTAAATAAAGCGTGCGAAAATACGTTGTCTCTTTTCGTGCAATGTGCTATACTTTATTCTATGCAACAAAATTTTAACGCACTGACGCGTTAATGAAACGCGCGGAGCAATATTAGCTAAAAGGGAGGAATAAAAATGAAGGCTAATAAGATTCTTGCTTCTCTCCTTTCTGCGGCCATGGTGGTTTCCCTGGCTGCCTGCGGAGGCGGAAGCGCAACATCCGACACGACAACCAAGCCGGCAGAGTCCACAGCGGCTGCCGAGAGCACGGGTGCAGCGGCCGGAACAGGGACTGCGGGAGCAACCGAGGAGACACCTCTCGTTATCGGTTACTCCAACTTCAGCTCCAAGTTCAGCCCGTTCTTCGCATCTTCCGCATATGACCAGGATGCGCAGGGCATGACCCAGCTCGCTCTTCTTCCGAGCGACCGTACCGGCGCTATCATCTACAAGGGCATCGAGGGTGAGACCGTTCCGTACAACGGAACCGACTACACCTACTACGGACCGGCTGACCTTACGGTCACCGAGAACGAAGACGGCACTGTTTACTATGATTTCACGCTTCGCGATGACCTGGTCTTCTCCGACGGCGAGCCGGTCACCATCGACGACGTCATCTTCTCGATGTACGTTCTCTGCGATCCGTCCTATGACGGCTCCACGACTCTGTTCTCCCAGCCGATCGAAGGCATGGAAGCGTACAGAAGCGGTATGGAAACCCTTCTGAGCCTCCTTGTCGCGGCCGGCCCGGACAACACCGATTTCACCAACTGGGATGAAGCTACACAGAAGCAGTTCTGGGCTGACATCGATGTTGCCGGTGTTGCGATGGCCAACGAGATCTGCGATTACGTGAAGGCCGCCGGCTACAACGCCGAGGGAGACTCCGTCGCAGCATGCGCCGCAAACTGGGGCTATGAGCTTGCTGAAAATGCAACCGCCGAAGACTTCTGGGCAGCGATCAAGGCTGCTTATCCGGATGTCCTCACGGCCATCGAAACCGAAAAGGCTGAGTCCGGCCTCGACACCCTTATGCCGGGCTATGAGAACTATCTCGCAGCCGTCAAGACCGGCGAGTCCGCTGACTCCATCACCGGTATCCAGAAGACCGGCGATTACAGCATGCGTGTCGTCGCGACCAAGGTTGACGCTACTCTGATCTATCAGCTCGGCGTTTACATCGCTCCGCTTCACTACTACGGCGATCCGGAACAGTATGATTACGAGAACAACAAGTTCGGTTTCCCGAAAGGTGACCTCTCCATCGTCCGCGCCAAGACGACTGAGCCGCTCGGCGCAGGCCCGTACATCTTCAAGGGCTTCAAGAACGGTGTCATCAGCTACGAGGCAAACCCGAACTACTTCAAGGGCGCTCCGAAGACCAAGTACGTGAACTTCCTTGAGTCCAACGACGCTGATAAGCTGAACGGCGTTGTCACCGGCACGATCGATATCACGGATCCGTCCTTCTCCAGCGAGACCGCTTCCTCGATCGAGCAGACCAACGGCGGCGAGCTGACCGGCAATGTCATCACCACCAGCCTTGTCGACAACCTCGGCTACGGCTACATCGGCATCAACTCCAAGAACGTCTGCGTCGGCGGCGATGCCGGCTCCGATGCGTCCAAGAACCTCCGCAAGGCTTTCGGCACGATCTTCTCGGTTTACCGTGACGTTGCGATCGCTTCCTACTACGGCGACAGAGCCTCCGTCATCAACTACCCGATCTCCAATACGTCCTGGGCTGCTCCGCAGTCGACCGACGACGGCTACAAGGTTGCATTCTCCGTTGACGCGGCAGGCAACGACCTCTACACCTCCGGCATGACCGATGAGGAGAAGTACGCTGCAGCTAAGCAGGGCGCCCTGAGCTTCCTCGAGGCAGCCGGCTACACGATCACCGACGGCAAGGCTACCGCAGCTCCGGAAGGCGCTTCCCTCGAGTATGAGATCCTTATCCCGGCTGACGGCTCCGGCGATCACCCGTCCTTCATGATCCTGACTCTTGCCAAGGAAGCCCTTGCAGAGATCGGCATCAACCTGATCGTTACTGACCTCTCCAACTCCGCAGACCTCTGGGACGGCCTCGATGCAGGTACCGTCGAGATGTGGTGCGCAGCCTGGGGCGCAACCGTTGACCCGGATATGTACCAGATCTACTACTCCGACATTGCGAACAACTTCGCACAGCCGGGCGGCAGCTGGAACTACTATCAGATCTCCGATGCACAGCTTGACGAGCTGATCCTCGCAGCCCGCGCTTCGACAGACCAGACCTATCGTAAGGCTATGTACAAGGCCTGCCTCGACATCATCGTTGACTGGGCAGATGAGATCCCGGTTTACCAGAGACAGAACGCGATCATCTTCAGCACAGAGCGCGTCAACATCGACACTGTCACACCGGATATCACGACCTTCTACGGATGGCTCAACGAGATTGAGAATATTGAACTGAACTGATAGTGCGTTTTTAAGGAAGACCGCCCCGTCATCGGGTTGACCGTGTGGGGCGGTCTTTTCGATATATGAAAGCCTTAAAGCAAAAAACGTACCGAAGCGTACCTTGAGAGAGGAGTAAGTTTTGAAAAAGTATGTTCTCAAACGAATACTGATCTCGGTGGTCATCCTTGTATTCGTTGCATTTATCATCTATGTGCTGATGCGCTGCCTCCCGAACTCCTACGTCGAGACGATCGCGCGCCAGAAATCCCAGCAGCCGGGTTCCAAGTCCTACCAGGAGTGGCTGGCTGACCTGAATGCCTCCTACGGACTGGACAAGGGCATTATCCCGGGCTTCTTAGGGTGGTGCGCAAGAGCGATCCGCGGCCAGTTCGGCGACAGCTGGTATTATACGGTTCCGGTTGTTGAGAAATTCCAGAGCGTCATCTGGGTCTCCTTCTACATGGGAGCCGTCTCCCTCTTCTTCGAGCTGATCATCGCGATCCCGCTCGGCATCATCGCGGCGACTAAACAGTACAGCCGCACCGACTACGTCATCACAATCGTGGCGCTGGCCGGCATTTCCCTTCCGACCTTCTTCTTCGCATCTCTGCTGAAGCTGCTCTTCTCGGTCAAGCTCGGCTGGTTCGACCTCTACGGTCTGGTCGGAAGAAACTACAACTATCTGTCCCGCACCGGGCAGATCCTCGACATGGGCAAGCACCTCTTCCTGCCGATCCTTACGCTGGTCGTCATCAGCATCGGCTCGCTCATGCGCTACACCCGCACCAACATGCTGGAAGTCCTGAACGCGGACTATATCAGAACCGCACGGGCCAAGGGCCTTTCCGAGCGGAAGGTCATCTATCATCATGCGTTCCGCAACACCCTGATCCCGCTGGTCACGATCGTCGGCGGATCTCTGCCGGGCCTTTTCTCCGGCGCGCTGATCACGGAGACGCTCTACATGATCCCGGGTATCGGCTACACATCCTACAACGCGATGGTCGGCGGCGATATCCCGTTCTCCATGTTCTATCTGGTGTTCCTGGCGATCCTGACGCTCGCCGGCAATCTGATCTCGGATATTCTGTACGCGGTGGTCGACCCGCGCGTACGTATCGCATAAGAAAGGAGGGAGAGTATGGCTTCTGAAAATGAAAACAAAAACGAAGCGGCCAATGAAAAACAGCAGTATTCATTGAATGATGACCGCCGCGTCAAAACCTTATCTCCTTCCGCGCTTGTCATCAAGCGCTTCCTCCGGAACCGTGTCGCGGTTACCGGCCTTGTGATCCTGGTGCTCATGTTTGTATTTTCCTATATCGGAGGCATCATCTCGCCCTACCGGCAGGATCAGGTCTTCTACCGGACAGACATGCAGAATCAGGACTTCGCCGGCGTCACCGAGAACACCGAGTTCCGCTATGTCGTGAAGGAAGGCGCCTCCTTCGGGTCGGTCCAGCAGGCTCAGTTCGTGCTGGCGACGATCCAGAAGAAGGATGCGTTCGAGTTCGGCGGGGTATCCTACACGCTGGACAAAATCTCGGATACCTTCTACGGGATCGAGTCGGAGGGTGAGCTGATCGCACTTGCCTCCTACGACGTGGTCTCAAGCTCGATCCAGGGCCAGAAGATCCCGTTCGAGCTGCAGTATGAGATCCTTCAGGCACTCGCGGCCGGTGAGGGCAAGGTCTCCTATGACGGCCAGAATTACACGGTCGACGACGAAGGCGCGGTGCTCCTGAACGGCGAGGAGATCGCCTATGCGAGCCGCTACATCGTCCAGCCGATCATGTCCGATGTCCACCTGACGAGACAGTTCAAGGAAGAGCTGGTCGAGTCCATCGAGGCGGGCAGCACGACCTTCACATCCGTGGATGAGGAGGGTGCGACACACGATTACACCCTCGAGTACAACGCGGCGATGAAGAACTGGAATGTCCGCCAGCTGACTGCGACGCGCGTATTCGACACCTACTCGAAGCCGTCCAAAGCCCACTGGCTCGGCACCGACAAGAACGGCATGGACATGCTGACCCGTCTTATGTACGGCGGCCGCGTCTCCCTCTACATCGGCTTCATTGTCGTCATCATCGAGACGGTGCTCGGTGTTATCCTGGGCGGCATCTCCGGCTACTTCGGCGGCTGGGTGGATATGCTGATCATGCGAATCGTTGATATTTTCTACTGCATCCCGTCGATGCCGATCATCATCATCTTGGGTGCGGCCATGGACATGATGCGTGTCGACCCGCAGATCCGTATGATCTACCTCATGCTGATCCTGGGCTTCCTCGGCTGGCCGGGCATTTCCCGCCTGGTCCGCGGCCAGATCTTAACGCTCCGCGAGCAGGAGTTCATGACGGCGACGGAGGCCTGCGGTATCCGCGTCTCCAGGAGAATTTTCCGCCACCTGCTTCCGAACGTCATGCCGCAGCTGATCGTTACCATGACCATGAGCCTCGGTTCCGTCATCCTGACGGAGGCGACGCTTTCCTTCCTCGGACTCGGCGTCAAGTTCCCGTTCGCGTCCTGGGGCAACATCATCAACGACGTCAACAACACATTCGTCCTGACCAACTACTGGTTCATCTGGATCCCGGCAGGCGTGTGTCTTCTCTCTACGGTCCTTGCGTTCAACCTGGTCGGCGACGGCCTCCGCGATGCATTTGACCCGAAGATGAAACGGTAAGGAGGCGGAGACTATGTTCTTTAATAAGAAGAAAGAAGATAACGGCTATCTCTCCGCGAAGGAATCGCGCAGGATCTCGAAAGAGAACCGCCGAATCACCAATGAGATGGAGAAGAAGCGCAAGAGGAAAAATGTTCCGGAATCCGAGTACCTGACGAAAATGCACGACCCCGCCAACGCGGTCGAGTTCGACAACCTGCACTCCTACTTCTTCACGGATGCGGGTACGGTCAAGAGCGTCGACGGCGTCACGTTTGAGGTCCCGATCGGCAAGACTGTCGGCGTTGTCGGCGAGTCCGGCTGTGGCAAGTCCGTCACATCCCTCTCCCTCATGCAGCTCCTGCAGCGGCCGCAGGGCCAGACCGTAGAAGGCGAGATCCGCCTGAACCTCGGCGACAAGGCCTACAATGTGGTCGACACCCCGCAGGAAGTCATGCAGCACATCCGCGGCAACTACGTCTCGATGATTTTCCAGGAGCCGATGACCTCCCTGAACCCGGTCTTCCGAATCGGCGAGCAGGTCGATGAAGTCATCGCCCTCCACGACGGCGAGGGCAAGAGCGCGGAGGACATCAAAAAGCGCACGATCGAGCTCCTCGAGATGGTCGGCATCGCCAACAGCGAGGGCGTCTACTCGATGTTCCCGCACGAGCTCTCCGGCGGTATGCGCCAGCGTGTCATGATCGCCATGGCGCTCGCCTGCAACCCCAAGGTCATCATCGCCGACGAGCCGACGACGGCGCTCGACGTCACGATCCAGGCCCAGATCCTGGACCTGCTCAGGCAGCTCAAGGACCGCATCAATTCCTCGATCATGCTGATCACCCACGACCTGGGCGTCATCGCCGAGATGGCGGACTATGTCGTCGTCATGTACGCGGGCCGCATTGTCGAGAAGGGTACGGCGGAGGACATTTTCTATCATCCGTCCCACCCGTACACGATCGGCCTCATGGCCTCGAAGCCGGTTGTCGGCAAGGAGGTCAAGGAGCTCTTCTCGATCCCGGGCAAGGTTCCGAACCCGATCAACATGCCGAATTACTGCTATTTTAAGGATCGCTGCGACAGATGTATCGGCAAATGCAGCGGCGCCTACCCGGAGGAGATCTCGCTCTCCGAGACGCACAAGGTATCCTGCTACCGCTATTATCCGGATGAAATGAAGGGAGGTCAGGGAAATGGCAAAGACTGATATTCAAAATGACCTTGTACCTGTAACCTACGACCCGCAGTATATCCTGATGGTAAACGGTCTGAAAAAGTATTTCCCGATCAAGGGCGGCATGCTCTCCCGCGTCATCGGAAATGTCAAGGCCGTCGACGGCGTCACCTTCAACCTGAAGCGGGGCACGACGATGGGCCTGGTCGGCGAGTCCGGCTGCGGCAAGACCACGACGGGACGCACGATCCTCCGTCTCTCCGGCGAGAAGACGGGCGGCCAGGTGCTCTTCAACGGCAAGGAAGTCTACGATGCGTCGCCGGCGGAGATGCGCAAGCTCCGCACGCAGATGCAGATCATTTTCCAGGATCCGTTCTCGAGCCTCTCCCCGCGTCTCCCGGTCGGTGAGATCATCGGTGAGGCGGTCAAGGAGCACAATCTGGTGCCGAAGGCCGAGTACGAGGACTATCTCGACAAGGTTATGGATGACTGCGGCCTGCAGCCGTTCCACAAGGACCGCTATCCGCACGAGTTCTCCGGCGGCCAGCGGCAGAGGATCTGTATCGCCCGCGCGCTGGCGCTCAATCCGGAGTTCGTCGTCTGCGACGAGCCGGTCTCCGCGCTGGACGTCTCGATCCAGGCGCAGATCATCAACCTCTTAAATAAACTGCAGGAAGAGAGAAAGCTTACGTATCTCTTCATTTCCCACGATCTGTCGGTCGTTGAGCACATCTCCGACACGGTCGGCGTCATGTACCTCGGCAACCTGGTCGAGTACGGTGCAACCAAGGACATCTTCAAGCACCCGCTTCACCCCTACACGAAGGCGCTCTTCTCGGCGATCCCGATTCCGGACCCGCACGCGAAGATGAAGCGTATCGTGCTGGAGGGCTCGATCCCGTCGCCGGCCAACCCGCCGGCGGGCTGCAAGTTCCACACGCGCTGCGCGCAGTGCATGGAGTGCTGCAAGACCGAGGTGCCGAAGCAGGTTGAGGTGGAGCCGGGCCATTTCGTGGTCTGCCACCTGTATAATAAGAAGTGATTTATGGGAAATAAGGATGAGTTCGAGGACGACGGCAGGACCGTCGCCTCGATGGACGGGGTCGGGCGCACCCACGGGTTTGAGGCGCTGGACCGTCTGAAAGAGTTTGGAAATCAGAAGAAGATGCGGGATATGGAGCCGGTCACCCGGCCCGATATCCCGCAGGACGAGCTCTCGGGCGAGGAGCGGAGGTGGTACATCTTCGGTGCGATCCGCGCGGGGCTCATGATCGGTGCGGCCTACGTGGTGGGGCTGGGGGCGTTGATCGTCTTCCTCCTCTGGGTGTGGGGCGTGCTGTGACGGTAAAAGGAAAAGGAGCTGCCGGGAGGCAGCTCCTTTTTTCGGGAGAAATTACAGCTCGTAAATCCTCGAATACTTCTCCTCAAGGTAGTCCAGATAGTCGTCCGGCGTGAACTCCCGGCCGGTGATGTCGCGGACCCAATCCTCCTGGGAGAGGCGGTCGGCCTTTTTGAAGACGTGCTCGGTCATCCAGGTCTTTATTTTCCCGAGATCCCCGGCGAGGATCGCCTCATCGACGTCGAAGTCCTCCCGCATCCGGTTATAGTACATCGCGTTGAACATATTTCCGAGGGCGTAGGTCGGGAAATACCCGATCATGCCGGACGACCAGTGGACGTCCTGGAGGATCCCCTCGTTGTCGTTGGTCGGCGTGACGCCGAGGTACGCCTGATACTTCTCCGCCCAGAGACGCGGGAGCTCGTCGACCGTGGCCTCGCCCGCCATGAGGAGCTTCTCGAGCTCGTAGCGGATGATGATGTGGAAGGTGTAGGTGAACTCGTCGGCCTCGGTGCGGATGAGGGACGGCGTGACCATATTCACGGCCTCGTAGAACTCTCTCTCGGTGACATCCGCGAGGGCTTCCGGGAAGATCTCCTTCGCCTTCGGGAAAATGAGGTGAATGAAGCTCTCGGAGCGGCCGATGATATTTTCATAGAAGCGGGAGACCGACTCGTGCTGGCCCATGGTCTTGCCGTCCGTAATGTGGCGGGTCCAGTTCTCACGCGGCTGGTTCTGGTCGAAGAGCGCGTGGCCGCCCTCGTGGATGATGCTGTACATGCTGGAACTCAGATTCTCGCGGTAGTGGGTGGTGACGCGCTCGTCATCCGGGCCCATCGCATCGGTGAAGGGGTGCTCGGTCGTCGACATCGCGCCGCGATTAAAATCAAACCCGATCACATCAAGGAGGTAGCGGGCCATCTCTTCCTGGGCCGCATCGGAGACCGGGCGGAAGAGGAAGTCGGTGCGGATGGTTTTATTTTTCGCAACGATCTTCTGAAGCAGGGGAATCAGGCGCTCCTTGACCCGGCCGAATACGCGGTCGAGCTCCTCGGAGGTCATCCCGCGTGCATAGAGGTCGAGCAGGTTGTCGTAGAGGACGGGCTTCCGGGCGTCCTCATCCATGAGCAGGATCTGTTTCTCCTCGGCGCCGCGGATCGCGTCGAGCGAGGGGGCGAAGAGCGCATAGTCGCATTTTTCTCTCGATTTGATCCAGTCGCTGTAGCCCTTGTTCATGATGCGGGAGAACTCGTGGTCCTGCTCGGGGGTGATGTTTTTGGTATGGATGTAATCCCGGTGAAGATTTTCGGCGAGGACCCGGTCGAACTCGTCAAGCTCGTCGCGGTGTTCATAGATATACTCGGCGGCCTCCTGAAATGCAGGGGCCTTGCGGAGCTTGAAAATCTGGTTGGTGAGGTAGGAGATGACCTCGCCGGCCTCCTCCATGCCCGCCGGCGGGCAGAGGGTCTCCATGTCAAACTGCACGCAGCCGGCAGCGTGCGCAAGGAGGGCCTCCTCCTTCAGGATCGTGTCAAGGCGGCCAAGCGCCTCTTTCGTTTTTTCTGTCATAGTGTGTCCTTTCTGATTGGTTTTGTGGCTGTTTTCGGGAAGAAAACAATTGCGTAAGCATTATAACACAGCCCGGCTTGTTCGAACACCACCGATATAGACCTCTTTCAGCATAAGGTCGGGGGTCGTGACGAGGAAGTCGGCGTATTTTCCGGCCTCGATGGAGCCGACCTCGGCATCCGCACCGATCACACGGGCCGGGAGCCAGGAGGCTGCGCGGATCGCCGTCTCTTTCGGGATGCCGTAAGAGACAGCATTTTTCATGCAGGAAAATAAATTCGCCGCAGACCCCGCGATGGTCCCGTCCCCAAGGCGCGCGACGCCGCCTTTTAAGAAGACGTCCTGGCCGCCGAGCTCGTAGGTGCCGTCCGGCATCCCCGCACAGCGGAGCGCGTCGGAGATGAGGCAGACCCGGTCCGGGAAGAGCCGGAAGGCCATGCGGACGGCAGAGGGATGGACATGAAGGCCGTCGCAGATGAGCTCGGCGGTGACATGGTCCCGCTCGGAGGCCGCCCCTATGACACCGGGCTCACGGTGATGGATCCCCGGCATCGCGTTGAATAGGTGGGTCATATGGGCCGCACCTGCATCGAAAAATGAAGAGGCCTCCTCGTAATTCGCGTCCGTATGGGCTGCAGAGACCGTGCAGAGCTTCGCGGCGCGGGCGGCAAATTCCGCCGCGCCCGGCAGCTCGGGGGCGACGTCGACAAGGCGGATGAGCCCGCCGCAGCCGTCATAGAGCTTTTTGAAGGCGTCAAAGTCCGGATTTTTAAGATAAGCCGGGTTCTGGGCGCCTTTTTTCTTCTCGGAGAAGAAGGGACCTTCCATATTGATGCCCACGACGCGGGCGCAGATTGCGGGGCGGTATTTTCGGAACGCGGCGGCGGTCATCATTGCCTCCGAGAGCTTTTTGTAGGGCAGAGTCATGGTGGTCGGCGCAAAGGAGGTGACCCCGTTGGCGGCCAGATAGGCGGCCATGCGGGAGAGCTCTTCCGTGTCCCCGTCCGAAAAATCAGCGCCGACGGCTCCGTGGGTGTGGATGTCGACGAGGCCGGGGAGGACGTCGGCGCCCTGAAGGTCGGTGCCGCCGGAGGCGAGGCCGGGGAGGATTTCCGCGAAGCGGCCGTTTTCGACGCGGAAGCCGCCGAAGAGCGGACCTGCGGGGGTGTAGAGGGTGGCGTTTGAATAGAGCATGAGAGGGCCTCCTTCGTGTTTGAATGGTAAGTCCAGTGTACCATATTCTGCTTGAAAACGGGTGTTTTTTGTTATAAGCTGAGATTGAATAACTTCACATAAAGAGGTGGCTTATGGAAAAGCAGAGATTTCAGTTCAAGGAAATGACGGCAGGCGTGTGCTACTACCCCGAGCACTGGCCGAAGGAGATGTGGCGGGATGACTTAAGACGGATCCGGGAGGCCGGCATCTCCGTCATCCGCATCGCGGAGTTTGCCTGGACGATCTTCGAGCCGGTCGAGGGGACATTTTCATTTGACTTTTTTGATGAGTTTCTTGCCGTTGCGGAGGAAGAGGGAATCAAGGTGATCTTCGGGACGCCGAGCGCGACGCCGCCGGCCTGGCTTACCGAGAAGTACCCGGAGGTTCTGAACGCCAGAAAGGACGGCGTGCTGCTTCGCCACGGCGGACGGCGCCACTACAACTACAATTCGCCGGTCTACCGCAAACTTACAGCCCGCATCGTGGAGCAGCTGGTCCGGCACTACGGGCAGCATCCGTGCCTCGTCGGCTGGCAGATCGACAATGAGCTCAACTGTGAGACGAGCGAGTTCTATTCGGAGGCGGATCATGCGGCGTTCCGTTCATTTTTAAAGGAGAAGTACGGGACGCTGAACGCGCTCAACGCCGCCTGGGGCACCGTCTTCTGGAGCGAGACCTACACGGACTGGGAGCAGCTGCACTGCCCGCGGCCGGTCATCAACAACGGCGACAACCCGCACCTCATGCTGGACTACCGCCGGTTTGTCTCGGCGAGCTGCCTCTCGTTTGCCGGCATGCAGGCTGAGATTATCCGGAAATACAAAAAACCCGGCGATTTCATCACCACCAACGGGCTTTTCGGGGACATGGACAACCACAAGCTACAGCAGGACTCCCTCGACATCTACACCTACGACTCCTACCCGAATTTTGCGTTCGAGATCGACCGGGATCCGAAGCACTCGAAGGACTTAAACGACCGCAAATGGACCCGGAACCTCACCGAGACGCGGTCTGTCTGCCCGCATTTCGGCATCATGGAGCAGCAGTCGGGCGGAGGCGGCTGGACGAGCCGCATGGAGATGCCCGCGCCGCGGCCGGGCCAGCTTACGCTCTGGGCGATGCAGTCGGTGGCGCAGGGGGCGGATTTCATTTCCTTCTTCCGCTGGCGCACATGTGCGTTCGGGACGGAGATGTACTGGCACGGAATTCTTGATTACGATGGACGGGACAATCGGAAGCTCGCGGAGGTGAAGGATTTCATTTCCAAAATGAAGACCCTGGACCCGGTCTGCGGGGCGGAAAATGCAGCCGGCTTCGCGCTCCTCAAGGACTACGACAACATCTTTGACTCGGAGACGGACATCTGGCACCGCCGGATCGCGTCGGCGAGCGAGAAGGAGATCTTTGCGGCTTCCGAGCTCAACCATACGCCTTACAATATTGTATACATGAAGGAGGAGACGGAGCTCGCAGAGCTTGCGGCCTACAAAGTGCTGGTCTACCCGCATCCGTTCATCATGAGTGAGAAGCGGGCGGAGGTTCTGAAGCAGTATGTGGCGAACGGCGGCACGCTGATCGTCGGCTGCCGCAGCGGCCTCAAGGATATGAACGGAAAATGCGTCATGCTCCCGCAGCCTGGGCTTCTTCAGGAGCTGACAGGGACGGACGTGCGCGATTTCACCTACACGAGCCCGAACGAGGATGATATTTACGCGGTCTGGGACGGCGGGAAGATCATGACGCCGGTCTTCAACGATGTGCTGACGCCTCTTCCGGGCACGGAGGTCCTCGCGGCCTACGGGAACGGGTATTACAGGGGCGAGGCGGCCCTGACAAGACATGCGTACGGGAAGGGCCAGGTGCTGCACCTCGGGAGCACGTTCACGAGGGAAGGGTTCAAGGAGCTACTGGCGTACGCCGGGGCGCTTGAGCCGTTCCGCGAGATCGTGACGGCCCCGGAGGATGTGGAGGTCGTTCTCCGCGAGAAGGACGGTCAGAGGTTCCTCTTTGTCCTCAATTTCATGGCGGAGGAGAGGACGATCACGCTGCTAAGGTCAGGGACACTGCTCTACACCGGCGGGACGGTGCAGGGCGAGGTCACGCTGCCGGCGTTTGGGACGGCGGTGTATCAGGTATAATTTCGACAGATGGGGACGGTTCTTCGCAGAGGGGGACGGTTCTCCGCGGAGGAGAACCGTCCCCCTCTGCGAAGAACCGTCCCCGGGCTTTTTCACATCCCCTGCGCCTGCACCGCCGTCATCGCCGCGGTGTTCACGATATCCTCCACCGAGCAGCCCCGGGAGAGGTCGTTGCAGGGCTTGTTCAGCCCCTGCAGGACCGCGAAGCAGTCCGCCCCGCCGATCCGCTGGGTGATCTTGTAGCCGATATTCCCGGCCTGAAGATCCGGGAAAATGAGAACATTCGCGCGCCCCGCCACCGGGCTCCCCTTGGCCTTCCCGGCCGCAATCTCCGGCACGAGCGCCGCGTCAAACTGCATCTCACCGTCGAGCAGGAGATCCGGAGCGAGCTCATGGGCGATCTTCACCGCATCCCGCACCTTGTCGACCAGCGCGTGCTTCGCGCTGCCCATCGTGGAGAAGGAGAGCATCGCGACTCTCGGCTCGGGAAAACCGCAGAGTCTCTTCGCGGTGTCCGCCGCGGCGATCGCGATCCTTGCGAGCTCCTCCGCCGACGGGCAGGGAACGACGACGCAGTCCGCGTAGACCAGAAGTCCGTCCTCGCCGAGGCTCTTGTCCGGGCAGTCCATGAGGAAGCTCGAGGAGACCAGCTTCATCTCCGGCTTCGTCTTGATGATCTGGAGCGCCGGCCGAAGCATGTCGCCCGTGCTGTGGACCGCGCCCGAAACCAGGCCGTCCGCATCGCCCATCTTGACCATCATGATGCCGAAATACATCGGGTCGAGAACCAGCTCGTCCGCGCCCTCCTTTGTGAGGCCCTTCGCGCGGCGAAGCTCATAGAGCTCCTCCGCATAGGCAGCCGTCTTCCCGTCAGTCTTCGGGTCGACCTGGCGGATCCCGCTGATGTCGGCATTCTGCGCAGCCGCGGCCGCCTGAATCTCCGCGGGATCGCCGATGAGGATCGGCACAGCCAGCTTTTCATTTTTCAAAATGGCCGCCGCACACACCGTGCGCGCCTCGCTTCCCTCGGGAAATACAATGGTTTTTACGTCGGCGCGGGCCTTTGCCTTGACGTTCTCAATCATGCTCATAACAAAAATCCTCTTAAAACATCAATCATTCAGGAAAGCAAAACCTTCCCAGACATTCTTGCCGGAGTAGGTGTGGGGAACCAGCTCGCCGCGAAGGGCCTTCAGGGCCGGAAGGGCCAGAGCGCTCTGCTCGAGCTCGCCCGGGTAGACGAAGATCGGGGCGATGAAGCCGCAGTGCTTCTCGATACCCTCGCGGATGTCGTCAAAGCGCATGAGGCCGCCGGTCAGGAGGATCGCATCCACCTTGCCGCAGAGGACGGCGCTCATCTCGCCGATCATTTTAGAGATCTGGTAGATCATCGTGTTCCAGACGAGGCAGGCTTTCTTGTCGCCCTGCTCGACCAGCTCGTGGATCTTGTCGGAGTTCGAGGTGCCGAAATACTCGACGAAGCCGCCGGCGCGGGCGCATTTGAGGCGAACCTCCTCGAGCGTGTGGGTCTCAAGGTAGTCCAGGAGCCCCAGAACCGGGATCGAGCCGATGCGGGTCGGCGTGAAGGCGCCTTCGCCGTCGGCACCCATATTTCCGTCGACCATGCGGCCGTGGTCGTGGGCGCTCACGGTGATGCCGCCGTCGATGTGGGCGACGATGTAGTTGCAGTCCTCGTAGCGCACGCCGTGGGCTTTCGAGTGGGCTTTCGCGACCGCCTTCTGGTTCAGCACGTGGGAGTGGGAGACGCGGTAGATGCCCTTGATGCCCGTAAGGCGCGCGTAGTCGCCGTACTCGTCGACGTTGGTCGGGTCGAGCGTGTAGGCCGGCTTGTTGTACTTCTGGGCGAAAGTCCACGCGATCATGACGCCCAGCTTGGCCGGGTGCTCGGAGCCGCCGACGGCCGCGACCGTGTCGTCGAAGAGCTTCTTGTCGATCTTCGTGAGACCGCCCGGCTGGGTGCAGGCGGAGCCGCCGCGGCCGACGAAGGCGTCGATCGTGGCCGGATCCACGTGCTCCTCTTTCAGCATGTCGAGAATAACGGTGCAGCGGAAGTTCAGCTGGTCGTTGACATGCCTGAACTGGAGAAGGAGCGGTGCGTCGTGGAAGAGGTCTTTTTCAAAATAAACCTCCTCATCGAGAAAAAGGCTCACCTTGGTGGAGGTGGAGCCCGGGTTGATTACCAGGATTTTCATTTTTTTGTCTGCCATGATAGCCTCCGGACATTCCTTTTAGGAATGCAGTTTTCATATATGTTTTCCGGCTTACGATTGTAGCATATTGCGCACATAATTGCACGGCCTTTTAAAGGATAGTGCAATAAATTTAAGCGAAAGGCGCCGGGAAGCCGCACATCTTGCAAAACAGAGCTGTTTATTGTATTATTAGAAGCGTATCCGCAGGCGGCTTCACACAGGAGGAGTTATTATGAGTGAAATGAAAACCGCCGTCCGCACCGCCATCATCGGCACAGGCGGCATGGGCAGAAAGTACGCACAGATGATACTGACCGGCATGGTTCCCGGACTCGAGATGACAGCAATGGTCTGCCGCAGCGGCAGCGCAAAGGCATGGGCGGAGGAGATGACAGCCCTGATTCCGGCAGGCAAATCCGCGCCGAAGATCTTTGATTCCGCGGCGGAGCTCTTCGCCGAGCCGGATCTCTATGACGCGGTCCTCATCGTGACGCCGCACCGGACGCATCCGGAGCTTGCAAAGCAGGCCTTTGCGCTCGGGAAGCATGTGCTCTGCGACAAGCCGGCCGGCATCAAGGCGGAGGACGCGGCAGATATGTGCCGTGCTGCGGAGGAGCACAGGGTTTTATTTGCGATGATGTTCCAGCAGAGGACATTTCCGAAATACCGGACAATCAAAAAGATCCTGGAGGAAGGCCAGCTCGGGACGATCCGCCGCATGTTCATGGAGACGACCCGCTATTTCCGCACGGAGTATTACCATGCATCGGGGTCCTGGCGCAGCAGCTGGAGCGGCGAGGGCGGCGGCCTCCTCATCAATCAGGCCCAGCACCCGCTGGATGTCTGGCAGTTCCTCTTCGGTCTGCCGGAGACGGTCTACGCGGAGATCCCGTTCGGAAAATACAATTCTTTCACCGTCGACGACGAAGCCACGATCGTGATGCGGTATGCGGACGGGGTGACAGGCACATTTATCGCCTCGACCGGCGAGGCGGAGTGGTCGGAGCGGCTCTCGATCTCCGGGTCGAAGGGCAAGCTGGTCCTGACCGACAACACGCTCGAGGTCTCCATGTACAGCGCCGACTCGGACGAGTACAGAAAGACCGCAAAGGTGACGGACGGCCGTGAGCTCTCGATCACGCGCACGGAAGAGAAATTCGGGCCGGACGATTCCGGTCTCGCCTACGTGTCCATGCTGAAGAATTTCGCCTCGGCGGTCCTTGACGGGACAGAGCTCATCGCACCCGGAACGGCGGGCGAAGGCGCGCTCGAGCTTATGTGCGCATCCTACCTTTCCGCCTGGAAGATGGCCCGCGTGTCGCTCCCGGTTGACCGGGAGGAGTACCGGGAGTATCTCCGCAAAGCCGTGGCGGCGGATATGAATATGTGAGGAGGCAGCCATGCGCCTTTTTCATACCGGTTATCAGGAAATAAAAACACCGGACATCCGTCACGGAAGAAAAAACGCAGACTTCGGCCAGGGGTTTTACATGACGGCCGATCAGGCATTTGCGGAGCGCTGGGGCAAGGAAATGAAAGACGAGCAGGTTTATGTCAATCTGTACGAGCTTGACGAGGAAGGCCTGTCCGTAAAGGTCTTCAGCCGGGACATGGAATGGTTCCGCTACATCGCAGGCAACCGCAGCGGCAGGCCGGACGCGTATCCGGAATACGACGTCATCGTCGGCCCGATCGCCAATGACACGATCTACGATGTCATGGGGATCATCACCAGCGGGTTTCTTCCGCCGGAGACGTCGCTGAAGCTCCTTAGGATCGGCCCGGAATACCGACAGATCGTGCTGAAGACGGAGAAGGCGGCGGACGCGCTCAGCTTCCTTTCCTCGAAGATCCTGCCGCCGGAGATGATCCGGGAGAGCAAGAGGCTTCTTCGAGAGGAGGAGAGGGCTTACCAGGCGGCAGTCGCAGAGGCGATGGAGTGAAAATAACGGGGAGCAGGAGTAAATCAGGGGAGGAACACTTAAAATGAAGCGGTTTGCATTTTCCGCAATTCTTATACTGGCCCTCATCATGACGGGCTGCGGCGGGACGGCGATGCCCTCCGCGGCGGCGGACTATGCGGGAAGGGACCACGGACTCGTGAAATCGGAGCTTGAGCGGGCGGGTTTTAAGGACATCGAGGAGACAGTCCTTAAGGACCTCACCTCCGCCAGGATCCGCGAGGACGGGGCGGTCGAGTCGGTCTCGGTCAACGGGAAAACCGATTTCGCGGCGGGCGCAAAGTTTTCGCCCTCGGCGAAGATCGTGATCACCTACCATGCGCTGCTGAGGATTGCATTTCCGCTGACGGACGCGGATGTGCAGGCCCAGAGTGCGGAGTCACTTGCGGCGCATCTTGCGGAGGCCGGCTACACGAATGTCTCATCGGAGACCCGGGAGGACCTTGATCCGGACAAGACGGAGAATTCCTTTGTCAATGAGATCAGGATCGACGGCAAACGGACCCCGCACGAAGGGGAGGAGATCCCGTTTGACGCGGCCATCACGGTGACCGGGCATTACCCGTATGTGAAACACGACGTCAGCCTGCATGTGGATTACGAGGCCAACATCGTCTTCGGCAAATACGTGATCGATGTCACGGTGGACGGAGAGAAGGTCGGCGAGCTGAAGAACGGTGAGGAGAAGACCCTTGCGCTCCGCCTCAAGGAGGGTGAGCACGAGCTCGTCTTTGCCAAGACCGGGGACCCGTCCGTGAAGGGCGAGACCTCGTTCACGGTCGAGGGAAGCCGGGAGCTGTCCTGCCATCTGAAGTCCCACACCAACTATATTGATGTGACGGAGATGGATGAGGGCGGGGCGCCTGTGGAGACGCCGGTCCCGACGGAGACTGAGGCGCCGACACCGACGGAGACGCCGACGGTTTCGGGAAATGGTTTATAAGAGCATAAAGAAGCGGTTCCCGGGGTCGGGAGCCGCTTTTTTGCCGCGCTTCAGGCTGCAGCATTTTCATTTTTCACGGCCCTCAACTTCTTTCTTTGAAAGCAGAAAATGAAAACCGGAAGAACCGTCATCGGGATCCCCGCAAACCAGTAGATATTGCTGAGCGAGTTGGTCGTCCCGTATATGTCAAGCACGCCGCGCATGATGCTGCCGGTGGTGAGCGTCGCAATCCCGGCGTGGTAGAGATTGCGGCAAAGAGCGTTCGGGTATCGCGTGCCCCCGGAGAGGCTGAGGAAGAGACAGGGCAGCGTGCCCAGAAGAAGCGGAAATGCGAACGCGTAGATCATGAAGTAGGAGTAGACCTCGTGGCTGAAGAGCTCGTAGATTGCTCCGAAGAGGCCGGTGAGGATCGAGACGCCGAGGAAGACGGCGGCGTCTTTTTGCGCTTTTCTTTTATTTTTTTCAGTAACCGATGTATACAATATCGCTCACACTCCTTTCCTTGATGCTGTTTCCCGTGGATGTCGGGTTGTTGATGAGGGTCCCGTTGAAGACCATGGTTGAGGAGCCGCCGCCGTCCAGGTTGTAGGCGGTCTCCGCGCCCAGGCTCTCCATGAAGGAGGCGAGCTCGTAGAGGGAGAGGCCTTCGCTCTCGTCGGTGCGCCCGTCGGAGACGACGAATATGTAGTGAAGATCGTCGATGACGCCGATCGCGGTGCGGGGGTTGGAGGACTTGGCCTGTCCGACCTCCTCCGTGGTGGAGACCGCGATCTCACCGTCTGTTACGAGAGCCGGCCCGAAGGAGAGGATCTGGACCGCGCCGTCAGCGAGGAGCTCCTCGGCCGTCACTTCGGACTCATTGATAATCTGAAATGAGCCGTCCGCGTAGATCACCAGATCCTCCTGGTTCTTCGCGGCGGTCGACCGGTAGAGAACTCCGTTTCGAAGGACGTAGCCCTTCTCCTGAGCCCCGTAGTAGTCGCCGTTGATCGCGAGGATCGCGTTGTTGTCCTCCGCCATGTCGGAGGTGGACTCGGTGACATTTTTGCCGTAGAGCCCCTGGGCGAGAGCGGTCTTTAAGTAGTCTGCGGAGGAGAGCGTGACGTCGGCGACGTAGACGGCGGTGTCATTTACGGTGTATTCGGTGAGGGTGACGGAGATATTTTCATCCTGATAGGTGTTTTCGGTGCTGACGGCTGCCTCCGCGGTCGTCTCGGCGGTTTCTGCGGATGCGTGCGCCGCCGTCCCGGAGGAAGAGGACTTCTTTTTGCTCCGCTTTACGGAGGAGCTGCTCCCGGATGTCCCGGAAGTCTCCGTCTCGA
>ONHA01000027.1 GCA_900317515.1 uncultured Eubacteriales bacterium
CCCTGGAGCTTCCGGTCGGCGGTCTCGTCGTCCAGGCTGTTGTAGGTGCAGGAGATGAGACGCTCGTCGCGGATCGTGTACTCCCAGGCGTAGCCGATCGTCTCGTCCGCCGGAGCGGAGACCGAGATCTCGGAACCCAGCACCGTGACCTCAAGGCCGGAAGCGTCGGTCAGGACCAGCTCCTCCGGTTCGGAGGCGGTGCTGGCATCGGAGCCGGAGACATTCGCACCGCAGCCGCAAACGGATAAAGCAAGCAGGAGGAGAAGGACGGCGCAGAGCGCGGGAATTTTATTTTTCATGTATGTATAAACCTCTTTGCGTATAATCAACGGTTCTTTTAACTTACGACAGAAATGAACCGCTGTCAAGGAGCTTTCGTTGACCGCGGTTTTTTGTTGTGGTATCATGGTGCGTATCGAACGAATTCAGGAGAACATGCGTGAATAGAACCGGAAAAAAAGGCATCATGAGATCGGCAGCACTCAGCGCGATTCTGATAACAAATACACTGCTTGCGGCCTGCGGGCAGACCGCAGCTGCTCCGTCCGGGGCATACAGCCCGGCAGTCGTGTCTGATGTCACTGTTAATTATATGAAGGAACCGCTGGGGATCCGGACGGATGAGCCGCTCACATTCAGCTGGAAGCTCGCCTCGGATGTGACCGGCGAGAAGCAGGATGCGGCAAGGATCCGCATCGAGAAGGAGACAGCGGACGGCGGTCGCGAGGAATTTTACGACAGCGGCCTCATGAGGGGGTCGGATTCGGTCGGAGTCACTCTCAATGTGCCCGGCCTTGAGAAGGAGACGGTCTATTTCTGTACCGTGACCGTGCAGGCGGACAAGGGCGGAGAGTCGGTCTCGGAGGAGACGGTATTTGTCACGGAGGCGGACCTCACCGGGGTCTCCTTCATCACGCCGGACCGTGCATCCGGAGGCGCGATGCCGCTCTTCCGGGCGGAGAAGAAGCTTTCCGACAAAAAAATCGTCCGCGCCCTGCTCTATGCCTCCGCTCTTGGGACGATGAACGTCAGTGTGAACGGGCAGGATGCCTGCCGGACCGGCGGCCAGGCGGAACTCCTCGCCCCGGGCTGGACCGATTACAAATACAACACCGACATGCGGACCTACGATGTGACGGACCTTGTCACCGGGCGGGAGCTCACGGTGGGCGCCGAGATCGGAAACGGCTGGTATTCCGGCATCATCGGGCGGCAGAGCGGCTACGAGAGCTGCTTCGGGCCGGATGATCAGGCTCTCGAGCCGGGCTTTATCGCAAAGCTGATCGTCCGCTACGAGGACGGCACGGAGGATACGATTGAGACCGGCCGGGACAGCTGGCTCTGGAGCGCGGAAAGCCCGGTGCTCTCCAATGATTTCTTTGAGGGCGAGGCCTATGACGGCGCTGCCGCGCGGGAGATCGCCGGCTGGGATGAGCCCGGCTATTTTACGGATCCGGAAAATGAAAACATACGCGCCTGGCGAAATGCGGTGACGGCGGAGTATCGGGGGGAGATCACATTTTCAAACCGCTCGGTTGTCCGGAACGCGGAAGAGTACGCAAGGACGGCGCAGGAGATGTTCATTTACCGCGAGAGCGAGAACATCCCGGCTTCGGAAGCCGGAAATGCAATGGGCGCCGTGACGCGGCATCCGGTGTCATTTTCGGACGGAGATATAGCCCTTGCCGCCGGGGACAAGCTGGTGGTCGACTTCGGGCAGAACGCCGCAGGCGCCCTCTCCCTCACCGTGAGCGGGCCCGGGGGGACGATCGTCCGCTCCTTTGTCGCGGAGATGCTGAACGACGGCCGCTCCTCCGAGAGGGAGGACGGCGGCAGCGACGGCCCGGAGGGCACGCTGCACCGCTCGAACTACCGGGAAGCTTACGCGGTGAACACCTGGAAGCTCGCCGGTGAGGAGGTGGAGACCTGGGCGCCGCGGAATACATTCCAGGGATTCCGCTATGTGGAGATATCCGCGAACGACGATATCGTCGTGAAAAACGCAGAGGGACTCGTCTACACCAGCGTCGGAAGCCGCAGCGGCGTGATCGAGACGGACGATGAGGCGGTCAATAAGCTCTACAGCAATATTTTATGGGGGCAGATATCCAACTCGCTCTCGATCCCGACGGACTGCGACCAGCGGAACGAGCGGCTCGGCTGGGGAGGCGATACGCAGCTCTTCCTCACGACGGCGCTGTACAATTTTGATGTGTTTTCATTTTATGACAGCTACGCGGAGCTCTGCGACACCCACGCAAAGAACAATAACAATACCTACAATCCGATCATGCCGGAGGCCATGGGCAACTCCTCGGAGGATCTGGGGAGCGGCTGGAAGGTGTGGCGGCTGTATCTCTCGAAAATTATGGCGGAGATGGCCGGAAGGACGGGCTATGACAAGCTTGAGAGCAAATATTCCGCCCTCTATGAGGAACTGACCGCCGCTTTTCAGGAAAAATATATTGACGGGGAGGGCAATATCCTCTCGTCGAGCGCGGACGGGGAGTACGAGAATTATTTCGGGGATCCCTACACGGACAATGCCCAGACGGCGATCCTCTGGGTGCTGAAGCTGAAGCTGTACAGGGATGAGGCTGAGCGGGAGAGGATGATTGAAAACCTTCTTTCCGGCATCGCAAATGAAAACCGCTCTCTCCGCCCGAACGCGGACGAGAACACGATGAGCATCGGCTTCCCGGGACTCCCGGTGATCCTGCCGATCCTGACGGAGGAGGGCCATGCGGATGCCGCCTACGGCCTGCTCTACCAGAACGGGATGCCGTCCTGGATGTATGCGGTCGAGCAGGGCGCGACGACGCTCTGGGAAAAATGGGACTCCTACACCGCGGAGAACGGCTTTGATTCAAGCCTTCTCAACTCGTTCAACCACGTTGTGAGGGGAGCGCTCGGGGAGTGGATGTACTCCCACATGGCGGGAATCGCGCCGGGGGAGAACGGCGAGGGCTTCTCCTCGTTCATCCTGCAGCCCGCCGCGGACCCGACCGGGCGGATGAAGTCCCTAACGGCCTCCTACGAGTCCCTCTGGGGTACGATCAAAACGTCCTGGACGGCCGAGGACGGCGATATGACGGCGTTTACCTGCACGGTTCCGGCGAACACATCGGCCCGCCTCTATCTTCCGATGGAGACAGAAGAGGCGCCCGAAGGGGCGGAATATGTCGGCCGGGAGATGCGGAACGGGAAGGAATGCGCCGTGTATGAGCTTGCATCCGGTGTGTTTTCATTTTCATAAAAGTTTCTGATATATAAGTTTTTTAAGAGGTATCAAAATGGACAGGTATACAATGAAGGATATCGTGCGGCTCGTCAGGGAGGAGGATGTGGCGTTCATCCGCCTTCAGTTTACGGATATTTTCGGGACGCTCAAGAACATCGCGGTGACCCCCAACCAGCTTTTAAAGGCGCTCTCTGGCAAGGTGATGTTTGATGGATCGGCGATCGAGGGCTTTGCGAGGATCGAGGAGTCCGATATGTTTCTTGTCCCGGATCTTGATACCTTTGCAATCTTTCCGTGGCGGCCGAGCCAGGGCAAGGTCGCGCGCCTCATCTGCAATGTCTTCCGCACGGACGGACAGCCCTTCGAGGGGGATTCCCGCTATGTTCTCCAGCAGGCAATCGAGGAGGCCGCGAAGGACGGCTACACGTTCAAGGTCGGCTCGGAGTGCGAGTTCTTCCTGTTTGAGACCGACGAGAACGGCAGGCCGACGACCAACACCGTCGAGCAGGGCGGCTACTTCGACCTGGGACCGGTCGATTTCGGGGAAAATGCAAGGCGCGACATCGTCCTGAACCTCGAGGCGATGGGGTTTGAGGTGGAATCCTCCCACCATGAGGGCGCTCCGGCCCAGCATGAGGTCGATTTCCACTATGATGAGGCCCTGCGGACGGCGGACAACCTGCAGACCTTCAAGCTTGCGGTGCGCACGATCGCGCGCCAGCACGGCCTGCACGCGACCTTCATGCCCAAGCCGAAGAGCGGTGTGGACGGGTCCGGCATGCACCTCAATTTCTCGATCTGGAAGGACGGGAGAAATATCTTTGCGGATCCGGAAAACACCGGGAAGATCTCGGAGGACGGACTCGCATTCATCGGCGGCATCATGCAGCACATCCGCGGCATGAGCGCGGTGCTGAACCCGATCGTCAACTCCTACAAGCGGCTGGTGCCGGGCTACGAGGCCCCGATCTACATCTCCTGGGGCGAGGAGAACCGCAGCCCGCTCATCAGGATCCCCTATGCTGACACGGAGGCGGACCGCCGCATCGAGCTCAGAAGCCCGGACCCGGCGGCAAACCCCTACCTCGCACTGGCTGTCTGCCTCATGGCGGGCCTGGACGGGATCCGCAAAAAGACGGCTCCGCCGTCGCCGGTCACGGGCAATATCTACCGGCTGAGCCCGGAGGAGAGAAAGAAAGCCGGGATCGGCATGCTGCCCGGCAACCTCAAGGAGGCGCTGGACGAGCTGGAGAGCGACGATTTCATCCGCGGTGTCATCGGGCCGCACATTTACGAAAAATACACGGCCGACAAGCGGCATGAGTGGGAAGAATACTCCGCGGTGGTCACGGAATGGGAGATCGAGCGCTGCCTGAACCGGATCTGACGGGAAGGCCGGAGGTTTTTTCGTGGCAGATATAATTATCGTATTCCGGAATATAGAGGAGGCGAGGAGCATCCGGGCCGACTTCATCCGGTGGGGCTTCTCTCCGCCGGCGGTGACGAGCTCGGGACTTCGGGCTTTAAGCCTTGCGGCCGGATTCAAGAAGGGCCTCATCGTCTGCGGCTACCGCGCGGCGGATATTTCCTGGACGGAGATCGCCGAGAACATGCCGGCGGGCTTCTCCATGCTGCTTCTGGCCCGGGAGGCGCTGCTTGCCGAGGCGAGGGAGCGCGGGATCAGCTGCTTTTCGATTCCGGTAAAAAATGAAGATTTAAGACAGGAGGCCCGGCGGCTCCTTACGGCAAAGCGGCGGGGCAATACGAGGAAGAATGACAGGACGGGGCGGTCCGTGAAGGACAACGAAGTGGTGGCCCGGGCCAAGGAGATCCTCATGGAGAAGAAGCACATGAAGGAGCCGGAAGCCCACCGCTACCTGCAGAAGACCGCCATGGACACGGGCAGCTCCATGGTTGAGACCGCCGGCATGGTGCTGGAGCTCTTCGGGCCGTGAGAAGAAAGCGGCGAATCGGGAGCGCTTACGGTTGCGCATCTTCTAAATAATGGTTAAAATGATAGCAGATTTTGCATGAAGGAGGTACGTCCATGAAATTTACATACCCCGCGATCTTTAAGAAGCGTGAGGATGGCAGCTACGAGGGCAGATTTGTCGACCTGGCCGGCTGCAGCGCCGTCGGATATGACCTCGACAACGCAGTCCGGAACCTGGTCGAGGAGGAGGCGGAGTGGATCCGCTTTGAGCTCTCCGAGCCGGAGCCCCATCTGCCGCCGGTCACGGATATCGAGGATGTGGAGGCGGAAGAGGGCGAGATCGTCCGGAATGTTGCGGCGAATGTTCGGTTTTACGACGGCTGGGACGAGTGAGAAAGGCGGAAGGCTTTGCTTAGGATCGCTGTAGTGGAAGATGAGGACGGGAGTGCAGAGCAGCTGCAGGAATTTCTTTCGCAGTATGAGCGCGAAATGGGCGTGCAGATAAAGTGCGAGCGGTTCCGGGACGGAGATGAGATCGCCGAAAATTACAAGGGTAATTTCGACATCATCCTGATGGACATCCAGATGCGCTTTATGGACGGCATGACCGCGGCGGAGAAGATACGCGGTATGGACCGCAAGGTGGTCATCATGTTTATCACCAACCGGATCGATTACGCGATCCGGGGGTACGCTGTGGATGCCGTCGATTATGTGCTGAAGCCTGTCTCTTATTTTGCTTTTAAGGAAAAGCTTGCCCGCGCAATCGAGCGGGCGGGGAAGAGTGAGGGCCGTATGGTCCTTATACCGCTCACGTCCGGGTACGTGCGTGTGAGGACGGATGATATTTTCTATGTGGAGAGTGAGGGGCATGTTCTCATTTACCACACGAAGAACGGCGATTACCGGGCGCGGGGCAAGATGGGGGACATCGAGGACGAGCTCGGCCGCAGCGGATTTTTCCGCAGCAACAAGGGCTATCTGGTCAACCTCATGCACATCGAGGGGGTGGACGGGAACTTCTGCCTTGTGGGAAACACAAAGCTTCTTATAAGCCGGGCCAGGAAAAATGATTTCATGGCTGCCCTGGCGGAATATATCGGCACTACGTGAGTGCAAAAGGAGGCCTGAGTGGACGGAAGGGTCGTCGTGCAGGACATACCGCGCTTCCTGACCGCGTTTTCCGAATGGATCGCGGTTATGGTCGTCTGTGGCTGTTTCCCGCGGAAAAACTGGTGGCCGGGGTTTATCGCAAAGGCCGTCCTGTTCCTCGTGTGCCAGACGGTCTTTCTCCAGATGACGGCTAATGTGCCGAGAGTCTTCTGGATCCCCTGCATGATCCTGGCGGTGCTGGGCATGGGACTGTTTCTCTATTCGGCCTGCCTGCTGCCGCCGGTCGTTGTTTTTTATTACACGATGGTTGCATTTCTCACCGCGGAGTTTACGGCCTCTTTAGAATGGCAGATAGAGTTTTTCTTCTTAGGGTTTCCGCCGGGCGATGATCTGTTCAGGCTGGCGACAGCACTGCTCGTCAATCTGGCGGTCGCCCTGACCGGGAGCTGGCTGATTGGCAGGGGGAGCAGCAGATTTATCGCGTCCATCACCTGGCGCGAGTCGGCTTCCGTATTTCTGATTGCGGTGCTTGCATTTTCCATGTCCAATATAAGCTTTGTCACGACGGAGACACCGTTTTCGGTGAGATTCCCCATCGATGTCTTCGGACTCCGCACGATGGTTGACCTCGCGGGCCTGGCCATCATGTTCGCTCACCAGAGCCGGATCTCGGAGCTGGTCGCGGAGCGGGAGGCGGCGGCCGTGAACACCGCGCTGAACGCCCAGTACGACCAGTACCGCAACTATCTGCAGGGAATCGAGCTCATCAATATCAAGTATCACGACTTAAAGCATCAGATCGCCGGCATGCGGGCGGAGATTGACCCTGAGAAGCGGGAGCTCTGGCTCAATCAGCTCGAGGAGGAGCTGGAGGATTTCCGGCCGGAACAGCAGACCGGAAATGCAGTTCTCGACACGCTGATCGCCGGAAAAACCTCCGTTATGAGAAAAAATAAGATCCGTTTCACCTGCGTCGCGGACGGAAAGCTTTTGCATGCGATCCATGTGACCGATATCTGCTCGATTTTCGGCAATGCTCTTGATAATGCCATTGAGAGCGTTATTCAGGAGGTGGATCCGGAGCGGCGGCTCATACATCTCATGGTGACGGAGAGGAACGGGTTTATTTTCATTATGATGACCAACTACTGCCGGGCGGAAGTGAATTTCAGGGACGGCCTGCCGGTCACGACCAAGGCCGACCGGAGGAACCACGGCTACGGCATCCGCAGCATGCGGCATGCCGTGCAGAAGTATAACGGTACTTTGACGACCCAGATCAAAAATGATGCGTTCGAACTGAAGATCCTGATCCCGCTCAAGAAGGAGGCTGCCTCATGAGCGGGGGGCTTCGGTCCGGGATCGGCGGCCTGATCCCTCACCATGTGGGAAATGAAACCCTCGTAAAGCTCTGGGACACCGCCTCAAAACGGGCCGGAAAGGCGGACCCGGCCGAGAGACGGGCGAACCGGGCGGCATTCAGAAACCATGTGGATCGAATCAGGGAAAGCCGCGGACTGATCGAGGACCAGCCGTGTTACGGAGACATGCGCTACGGGCGCGTGAGCATGGCCTACGCCGGCTGTGAGATCATCGCGGTTTTTAACGCGCTCTCGTTTCTGACCGGGAAAATGCCCAGGCTCGACCGGCTGATCGAGGCGTTCGGAAAAGACGGGGTGAGCTTTAAGGGCCGATTCGGCACGGCGCCGCTTGCGGCGGTGCGGTTTTTGCGGCGGCTCGGGTTTTCCGCGGAGCCCGTCTTTTTGCGGGAGGATATGGAGGCACTCGCCGCTTCCTGCCGCGCTCTTATTCTTGTGTACTACAATGACGGGGATGATATCGGAGCGATGGTGCATACGATTTTCATTTCCAAAGAGAACGGACGGCTGACCGCCCACAACGCCGGAATGGGCGGGATGGCGGGCCCCCGTGCGCGGGATCTGGCGGAGCTGATCGGAAAGCTTGCCGGGGGAAATGCGCGGGAGATCATGCTCATCGGTATAGAAAAAAGATCGTAAGGAGATAGACATGTGGATCGCTGAGAACTGGAAGGATTACGAAGTGCTGGACGCCTCCGAGGGAGAGAAGCTGGAGCGATGGGGGAAATACACCCTGGTCCGGCCGGACCCTCAGGTGATCTGGAGCACGGAGAAAAAGAGGGCTGCCTGGAGGCGTCCGGACGGCCATTATACGAGAAGCGCCAAAGGCGGCGGAGAGTGGGACGTGAAGAACCTGCCGGAGTCCTGGCAGATCACCTACGGGGACCTCAGGTTCAACCTGAAGCCTCTCGGGTTTAAGCACACCGGGCTCTTTCCGGAGCAGGCGGCCAACTGGGACTGGTTTTCGAAGCTGATCCGTGAGGCGGGCCGGCCGATCAAGGTGCTGAACCTCTTTGCCTACACGGGCGGCGCCACGCTCGCGGCGCTTTCCGCAGGCGCTTCGGTCACCCACGTCGACGCCTCGAAGGGCATGGTCGGCTGGGCGAAGGAAAATGCCGCCGCCTCCGGCCTTGCGGACAGAAGCGTCCGCTGGCTTGTGGACGACTGCACGAAGTTCGTGCAGCGGGAGATCCGCCGGGGGAGCACCTACGACGCGGTGATCCTGGATCCGCCCTCCTACGGGCGCGGCCCGAAGGGGGAGGTCTGGAAGATCGAGGAGACGATCTGGCCGCTTCTCACCCTGCTTGCGGACGTGCTCTCGGAGAAGCCGCTCTTTATGCTGCTCAATTCCTACACGACCGGGCTGCAGCCGGGGACCATGAGCTATATGCTCTCAGCGGCGCTTAAGGAGAAACACCCCTCTTACGTGGAGGCGGGCGAGATCGGCCTGCCGGTCACGGAGAACGGGCTTGTGCTTCCGTGCGGGTGTGCCGGGAGAGTGGTGTTCTAAGCGCAAAAACGGACGGGCTGTCGATGACAGCCCGTCCGTTTTTGCTTAGTTATTTATACCCAGAACGCCAGCCCCAGATGCTCCATGAGGATCTTGAGCCCGATCAGGATCAGGATGCAGCCGCCGGTGATCTGGGCCGTGCCCTTGAACTTCGCCCCGAACGCGGACCCGATCGCGACGCCGGCCGCGCCGAAGAGGAAGGTCGTCCCGCCGATGATGAGGGCGGGCCGCAGGATCGGAGTCTTGAGGAACGCGAAGGAGACGCCGACCGCGAGCGCGTCGATGGATGTCGCGACCGCGAGCGGAAGCATGACCTTCGGGGAGAAATCCCTGTCCTTATCGTCGGGCTCCGTCCTGCCTTCCGCCTTCTCCCGGATCACGTCGCGGATCATATTGAGGCCTATGTAGAGGAGCAGGACGAAGACGATCCAGTGGTCGACCGCTTCTATATAGGAAGAGAAGCGGGAGCCGAAGAGCCAGCCGAGCGCCGGCATGAGGCCCTGGAAGCCTCCGAACCAGAGTCCGGCGGCGAGGGCGTGGGAGGGCTTTATTTTCCGGAGCGAGAGTCCCTTGCAGACGGAGACCGCGAACGCGTCCATGGAGAGCCCGATGCCGATCAGGAGAATTTCAAAAAATGACATGACGGTACACCTCTCTCAAAATACGGATATTTTATCATCAGAAAACGAATTAGCCAACACAAACCGGGCGGAGGGCGGCGCTTTCGGTTTATAATTGACACAAAAAGGAACGTGATATAAAATGAAGGCACCAAAAGGTATCGTAAACGCAGAAATGCCGCACTGCGCAAGGAGGAATTAGTATGAAAGCATATTGTGATATGACGAGGGAAGAGCTGCTCGCCGAGAAGAGGCACAGAGAGAAGCAGTTTGAAGCAGTCAAGGCAGCGGGCCTTAAGCTTGACATGTCCCGCGGCAAGCCCTCGAGGGCACAGCTGGACATCTCCCGCCAGATGATGAATGTCCTGAATTCGGAAGTCTATTACAATGATGAGACCGGCACGGACGTCCGCAACTACGGTGTCCTGTTCGGCATCCCCGAGGCCAAGTACCTGATGGGCAAGATGTCCGAGGTTGAGCCGGAGGATATGATCATTTTCGGAAACTCGTCGCTCAATATCATGTTCGATACGGTGGCCCGTTCCATGACCCACGGTGTCTGCGGCAATACGCCCTGGTGCAAGCTCGACAGAGTGAAATTCCTCTGCCCGGTGCCGGGTTACGACCGCCATTTCAAGATCACGGAGTTCTTCGGAATCGAGATGATCAACATCCCGCTCCACGAGGACGGCCCGGATATGGACATGGTCGAGGAGTACGTCAACAACGATCCGGAAGTCAAGGGAATCTGGTGCGTGCCCAAGTACGCCAACCCGACGGGCATCACCTACTCGGAGGAGACGGTGCTCCGTTTTGCTCACTTGAAGCCGGCGGCGGACGATTTCCGCATTTACTGGGACAACGCCTACTCGATCCATCATCTCTATGATGATCCCAAGAAGCAGGACTACCTGCTCGAGATCCTGACGGAATGCCGGAAGGCAGGCAATCCGGACATGGTGTATAAGTTCATCTCCACGTCCAAGGTCACCTTCCCGGGTGCCGGCATCGCCGCGCTCGCGACCTCCCAGAAGAACCTCAAGGATATCAAGAAATATATGCAGGTTCAGACCATCGGCCACGACAAGATGAACCAGCTACGCCATGTCCGCTATTTCGGCAACATGGCCAACATGCATGAGCACATGCGGCGGCACGCGGCGATCCTGCGCCCGAAATTCGAGCTTGTCGAGACGATGCTCGAGCGTGAGATTGGCGGCCTCAAGATCGGAGAGTGGACGAAGCCGAGAGGCGGGTATTTCATTTCCTTCGATTCCATGGACGGCTGCGCGAAGGCGATCGTCGCCAAGGCCGCAGAGGCGGGCGTCAAGATGACGGAAGCCGGCGCAACGTTCCCCTACGGAAAGGATCCGAGAGACCGCAACATCCGCATCGCTCCCTCCTACCCGACGGAGGAGGAACTGCGCAAGGCAACGGAAGTGTTCGTCCTCGCGGTAAGGCTCGTGAGCATCGATAAAATTCTGGAAGGAAAATAATCACTCAAAAGGTACATGCAAATGGCCGGACGTAAAAAGAGCAAAAGAAAAAATGCCTTCGTCGAAGTACTGAGACTTCTTGTGATGGCGATCGCGGTGGCGGTGCTTCTCTACTCGGCCTGGCAGCTGTACTCGATCTATCACGGGTACCATGCGGCCGGGGAGGAGTACGAGAAACTCGCGGAGGAGTTTACGAAGCCCGGCGGCTCGGAACCGGAGGTGAAAGAGCCCGCGGGGACGGGCAGCGGTGAGATCCCGGAGCACTCGGGAAGCACCGCGGCTGTGGCGGAGGAAGAGCGGGGCCTTATTGAGGACGCAAAGCCGCCCCTCACCGTCGACTGGAATGCCCTTAAGGCGGTCAACAGCGAGATCATCGGCTGGCTCTACGTGGATGCGCAGCCCTCGATCAGCTACCCGATCTGCCAGGGGACGGACAACGATTATTATCTGCACCGGACGTTCCGCAGGGAGGAGATATTTGCAGGGGCGATCTTCGCCGACTGCATGAACTCTCCGGATTTTTCGGACCCGAACACCATCGTCTACGGGCACAACATGAAGAACGGAAGCATGTTCGGCATGCTGAAGTTTTTAAGGGACCAGCAGGCTTACGATGCGGCCCCCTATTTCTGGATCCTGACGCCGGACGGCAACTACCGCTATCATATCTACGCGGTCATGAACACGCCGCTCGACTCGGAAGTCTATACGTTCTTTGACGGCAGGGGAGAGACTTTCCTTGACTGGGAGAAGCGGATGCAGGCGGCCTCGGATGTCGCAAACGACGTTCCGCTCTCGGAAAATGATTACACGGTGACCCTGTCGACCTGCACCTCGGACAGCTCCTACCGCTGTGTCGTGATGGGAAAGCTGGTGTCGACGGATCATCCGGGAAAATAAAAAGCAATGCATTTTATGTGAAGGGGGTGTTTTTGTGAGCAGAGAAACGGAAGAACTTCAGAAAATTATCGATACGCATAATAGAATCGTCTTTTTCGGCGGAGCCGGCGTCTCGACGGAGAGCGGGATCCCGGACTTCCGCAGCCAGGACGGGCTTTACAACATGAAGTACAAGTACCCGCCCGAGCTGATCATCAGCCATACATTTTTCGTGCATCAGCCGGAAGAGTTCTATCGCTTCTACCGTGACCGGATCCTGATCACGGATGTGGAGCCCAATCCGGCTCACAAAAAGCTCGCGGAGCTCGAGGCGGCGGGCAAGCTCACCGCGGTCGTGACCCAGAACATCGACGGTCTGCACCAGAAAGCGGGCAGCAGGAAGGTCTACGAGCTGCACGGATCCATTCACAGGAATTACTGCACGCGCTGCCACAAGTTCTTCGGACCCGAGTACATCAGGGAACATGAGCCGGTCCCGAAGTGCGACGACTGCGGCGGCACCGTGAAACCGGACGTCGTCCTCTACGAGGAAGGGCTGGACAATGATACGATAAACGGCGCTGTCCGGGCCATCAGCGAGGCGGACTGCCTGATCATCGGAGGGACTTCCCTTGTGGTCTACCCGGCCGCCGGCCTGATCGACTATTTCAGGGGCGACAAGCTCGTTCTCATCAATAAATCGGCAACCGGCCGCGACAGCGCTGCGGATCTGGTGATCCGCGAGCCAATCGGGCAGGTTTTCAGTCAGATCACAGTGAGGTGACATGATAAAAAAGCGTCTCATCGCATTTCTTACAGGCACGGTGCTTCTTATCGGAAGCGCTGTGCCTTCTTTTGCGGAAAATGAAAACACACAGCCCGGGATCATCGTGATCGCGGAGGACGAAGAGACCGTGCTCCTCGGCGTTGAGGAATCATCCGGGGAGGCGGAGGGGGGACTTCTGCCGGCGGATATCGCGCTTCTTCTGACCGGGGATCCGGACAAGGAGATGTCCGCGGGTCCCGTTTCTCAGGAGGCGGAGGGGCAGGAAGGTCCCTTTGCGGAGGAGATGCCGGGAACGGTCGGCGCTGCGGACCTGCCTTCCGCCTGGCGCCCGGAAAAGCTGCCGGCGGTGGAGACGCAGGGCATTTACAATACATGCTGGGCGTTCGCCGCGATGAAGAGCTCGGAGGTGAACCTTCTTAAAAACGGCTTTGGGGAGGGAACGGATTTTTCGGAGCTCCAGATGATCTACGGGACCTGGTTCGGAGAGGGAGATTCGTGGATCCCGTCGCCCACCTGGTACAGTGCAAGGGGGAACTATGTCATGGCGACGGCGTCTCTCGCCCGCCACTACGGGGCGGCGGACGGTACGCTCTACCCGTACAATACGAGGTTTGCATTTTCGGAGAGCGACCGCACGGCGGATATCGCCGCGATTGACCGCGTGATCTGGCCGGGCACCTGGCCGAAGGAGAGGGAGAACTGGAAGAGCGAGTCCTGGGAGGCGAAAAATCAGACGATCAGGGAGCTTATCTATGAGTACGGCGCCCTGTCGGTCAGCTTTAACGAGAAGGGCGACTACAGTGAGGAGCTGAATGCGTATTATACGGAGTGGCCTTCCGATGACGATACAAAGCCTGCCGCCGACCACGCGGTCACTCTCATCGGCTGGGATGACGCGAAGGAGACCCAGGAGGGGACGGGCGCGTTCCTGGCTATAAACAGCTGGGGCGAAGACTGGGGCGAGAACGGCCTCTTCTGGATCTCCTACAATGACGCATCGCTCTCGGATCCGGCGGCCTATGTGATGGAGGCCCGCGAGCCGGGAGCGATGCGGGACGATACGGTATATTCCTATACGGGAGCCGGCTACTCGCAGACGGCCAAGAGCACGGCGGCGGTCTGCGGAGCCAATGTCTTTACGGCGGAAAAAGAGACGATCCTCGACAGAGTGGGGTTTTATCTTCCGGCCAATGCCTCCTACACCGCGAGGGTTCTGAGCGACCTTGCGGATCCGTCCGATCCGTCTTCCGGCACGGAACGGGCGGTTGTCACGGGTGAAACGGTGTACGGCGGTTTTTACAAGGCGGATCTTCCGGAAAACGTGATGATCGGAGCGGGCGAGACCTTTACGGTGGAGCTGACCGTGAGAGCGGATAACAGAAACTGCGTGCTCTTTGAGGGACTGGACAGAAAAGGTGCGGTGACTGTCTGCCATGAGGGGGAATCCTTCTACTATAATGGTACATCCTGGGCGGATTCGGCCGCGGGCGTTGTGATCGGCGGCAGGACCTACAATACACTCGGCAACATTCCGATCTATGCCTACGGGATCGGGGAAGGCATGGCTGCGGTCCCCTGCGACGCGGACACCGACGGCATGACCGGTCTTGCGGATCTCCTTACGGCTCTCCGCGCCGCAAAGGGGCTTACAGGTCTCACCAACTACGGGAGATATGCCGCGGACCTTGACCGGAGCGGGCATATCGACGGAGCTGACGCGGCGCTCATCGCGGGAGAGCTGCTAAAAGAAATAGAGTGATTTTCATTTTCCTGCTTGCGTTTTTGCGCAGGATGTGATAAATTAACTGTTTGTGAGAGTTTCACACTAAACCTTGCTTCCCGGGGAGTCCGGGAGGCCAAAAGTCCATAAGGAGGAAAGACACACATGAACAAGTACGAATTAGCACTGGTTGTCTCGGCAAAGCTTGACAACGATGCGCGTGCTGCAGTCGTCGAGAGGGCGAAGGGTTACATCTCCCGCCACGACGGTGTGGTAGGCGAAGTTGAGGAATGGGGCAAGAGAAAGCTCGCGTATGAAATCCAGAAGCAGACCGAAGCTTACTATTACTTCATCCAGTTCGAAGGCGAGAGCGATTGCCCGAACGAGCTTGAGAAGCGCATGAGGATCATGGACAATGTCCTTCGCTATCTCGTTGTCAGAAAAGACGAGAACGACACCTTCAAGGTGACCCCGGACAAGGCTGACGAGGAAGTCGAGGCCGAGGACGAGGAAGTTCCGGCTGAGGAAGCCGCAGCTGAGGAAGCTCCGGCTGAGGAAGCTGCTGCTGAAGAGGCAGAGGAAGCTCCGGCAGAGGAAGCGGCGGAATAAGCGATAGCCCATTTGATGATTGACATAATATCAGAAAAATGAGGTAAACAGAATGAATTTAGTGGTTATGATGGGACGCCTTACACGTGATCCGGAAGTCCGGTATTCTGCCGGCTCGAGCGGAACGACGGTGGCTAATTTCCGTATCGCGGTTGATCGCAGATTCAAGAGAGAGGGACAGCAGGATGCTGACTTCTTCGACTGCGTGGCCTTCGGAAAGCAGGCCGAGTTCGTGGAGAGATACATCCACAAGGGAACCAAGGTCGTTGTCTCCGGTTCGATGCAGAACGACAATTACCAGGGACGCGACGGCCAGATGGTCTACCGCAACCGGATCGTTCTTGACAACATCGAGTTCGCGGAGAGCAAGGCGGCCAGCCAGAACAACGCTTACGTACCGCAGGAGCCGGCAGAGAAGCAGGCACCGAGGCGCGAGAGCCGTCCGGCACCGGCGGTGAACACGTCGGGAGACGGATTTATGAACATTCCGGATGGAATTGACGAGGAGCTCCCGTTCGTATAAACGGGATCATTTGAGAGAAGGGAGAATCTAAAAATGGCTTATCAGAGAAATACAGAAGGCCGCGAAGGCGGATTCAGAAGAAAACCCGGCGGATTCCGCAGAAGAAAGAAAGTCTGCGTATTCTGTGGCAAGGACAGCGAGATCAGCTACAAGGATGTCAACAAGCTTAAGAGATATATCTCCGAGCGCGGCAAGATCCTTCCGCGCCGCATCACCGGCAACTGCGCAAAGCATCAGCGTGCGCTTACCCTTGCCGTGAAGCGTGCCCGCCATCTTGCAATCCTTCCGTACGTTCAGGATTAAGGAAGCGGGGAAACCTTCGCATCCGGTTGACGCCGGGCAAACGACAGGTTATAATAAAAGCCGTCATTACAGCTCGTAATGACGGCCTTTTTTAAACATACGGAGATTTCTATGGAACGAGTGGATATCAAAACCGAAGTGAACCGTTACCTGCAGAGACCGTTTCATTTTGCGGCTCTGTGGGTGGTTACGGATGTGCTGCTGTTTGCATTTTCGGGAAGAAAAGCAGGCCTCATCGGAACCGCGGGCCTTCTTGTCTATCTTCTTGTTGCCGGCCTTTTCTACGGAAGAAAGAAATCAAAGCTGAACCGTGAGCTTGTGACATTTGCCGCCCGGTACGGGCAGGTGCAGAACCGGCTCCTCAAAGAGTTTATCCTTCCCTATGCGCTTCTTGACAGCCGCGGGACGGTGCTCTGGATGAACGATGCGTTCGCGGAGCTCTCCGGCAAGGATGGCGACTACCACAAGAACATCGCGGCCCTTTACCCGGAGATCACAGGGGCCCGCCTTCCCGGCGAGGAAATGAAGAGCGAAGTGACGGTCACAAAGAACGGCAAGACCTACCGGGCGGCCCTCCAGGTCATCGTGATGGAGGAGCTCCTCGAAGGCGCCGAGTTCATCGATTTCGAGGAGGACCTGGAGCGGAACTCCGTGGTCGCACTCTATCTCTTTGATGAGACGGAATATGCGGCCCTGCGCTCCGAGAAGGAGGAAAACCAGATCGTCTGCGGTCTTCTCTCCATCGACAACTATGATGAGGCTCTGGACAGCGTCGATGAGCTTCGCCGGTCGCTTCTTCTGGCTCTTATCGAGAGAAAAATCAACAAGTATTTTACCGACGTCGACGGAATTGTCCGGAAGACGGAAAAAGACAGGTACTATTTCACGATCCGCAAAAAAGCGCTGGATGAGCTCGAGGCGAAGCGCTTCTCCATCCTGGAGGAAGTCAAGACCGTCAATGTCGGAAATGAGATCGCGGTCACGATCTCCGTCGGCATCGGCTACGGCGACACCTCGTTCCTGCAGAACGCGGAGATCGCCCGCAGCGCGCTGGAGCTGGCGCTCGGCCGCGGCGGCGACCAGGTCTGCGTGAAGGAAGGCTACAACACCAGATACTTCGGCGGCAAGACGGAGTCGGTGGAAAAATACACCCGTGTCAAGGCCCGCGTCAAGGCCCATGCGCTCAAGGAGATCATGGACGCAAAGACGGAAGTCTTTATCATGGGCCACAAGATACCGGATACGGACGCGCTCGGCGCGGCCATCGGCATCTACCGCTGTGCGAAATCAATTGACAAACCGGCTTATATTGTGATAGATTCACCACCGGATTCCATCAAGCCCTTCGTGGAGGGATTCCGCAATAATCCCGATTATGCCGACCGCATGTTTATCACATCGCGGGAAGCGCAGACGATGGTGGGCAATTCCTCGGTGGTGGTCGTCGTCGATACCAACAAGCCGAACTATACGGAATGTGAGGAGCTGCTCTACATGACGGATTCAGTGGTGGTCCTCGACCATCACCGCCAGGGCCGCGAGGTCATCAAGGGGGCGGTCCTCTCCTACATCGAGCCCTACGCGTCGAGCGCATGCGAGCTGGTAACGGAGATCGTCCAGTACTTTGACGAGAAGCTGAAGCTCAAGGTGCTCGAGGCGGACTGCCTCTATGCCGGCATCATGCTGGATACATCCAATTTCCTGACGAGGACCGGCGTCCGCACATTCGAGGCGGCGGCTTATCTTCGAAGAAACGGCGCGGATGTCACGCGCATCCGTAAAATGTTCCGCGAGCGCATGGAGGACCTCCGTGCCAAGTCGAAGACGATCGCGGAGGCGGAGATATTTGAGTCCTGCTTTGCCATTTCCGAATGCGAGAGCTACGGCCTCAGGAACCCGACAGTCGTGGCCGCCCAGGCGGCGAACGAGCTGCTCTCGGTCATGGGCGTAAAGGCTTCCTTTGTCCTGACCGATTACAACGACCAGATCTACATCAGCGCCCGCGCCATCGACGAGATCAACGTCCAGCTGATCATGGAGCGTCTCGGCGGCGGCGGTCACCTGAATATTGCCGGTGCACAGCTTGCCGGACGGACGGTCCGGGAGGCAATCGATATATTGAAGAACACGATCATAGAAATGCAGGAGGAAGGAGAAATCTGATGAAGGTAATTCTGCTTGCCGACGTTAAATCCGTCGGAAAAAGAGATGATATTGTGAATGTCTCGGACGGCTATGCCCGCAACATGCTCTTCCCGAAGAAGCTCGCCGTGGAGGCGACTCCGAAGAACATGAAGGACATTCAGCTCAAGAAGCAAAATGAAGCCCGCATCGCGGAAGCCCAGCTGAAGGAGGCTCAGACTTTTGCGAAGGAACTCGAGGAGAAGACCGTGACGGTCGGCATCAAGGTCGGTGCCGGCGGCAAGACATTCGGCTCTGTCTCTACGAAAGAGATCGCGGATGCGGCGAAGGAACAGTTCGGGATCGAACTCGACCGCAAGAAGATGGTTCTCGCATCTCCGCTCCGTGAGCTCGGCGAGAGCTCTGTCCAGGTCCGTGTACATCCCAAGGTAACTGCCCAGCTCAAAGTACTTGTGAAAGAGATCTAAGTTATGGAAGAGGCTCTTGTAAGGCGCATACCGCCTCATTCGCTGGAGGCGGAAAAATCAGTCATCGGCTCCATGCTGATGGGAAAAGAGGCGGTGATGACGGCGGTGGAGATCCTCGACAAGGAGGATTTCTACGAGCGCTCTTACGGCCTTATTTTCGATGCCATGCGGGAGCTCGCCGAGGAAGGCCGGCCGGTGGACGTGATCACGCTGGAGGACCGCCTGAAGGAGAAGGATGTTCCGCCCGAGATCGCGGACATGAGTTTTGTCAGGGACACGCTGGCGGCGGTCCCGACCTCCGCAAACGTGCGCTACTACGCCAATATCGTGGCGGAGAAGGCGCTTCTGCGCCGGATCATCCGGGTCACCTCGGACATAGAAAATGACTGCTACCTCGGCAAATCGGATATCGGGGAGATTCTTGAGAAGACGGAGCGAACCGTCTTCGGAGTCCTGCAGCAGAAGTCGACCGGGGAATATGTCCCGATCAGGGACGTTGTCCTGGCCGCCCTGACCCGCATCGAGGAGGCTTCGAGGTCCAAGGGACATGTGACGGGGCTTCCGACGGGCTTTATCGATCTTGACAACAAGACATCGGGCCTGCAGAGATCGGATTTCATCCTGATCGCGGCCCGTCCTTCCATGGGAAAGACCGCTTTTGTCCTGAACATCGCGGAGTATATGGCGTTCCGGCAGAATATACCGTGTGCCATTTTCTCGCTCGAGATGTCCAAGGATCAGCTCATGAACCGTCTCTTCGCACTGGAATCCCGGGTCAACGCGCAGGCGCTGCGTACCGGCAACCTGAAGGACGATGAGTGGGAGAAGCTGGTGGAAGGCGCCGGCGTCATCAGCAATTCGCACCTGATCATCGACGATACGCCCGGCATCAACCTGCAGGAGTTCCGCTCCAGGGCCCGCAAATACAAGCTGGACCATGATATCCAGATCATTTTCATCGACTATCTGCAGCTCATGGCCGGCAACGGCGGCCGCTCGGACAACCGCCAGCAGGAGATATCCGATATCTCCCGCGCGCTTAAATCCCTGGCCCGTGAGCTCAACATACCGATCGTCGCGCTCTCCCAGCTGAACCGCGCGGTTGAGACGAGAGACGATCACAGGCCCATGCTCTCCGACCTCCGCGAATCGGGAGCCATCGAGCAGGACGCGGACGTCGTCATGTTCATCTACCGTGACGATTACTACCACAAGGATACAGAGGAGAAGGGCGTCGCGGAGATCATTATCGCCAAACAGAGAAACGGCCCGATCGGCACGGTCAAGCTGGTCTGGCTGCCGGAATACACCAAATTCGCAAATATGAGGGGCAGAGGAGACAGAGTAGCCCCGGAGCCGAAGGACTGAGCCTTCGGACATTAAAAAGGTCGTAAGTTTTTTTTAAAATAAGAGGAGGAACTATTATTATGTACACGATGGAGGACATCCGAAGGACAGACCCCCAGATCGCAGACCTGATTCAGGCGGAGTTTGAACGCCAGAATTCCCACATCGAGCTCATCGCGTCGGAAAACTGGACTTCAAAAGCCGTCATGTCCGCAATGGGATCGATTCTGACCAACAAATACGCGGAAGGATATCCCCGCCACCGCTACTACGGCGGCTGCGAATTTGTCGATGAGATCGAAGACCTCGCCAGAAACCGCGCGATGGAGCTATTCGGCTGCACCTACGCAAACGTCCAGCCGCATTCGGGAGCCCAGGCCAACTTTGCGGTCTTCTATGCGCTCCTTGAGCCGGGCGACACCTTCATGGGCATGAGCCTCGACGAGGGCGGTCATCTGACGCACGGTTCACCTGCCAATGTCTCCGGCAACTATTTCAACGCTGTTCCCTACGGCGTCGATGAGAACGGCTTCATCGACTACGACGAGTGCGAGCGCATCGCAAAGGAGTGCCATCCGAAGCTGATCGTCGCCGGCGCATCCGCTTACTGCCGCACGATCGACTTCAAGCGTCTCCGTGAGATCGCTGACTCCGTCGGCGCTTACCTCATGGTTGACATGGCCCACATCGCCGGCCTTGTCGCGACGGGCATGCATCCGAGCCCGATCCCCTATGCGCATGTCGTGACGACCACGACCCACAAGACCCTCCGAGGCCCGCGCGGCGGCATGATCCTTTCCTCCGCGGAGTTCGCGAAGGAGCACAAGCTGAACAAGGCGATCTTCCCGGGTTCCCAGGGCGGCCCGCTCATGCACGTGATCGCTGCCAAGGCGGTCATGCTCAAGGAGGACATGCAGCCGGAGTACAAGGCGTACGCGGAGCAGGTCGTGAAGAATGCCCAGGCACTCTGCAGCGGTCTCATGAGCCGCGGCGTCAAGATCGTGAGCGGCGGCACGGACAATCACCTGATGCTCATTGACCTCCGCGGTCTTGAGATCACCGGCAAGGAGCTGGAGGCCCGCCTCGATTCCGCCAACATCACGGCAAATAAAAACACGGTTCCCCGCGATCCCAGATCTCCGTTCGTGACCTCCGGCATCCGTCTCGGCACTCCGTCCGTGACGACCCGCGGCATGAAGGAAGACGACATGGATAAGATCGCCGAGGCGATCGCTCTGGTTCTTCAGGGCGAGGAAAATATCGACAAGGCGAAAGCAATCGTTAAGGAATTGACGGATAAGTATCCGCTCGATTAAATGAGACGGGGCGGGACGAAAGTCCCGCTCCTTTTGGAGGGCTTAATTATGATGGACAGAAAAATGCAGCGGATCGTCGTTGCCGTGATCGCCGTCATATTGATCATCACCATGATCCTCACTCTGGTGGCGCCCGCCCTGGCGGCGGACGATGTCAGCCGGACTCCGAAGGGAGTCACGATCGGAGCCGTCGATGTCTCCGGCATGTCCCTTGAGGAGGCGGAGGCAGCGGTGAAGGAATTTGCGGAATCGATGGAGGCAAGCGTGCTGACGGTGGAAGCCGGCGGGCAGGAATTCACGATTCCGATTAAGGATCTGGGATTCACCTGGGACAACCCGGACGTGGTAAAAGATGCCGCGAGGCTGGGTGTCTCCGGGAATCTCATTTCCCGCTATAAAGTGAAGAAGGATATTGAAACGGGCGGACACAGGCTCTCCATCGACAGGTCCTACGATGCGCAGAGCATCCGGTCGTTTATTTCAGATATCGGCAAATCCGTCTACGTCGCCCCGGTCAGCTGCAAGCTGTCATTTAACGGGACGACGCCTTACGTTTCGGACGGCGCAAGCGGGCTTCGGATCGATGAGGACGCCGCGTTCAGCCGTCTGATGGTTTATCTCACCTCGGGCTGGCAGGAGGGCGATCCGTATGTCTCGCTCACCACGGAGGTCCTGCCGCCGACCGGAGACAAGGAGGAACTGGCCAAGATCAGGGACAATATCGGCAGCGGCGAGACCGATGCGGTCGGCTCGAACGATGAGCGCATGAAAAATATCAGAAATGCAATGCGCCTCATCTCCGACACGATGCTCTACCCGGGCGAAAGCTTCTCGACACTCGAAAAACTGGTGCCCTTCACCGCTGAGAACGGCTACGAGCTGGCCCACTCCTACGAGGAGGGCGCTGTCGTCGACACCTACGGCGGCGGGATCTGCCAGGTCTCGACGACCCTCTACCAGGCCGTGATGGCGGCAGAGCTGGCCGTGGACGAGCGCGTCAATCACTCGATGATCGTAAGCTACGTGGAGCCGTCCATGGACGCGGCCATCTCCGAGGAGGGCGGCAAGGATTTCGTCTTTACGAACAATACGGACGCACCGATCTATATCAAGGGCTATGTGGCCGGGACAGTTCTGCATTTTGATATCTACGGGCTGGAGACGCGGCCCGAAAACCGGAAGGTGGTCTACCGCCCAGAGGTCCTCTCGAAAGTATCGGCACCGGACAACTTCACGGAGGACCCGGAGAAGCCGGTCGGCTACATCCGGCTAGATCAGGACCCCCACGAGGGTGTCGCCGCCGAGGTCTACAAGGAAGTCTACGTGGACAATGTCCTCGAATCGAACGACTGGTACAACGCGAGCGAGTACAGCATGTCGCCGGCGAGATACACGATCGGCACGGCAGGCGCGGATGAGAGCCTGCTCACGGCTCTCCGGACCGCCTTCGAGACGGAGAGTCTCGAGATGGTGTACCGGGTCCTTGCGGAACACAATATTACCTACAAGATGACGACGGCGGAGGCAGAGGCTGCGACCGCACGGACGGCATCCGGAGAAGTAAATCCATGAAGATCCTGACCGTTAACTGTATTGCACTTGATGCGCAGACGCGCATTGCGGAGCTTAAGAGAGGGGAACTCGAGAGAAGGTTCCCTTCTTTTTTCATGCGTGAGGCGGCTCTTGCGGCCGCCTTCCGGGAGCTTCCCCGGCCGGAGGAGGCTGTTTACTGCCGGCCGGTCTTTGAGGGAGGCATTTTCTCCGCGCTCTGGCGCATGGCGGAGACGCTGGACACCGGCCTTGCAGTTGACATAAAAAAGATCCCGATTCGTCAGGAGACGATCGAGATCCTGGAACTCTATGACATTAATCCCTACTATGCGCTCTCGGAGAACTGCCTTCTGGCTGTCCTTGAGGATCCGGAGCCGTATCTTGCCGGGCTTCGTAAAATGAAGATCCCCGCAGCCGTGATCGGTGAACTCATGCCGGGTCCCGGGAGGATCCTGAAGAACGGAGAGCGGATCCGCTATCTCGACCGCGAACAGCCGGAAGAGCTTCTGAAGATCCCGGGCGCATACCCGGTCAGGCGAGATCCAGCGTGAAGATGAACTCGGTGCCGACGTTTACGGTGCTGACGACGCTGATCGTCTGGTTGTGGGCGGAGACGATCTCCTTCACGATGGAGAGACCGAGGCCTGAGCCTTTCCGGTCCTTGCCGCGCGAGGAGTCGCTCTTGTAGAAGCGGTCCCAGATGTAGGAGAGCTCCGCGGCCGGGATGCCGCAGCCCTCGTCCTTGACGGAGATTTCGCATTTCCCGTGCCGGATCGTAGTTTCCAGCTTGATTTCAGAGCCTTTTTCGCTGAATTTGATCGCATTGTCGAGCAGGTTATAGATGACCTGCTCGATTTTTTCGTAATCGGCGTTCACGCTGAGCTCGGGTCCGGTCAGGACCAGGTCGATGCTGATTTTCTTTTTGCGGCAGCTGCCCTCAAAGACGGCGGCTGTCTTCTTCAGGAGACCATTGATGTCGAAGACAGACTTTGAGAGGGAGCCCTTGTTCATGTCCATGTTTTCGAGGGTGAGGACGGAGTTGGTCAGCTTCTCGAGACGCTCGGTCTCCTGGGCGATGATGCCGAGGTATTTTTCGTGCAGCTCGGGCGGGATCGTCCCGTCCGTCATCGCCTCGGTGAAGCCCTTGATGGAGGTGAGCGGCGAGCGGAAGTCATGACTGATATTGGAAATGAATTTCTTCTGGTACTCCTCGTTCTTCCGGAGCTCGGCGGCCATCACATTCAGCGTGTCGGCGAGATACCCCATCTCATCGTTCGTTGCGACCTCGATCGTGTGGTTCAAGTTGCCGGAGGCAAATGCCTTGGCGCCGTCCGTGATCTTTCGAAGGGGCACGTAGACGGAGAAGCCGAGAACCAGCAGGATGACGAAGGAAAGGCCGAAATTGATGATGCCGACGATCACGACGGGCTTCAGGATATCGGCCGTCTCCTCCCGTATGCTGGTGAGAGGCAGGCTGACGGCGATATAGCCCCTGGTGGAGAGACCGCTCGTGACTGGGTACATGACGGAGAGGACCTCCTCGCCGTACTGGCCGAAGAAGGTGCTGATCTCGTAATACTTGGGGCCGAAGGCGGCATAGTTGAAGGACTCGATGACCGGATATTCGTCGGTGCGGAAAGAATCGGAGGTATCTATGAGGATCGTCCCGTCCGTTCCGATCACGCGGATCGTGCCGCCGGTGACCGAGGCGGCCATGGAGAGACTGGCATAGGTGCTCTCCGCGGACTTATCGCCGGAAAAATAGCCCCTGACCCTGAGAGAGGAAGCCTTTCCCGCCTCCGCGTAGAGGCCTTCCGCGCGGTTTTTTACGAGCGCGTCAAAAACGAGCTGCTGTCCCAGCGAGGTGATGACGAGCAGCTCGACGACGGCCAGGATCATGTAGGCCGCGATAAATTTTAGATAGAGACGTTTCTTCATGCCCGGAATTCTCCGGCGGCAGACCTGTGCTGCCGCTTCAGCTGCGCTTTACTTCAAACTTGTAGCCGATGCCCCAGACGGTTGCGATCGACCAGTTTCCGTAGTCTTTTATTTTCTCCCTGAGACGCTTTATGTGGACATCGACGGTCCGCGTGTCACCGACATAGTCAAAGCCCCAGATGTGGTCCAGGAGCTGCTCGCGCGTGAAGACCTGGTTCGGATGGGAAGCCAGGAAATAGAGGAGCTCCAGCTCTTTGGGCGGCATGTCGATGTTCTGGTCGTTGTAGAGGACGGAGTAATTGGTCTGGTTGACCGTGAGGTGCGGGTACTCGACGATCTTTGCGTCGGGCTGCACCTCGACCGGCCGCGGAGATGCCGCCTTGTAGCGGCGCAGCACCGCCTTCACGCGCGCCACGAGCTCCTTGGAGTCGAAGGGCTTGATCATGTAATCGTCCGCGCCGAGCTCGAGTCCCAGGACCTTGTCGAAGGTCTCGCCCTTGGCGGAGAGCATGATGACCGGGGTATCCTTCATCTGCCGGATCTCCCGGCAGACTTCATAGCCGTCCTTGCCCGGAAGCATGAGGTCTAAAATGACCAGATTCGGGTCGAACTCGCGGAAGATGGACAGAGCCTCTTCGCCGTCCTCCGCGATCCGGGTCTCGTACATTTCCTTGGTGAGATAGAGGGAAATGAGCTCCGCGATGTTGTTATCGTCGTCGACGATGAGAATTTTCTGTTTTGCAGCCATGGCCCCTCCTTATTTCAGCTCGGCGATGGTCACGCCGGCGTCTCCTTCCCCGTATTCACCGAGGCGGAAGGATTTTACGTGCTTGTTGCGCTTTAAGTACTGCTGGACGCCCTGGCGGAGCTTGCCGGTGCCCTTGCCGTGAACGATGCGGACGCTGGGCAGGTGGGCCAGAGCAGCGTTGTCGATGAACTTCTCAAGCGCCATAACTGCCTCATCCACGGTCTGGCCGAGCAGGTTGATCTCGCCGGTCGCGGTCATGGACTTCTCCATGCGCAGCTTGCCGGCGGAGGACTTCTTGATGCCCGGAGCCGTGATATCGGCTTCATCCAGCTTCTCGAGATCGGTGAGCTTCACCTTCATCCGCATGATCCCGCAGGTGACGAAGAGCTGGTCCTTTGCGTCGGGCAGCGTGTTCACCGTGCCTTTGAGGTTCAGGGAGAGGACGCGGATGGGGTCGCCGACCTTCAGATCCTCCTTCTTGAGGCTGCCGGACTTTGTATCTTTTCCGATATCGCTCATGCCGGAATTGAGCTCGTTGATGCGGGACCGTAAGGCCTGGCGCTCTTTTTCGAGCTCCTTGCCGGTGGAAATGCCGCCGTGCTTGGCAAAATAGGCGATCTGCTTGTCCGCGTAGGCCTTGGCCTCCTCCAGGATGCGTTTCGCCTCTACCTGGGACTCTGCGATCAGCTTCTTCTTCTGCTCCGCCAGATGGTCTTTCTGGTAAGCCAGGTCTTTCTTCAGCTGTTCGATCTCGCGGCGGGTGCGCTCTGCTTCCTGCTTTTCATTTTCAAGCGCGACGCGCTTCGACTCAAGGTCCGAGATGACGTCCTCGAAGGATTCCGCCTGGTCGGAAATGAGACCCCTGGCGTCCTCGATGATTGCATCGGAGAGTCCGAGCTTTTTGGAAATCGCAAACGCGTTGCTCTTGCCCGGCACACCGATGAGCAGGCGGTAGGTCGGGGAGAGGGTCGCGACGTCGAACTCGCAGGAGGCGTTTTCAACGCCCGGCGTGCGGAGCGCGTAGACCTTGATCTCGCTGTAGTGGGTCGTGGCCACGGTCCGGATGCCCCGGACGTGCAGGCTGTCCAGGATCGCGACGGCGAGGGCCGCGCCCTCGGTCGGATCGGTGCCGGCCCCGAGCTCGTCGAAGAGGACCAGGGAGTGCTCGTCCGCGGTGTCCAGGAACTCGACGATGTTGGTCATGTGGGACGAGAAGGTCGAGAGGCTCTGCTCGATGCTCTGCTCGTCTCCGATGTCCGCGTAGACCTCGGAGAACATCGCGATGCGGCTCTGGTCCGCAGCCGGAATGTGGAGGCCCGAGAGCCCCATGAGAACCAGAAGGCCGGTTGTCTTAAGTGTGACGGTCTTGCCGCCGGTGTTGGGTCCGGTGATGACCAGAAGGTCGAAATTCTCTCCGAGCCGCACATCGATCGGGACGACCTTCTTCCTGTCGATCATCGGGTGGCGGGCTTTCTTTAAGTCAATGATCCCCTGATCGTTCAGCACGGGCCGTGACGCGTTCATGGAGAGCGCGAGGGAGGCGCGGGCGAAGATGTAGTCGAGGGCGGTCAGCATCTCGTAATCCTGGCGGATGAAGCCGGCCTCGCCGTTCAGCATCTCGGAGAGCTTTGCGAGGATCACCTCGATCTCCTTCTGCTCCTCGCCTTCGAGCTGGCGGATCTCGTTGTTCAGGTTCACGACGGCGGTCGGCTCGATGAAGAGCGTGGAGCCCGACGAGCTCATGTCGTGGACGATGCCGCCGAACTGACTCTTGTATTCCGCCTTGACCGGGACGCAGTAGCGCCCGTCGCGGGTCGTGACCAGGCTGTCCTGCAGGTAATCCTTGCCGTGGGAGGCGATGATGCGGTTAAGCTCGGTGTGGATGCGGTCACCGGCCGCCTTGATCGAGCGACGGATCTGGCGCAGCTTCGGGGAGGCGTTGTCGGAGATCTCCTCCTCGGAGAGGATGCAGCGGCGGACTTCATTTGTCACCTGGGGCAGCGGTTCAAGCACGGAAAAAAGAGGCGTCAGGATGTCGTCGGGTGCATCCTCCCGCTCTTTTCTGCCGTAATTGCGGACCGTGCCGGCATTCTCCAGAAGCTTCGTGATCTCGAGGATCTCCCGGATGCTCAGGGCGCTCCCGAGGTCCAGGCGGAGAAGCGAACCCCTCACATCGGCGTTGTTGCCGAAAGAGATGCTTCCCTTTGCGAAAATGCGCGTGACCGCCGCGGCTGTCTCCTCCTGCAGCCGGTCGATTTCATGTAAGTCTGTGAGCGGCAAGGTCGCAGCGCAGAGAGCCTTCCCCGGGCGGCTCGAGGCGCGCTCGGTGAGAAGGCTGATGATTTTATCGTATTCGAGTGTTTTCAGGGCTTTTTCATTCATGGTTTCATTTTATCGCAAAGCGGTGCTAATTTAAAGGGAAATTTCCATAAGAAGAGACCTTATTCGTTGTTCTTTTTTGGTATTTGTGGTATACTTGTTTTTAAGATTTTCATGATCTAAGCAATAAGGGAGTAAGAAAATGGGTTTATTTGACAGATTCAAAAAAAAGGAAACAGAAAAGACACCGGATGGCAATACGGCTTCGTTCGCAGAGCTGAAGGACGAGATCCTTTCGGCCGCTGAGGCGGAGGAGACGGCTGAGGCCGCTCCGGAAGCAGAAAATGAAGAGCCGGCCGAAGCCGAAAGCGCAGCCCCGGCCGAAGCCGAAAGCGCAGCCCCGGCCGAGACCGCCGCGGAGGAGGAAGCTCCGGCACCCGCACCGGCTCCGGTTCCGCAGGGACCGCGCATGACGCCGCTCACGAAGGAGCAGATCGAAAAGAGCGAGGAGAGCGGCAAGATCCTGACCTACCTCATCGAGAGACATTATGACCTGAAGAACAAGGACAGCTTCCTCACCGCCGTCAAGGGGCTTGAGGGGACGAAGCTCTGGGTTCCGATGCACATCCTGATGTCCAAGAGCGATCTCGAAGCGATGAAGGCGGCGGTCGGCAAGACGCCGGTCAAGCCGAAGGATCCCGTGCGCTTTGTCCCGGATATCTTAAAGAATAAGGACGGCGACCGTCTCTTCCCGGCCTTCACGACGAGGGACGAGATCCCCGCGGACTATCGGAAGCGCTTCCAGTGGGTCCAGATGGATTCGGCGGAGTGCGGCATGCAGGTCATCCGCAACGAGAGACTCGCGGCTCTCATCATCAATCCGTTCACCAAGAACCTGGTGCTTCGCCGCGACATGCTCGAGAAGATGATCGTAAAGAAGCCGGCTGAGGGGGAAAATGCTCCCGCACAGCTTTCTTAAGGAGCAGCATTTTACAGGCTGACCGAAAATGAACCGGCATGAGTGCGCATGAGAAGGAGACTTTTATATGCCGAAGAACATGAAACGGGTGGGCGCGGCAATGGCAGCCGCGCTCGTTTTAACGTATATGGCAGGTACGGCGTCCGCAGGGGCCGCATATGCTGCCGCCGAGCCTGCCCCGGAGAGGACAGTGACCCGGGCGGAGGCAGCCGCATGGCTCGATGAGCGTGTGGGGCAGAGCATCGATTACGACGAGGCATACGGAGCCCAGAATACAGACCTGATCAAGGCCTACTATGAATTTCTGGGCGTCACACCCGTGTCCGGGAGTGCCGGATCCTACCGAACGAATGACCTCCCGGGAGGGTTTGAGCGGATCCGCGATGGAAGCCCGCTTCCGGGCGACATCCTCGTATACACGGGCGGCTATTACGGGCACGTCGCCGTCTATGAATCCGATCGCGTATCGTTCCACCAGGGGTTCGGGTCGGACAGAGTGATCCGTCTCCTCAATGATTACAGGGAGATCGGCGGCGGTCTTACATACTGGGGCCTCATCCGTCCGGCCTTTCCGGAGGAACCCTTTGAGGCGGAGGATCCGGGAACCGGACCGGAGGGGACCGGCCTTACGACACCGGGGAAGATCCGGCAGGGAGATGGCTTTATGCCCGAAGGGACCGTCACGGACACGGAGATGCTCTCGGAAGTGACAGCCGGCGTCTATCTCCCGGACGGGCAGGAGATCTTTGCGGCCTCTGCCGCGCCGGAGGCGCAGTCCTTCGACCTGTCGGGCCTTGAGGGGGAAAAGGGCACGGATGCTCTGGTGCCGGGAATCTATGAATACCGGGTGACGGCAGCGGACCCGGCCGGAACGAAGGTCCTTGCATCGGAGGTCTTCACGGTCACCTCCGGGGCAAAGACGATCCCGGACGGCCTCTACAGGGTTGAGAGCGATCTTAAGAGCGGCATGATGCTCTCCGTGGCGGGGCGTTCATCCCTGCCGGGAGCCAACATCCGCCTCTTTACATTCCTTCCCTATGATCTCTCCCAGGATTTTTATTTTACATATGAAGCGGAAGGGTACTACACGGTGAAGAACCGGCAGAGCGGGCTTTATATGACGCTCGGGGAGGCGCGGGCCGACGGCAGCCGGCCGCTCATCCAGAAGGAACAGACGGGCGGAGACGAGCAGCTCTTCCAGGTTCTCACGGACGGGACGGACAGATGGTATCTGGTTCCGAAGACGGAGGAGAACCTTCTTATAAGGACCGCGGGCGGCGCTGCCTACAACTCGGCCGACACGGATGCGGGGCCTGCCGCGCTCGGGGGAGAGTGCCGGTTTACTTTGTATGACTCGTTCTCCGGGTTCCGGGATGTGCAGGGGGAAGCCAGGGGACAGTGAGCCCGAACCCTGTGAAACTTGTAAAATCTGGTGAAATTTTTGAAAAAAATTTTCATTTTTTAAGGCATAATTGAAAACAATATGTTACAATAGAACCATGAGTGAGAATGCGCCCCTTAAGGGCGCGGCTTCACGTAAACAATGATAATCTCAAGGAAAGAGAGGTCTCACTATGAATCAAAACAAAATGTTAGGAATGATTTTGGCAGGCGGACGCGGCAGCCGTCTCCATGACCTGACCAACAAAGTCGCCAAGCCTGCAGTGTCCTACGGCGGAAAATATCGCATCATCGATTTCCCGCTCTCCAACTGCGCGAACAGCGGCATTGATGTCGTCGGTGTTCTTACCCAGTACGAGTCTGTCGAACTGAACAGCTATGCGGCTCAGGGCGGACGCTGGGGTCTCGACACCCGCGACAGCGGCGTCTTCATTCTGACCCCGCGTGAAAAAGCCGATCAGGGTCTGGATGTCTATCGCGGCACGGCTGATGCCATCTCCCAGAATATCGATTTCATCGACAAGTATGATCCGGAATACCTGCTGGTCCTTTCCGGCGACCATATCTACAAGATGAACTATGACAAGATGCTCGACTATCACAGAGAGAAGGGCGCTGACGCCACGATCGCGGTCCGCGAGGTTCCGTGGAAGGAAGCTTCCCGTTTCGGTATCATGAACACTGACGAAGATCTCAACATCGTTGAGTTCCAGGAGAAGCCGAAGGAGCCGAAGAGCAACCTGGCATCCATGGGTATCTACATCTTCACATGGAAGGTTCTCCGCAAGAAACTCGTCGCCGACATGAAGGATCCGAACTCCAGCCATGACTTCGGCAATGACATCATCCCGGCATTCCTGAACGAGGGCAGAAAGCTCGTCGCATGGAAGTTCAAAGGCTATTGGAAGGATGTAGGAACCATCGATTCGCTCTGGGAGGCCAATATGGACCTTCTGGCTGATGCCAACGAGCTGAACCTTGATGACACCACGTGGAAGATCTACACGGAAGACGCCTCCGCACTGCCGGCTTACATCGGACCGGATGCTTCCGTAGAGACTGCTTACCTTACACAGGGCAGCGAGATCGACGGCGAGGTCAAGCGCTCCGTCCTCTTCACCGACACGGTCGTTGAAGCCGGCGCTAAGGTCATTGACTCCGTCCTTATGCCGGGCGCAAAGGTCGCTGCGGGCGCTGTTGTTACCCGCGCACTGGTTGCCAACAATGTTAAAATCGGCAAGAACGCTGTTGTCGGCAGCGCAGACAGCGAAGAGATTCTTCTCGTCGCTAAGAATGTAAAGGGGGATGAGTAAAATGGCAAAAGCACTCGGTATTGTTACAACATCCGGTAACCGGATCCATGTAGAAGGACTTCAGGCTCATCGCCCGATCAGTTCCTTCTCGTTCGTCGGCCGTTATCGCATTATTGATTTCCCGGTCTCCAATTTCTCCAACAGCGGTATCGAGAGAATTATGGTCTATGCGGATGCAACACAGAACCCGCGTTCGCTGGACGAGCACCTCGGAACCGGCCGTCATTACAACATCAACTCCAAGCGCGGCAAACTGCAGATGATCTTCTGCGGCGCTGCGGCTGTGAACCAGATCTACAAGACCGATATCGCCGGCTTCCTTGAGAACTTCGACCTTCTCGAGAGAGCGCATCAGGAGTATGTCGTTATTGCGCCGAGCACCATGATCTATGCTCAGGACTATGACAAGCTCTTAACCACACATATCGAGTCCGGCGCGGACATCACTCTGCTCTTCCACAAGGTTGACAACGCCAAGGAAAAATTCCTGAACTGCGACGTCCTCAACCTGAACCGCCAGAAGGGTGTTCAGTCGATCGAGCGCAACCTCGGCAACACGAAGGACAAGAACATCTTCGCAGAGTCCTATGTCATGAAGAAAGACCTCTTCATCGAGCTCGTCAAGGAAGCGAAGAGCATCTCCTCCACCTACACGCTGGCTGAGATCGTCAGCGCGAAGTGCGCAGAGCTGGATGTCCGTGCGGTTGCTCACAAGGGTTACTTCGCAGCGGTCACAGACCTTAAGAGCTACTATGACGCCAACCTGGCGCTCACAGACCTCGATGCCGCGAAGGACCTCTTCAAGGCGAACTGGCCGATCTACACCAAGACGACCGATGCCTGCCCGACCAAGGTCGAGGCGAGCGGCTCCGTCAAGAACTCCCTCGTCTCCAACGGCTGCGTGATCGAAGGCTCGGTTGACCACTGCGTCATCGGCAGAAACGTCACCATCAAGGCCGGCGCTGTCGTCAAGGACTGCCTGATCCTCGCCTACACGACGATCGGCGAAGGCGTTCATATCGAAGGCCAGGTCGTCGACAAATGGGTCACGATCAAGAACACCAAGGAGATCGTTGCGGATCCGGAAGAGCCGGGCTACATCAACAGGGACGATGTCCTGTAAGACACACATGCGATTTGGTGGCGGGGCCGTGGATGACACGGCCCCGTTTTTTAAGGGGAACCATGTTAAAATATTTATTCTTACTCTGTGTCACGGCGGCCGTCATCGGCCTCTCCGCCGGCATGATCCTGCTCACGCTGGCGCTCATCAAACCCATCGGGAAGATCACGCCCAGGATTTGCGGCTTCATCCTCATGGGCTCTCTCTTCCTGGCAATCGCGGGCGTGACCGGCCTTATGGCCATTGCCGGGTAGGGCAGGTTTTTCTTGTCAAATAAAGGAAAATGCATTAAAATCATGCTGATGTGCGCTGACCGGATCTATCCGGAAGGCAGACAGCTTTGGTACTTTCGGATGTCGGGGTGTTTTTCATTTCCGGCAGGATAAAATGGAGAACAATCATGATTTGCGATAACATTCTGGCAGCAATGGGCAACACACCGATCATCAGACTGAACCACATCGCCCCGAAGGACGGCGCGGAAGTGCTGGTCAAATTCGAGGGGCTGAACGTCGGAGGCTCCATCAAGACCCGCACCGCCTACGCGATGATCAAAAGAGCCGAGGAGATGGGCCTCATAAACAAGGACAGCATCATCGTCGAGCCGACGAGCGGCAACCAGGGCATCGGCCTGTCTCTTGTCGGCGCGGTCCGGGGCTACGAGACCGTCATCATCATGCCGGACTCGGTCAGCGAGGAGCGCAGAAAGCTGATGGTCCACTACGGCGCGAAGGTCATGCTGGTCCACGACGCCGGCAACATCGGAAAGTGCATTCAGGACTGCGTGGATCTCGCCCTTAAAATGAAAGCCGAGAACCCGCGCGTCTTTGTGCCCCAGCAGTTTGAGAATCCCGCGAACGTCGAGGTTCAGAAGACCGTGACAGGTCAGGAGATCCTCAATCAGGTCGGGAAGCCGATCCACGGCTTCTGCTCCGGCATCGGGACGGGCGGCACGATCACCGGCATCGGCGAGGCCCTTAAGGAGGCGAACCCGGATATCGAGATCTGGGCGGTCGAGCCGGAGGATGCGGCGATCCTCTCGGGCGGCTCCATCGGGACCCATGTCCAGATGGGGATCGGCGACGGCCTCATCCCGCCAATCCTGAATACGGAGATCTACGACGAGCTCTGCATCGTGACCGACGAGGAGGCGCTCAGGACCTCCCGGGAGCTCGCCTCGAAGGAGGGGATCATGTGCGGGATCTCGAGCGGCACAAACGTGTGCGCGGCGCTTCGGCTTGCGAAGAAGCTGGGTCCCGGAAAGACGGTGGTCACGGTGCTGCCGGATACGGCGGAGAGGTATTTTTCGACGCCGCTGTTTGAAGAAGTGTGAGAGTTCGCAGAGGGGGACGGTTCTCCGCAGAGGAGAACCGTCCCCCTCTGCGAACCGTTAACTATGTGAAATATTGCTTGTTATTTTGCGAAAATACGGTATAATTATAGTAATGTTTAACATATGACTCTTGCAAGGAGGAAAATTTTTATGGCACAGAACTATAATATCTGTCTCGATATCGGCGGAACAAAGATCCTCGGCGCGATCTTTGACGAGAAGGACGAGATCATTTACCGCTTAAAGAAGAAAACCAAGCAGTCCGGCGACGACTCCGCGAATGTCGAGAAAGTCATCGTCTCGGTCGTCGAGGAGATGATCGAGGCCGCAGGCATCGACAAGAAGAAAATCAACGCGATCGCGGCCGGCGCTCCGGGCGTCATCAACCAGGACACGGGCGTCGTCCTGTTCTCCCCGAACCTTCCGTGGAGAAACTACAACATCAAGAAGTCCATCGAGGAGAAGACCGGCATCAAGTTCTTCATCGGAAATGACGTCAACGTCGGCGTCCTCGGCGAGTACTACTACGGTGCGGCCAGGGGCTACAAGAACGTCGTCGGTTTCTTCGTCGGCACGGGCATGGGAGGCGGCCTGATCCTGGACGGCAGGCTTTTCACCGGCAATCAGTTCAAGGGCGCGGAGTACGGCCACATGATCCTGGATCCGGAAGGACCCTTATGCAACTGCGGCCAGAGAGGATGCCTTGAGGCCTTCTCCAGCAAGAAGGGCATGAGCGCCTACATCGTGCAGCAGGTGACCCGCGGCCGCTCCAGCATGCTGGGCGACAAGATCGAGAACGGCGTCTTCAAGAGCAAAATGCTGAAGAAGTCCCTTGCGGCCGAAGACGCGGTGGCGGTTGAGGCGGTCGACAGAGCCTGCCATTATCTGGCGGTCGCGACCGGCAACATGATCAACACGATCAGCCCGGACATCGTCGTCTACGGCGGCGGCGTCATCGAGGCGGTAGGCGACATCTTCCTTGAGAAGATCCTGAAGGAGGTTGACCGCTACTGCATGCCGTCGATCCGCAATACGGTCGAGCTCAAGGTTGCGGCGCTCGGCGACGATTCGATCCTCTACGGCGCGCTGTCGATGATCAAGGGAAAGAAATAAACGCTGAAAATGAAAGACCCCGGCGGGTGCTCCTGCCGGGGTTTCATTTTGTGACTTTTTCAACCGAACGCTGTCAGATAACAGATGACACAGAAGGAAATGATGCCGAACCAGACGGCCAGGCTGACCGGCGGGATGAACATTGCCATGAGGACTGACGAAAGAGCAGACCGGATCGTCTTCGGATCAGGTTTTTTCCGGAAGCGCCTCTGTCTGCCGTCGTCGTCAGTTATGTAAACCCATGGATGCTTATAGAGTTCCACGATGCCGAATTTCAGCAGATAGATCGGCACGACCGGCACCATGATGCAGAACCACACGGCGGAACCCTCAAGATGGATCCCCCGGATGTCAAAGCCGTTGAGGAAGAGCGCGATAATGACCGGCAGGAAGAGGGCGATAAAGGCGAGCAGACACATCCTAAGGACCCTTGCCGGCGTCGCAAATTTCAGCGTCACGGGCTGATCTTTCCCGTCGACCCTGCTGAAGAAAACCGGTACGGCCGTTTTTCTTCGCACCACCGATTCACTCGGCACGAGGAATCCGCTCTCACGCTTAAAGTTCTGTTCGCCCGATGAGTAAATCTGCCTGCCCGACACGACAAACAGGCGGTTTTTGGTCGTGTCGCTGTAGAGACAGAGGGTCACGATGAAATAGAAAACGGCAAGAGCACCTGCGATCAGGAGAGCAGCCCCCATCTCTGCACCGGAGAGGAAGACCGCGCCAAGAAAGGCGCCGCAAAATGCAAGCGTCGCGAGGATCGCCTTGACCCACCAGGGAAGAAAAAAGAAATGCGAGTCCTTCTCTGCCCGGACGCTGACTTTTCCGGTTTGGCCGTTGACGGCGGCCTGAAGTTCCCCTTCCGAGATGTAGTACACTGGCAGAAGTACCGGGAGGCGGACTGCGGACGAGGTGTCTGCCTTCACGCTGACGGCTTTGGTCTGAAATGTTTTCCGGACCGCCGGGGTATAGAGCGTCTCCGCTTCCCGGTCCCGGCGGGAGAGCAGGGTCTTTTCATCTGTGTCCGGGATTTTCACGCGCTGTCCCGCGACATAGGCAAAATCAAATTCAGAAAGGTCAGCTGTGTCAAACGGCTCCATGCCGTCCAGAAGCAGGTTGTCGAGCTGGGAGGAGCAGTTTATAAATTCTCCGTCGAGAAAGCCTTCGCAGCGGTAGAGACTGCCCCCGTCCATGCGGCTTGCTTTTATGTGGACAGGTCCGCGAACGAGCTCGTAGGGGAGGTAAAATCCTTTTATTTTGCCAATCTGCGGCAGGAGCTTTCGCGCTTCCCGCTTCCGCGGGTTTTTCCGGCACCAGTCTTCCAGCCTCTGCCCGGCTTCCTCCTGCGTCAGCCTGAACGGAATGACAAGCTCCGGCAGACTGTCCGAGTGGAGATACTCTTTCCGGACAAGGCTCTGGCCGCAGAAGGGACAGGTGGAGAGGGCTTCATTTTCTTCGAAAATGACATTCGCCCCGCACCGGCTGCAGGAGGCCGAGAACATCTTGTAGTTCTTGACTTGCTGCTTAAGACGGGCACTCCTTGCGGCGCGGAATCCCTGCTTTTCCCGGATGGCTTCGCCAATCCGGACCTTTCCTCCGCAGTAGCCGCACAGATATTCCTGCCGCCGGATATCGAACTCGGCGGCAGCTCCGCACGTAGGACAATGGATATCGGTGATATGATTTGCCATATAGGCCTCCTTATGTGGCTTACGCAGATCGTCTGCAGCCTTTCTGACATTATTATAGCAGATTGTACCGGAGAATACGACGGGCTTTGGGAAGTGAGGGAGATGATTCGATCTCTGCGGCGCGCTGCCGGTGCTAAAGGCGGGAGATAAATACTGAAAATGAACCCCCCGGCGGGAGCGTTCCCACTGGGGGCATTTTTATAAAGGATTCTTATTGAACGATAAAGGGGCCGCAGCTTACCGGATGGACGTTCCCAGCCCACTATGTGAAGCGATCTTGCAAAGCGCTCTGCCTGACACCATTAACATCCAGATCTCACCTGGGCAGGCCGTGTGATGTATGAATACCGAGAGAAGAAAAGCGAAGCTAAGCATTGCTGTATGTAGTTGGACATTGCTGATCCATTGCGCATAAACCGCTTGAGGTCCGCCTCATTTTCGGCTAAACTAAAAGGAAGAGATCACGTAACAGTTCAGCACCCCCATTCGAGGACGCAAAAGCGGCTGCTTCATGATGCTGAATAGTTACATTTTTGGAGGCGGAACATGAACGGATACGGTTTGCGTAAGCTCCCGATCGGCGTGCAGGGCTTTCAAAGCCTTCGCGGTGACGGGTTTGTGTACGTCGACAAAACTGAATATATCTACAGGCTGACGCAGGGGAGCCGGCAGTATTTTCTGTTCCGCCCCAGAAGGTTCGGGAAGAGCCTGCTGCTCTCCACCATGAGGGCCTATTTTGAGGGAAAAAAGGAGCTCTTTAAGGGACTTCAGATCGAACGTCTTGTGGAGGGGGATGCGGATGCGTGGAAGCCCTATCCGGTTTTTTATTTTGATTTCAACCGGAAGGATTACCAGCGCAAGACTGCGATTTACGAAGTGCTCGGCACCATACTAAGCGAATACGAGGCGATCTATGGGGCGAGTGAGGAAGGCTGCCCGCTGGAGGAGCGGTTCCAGAGCCTCATACGGCGAGCCGTAGACAGGACCGGCCGCCGGGTGGTCATCCTCGTGGACGAGTACGACAAGCCGCTCCTTGAGGTGATGAAGGATCCGGCGCTTGAGGAGCACAATAAGGCGGTCTTTAAGGGGTTCTTCAGTACGCTGAAGAGCTACGATGATTATATCCGGTTCGTGTTCATCACCGGGGTGACGAAGTTCAGCAAGGTGAGCATTTTCAGCGATCTGAACCAGCTCTACGATATCTCGATGGTCTCGGATTATGCCGGAATCTGCGGAATCACGGGGCAGGAGCTTCCGGACAATTTCGAACCGGAGATCGAAAGGCTGGCGGCGCAGCAGGAGCTCCCAAAAGATGAGTGCCTCGCGCGGCTTAAGAAAAAATACGATGGGTATCGGTTCCACCAGACGAGCGGGGGAGTTTATAACCCGTTCAGTCTTCTGAACTGCTTTGCAAATATGGAGTTCGGGGATTACTGGTTTGAGACAGGAACGCCGACCTTCCTTGTGAGGCGCCTCAGGGAGATCGGCTTCGATGTATCCTCCTTCTCCGACAGAACCCTTTCCGCGACCGGGCAGGAACTCTCCGACTATCGGGGAGACAACCCGGATCCGGTTCCTCTGCTCTATCAGACAGGATATCTTACGATTGCGGATTATGAGCCCGAATTTGGAGAATATATCCTGGGATTCCCAAATGAGGAGGTTAAGTACGGGTTCCTTCGAAGTCTCATGCCGGAATACGCCCCTGTCACGGCGACAAGGTCCGGAAAGGATATTTCTTCCATCCGCCGCTGCCTTATGCGGGGCGATACTGAGCGCATGAGGGATGTCTTCATTGCCCTGTTTGCGAGCATCCCATACACGACGAAGGACGTGCCATTCGAGCACGATTTCCAGACGGTTATCTATCTTGTTTTTACGCTCCTCGGTCAATATGTTCATGCGGAGGTGCATAGTGCGGAGGGAAGGGCAGACTGCATCGTCGAGACGGATGCGTATGTGTACCTCTTTGAGTTCAAGCGCGATGGCACCGCCGAAGAGGCGCTCTCCCAGATTGAGGACAGGGGATATACCGCACCGTATGCGGCAGACAGCCGGAAACTGATCAGAGTAGGGGTCTCTTTTGACAGTGAAAAGAGGATTCTTAAGGACTGGAAGACAATAGAATAAAGAAAATGACGCATCACGAAAAAGCCCCGGCAAATCTGCCGGGGTTTTCACTTTATGAAGGATATTACCTCGCGTACCCGCCAAGAAACGCAAGACTCGGCTTCGGAGCCCGCTCCTGGGTCTTACGATCCACCGCGATGAGGCCGAAGGTCATCGAGAACCCCTTCTGCCACTCAAAGTTGTCCATCAGGCTCCAGTAGCAGTAGCCTTTGACCGGGAGGCCGTCGGCCAGGCAGCGCTGGACGCCCGCGAGGGCGCGGCGGATGAACTCCACCCGGCGTGTGTCGTCGGAGACCGCGACGCCGTTCTCGGTCACGATGAGGTCGCCTTTGAACTCCTCGTGGACCCTGCGGATCACGTGCTCGAGGGCCTCCGGATAGAACTCGTAGTCCATCTGGGTGAGTTCCGCACCCTCCGGGCAGGGAACCATGCCCTCCGGGCCGTACTGGGAGCGCGTGTAATTCTGGACGCCCAGGAAATCGTCATCCTTGATGTAGGGCAGATAGTGGGCAAACTCCTCGTTCCACTCCGCATCAGCGAAGGCTTCGCCGCCCGGGAGCGCCTGAATGTCGTGCATGGAGAGGGTGATGCCAACCTTGATCTCCGGGTAAATGGCTTTGATGGCCTCCTTCGCCGCCTGATGGGCCCTGAAGACCAGCGCGTCGCCTTCCGGCGTTCTCGCGGAGACGAAGACCTGGGGCTGCGGAGTCCCGAAGATCTGCGCATTTTCCATGGCGGCGAACTTCATATTCTCCATCATCTTCTCAAAGTTCATGCCGACCTGAACCGTGCCCTCGGCGTCCTTCGCGGATTTCGCCTTCTGCTCCGCCATGAGCCGGAACCGCTTCGAGATCGCGGCGATCTGGAGGCCCATGTTGGCCTCGTTGATCGTGCAGATGTATTTGAGCTCGGAACCGAGCTTTTCGGTCACGTAGGAGGC
>ONHA01000028.1 GCA_900317515.1 uncultured Eubacteriales bacterium
GTCCAGATCGGCTTCCCTCAGTACCGGGAGATAAGCACTCAGCGTGAACGCATCATCCTTCACCTGCAGAACCCGTGCTTCTTTAACCTCTGCCGGAAGCGAAAGCTCTGCATAATCCTGTACTCCCTGTATAGAAAGCGTTTGCGTTCTGGCATCATAGACAATTTCGGTGGTCGTATCCTGATCAGATTCTGTTTCGATCATCCCGGAAGATTCGGTGTTGGGTGCCGCAGGCAGCGAATCTGACTGTTTGCCGCATCCGGTAAATAAACCCATCAGCGTAATAAGGATCAGTAGATTCAGTAAGATTCGTTTCATATCATTCCCCTTTTGTTCATCACTCAACCAGCCCTGTTTATCGTTCTTTCGGTTCCGAGTCATTGTTTACCGCTGTTGAGGGTCGTTTCAACCCTCGTGTGTTAGTAAACATACTGTCTCCACATGCCTTGGGACAACAGCGTGAATAAAATGGCACATATTCATGCTGTTGTCACGACCCTCGGCGTCAGGAATATGCCGTTGACCGATTGCGTCAGGACGCCCGGATCGATTTCATTGTCCCGGCAAGCCGGAATTTAGAGTTTTAAAACAAAAATAGCTTCTCCGTCTTCTATCTCTCCTGTTTCCATAAAGCCCGCCTTATGGTACACGTGCAATCCGACCTCGTTCTCAGGTGCAGTCGACAGATAGATCGTGTCCACACCGTTCTCTTTGAAATACTCGATGACCTCATGAAGTGCAGCCTGACCGTAGCCCTTGCCCTGCTCGTTTTTGTCAATCATAAAACGCCAGAGACAGTATCTGTCAACAGGATTCTCATCCTCGGGGTCCAGGGCGAGCATACAGAAGCCGACAATCTAATTTTTTCTGTCTGGTTCATTTTCCTTGTTCAGTACTTGCTGTTGTTAACATACTCTCCTCCTGAAACCCCCGATCCGGCTCAGGACAAACGTTTTATCTCCGTCCCCTCTTTGCCGACGAGAACGTCATATCTGATCAACATTCCGGGATCCTCGTACATAGTCGAATACGTCGAATAGCGTACAGATTCAAACGCATCCGCCCGCATGAGAAACACTCCTATTGCGGTCTCTATCCCTGCTTCGCGGAGAGCCTCCCCATACTCCTTGAGAACGCTTTCCAGATCCTGTTCCGCGATGTCTGCTTCGGACAGGAACAAAACTCCGTTTCCCCAGACAACATCATTTTTCAGCAGCTCCTCAGGAGACTCCTTACCGTCAAATGAATAACTTTCGTCGCAGCCCATTGTCATATATATTTTTGCTCTGCCTTCACCGTATTTTTCGACAAAGTACTGTAAACTCATGCTCTCTAATGTTTGACGGCAATAAGCCGCCGCATAATCATCGGCATACTCATATCCATCCGTTGATTTCTGTCTGCGCTCTATCGTTACAATATCAAGACCCTTATCAGACCACTCCGGATAGACATACAGTGAATCATAATCTTCATTCACACTCATCGAATGAAAATAATCCACGATAAATTTTTCCTGATATTTCGTCTCGATATAGTTAAGCATATCACTGACACCGTCAAGAACATAGCTCTGAGCATCTGTCAGCCGAGTACCCTCCGAGCCGGGCACTCCCGCACGCTCCAGCAATTCTTTTTCTTCTGCTGTCAGGTCATCATAGCTACTTACTGACATTTCACTCGCTTCTGACTGCACAGTTGAATCACTCTCGGAAATAAAAACCGTTCCCTGTGATCCTCCACAGCTTCCCAGAATAACAGAAAATGCAACCGCGATTGCAGCCGTCCGTTTTTTCATTTTTTAACCCTTCTCTCTCGCTGCTTTCAGCATGACTTTCCGCCCCGTGATTGCATTTTATTTATCCGATTTACGAATGCCTTGATCTCCCGACTAATGCGTTCACTTTCGTAATAATGAATATAATGTCCGCAGTTCAAATGAACAGTCTCAGCCTTCATCCGGGCGGCAAACTCGCGTTCATGCCCGATCCAGCCGTCTGAGACCTGCCTGCCGTCGGATACGAACATCAGGATCGGGCAATCAACTCTTCCGGCCTGATCCACGATTTTTGCATTTTCCAGAATAGCTTTCGCTTCGTTCTCGAAGCATGGATTCATTGCGTTTCTTTTTCTCAAAATCCGCTGCTGTCTGATTTCATCCCTGTTAAGTCCGCGTTTACTGAGGGGATACCAGAAAAGTAATCCGCGGTCATTCAGTCTTCGCATTCTCCTCATAAAATGAATGCGCCGGTCGATTTCTTCCTGTTTCCAATGCAGATAAACCCCCGGGACAGCCATATCGAGTCCGATGATTGCCGTGACTTCGTCCGGATATTTCTGCTTCCATCGGATCGCCTCCAGCCCGGACATTGAATGGGGCATTAAAATAAACGGCCCTTTTTCTCCGGCTTTTTCCAGTGCCTCCCTCTCATAGGCGATCACTGAATCGATGTCGCACGGCCCTTCGTAGAGATCCGAATATCCGTAGCCGAACTTCTCAATCACAATGATTCTGTAATCGGCGAGAAGTTTTTCATACAGGATCTTAAAATCATACACGGGAGCGACGGTTCCCGACCCGGACATCAATACGAGTTTTGGCCTGCTCTCATCTCCGACTGTGAATATATGCATTTTGTGGTTGTCGATTTCAACATATTTCATGGCGTCCTGACGCCTTTCAAGACGGGGTTTTCCGAATATATCATGCACACCAGGTTCTTACTTGTGTCCAATTTTTATTATACGCATACCCTCAAAAAAAACAATAAAATATACGCACACCAAATATTTTTGTGTGCGCACATTTTAGCAAGAAACGCCCTGCAAGTTTGAGACTTGCAGGGCATGGCATGGCTTACACGATGAACAACACTCAGCGCCTCATTCGAGGCTGATTATTGGATTGATTCAATCAGTTTCCACGCCTGATTGATATCAGTAGTATAGATTATCACTACATAGTCACCTTGCCGAAGTTGTATTTTTGTTTGAGTAGTCACGTTGTCAGCCGGAACAAGGTTTAATACCTGATCCTCAGAAACACTCTCGATTTCACCAATACAACCAGCCAGATCATAAAAAGATCATGCTTTATATGTATATACTTTCAAATGATCATCTCCACTGTTATTGTAACATTAATGTATGCCACAATCTTTCTTTCCGATAGTCCTCAGATGTTTGCAACACACGGCATCAACTCGCAGGGAGGAACCATCTTTTTCAATAATAATCTCTCATTGGTCGGACTATTTTTTAAATAGTTCCGAATGTGTTCCGAGACGATATAGCATGAGCACAAGCACCTCATCACGGATTTCATACACAAGAAGCCAGTCCGGCTCAATGTGACATTCTCTTGTTCCTTTATAGTTGCCGGACAGTTCATGGTCGCGATACCTTGCATCCAGCGAGCCACCGTCAGCAAGAATATTCACGACCTCAAACAGCTTATCAAGATTTTTGCTCTGTTTCTTTGCCAGCTTCAGATCCTTCTTAAACTGATTTGTAAACTTTACCTCGTACTTCATACTTCCAGCGCTGCCTTAAGGTCATCCATATTGGTATATCCCTTCACGCTGCTGTCGGAAGCGATACGCCTGCCCTCTTCGATTGCCGCAGCGGTTGTTTCATTCGGCACATCCAACTTAAGGGCAAAAGGAATCCCGTTTTCCCTGATCGTTGTTCTGAGGAACATGTTGATAGCTGTAGTCATGTTCAGCCCCAGCTCGGAAAAAATCCTTTCAGCCTGATCTTTTATTTCCTTATCGGTTCTTATATTCAAATTCGTAGTAGCCATGATATGCACCTCCATTCTGCCAACATTATATGAATTAATTCGTTTGTTGTCAACACATTGTCATTATCTTTTTTGCATAGACGTAGAAAATCCCAACCTTCACAAGTTGGGATTTAACACTAAACATCTACAGGAAGCCCTTCCAGCGTAAAGGAGAAAATATCTTCTGCTCCCAGCACATTATCCGGCGCGATCGGTTGGATCAGAATATCCACCGTATCCGTGCTGAAAATTCTTTTTACAGTGCTCCCACCAAAGGATGGATGAAATGCGACAACATTCTTCATAAAAAAAAATCCAGGAACGCTTCCCAATCTTTGAAAAGGTACTCTGAGCAGAAAGAATGATCCTCTATATATTTCTGTACTCTATGATTTATCATTTTTATCCTCATAAGCCTTCGAGTTATCGAGGACCCTTAAACCTGGAATCTATTGATCTTTCCTTCTTTTAAAAATACAGACTATACTTTTAGTAGCACCATAGCTTTGGTTAGAGGAGGTACAACCAACCAGTTCCCACCCATCATTTCCAAGCTGGTTAAGCTGGTTCTCAATCTGATATTCCTTAACATTCCCGCCAAAGAAACCATGTGGATCATAAGTCACTACTTTGTATTCGAATTTTTCCATGTTGATCTTCCTTTCATATATTGTTCTACGCCATCACGAGAAACCAGGAATTGCCCTACAAAACCACGAGCAGCGTCCCGGCTCCGATCAGGATACAGCCTATCGCCGACTTCACAGTAAATTCCTCATGCAGAAAAATAAACGCCAGCACCAGCGTGATAACCACGGACAGCTTATCAATCGGGACAACCTTGGAAGCCTCCCCCACCTGCAGTGCTTTGTAATAGCACAGCCATGAAGCTCCCGTTGCAAGTCCGGACAATATCAGGAAAATCCAGTTCTTCTGACTGATCGACCTGATATCGCCCTGCTGATGCGTAAGAAATACCATTCCCCAGGCCATTATGACTACAACCATGGTGCGGATAGCCGTGGCAAGATTGGAGCCGACGCCCTCAATTCCCACTTTCGCCAGTATGGATGTCAGTGCGGCAAAGACCGCCGAACCGAGTGCTAACCAAAACCACATTCCTATACCCCCTGCAAAGTCTTATTTGTCAGTTTCCGGCTCTGCGATGCACTGCATTTTTATAAGTCACGTAAATATGTCCGACAGCGAAAAGGATAGCAAACCCTGCAAGCAGCCAGTGACGCAGCAGAATTCCACTGAAAATGAAAATGCATGCCGGAACAATCGCAAGAACCAGCGCGAGCTTCAGGGACTTGCGATTCATATAGACTGCAAAGGCGATCCAGTACACAGCAAGAAATAGTCCGTTGCACGCCAGGTAAAGTATCATTTCAAACACGCTTGCAAACCCAAATTTCCACACGAGAAGAGGGAGCCACATAAGCACAATGCAGGCGTACCGCCCGATCTGCTCAATGATGTTCATGAACAGGTTCGTGCAATAATTCTTCTCTCCCTTGTTTTTTATCGCATAGCCGATATTCGGTATCAGCATAAGGATCACGATGACGGCTCCGAATATGTTGATCCATCCGAATTCCATTCAATCACCTCCAGCCCCTCAGGATAACGTTTGAGGGACAGTCCCTTCGCCGTTGTGGGGACGGTCCCTCCGCCGTTGTGGGGACAGTCCCCACCTCGGTGGTTCATAACCCCAACAGCTTTATCAGCTGCTCAAGCGACTTCTGTCCGTTATCACAACCGAGTAACGAGTATGAGTCACCATAATCATCATCGGTGGCTTTGATTTCAAAAAACGGTCTCACCGTTAACCCCTGAACGATCATATTATACAGTTCACGGGGATCTTGCGTGAATCCATGCTTCTTAATAAAACGATCAAATACCTCTTTGTTATCCGCATTATAATCTTCCAGACCATCAAGACCATCAAGGAAAGCGTCTTCGCTTTTCAAGATATCTACACTGCAGTAATCGGAGACGTATCTTCCCATAGCAATGATATTCATGAATTCGTCGACATTCCTTGCAACAATACCGCACTCACCCTCAGTGCCGATGTATCCGATAAGCACATCATTTATCACGACCCACAATGCTCCGGAGCCGTCTCGTGCGAAGGGCTTCAGATCATCATAGCTTGATTCACCGGGGCCCATAAGGTCTTCCAGCCAGCTGTCATCATTTTCCAGATCTTTGATCCAGTCCTCATCATAGATTTCGACATCACAGTCATAAAATGCATCTCTCAGTTCATCATCGTTATAAATCTCTTCCAGGTATTTCCTAATATTTTCAGGAAGGCTGGTCTTCTCGTATCTCATCTGAATCCTCCTCAATCACCGTTGTGGGGACCGTCCCTTCAACGTTGTAGGGACTGTCCCCACTGCGGTGGTTCAACGTGGTAAAGTGCCGGTTATCCCTTCTCCGCGACCTTCTCCTGGTAGAGACGCATCAGCCAGGCGACGCATGACTCCTCGGTCGTCTCCTTGATCGGCATCCCGTAGGCCTGCATGACCGCCTTGTCGTTCAGCTGGTGGGCCCGGCGGAGCTCGGGCGGCATGGTCAGCTCATCATAGAGGTCAGCCAGGGAGGCGTCCGGGTAGAGGGCGCGGGCGTCGAGGATGCCCTGAGCGGTCTGCTCGATTTTGGCTTTCTGGTCGGGTGTTGGGGAGGGCCACACAAAGTTATTATAATCGATGTTTATTGAATAACTATAATCGCTTTTCAGTCTTCCCGTTATAGATCTCATCCAAGCCATGTGCACATTTGAAATCAAAACACCAAAATGGTAAATCTCCGCTTCAGGTATAATGAACAATTTATCGCCCGCAATCGTTGACCCATCTAAATAGCCCATCGGAATATATCTTCTTCGCTCAGAAGAAACTTTAGGAACGACCACGAAATTATCTGGATTTAACTGTTCTCTAAACAAATGCGGAGTTAACGCTAATTTCTTCCTTCCTTCATCAGGACTCTCTTCTCTAGCTTTTTTACAAGCTGCCACACGCTTTACTACCTCTGGCATTGATCGAAGTTCCTTTGGACTTATATTTACTAACCACAAACAATATCTATCTTTTCGGTTTATAAATTCATAGCCCATCATAAACTTTTTAATAAACGGTTTAGCTTTCGGCTCTTTATTTATGAGTTCTTCTTTTTCGTCTGGTGATAGAATCAAAAACCCTCCATCTGTAGGTCTATTCCCAGAAAGCATTGCTGGAACATTACTTATAGGCATTCTCCTACTTTGAATAAAAATAACCGAAGCTTCAATTAAATAAGGATTTATCGTTGAAACCGTGTTTGGTTGTCCATCAATAAATAATACTTTTTTTCCTCCATATGTTCCTGCACTAAACCCCACAATCACGCAATGCACATGCGCCTTCAAACTCGCCTCGCTGTCCCAAATGAACGTCCGGTACGCAAAATCAATGTGGATCCCAAACCGCTCATACAACGGCTTCCACACCGCCGCCACCTGCTCGCCCTGGGTAATGGAGTTGGTCGAGACGAACGCCGTCCGGATATTTGTCCCCTGCATGAGCTGCGCCGCCTTAAAATACCACCCGGACACATAGTCGATCTTCCCGGCGGTCTTGTAGGGCTTGCCTTTCTCGTCCACATAGATGGACAGGATATCGTCCTTCTGGCTCTTGCTCTGCAGCGAATACCCCACAAACGGCGGATTCCCCATCACATAAGAGAGCTTCTCCTTCTCCACCACGCTCTCCCAGTCGATCCGGAGCGCATTCCCCTCGACGATGTTTGCATTTGTCTTGAGAGGCAGGAAGTCCAGCGTCATGCGTACGATGTCCTCGGTCTCCTTCAGCATCTGGCTCTCCGCGATCCAGAGAGCCGTCTTCGCAACCGTGACCGCAAAATCGTTGATCTCGATCCCGTAAAACTGGGATATACTCACCTTTACCGGATTCAGCACCTCCCCGAAGGAGATCTGGCCGCCGGAGAGCTCGCGGATCACTTCATTTTCCAGCTTGCGGAGGGACGTGTAGGACTCCGTGAGGAAATTCCCTGAGCCGGCTGCGGGATCCAGAAAATGAAGCCCCGCCAGCTTCTCCTGAAAATCGCGCAGCTTTTTCTCCCGCGTCCGCATGACTGTGATCTTTTTGATTTCCGCGAATTCCGCCTTGAGGTCGTCGAGGAAGAGCGGATCGATCACCTTATGGATATTTTCGATAGATGTGTAGTGCATGCCACCCGACCGGCGGGTCTCCGGGTTCAACGTGGACTCGAACACTGCACCGAAAATGGTCGGACTGATCCCGGACCAGTCGAAATTGTCGGAGGCCTCGCGCAGAATGAGGCTCATAATCTCATCGGTGAAGGGCGGAATCTCGATATTTTCATCGGAGAAGAGCCCGCCGTTCACATACGGAAATGCCGCCAGCAGCGGATCGTCGTCCGACAGATACTCGTCGCGGTCGGCGATCTTCTGGTCCAGCACGCGGAAGAGGTCCCTGAGGCCCTTGCGGGCGGATTTCGCGTCGAACTGGGCCATGTAGTCGTGGAACATATTTTTCCGGCCGAAAATGCCCGCGTCCTCCGCATACAGGCAGAACACGATGCGGACACAGAGGACGTTCAAGCTCGCGAGCGTCCCCGGATCATTCGGATTCTTGTAGCGGGCGAGAAATGCGTCGTAGAGTTTTCCAACCAGCTCGCCGGCTTTCAGGGAGATTTGCATTTCCTCGTTGAGTTTCTTCTTCTCGCGGTTCACGAGGATGTCGAGCAGATGGTATTTCGCCTGCAGCTCGGAGAGCGTGAGCTTCACGGGCTCCGGCACACGGGCGTTCATGTCATAAATCCAGATCTCGGCAAAATTGGACGTGATAATCCACCTCGCCTTCTCGTTGAAGGGGAGGTAATTGTCGTAATATTTCGCCTGTTCGTAGGGCGTCTGTCCGTTGTGGGCGGCCTGCGGCTTGTCGAGCGGGATCCCGAGGGATTTCTGCTCGATGAGCACCCGGGTCTCCGGGATGTAGACGTCGATCCGCTTGGTGTTTTTGTCCGCGCCGACCAGCTTCTTCTCGAATTCCACCCGGTCGGTCACATGGTCGACTCCGAAGATGTCGGTCAGGATCTCGATCCAGTAGGAGCGGGCGTCTTCGTCTTCACGGCCTTTGCCGGTCCATTTGTAGAAGAATTGTCTGGCGGCTTCGCGCATTTCCTGGTCTGTCATGGTATTATTATCCGTCCTTTTAAATCATATAAAACTAATGTTAAGAAAATATGTATTAAAGTTTAGCTTTGGATTATCGTGACCATAAAAAGATGATTGCCGATAGTCTCCCGGACTGTTATGGAATCAATACAGATCAATTTTAAAACCAACTACACCATATCGAGCCTGTTCCTCAGGCGAGTAAAACTCTTCCATATCTTTTGGTGAAGCTATCGACATTTCATCTTCCGTATATCCGAGTTCTTCCAATGGGAGCGCTTTATATAATTCTTCAAAACTGGAAAATCTATAAATATCTGTTACCCGCGTCAACACAGTGTCACACGGATCTTGAAGGCAGATGAAAAGAATAGTGTCTCCTGTTTCTATTTGCTTCCTTTTTTCATCATAGAGCCGGAGCTCTATCTTCTTCGATCCATCTCGCAGCTTCTCGAATGGAGCTGCAGCCAGTCTCATTGTAAATTCCATTCTTTCTTCCTCCAACAAGAAACGCGCAGCATATCAAAGCAACACACAAAGAAGTCGAACTAATCCCTGCCATTTCCTGCATACCTATTAAGCGTAGCATTAAAAAGAACTAAACACAAGATTTAATCCAATGTAAGCGGTATCATATACTGTTTTTCCTTGATTTCCAAACATTTGTTTGGTATAATAAGTCACAGAGGATAATTGACAGTGTTAGATCGTAATAAGAAGGTAATTTTCTATGATTTTTATAAGCGGCGTTCACGGAGCAGGTAAATCCTACAAAGATATCTCTTAAAACATTTACAACATTGAAACCTGAGGCCATCATCCTCCTCACTGAGGAGCCGGAGACCATAGCTAAGCGTCGTCAGGAACGTGACGGTGTGAAGCAAAAAGTTTCTGATATCAAAGCCTTCCAGGATGAGGAAATCAAATATGCCAAGGAGGTCTCGGAGCTTCTTCATGTTCCTCTGAAGATTTCCAGAGGCCGCAACGACATAAATAATACTATTGAGTTTGTTCGCAACAGGAGGACTTGACAATGGCTGGAAAGTTTCAACTACGGCAGTTCGGTGACATCAATTTAAGCGATCATTTTTTTGATACATTGAAAGCCGATTATCCTGGCAATGAGCACAGCACTGGTTTTGTGGACTGGTTCCACAAAAAAACTCACGAGCGTAAGACTGCACTGGTCTTTGAAGATGATGAGGGCATCGGTGCTTTTATCTGTCTAAAGCCAGAAACGGAAAAAATCGAGCTAGAGGATCGCACGCTTCCTGCCGTTGATCGAGTCAAGATCAGCACAATAAAGATTGATAATCGATACCGTGGTCGTCGTATCGGAGAAGGTGCTATTGGCCTGACCCTCTGGCAGTGGCAGAAGATGCGTAAAAATGAAATCTACGTCACAGTTTTCGAAAAACACGACGGTCTCATTTTACTTCTTGAAAAATTCGGTTTTGAAAAAGCCGGAAAGAATTTAAACGGTGAGTTGGTCTATATCCACGACCGCCGCAGACTTGACTATTCTGATCCGTTTAAATGCTTTCCATTTATCGATCCAAAGGTTGACAATGCGGGATACATTATCATTGAAGATACCTTCCATGATTCCATGTTCCCATACTCCGAGCTAAAGAATACCCTTCAAGAGAGTGTTGGACTTAGTGTAGAAAATGGTCTAAGCAAAATCTATGTAGGCAAGGCTTCTACTGTCCCTTATAAAATTGGGCAACCGGTATTCATCTACAGGAAACACACGGGTGATGGCGTCAAAAAGTACAAGTCCTGTCTTACTTCTTATTGCATTGTTACAGACATTATTCGTGCAAAGGTCGCAGGCCGGACTTACATCAGCTTTGAAGATTTAATGAGCAGAATTGGAAATAAATCCGTCTACGATGAAGCTCAGCTTCGAGCCAGATACAATTTCGAGGCAAACATGAATGTTATTGAAATGCTTTACTTCGGTTTCTTTGGAGAAGGCCATAACGTCAACATGGACTGGCTTAACAGAAATGGATGCTGGCCGAATGGCGGGTATCCTACGAATTATATGCTTTCGAGAGCACAGTTCGAACAAATACTGAGGGAGGCAAGCGTCGATGTCGAGAATGTTATTATCGATTAAACCCGAATACGTAAACAAAATCGTAGCCGGGGAAAAGAAATATGAATTCAGAAAATTCCACTGCCGCAAAGATGTAGACACCATTGTCATCTACGCTACTGCTCCCGTAAAGCAGGTCATCGGAGAGGTTTCCATCATTGCAATCATTGAAGACGATGTTGAGGAAGTATGGCGGCAGACCCATTCAGACGGCGGCATCACGAAGAAGGCCTTTAAGGAATACTACAAAAACAAGGAGACAGCTATAGCCTACCACCTTGGTAATGTGAAAAAATATAAGGAACCAATGGCTTTGTCTGACGTTGGTCTCTCATATGCGCCACAGTCCTTTGCCTACATTTAATAATTAAGCGCAGCGATCTTGAACGCTGCGCTTTTTTATGCACTACCGGGCAACCTTCCCCGCCCTCCTAAGCAAACCAATCTCGAGCGCCAGCAGCACAAACGCCGCCGGCTGCTTCTTACAGTCACGGTGGAAAGACGCATGAGCCCCAGAAGAAGGTAATAGGCACTCATGGCCGCATACCAGTAGGAGGTAAAGATAAAGGCAATCATGAGATTGACGATTCCGCAGCCGAAATTCCAGTCCATGCTGAAAACGGTTGCAGAAGCGGCAGACCGTTGAGAAATAATTTTATTTTTTCGGGCCAGTTATGTATGATTGCCCTCTCTTTGAAATATTACGGCAGGAACTTCCCCGAAGCCAGATACAGCTTATACCAGTCGTCCCTTGAAAGCTCGACGTCCGCCGCCGCGGCAAGGTCCGCGAGGTGGTCCTTGTTCATGGTCCCAGCGATCACCTGCATGTCGGCCGGGTGGCGCAGGATAAAAGCGATCGCCGCCGCGCTCCTGGAAAGACCATACTTCTCTCCCACCTCGGCGATGGCTTTATTTAACTCCGGATAAGCCGGGTTGTCCACAAAGTTGCCGCCGAACATGCCGAGCTGAAGCGGCGACCAGCACTGGATCGTGATGTCGTGAAGCCGGCAGTAGTCGAGGAGGCCTCCGTCCCGCATGAGGGACATGTCGGTCGTCTTGTTGTTCATGAAGAGGGTCTGGTCGAGAAGCTGGGACTGCTCCATCGAGAACTGGACCTGGTCGAAGACGAGCGGCTGCTTCACATATTTTTTCAGCACCTCAAACATCATCGGAGGCACGTTGCTCATGCCGAAATGGCGGACCTTGCCGGCGCTCTCCAGCGCATCGAAGGCCTCGGCAACCTCCTCCGGATCGTAGAGAAGGTCCGGGCGGTGCAGAAGAAGTACGTCGAGATAATCCGTCTTGAGGCGCTCCAGACTCTCGTCCACGCTCGTCACGATCTCCTCATAGGACCAGTCGAAAACCTTGCGGTCGGGGCAGATACCGCACTTGGACTGGATGATCACATCCTCTCTCCTGAGGCCGGTCATGGGAAATGCATCCCCGAAGCGCCTCTCGGCCTCCCCGGCTCCGTAGATGTTTGCGTGGTCGAAGAAGTTTATGCCGAGCTCATAGGCGCAGCGGATAAGGTCCGCGGCGGCTTTCGTGTCAAGGGCGGGCATGCGCATGCAGCCCTGGATGATGGCGGGGACTTCAGCGGGTCCGTTTGCGACGTCAATTAGTTTCATAGGGCACCTCCTTTATTTTGAATTTATTATACCCCACATCGTTTACTTTAGCAATGTGAAGCGCAGATATGGGGACAGTCCCTGCGCCGGTGTAGGGACTGTCCCCACGCCGGCGTCAGAACCGTCCCCAAACCGTTGAAAACCGCCTCCCCCTCTGCTATACTCTCTCTTAGATTATAAAATGGAGCAAGCAATATGACCCGTACCGCCCGCATTCCCAAAGTCATCCTGACTCTGTACATATTCACTGTTTTCACCCTGATTCCTCTTGCCATGCCGACCGGCTACAAGAACCTCGGGGAAATGAAATGCAGCCTCTTCCTTAAGGCTGCTGCTGTCTTCACCCCCCTCTTCCTGATTTTCCTCATCGGAGCATTTATAAGCGGCCGCACACGCCTTAAAGATTACCGCACTCTTTTAACCCTCACCGTGATCTTCGCCGCAAACCTGCTCCTCTCGTCCACTCTCTCCGCCGACTTTCAGAAATCCCTGAGCGGTTCCCCCGGCTGGCGCATGGGGCTCTTTGCATTCCTCGCCATGCTCGTCTCCGCGCTCGCCGCTGCCGTTTTCAATTCTCCCGGCAGATACGTATACATCCCGCTCCTTGCCGGGGCTGCCGCATCCTCCATCATCGCCGCTGCCAACCGCTTCGGGCTTGACCTCATGATGCCCCGCCTCTCCGCGGAGAACCGGCAGGACTTCATCGGCACACTCGGAAATATCAACTGGTTCGCCGGTTTCCTCGCCGTCACGATCCCGATCGCGATAAGCCTCCTCTTCTCGGATAATAAAAAAATGAGAACCGCAGGCAGCCTCACCCTCTTTATCCTGCTCACGGCCGCCGTCCTCCAGGGCTCCAACGGGCTTCTGCCGGCCCTTTGTGCCGTTTTCATCGTACTGCTCGTTCTCGCATCTGCCGACAGGACTTATCAAAGGCCCTTCCTTACCATGCTTCTCATCCTCGGCGCGGCTATGGAGGCCTGTGCTGCCGCAGTCCTGCTCTTTCCGGGGGCTTACAACGGACCGGCGGACAACCTATTCCTTCGCGACGCAGGCTTTCATATCGGACTTTTCATCGTTGGGGCAGCTGTTTTGTGTCTTCATTTTCAAAAAAAGGAACAATTCGATAATCTTCCCCGGGCCGAAAAGTTCATACTTCCCACCGTCCTCACGCTCGCGGTCCTGCTGCCCCTCGTGCTCCTCATGATCCAGCTCACGGTCACTCTGCCCAGAAACTTCGGCACCTACCGGGGCTTCATCTGGCATGTCGCAAAGGCCGGCTTCAAAAAGCTACCCTTCCTTAATATGCTCTTCGGCGTCGGCCCGGACCTGATGGGCGACTATCTCGTGAGCGTTCCGGGCTTTCAGGATCTCATTTCCGCCGTCTACGGAAATGCAAAGCTCCTGAACGCCCACAGCATGCTCTTAACACAGCTCTTAAATACGGGGATCCTGGGCGTCTCATCCCACCTCATCCTTGTCACATTCGCTCTCAAAAAGGGCCTCACGGCTCTTGGGGCATACAAAAAAGAGGGAAGCCCTGAGCCCACATGGCTCTTAGCCTCCCTCCTCGGAGTCATCTCCTATGAGATCTATATGATGTTTTCATTTGACCAGGTGACGGTCACGCCCCTCTTTTACATACTGCTGGGCGCACTCTATTCGGAGAATCCCAGCCGCACAACCGTCGGCTCATGATGAACCGCCGGCAGAAACACGTTGATCAGGTCATGTACCGCAAGCCTTATGCTGGATGTGTTCACGCAGGGGTGGCAGCCGAAGGTGTCCGCCTTGAGCACATCCTCGTCGATGAGCAGGCGCACGTTGTTCTCCCGGTCATTCATGAGCCCCATCACGCTCACGGAACCCGGGTGGATGTCCAGGAATTCCAGCATTTTCTCTTCCGGGGCAAATGAAAGCCTCGCCGACCCGATCTGCTTTGATATTTCCTTTGTCTTGAAGACCTTGTCTCCCGGGATCATCAGCAGATAAAACTGTGTCTGCTGCCTGTTGCAAAGAAATAAGTTCTTGCAGATCAGGGCCCCCAGGGCCTCGTCAACCTCCACAAGGTCATCCATGGTCATGGCCAGAGCGTGGTCGATCCGCTCGTAGGGGATCCCGAGGGAGTCCAGGAGATCGTAGGTTCTGATTTCACGTTCCTGCCGGCCGGAAATGTCTTCCGGACGGCCTTTTTCAAGTGTCAGTTCGTCCATAACAACATCCAATCAGTTCTTAAAGCTGTGAATCGGTGCCGGGATCCGCCCGCCGCGGTTCACAAACCGCTCGCATCCGAATGTGTTGACCGGCATGACCGGCGCGCTGCCGAGGAGCCCGCCGAATTCGACCCGGTCGCCGACCTTCTTCCCGTAAGCCGGAATCAGGCGGACCGCTGTCGTCTTGGCGTTGACCATCCCGAGCGCCATTTCATCCGCGATGATGCCGGAAATCGTCTCCTCTGAGGTGTCCCCGGGGACTGCGATCATGTCGAGGCCGACCGAGCAGACGCAGGTCATCGCTTCAAGCTTCTCCAGCGTGAGAGCCCCGGCTTCCACCGCCTCGATCATCCCCTGGTCCTCACTGACCGGAATAAATGCGCCCGAGAGCCCGCCGACATAGGAGGAGGCCATGACGCCGCCCTTCTTGACCTGGTCATTTAAGAGCGCGAGCGCCGCCGTTGTGCCGGGTGCGCCTGGATGCTCAAGGCCGATCTCCTTTAAGATATCCGCCACCGAATCTCCGACCGCCGGCGTCGGCGCAAGCGAGAGGTCGACGATGCCGAACGGCACGTTGAGTCTTCTCGACGCCTCCCGGGCAACCAGCTGGCCGACACGGGTGATCTTGAACGCAGTTTTCTTGATCGTCTCGCAGAGGATCTCAAAGTCCGAATCCCTGCACTCTTCCAGTGCGTGCTTGACAACGCCCGGACCCGAGACGCCGACATTGATGACGAAATCGCCCTCGGTCACGCCGTGGAAAGCTCCCGCCATAAAGGGGTTGTCGTCCGGTGCGTTGCAGAAGACGACGAGCTTGGCGCAGCCCAGGGAATCATTGTCCTTCGTGTGCTCCGCTGCCTGCTTGATGATTGTCCCCATGAGCCGCACCGCATCCATGTTGATGCCTGTTCTGGTAGAGCCGAGGCAGATGGAGCTGCAGACGCGGTCCGTGACCGCGAGGGCTTCCGGGATCGACTCGATGAGCAGCCGGTCTGCCTTCGTCATGTGCTTGGAGACCAGCGCCGAGTAACCGCCGATGAAGTTTACGCCGACCGTCTTTGCGCACTCATCGAGTGTCTTGGCGATCGTGACGAAATCCTTCGGCTCTTTGCAGGCCGCGCCTCCGATAAGCGCGATCGGGGTCACTGAGATGCGCTTGTTGACGATCGGGATACCGTACTCGCCCTCGATCTCACGGCCGACGGCGACCAGGTTTTTGGCGGCGCCGAGGATTTTATTTTTAATATTTGCGTTAAGTGCCTCCAGATCGGGACTTATGCAGTCGAGAAGGCTGATGCCGAGCGTGATGGTTCGAACGTCAAGGTTCTCATGCTCGATCATCTTGTTGGTTTCATTTACTTCAAATATATTGACCATGCCGCCTCCCGTCAGATGCGGTGCATCATCTGAAAAATATCCTCGTGCTGCACGTGGATCTGGCAGCCGATCTCCTCACCGATCTGCTGCAGTTCGTGGCGAATCTCGGCGAGAGACTTCGGCGCCGCTGCCGTGTCCGCCACCATCATCATGTTGAAGAACCCGTCGACGATCGTCTGGGAAATGTCAAGAATATTCACCTGATTATTCGCAAGATAGGTGCAGACCTTCGCGATGATGCCGACGGTATCGCGCCCGACGACGGTGATGATTGTCTTCTGCATGTGTACCTCCTTACCACTCCACCTGTTCACTTGGCAGATCCCGGTGGGCGATTGTAATATTGAAATCCTTCGAGTTCCATGGGTTGTCGCCGAGCGTCACCTCGGTGGAGACGGTCTCGAACGCGAGCGCCTCGTAATTGTTCTCCTTCGAGAGATGCCCGAGAAAGATATGTCTGATCGACTCGTTTAGAAGCTGCCCCAGAAGCTGCCCGGCTGTCTCGTTGGAAAGATGCCCGTGATCGCTTAATATCCGGCGCTTTAAGTAGTAGGGGTAGCGTCCCGCCTCCAGCATCCGGACGTCGTGGTTCGATTCAAGGAGCAGAACATCCAGATCTTTCAGCTTCTCCCGGATATAGTCGTCCCAGCAGCCCATGTCGGTCGCGACCGCGCATTTTTTGCCCTCGTGCTCGATCCTGAAGCCGACCGGCTCGGCCGCGTCATGGGAGATCGCAAACGGGGAAATGAAAACATCCCCCACCGAAAACGGCACATCCGCCTTGATCACGTGCCTAAGCTCGTTCGGCACCTTGCCGACCGACGTGCACTTATCGATCCCCGCAAAGGTCCCCTCGGTCGCGTAGATGGGGATCCCGTAGCGCCTCGCGAGGACCCCGAGCCCCTTGATGTGGTCGGAGTGCTCGTGGGTGATGAGCAAGCCGTCGATATCCTTCGTTGTCATGTTGATCTCATTCAGCCCCTTTTCGATCCGGGTCCCCGAGATCCCCGCGTCCACGAGCAGGGCCGTCTCTTCACTCGCCGTGAAAATGCAGTTCCCGCTCGAGCCGCTCGCAATACTGCAAAACTTCATTCAAATCTCTCCGTGTGCCGCAAGGACTCTGTCGATCTGACCTCTCGTCAGCTCGAAATCCCCGCTGTTGTCGATCACATGGTCCGCCTGCTTTCTGAATTCCTCATCCGAAAGCTGAGCCTCCATTGTTTTCCGTATCCGGGCATCATCGTAGCCCCGGCTTGCCCGAAGGCGCGCCGCCCGGACCTTTACATCCGCATAAATATACCATACCTCATCGCAAATTGCACCATAATTTGTCTCAAGAAGGATCGCAGATTCAACGACGAGGAGCCGCACGCCTTCATCCTCCGCCCGGTAGATCCGGTTCATGGTCTCATGAAGGACCGCCGGATGGATGATTCCGTTCAGTTTGATCCGCAGATCATCATCCGCGAGCATCCTTTTTGCGATGAGCGGCCGGTCGAGGGTTCCGTCGGGCTTCACCACATCCGGCCCGAAGAGGTCTGCGACCGGTTTAAAGCAGGCCCCGTCCGGCTGCATGAGCTCCCGACCGACCTCATCGAGCATGATGATACGGGCCCCGTGATGCTCCTTCAGATAGGAAAGAACCAGGCTCTTGCCGGCTCCGACGCCGCCGGTCACGCCGATTTTAAGCATTTTTTCCATTTATTTTGCCTCATACCAGTCGGTTCCGATGTGGCAGTCCGCAACGAGATCGACTTTCAGCTTTGCAGCGGCCTGCATCTCCTCTATGAGGATCTCCTTGGCTTTCTCCGCCTCTTCCGCCGGCGCCTCGATCAGAAGCTCATCGTGGATCTGGAGGATCAGCTTCGAGGCCATATTCTCCTTCTTAAGCCGGTTGTACACCCGCACCATCGCGATCTTGATGATGTCCGCCGCGGTGCCCTGAATCGGGCTGTTCATCGCGACGCGCTCGCCGAAGGACCTCTGCATGAAGTTCTGGGACTTGAGCTCCGGCACCGGGCGTCTTCTGCCGAAGATGGACACCGCGTAGCCGTTCTCCTTTGCGGACGCGACAAGCCCGTCCAAAAATGCCTTGATCTTCGGGTATGTCCTGAAATAATCGTTGATATAGTCCTGGGCCTCTTTTCTGGAAATGGAAAGCCCCTGGGACAGCCCGAAGCTCGAGATCCCGTAGACGATGCCGAAATTGACCGCCTTCGCGTTCCGCCGCATGAGGTCCGTGACCTCATCGAAGGGCACGTGAAATACCTGGGATGCGGTCGTCCTGTGGATATCCTTCGCTTCCCGGTAGGCTTCGATCAGATTCTCGTCATCCGACATGTGGGCGAGGACGCGAAGCTCGATCTGGGAGTAGTCCGCGTCTACAAAGACGCAGCCCTCCTTCGGGTAGAAGCACTTGCGGATCTTCCGCCCGAGCTCCTCTCTCATCGGGATGTTCTGCAGGTTCGGATCCGTGCTGGAAAGCCGCCCGGTCGCCGTGATCGTCTGGTTGAAGGTGGTTCGAATCCGTCCATCGGACTCGATGCAGTCCTGCAGGCCGTCCGCGTAGGTCGATTTCAGCTTGGAATAGGTCCTGAATTCCAGGATGTCCGCGACGATCTTGTGGTCCTCGGCCATCTTCTCGAGCACGTCCGCCGCGGTGGAATATCCGGTTTTGGTCTTTTTGCCGCCCGGGAGTTTCATTTTCTCAAATAAAATCGTCCCCAGCTGCTTCGGCGAATTGATATTGAACTCCTCGCCGGCCTCCTCGTAGATTGCCTTCGTGAGCTCGTCGACGCGGGCTCCGAGCATCGCGCTGTAATCTTTGAGCGCCTCCCGGCTCGCCAGAATTCCCTCCTGCTCCATGGAGGCAAGGACCGCCGCAAGCGGCATCTCGACCGTTTTAAAAAGGTCTGTCATCTCTTCGGCGGCGAGCTTCTCCTCGAGTCCCTTTCGGGCCGCGAGCGAGACCGCTGCCATGCTCCCGGCAAGCTCCGCGAAGGCTTCGGCTGCCTTCTCCTCCGCCGCCTCCTCGCTCAGTTTGTCCTTAAGAGCCTGCTTTTTGACATCCGCAAGGTACCCGGCGGGTCCCTTCTTGCCGATGAGTTCCTCCGTCGACTTCACCTTGAGGGAGGTGTAGCCGCCCGCGATGTCCCCGTAGGACCAGTCGGACTTGAGCGGGTCGATGAGATAGGCCGCGATCACGCAGTCAAAGAGCTTCTCCGCATCCGGAAAATGAAGCTCTCTCACCAGCTCCTTGGCATTCACGCAGTCGATGCGGTCTGCATTTTTATAAAGGTCAGCGATCTTGCCGGCAAGGTAAGACCCGGAAATGAAGCCCTCCGGGACGAACGCAGCCGCCGTATCGCCGAACTTAAGACCGGCCGCATAGACGGTTCCCTTTTCGGCCAGCAGACCGACGCCGAGCTCCTTCTCCTTTGCGGCCGCCGCAAAGATCTCCTCGGCGCGGGCAAAATCGGTCACCCGCTCGATCTTCAGCGTCTCGGGCGTTTTCCGGTCCTTTTCTTCAAAAGAGCTCATGAGACTCTTGAAATTGAGGCGCTTAAAGACCTCGTAAGTCTTCTCATTGTAGATATTGCCGAGCTTCAGCGCATCGAAATCCGCCTCCACGGGAGCCTTCGTGCAAATTGCAGCCAGCTCCTTTGAGAGAACCGCGAGGTCGTAGTGTTCCTCCATCGCGGTGCGGGCCTTCTTCGGGGTGATCTCGGAGACATGCTCGTGCGCGTTTTCGATGCTGTGATATTTTGATATGATCGCGGACGCGGTCTTCGGGCCGACACCCGGAAGTCCCGGGATGTTGTCGGAGGAGTCGCCCATGAGAGCCTTCATGTCGATGAATTCCTTCGGGGTGACACCCATAGCCTCCTCGACATCCTTCGCAAAATAGCGCTCGTAGGTCGTCTGCCCGCCTTTCGTCTTCGGGATGACGATCTCGGTCTTCTCCGTCGCGATCTGGAGAAGGTCCCTGTCGCCGGAGATCAGGGACACCTTGATGCCCTTCTCCTCCGAGATGCGGGCAAGGGTTCCCAGGATATCGTCCGCCTCCCAGCCGGGCATCTCGATATGGGGGATCTCCATCGCACCGAGGATCTCCTTGATGAGCGGAACCTGCTCATGGAACTCCTCGGGAGCCGCCTGCCTGGTGCCCTTGTAGGCCTCGTACATCTTGTGGCGGAAGGTCGGCGCGGATGTGTCAAAGGCCACCGCGAGATAATCCGGGGCCTCGTCCGCAAGCACCTTCCGGAGGATCGAGAGGAACCCGTAAACCGCGTTCGTGTGCGTCCCGTCCGGGGCCGTCATAGTAAGAGGCATTCCGTAGAATGCCCGAAAAAGGATGCTGTGTCCGTCAATGAGTACTATCTTTTCCATTTATAATCCTCCAAACCATCTAAGGCCGCCGGAAATGAGTTCATAGAGACTCGGCAGGTACTTAAGGATCACCGTAAAGACCAGCGCCGCCTCCGCCGCCGTCATGCTGACCGCGAAAATCATGTGCTCCATGCGGGTCCGCCTGATGCGTTTTTCATTTTTCTTAAGATCATCCGTCAGGAGCTTCCGCATGTTGTAGGACTGGGAGGCGTCGTCCTCCCCGTCCTCCAGGTAGGAAAGGACCCGGTTGATCGCAAAGTAGGTCTCCAGCTCCTCGTAGCACGAGGGGCAGGTGTTCACGTGCCGGATGAAATCCATACAGGTCTCATCGTCCATATTGCCGGACAGGTAGTCCTGCACAAGTGTTTTCGTCGATTTGCAGTCCATGGCTCTCTCTCTTGAAAATAAAGCAGGGTCTTGTTATACTCACATTATACCTTAACTATTTTTTTTGACAAGGCAGGAATATATTATGGAAAATTTAAGCGGAAAATGCGTCGTTCTGGGCATCACCGGCGGCATCGCGGCCTATAAAATGGCAAACACCGCGAGCGCCCTCAAAAAATGCGGCGCCGACGTCCACGTCATCATGACCAAAAATGCCGCAAACTTCATCACACCGATCACCTTCGAGACCCTGACCGGCCACAAGTGCCTCATCGACACCTTCGACCGGAATTTTCAGTATGATGTGACCCACATCTCCCTCGCGAAGGCCGCCGACCTCATTCTGATCGCGCCCGCGACCGCTGACATCATTGCCAAGATGGCGAACGGGATCGCCGACGACATGCTGACGACCGTCGTTCTGGCCGCAAAATGCAAAAAGCTGGTCGCCCCCTCGATGAACACCGCGATGCTCGAAAACCCGATCACGGTGGATAACATTGAAAAATTAAGACATTACGGCTTCGGCATCATCGAGCCCGCCGAGGGGCTTCTCGCCTGCCGCGACACAGGCAAGGGCAAGCTCCCGGAGACCGAGGTCCTCATGGATCATATCATGCGGGAGATCGCATTTCCCCACGACCTTGCGGGCGTCAAGGTGACGGTCACCGCCGGCCCGACCCAGGAGGCTCTCGATCCGGTGCGCTACTTAACGAACCACAGCTCGGGCAAGATGGGCTACGCAATCGCCCGCCGCGCGATGCTTAGGGGCGCCGACGTAACCCTCATCTCGGGCCAGGTGGCCCTTGATCCGGTTCCCTTCGTTAAGATGGTCTCCATCGTCTCCGCGCTTGATATGTTCAACGCGGTGAAGGAAGCCCTTCCGAACACTGACATCCTCATCAAGGCTGCCGCGGTCGCGGACTACCGCCCTGCCACGGTCGCCGAGGACAAGATCAAAAAGAAGGACGGGGACCTCACGATCCCGCTCGAGCGGACCGACGACATCATCGGCTGGTGCAGCCAGCACCGCCATCCGGGGCTTTTCTTGTGCGGTTTCTCGATGGAGACCCGGGACATGGTGGAGAACTCCCGCGCGAAGCTCACGAAAAAGGGCCTCGACATGATCGCCGCCAACAACGTGAAGGTCGAGGGTGCCGGGTTCGGTGTCTCGACGAACGTTCTCACCCTGATCACGCCCGATTCGGTCCGCGAGCTCCCGCTCATGTCGAAGGACGACGCGGCGGGCGTGCTGCTCGACCAGATCATGGCCCGCCGTTGAACCTCTCCGGTGCGTCACACCTTCTTGTCAAGATAACTCTGCCGCATATACATCCCGATGGGGAAGACCTCGGTCGCCCCGTCGGGTTTTATTTTCTTTGCAAGTCTCTCGTTCGCGCAGGCGCAGAGCACCGGCAGGCCTGCCGCCTCTCCGACCTCACGCGTGAACGCAAGGCCCTCCAGCACATCCGCCTCCGTCGTGTCCCAGATATAGTGACTGTTCGACACGAGCCCCGTGACCTTCAGCGACGTCGTCCGCTCGATCTCAGCGATCTCCGCGAGGACCTTATCCACCGAATCCGTCCCCGGCCGGAACTTGTTCACGACGTAAAGCATCCGGTAATCCTCCCCGTAATGCCTGTGGAACTGGTTCAGGATCATCGCGCCCGTCGCGTTTCCGCCGGTATCCATGATCACCCGACAGTCCTTATTCTGAACCGGGGCCAGAATCGCCGGATCGAGCGTCTGCAGCTCGGAACCGTTCCGCCCGTGGTAGGGGTCCGAGTAGACGCGGATCCCTTCATTTTCCATATCCTCTGTCAGCTCACGGCTCCGGAAATAGGGGTTCTCCACATCGAGGTCGCAGAGCGCGAGTGAGTCCGAAAGGGCGCCCTCCCTCTTCATGGCCGCAAGCGCAAAGGCCAGCGAGACCGAAAACTCGGTCTTTCCGCTCCCGAAATGCCCGGTCACGATGATGATCCTGGGTCCTTCCGCCATATTTTTCAAAAATAAAGTATCCATGTAAGCTGTCCGCCTTTTATTAATAATTTTTGTCTATTATCCGTCAGGAAGCACGGATTGTCAATTTATAAGCACGCCGGCCCGGAAGAGTTGTCAAATTTCTTTATTCTTCCCCTTGACATAACATTCATTTTTTGCTAAAATCGCCTACAGTTAAAAATTGAACATCCATTTTCCCTTTAAAGGGATAAAGACTGTGACGAAGACGATCGGGTCCATCCTGAACACAGAGATCCTGCATTTGCTGAGAGCAGGAAGAAGGAACTCCCAATGATCTATCACTTCCGAGTCGGAGCGCTGAAGCGGCGAAAGCCGTTAGGTTCTCCCGCGAAGGCTGCGTTAATGCCGAGGACTTGTTGGAGTCTGAAGAGGCGTCGTAAAAGACGCAATTTGAGTGGTACCGCGAGTTGATATATCAACCCGTCTCAAAGTTTTTTGAGGCGGGTTTTTATTATTTTTTTAAGGAGGTAACTATCAATGCCAGCAAACGCCATGCAGCAAAGCGCAGCAACCCAGATGGAGAAAGAGGTTGCAAGCCGAATTATGGCCCTTCGCCTTGACAGCGGCTATTCGCAGGAACAGATGGCCGACATGACAGGTTTCGACCTTGTCGATTACGCCGCCTACGAGAGCGGCAGCGCCGATCTTCCCTTCTCCTTCATTCACAAGTGCGCTTCTGTCTTCGACGTTGAGATCATGGAGCTTCTGGAAGGCAAGACGCCTCTCCTGACCGGCTACACCCTGACTCGCAGCGGCGGCGGACAGCTCACCAGCGTGGAGCCGGGCATCGTCATAAAGAACGTCGCTCATCTCTTCAAGGACCGTATTGCGGATCCTTACTATGTAGTCTATAATTACAACGAGGCTCAGCAGCATGAGCCCATCGAGCAGGTCACCCATCCGGGCCAGGAGTTCGACTATGTCCTCGAAGGTTCCATGAAAATAAAAATCAAGGACAACGAGGAAGTTCTCCACGCCGGCGACAGCATCTTCTACAATTCCGGCAACCCGCACGGCATCATCGCCGTCGGCGGCAAGGATGTCCGCTTCCTCGCGATCGTCCTTCCGGAGGAAGGCGCCGACCTCAAGTGGGAACACGGCCGCCTGATCTCCAAGGAAGCGCCTGACGCGATCAGGAAGGAAGTCTCCCCGGATGCTCTGAAGGCCCCGAACTTCGTCTCGAACTTCGTCTCCGTAAAGGAGCGCGAGGACGGCTATCCCGAAGAGGTCACCTTTAAAAATACAGACCGCTTCAACTTCGCCTTCGACGTCGTCGATGCGATCGCGGAGAAGGAGCCGAACCGCCTCTGCATGGTCCACCTCGACCGCAACAAGGTCGAGCGCCGCTTCACCTTCCAGGACATGAAGAAAATGAGCGCGCGTGCCGCCAACTACTTCAAGGCCCACGGCATCAAGAAGGGCGACGCGGTCATGCTGATCCTCCGCCGCAACTGGGAGTTCTGGCCGATCATCGTAGGTCTCCACAAACTCGGCGCCATCGCGATCCCGGCAACGGACCAGCTCAAGCAGAAGGACCTCGAGTATCGCTTCCAGACCGCCAATGTCAAGGCTGTCTGCTGCTGCGCTCTCTCCGCCTGCGCCGAGGAAGTCGAAAAGTCTCTTCCGGCCTGCCCGTCCGTTAAGGAGCTCTTCGTCACCGAGGGCAGCCGCGAAGGCTGGCACTGCTTCGACGACGAGTACGATATGTACTCCAGCCGCTACCGCTTCACGGGCGACTCCATCCGCGGAAATGACACCATGCTCATGCTCTTCTCCTCGGGTACTTCGGGCTATCCGAAGGCGGTCACCCACAGCTGCAAGTACGCGCTCGGCCACTTCGTCACGGCCCGCTACTGGCACTGCGTACACGCGGACGGCCTGCACCTGACGATCTCCGACACCGGCTGGGGCAAGGCTCTCTGGGGCAAGCTCTACGGCCAGTGGATGAACGGCGGCGCGACCTTCGTCTACGATTTCGACCGCTTCCATGCGGACGACATCCTGCCGCTCTTCGCCAAGTACCATATCACGACGTTCTGCGCACCGCCGACCATGTACCGGTACTTCATCAAGGAGGATCTCTCCAAGTACGATCTTTCCTCGATCCGCCACGCCAGCATCGCCGGCGAGGCCATGAACCCGGAGGTCTTCACACGGTTCCGGGAGGCGACCGGCATCTCCATCATGGAGGGCTTCGGCCAGACCGAGACCACGCTGACCGTCGGCAACTTCATCGGCATGACCCCGAAGCCGGGCTCCATGGGCAAGCCGAGCCCGATGTACACCGTTATGCTCATGACGGCGGACGGCAAGGAGGCCAACGTCGGCGAACCAGGCGAGATCTGCATCAAGTACGCCGGCAGCGAGCCCTGCGGCCTCTTCAAGGGCTACCTCAACAACAAGGAAGCCACCGACAATGTCAAGGTGAACGGCTGGTACCACACCGGCGACCTTGCATGGAAGGACGAGGACGGCTACTTCTGGTACGTCGGCCGCACGGATGACATCATCAAGTCCTCCGGCTACCGCATCGGACCGTTCGAGATCGAGAGCGTCATCATGGAGCTTCCGTACGTCCTCGAGTGCGGCGTCACGGCTGCCAAGGACGAGATCCGCGGCCAGGTCGTCAAGGCGGTCATCGTGCTTGTCAAGGGCACGGAGCCGACCGACGAGCTCAAGAAGGAGATCCAGAACTACGTCAAGAAGCGCACCGCGCCTTACAAATATCCGCGTATCGTCGAGTTCCGCACCGAACTCCCGAAGACGATCAGCGGCAAGATCATCCGCAACCAGCTCTAATGCACAATATCCATCCCGTGCTTTTTGCGCGGGATGGAGTTTAAACTTTTATAAAGGAGATACCAGAAATGAAAAGAAGGTTTAAGGTTGTGTTCAACCGGGAAAAATGCAAGGGCTGCGAGCTCTGCATCAACTTCTGTCCCAAGAAGATCCTGGCCCTTGATCCCGAAGTGAATGCGAAGGGCTACCATCCCGCAGGCATTGTCGATCAGGAATCCTGCATCGGCTGCGCAAGCTGCGCGACCATGTGTCCGGACTACTGCATCAGCATTTATGAGTTAGAGGAGGGTGAATAATGTCCAGAATTTTAATGAAAGGCAACGAAGCCTTCGCCGAGGCGGCGATCCGGGCCGGCGTAAAATGCTATTTCGGTTACCCGATCACGCCGCAGAATGAGATCCCCGAATACATGAGCCATGAGCTGCCGAAGGCCGGCGGCGCATTCATCCAGGCCGAGTCCGAGCTGGCCGCCATCAACATGGCGTTCGGCGCAGCGGCGAGCGGCGGCCGTGTTTTCATTTCCACAAGCTCTCCGGGAATTGCCCTGATGCAGGAAGGCATCGGCTTCATCGCATCCTGCGAGGTCCCGGTCGTCATCCTGAACGTCTCCCGCGGCGGCCCCGGTGTCGGCGGCATCCAGCCGGGCCAGGCGGACTATTTCCAGGTCACCCGCGGTGGCTACAACGGCGACGTCAAGATCCCGGTCTTCGCTCCCTCCAGCATCCAGGAGTGCGCGAACCTGATCTATGAGTGCTTCGACATCGCCGAGGAGTACCGCAATCCGGTCGTCATCCTCGCCGACGGCATGCTGGGCCAGATGATGGAGCCGGTTGAGCTTCCGGAAGCTCTCGGCATCACGCCGGTCGAGAAGATCAACGAGAAGAAGCCGTGGGCGATCACCGGCACCGACAATCACCCGGGACGCAACGTCGTCTACTCTCTCCGCCTCGATCCGCAGGTCCTCGAGAACCATGTCCACGACATGTTCGAGAAGTACGCGAAGGCCGAGAAGGAGCTGGTCAGATGGTCCGATCAGGGCCTCGAGGACGCCGAGATCGTCTTCGTCGCCTTCGGAACCATGTCGAGACTCTGCGTGGAAGCCATCGAAATCCTCGAGGAGCGCGGCATCAAGGCCGGCCTCATCCGTCCGATCTCCCTGTGGCCGTATCCGGAAGCAGCATTTGACAAGATCGGCCCGAACGCGAAGGTCGTCATTTCCACCGAGCTCTCCATGGGCCAGATGCTCGTAGACGTCAAGGCAGCCGCCAAAGGCCGCTGGCCGGTCAGCCTCATCAGCCGCACCGGCGGTATGGTTCCGTCCTCCATCGAGATCGCGGACCGTGCAGAAAAAGCTTTAAAGGAGGCAGAAAAATGAAAACCGTTTTTGAACCCACCAAAGGTATGATCCCTGTCGATACTTCCTACTGCCCCGGCTGCACCCACGGCATCGCTCACCGCATCATCATGGAAGTCCTTGAGGAGAGAGGCTCTCTCGGCAACACGATCGGCGTCGTTCCGATCGGCTGCGCGATCAACGCCCATCATTTCATGAATGTAGATATGTGCGAGTCGACTCACGGCCGCGCTCCGGCGATCGCCGCCGGCATCCGCCGCGTCCATCCGGACCAGGTGGTCTTCACCTACCAGGGCGACGGCGACCTCGCTTCCATCGGTACCGCCGAGATCATCCATGCGGCTCACCGCGGCGAGAAGTTCACGACATTCTTCATCAACAACGCGATCTACGGCATGACCGGCGGCCAGATGGCTCCGACCACCCTGATCGGCCAGAAGACCACGACCTCCGTGAACGGCCGTACCGTCGAGCAGGCAGGTCTCCCGCTCCGCATGTGCGAGATCCTCTCCCAGATCGACTGCGCCGTCTATGTCGAGCGCGTCATGCTGAACAACCCGGCAAACGTCCGCAAGGCAAAGGCGGCCGTCAGGAAGGCTCTGGACATCCAGGATGCCCGTCTCGGCTTCACATTCGTCGAGTTCCTGTCCTCCTGCCCCACCAACTGGGGTCTTGCGCCGAAGGACGCTCTCAAGTTTGTCGGCGAGAACATGGCCGAGTACTACCCGGTCCGCAATTTTAAAACACCGGAGGGATTCTGAACATGAAGAAGAAATTATTTTTCGCCGGCGCGGGCGGCCAGGGTGCCCTCGCGATCGGTCAGATGATTGCGAAAGCTGCTATGGATGAAGGCAAGGAAGTCACCTGGCTTCCCTCCTACGGCCCGGAGATGCGCGGCGGCACAGCGAACTGCACCGTCGTCGTGTCTGACCGCCCGATCAGCTGCCCTCTTATCAACGAGGCGGACATGCTGGTCGTGATGAACCTGCCCTCCCTCACCAAGTTCCAGTCCATGGTCGTGCCGGGCGGCACCATCTTCATCAACAGCTCCCTGGTTCCGATCACCTCGGACCGCACCGACGTCAAGGTCGTTGAGGTCCCGGCTAACGAGATCGCTTCTAACCTCGGAAATGACCGCGCCTCCAACATCGTCATGCTGAGCGCGATCCTGAAGGAGACCGGTATCGTCAAGGAAGAGACCATCCGCCACGAGATCGAGAAGATGTTCAGCGGACGTAAGGCCAAGTTCCTGCCGGCGAACCTTGAGGCTCTGAAGACATATCTCGACTGATAGCACACAGCATAAAAAAGGACGGATCCCTGAAGTGATCCGTCCTTTCTTTATCTCATTACTCAATCACGATATCCGTCTTCTCCGCCTTAAGGAGCGCCGCCTCGCCTCCGTCCGCAAAGAACCCGATGTTCACGTCCTCAGCGTCCGGATAGACATTGCCGGTGATCGTGTAGCGGCCGCCGTTGATGAAGACCTCGCAGGAGGACACATCGAGGAGCACTCTCATGCGCAGGGTCGCCTCCGGCTCGATGTCGCAGATACGGGTGACCACGTTCTGCTCCTGGCCCCTGATCCCCAGGCCGCCGCGGGAGCGGTCAAAGACAACCGCCTTCATGTCGCGGTCGTAGTAGATCCGCGTCTCATGCTTCTCGCCCGCAAAGACCACGATGCCGGTCTGGGCCGCATCCTTCACATCAAACTCACAGCTGATATCGGCGACATCGCCCGTGAAGCCCTCCGGGAAGAAGGTCTCTTTTCCGAGCGCCGTCTCTCCCACCGACACCTTCTTGCCGTAGTAGTTAAGAAGCTCCCTTGCCGGCCACTGATAGAGGTGATCGTCATGCCAGGTGATCTCACGCGGGAACGTGTATGTGCCCGCCCAGCCTTCCGGCCTTGTCGGATAGTTGCGGTCCCACATCTCCTTCCAGGCGATCATGATCTTGCGCCCGTCCGGGGTCGTCATGCACTGAGGCGCATAGAAGTCAAAGCCCGCATCGAGCTCGTTGATCTCTTCCACCTTGAACTGGCCGGTCTCAAAATCAAGCTTGCCGACAAAGTACAGGACGGAGTTGACATTTTCATAGGCATGCCCCATCATCGGGAGCTGCTGCGGACTGGAAATGACAACCTCCTTCTCGTCGAAGACCAGGTACTCCGGGCACTCGTACACGCCGTTCAGGTTGTAATAGGGCTCCGGAATGTTGGGCTGGCGGTGAAGCAGCTTTCCGATATACTCCCACTTCCTGAGATCCTTCGAGCGGAAAAGGATGAGGTTGCCCCAGCCGAAATCGTCGATTCCGCCGACCACCGGCACCTCCGAGGGCGATTTCGCCTCATGGACATGGTGGACCGAAGACGGAGAGATCGGCTGGCCGCTCACGGGCGTACCGCTCGGGTTGCCGCCTGCAGTCGGGAAGGAATCGTCAAACGCCGCTTCCGGATATCCGTCGTACCAGTGATGGACGAGAACGGCCGGATCCATATTGTCGACCTGCGGAAGCCTTCTGCCGGAATAGACGAACGGACGATCCTTCTCAATGATGCGGGTACCCGCGATGCAGTAGTACCAGCCGTCCTTCTTGAAGATACGCGGATCGCGGAAATCGCGGTTGGAGACCTCCCAGGAGAGGTCCGCCGCCTTGAGAACCGGGTTGTCCGCCACCTTCTCAAAGTTGACGCCGTCCGTGCTCTCCGCGAGGCACTGGCGCTGCTGGTCAGGCTGAGCTGCCGTGTAGACAAGGACCAGCTTGCCGTCCTTCTCGATCGCGCTGCCGGAGCAGCAGCCACAGATGGCCTCGTAGGGCTCATCCGGGACGAGGGCGAGCGGCAGGACATCCCATTTTACAAAATCCTTTGTTGTGACATGGGCCCAGTGCATGGTTCCCCAGCGCGGTTCATGCGGGTAATGCTGGAAAAAGAGATGCCCTTTCCCCTCATGCCAGATAAGGCCGTTGGGGTCATTGCACCAACCGGATGCAATAGACACATGGTATTTCGGACGATACGTCTCTTTTTTACTCATATTCTCTCCTTTTGGGCTTTCGACCCTTGCGGCAGAATATTCCGATCCTGCTGCATTTTTTATGATACTACCATTATAATAGGCAATCGCAAAAGAAGCAAACAAAATCAGTCTGTTTTCATAAGTTTTACGAAACGTTTCACAATTCGGATAATAAACGTGCCGCGCGTACTACGCGGCAGCCTGTGAATGATTCTTTATCTGTCCAGATAAATCAGAATGTTTGTGATCCCCGCCAGAATCGGCTGGTGCAGCATGTAAATGATAAGCGCATGCTGCCCGATCCAGATAAAAGGCTTAAAAAACCTGCCCGCAGCCGTTTCCGCATCTTTTCCGGAGGAAATCCGGGCGAGCATCCGCTCTCTCAGGGCCGGCAGCGTCAGCTTTCCGAGGAAGAATCCCATGAAGTAGACAAAGATCCAGGGAAGAAGCGGCACATAGTCCGTCGAGCTGAACCCCGGTGCGATAAAGCCCAGAAATGTCATGAAATACCCGCGGTACAGCGATTCCGGAAGCATGAGAAGCGGCCGGGACATGATCCCGATGAAGCCCTGGGAGACGCCCCTTAAGACGACGTAGAACACCAGGGAGATCATAAAGAGTACGGCAGACTGGACCTTACCCCCTTTGTAATACGCGTTTACCGGGCTCCCGATCAGCGTCGCGGCCCCGAGGAAGGTCAGCACCCCGAATATGATCGCATCCTCCGGCATGACGAGCAGGGTAACCGCGGTGATCAGCGCGCCGCACGCGGTCAGCTCCAGCCCGCG
>ONHA01000031.1 GCA_900317515.1 uncultured Eubacteriales bacterium
GAGCACCAGTACCCTGCCTCCATCATGAGATGCTGCATCCATAGCCCTGGATACTTTCTCGACGTCCTCCGCTGTGTGCTGGCCGTCCGCATCCGCCGTGATGACGCCGTTAAACGACCTGTCATATCCGGCTTTCCTGTAACGGCTGAAGGCATCCTTAAGCGCTCTGCCCTTGCCCCGGTTGACCTCATGAACCAGGACATCGCATTCCGGAATTTCGCGCGCCGCGGCAAAGACACTTTGATACTCCGGTGCGCTGCCGTCATCCACAAGGATCACTTTTTTAACGCCCCGGGCCGTCAGCGCCCGAATATAGTCCAGAAGTTCCTCGCCCGGGTTCAGTGCCGGGATAATCACTGCCGAATTCATGTACATACCTCGTTCTCTTTTTGGTAAATATTTTTAACGTTTTATAATAACCGGTCCCGCAGACTCCGCATACCCGAATTCAGCCAGAAGCTGATCCACATTTTCATCATGGTCAAGGATCACGACTCTCTCGAAGCCCTCCGTATTATCCGTAAGAGCCAGCCTGACTTTCTCGATATCGTGACCAGCGCAGCCAGCTTTCTGTGGCACCCGGCACTCTCATAATCCGGCCTTACGACTATCCGCGTAAAACTCGAAGACGCGGCGCTTAGTACAAACGCCAGAATAACCGCCCCTGCGGCAGCAGCGGCTGATAATCCCCTGTATTTCTCAGCCAGAAGCGAGAACAGGTACAGGGCCGCAAAAAGGACAATCACCGTATAGGTTCCCTGATAACGGGTATACGCAGGAATTCGTTTCGCTTCCTCTCCGGGGAGATTGACCAGATACATCGCAAGGAGAAGCACCTTATAGCAGGCATAGCCTGCAAAGACTCCTGCCCCTGTAAGCACGGCTGTTTTCTTTGCCACCGTAAATGCTGCAAGAAGCACAATAATGAAGATGAGAAATCCTACCCACTCAGCGGATTCATTCAGCGAAAACCATCTCTTAAGAAACATGGTCAGTATCTCTCTGATATCGTCGGCCGTCCTGTCACCGAAGATATGCTTCATGGCGGAGACCGATACGGCATGACGGGTATCACCCGCATTCTTATAAACCATATCCGTGTGCTTTTTCCAGAGATAAATGGTTCCGCCTGAGACAGCCAGTGCCAAAAGCAGTCTCTGCAATCTGGTAAAAAGTCTGGTCGTCTCTTTTACCGGAAGGAATGCGTAAACAACTGCAAGGTACGCGGCAAAAAGGATCCCGCTGTTCTTGATTGCCGTGACGACGATCAGGAACGGTACAAGGAGGAGCGGGAGGTTTTTATTTTCGTGCTCCGCAAAGCATACCGACGCCCCGGCAAGGAAAGCCGCAGGCAGGATTATGTCAACCCTTAAATTATCAATTCCCACTTCGAAAAACATGAGAAATAAAACCAGAAGACCTGCTGCGAGGGAGAATACCTTCCTGTGATTTCGATTCAGGGCGAAAGATGAGATCACAAGGGAAAACAGCCAGCCGGCCTGGGCGAGCAGACTCTTCGCCTCGGAGAACCCGGTGAATCTGGCGGCGAACCAGATCCAGCAGGCCGTTGCCGGCGGATAGGACTGATAAGTAACCACCTGCGTCGTGAAATTCGGCAGACGGTTGGTCTCGCACATTTCCCGCGCGATGAGTGCCCAGTGCGTCATCGTATCGCCATCCCCGTAGACGGCCCCCTTCAGGTAATATATCACATACCCGAAGATAAGTGCCAGAATGAGGAAGCTGAAATACTCCTCTTTCAGGATCTCATGCCAGCGTATTCCGAAGAAATATCGGATAAACAGAAATATCCCCAGTCCGGAAATGCAGAAAAAGGCTGCCGTCATAACATTCAGCAGCCCTGAAAAGAATAAAGCAGCCGTTATTCCCGTCACGGCAATGGCGGGAGCCAGGTAAATATTGACCTTAAAGCTCCCGTAAAGCCAGGAAATATAGCCGAGAAGAATTATGCATAAAATGATGCAGCCTGCAATAAGCCTCATACCATGTTCCCCTTTTCGTCTGCCGTTTCACAAGAATCCGATTATCAGATCAGCCCCTGCACCAGAATAATGAGGATCAGAACAGGGATCACAAACATAAAGAACGGTTTCAGGAACCTGGGCAGCTTAAGCCCCTTGCCCTTGTTGACCTCGGCGATATAGTTGTCGAAGCCCCAGCCCCACTTCGTGGTGGTGAAGAGCAGGTAGATGAGCGCGCCGGTCGGCAGCAGCAGGTTGCTCACGATGAAGTCTTCGGAGTCCAGGATGTCTCTCCCGCCGATGATGTGGACATTCGAGAGCACATTGTAGCCCAGCGCGCAGGGCAGCGAGAGCACCAGCAGGATGACCAGACAGATCAGGGCCGACTTCCGGCGGCTCCAGCCGAAGCTGTCGATGCCCGCCGCAACGATCATCTCGAAGACCGCGATGACCGTCGAGAAGCTCGCAAAGGTCATGAAAATGAAGAACAGGGTTCCCCACAGGCGGCCGCCCGCCATGTGAATGAAGACTTCCGGCAGCGCGATGAAGATGAGGGACGGACCCTGAGCCGTCGGCACATTGTAGGAGAAGCAGGCCGGGAAAATGATAAGGCCGGCCATGATCGCGACAAATGTGTCGAGCACGGTGATGCGGACCGCCTCGCCGCCCAGCGTGTAGTCGTCGGACATGTAGCTGCCGAAGATCTCCATCGAGCCGATGCCGAGGGAGAGCGTGAAGAACGCCTGGTTCATGGCCGCCGTGATGACGGTCCCGAGACCCATCTCCTTCGCGCGGTTAAAGTCCGGAAGCAGGTAGAACTTGACACCGTCCGCAGCGCCCTTAAGGGTGAGCGAATGGATCGCCAGGAGCAGGATGAGGGCCAGAAGGCCGATCATCATGACCTTGGTGATGCGCTCGACGCCCTTCTGCAGGCTGAAGGAGCAGACCGCGATGCCGCCGATGACCGTGATGGCCATGTACCCGACCATCTCGGAGGGATTGCCGAGCATGCCGGTGAAGACACCCGCAACTTCGCCCTCGCCGATTCCCTCGAAGGCACCTGTCGCAAACTTGACGAAGTAGTTGACCATCCAGCCCGCAACCGTCGTGTAGTACATCATGAGCATGGTGCAGCCGATCACGCAGACCCAGCCGTGGATGTGCCACTTGGAGCCCTTCGGCTCCAGCGTTCTGTAGCCTTCCACCGCGCCTTTCTTACTGCCGCGGCCGACCGCCAGCTCCATGGTCAGTACCGGGATTCCCATGATAAGCAGGAAGATCAGGTAGAACAGGACAAAGACGCCTCCGCCGTATTCCCCGGTGATAAAGGGGAACTTCCATACATTTCCGATGCCGATGGCGCAGCCCGCGCTCACCAGGAGGAAACCGATCCGTGATTTAAAGCTTTCTCTGTCCGTGTTCATAATTTCATTACCTTTCCGTTAAGTGCAGCGGTCACAAGCCCGCCGTTGCCGTCGTAAACGAGTTTCAGGGAGAAAAACGGCTCTTCCGCCTCAAGCAGCCGGAAGAAGATCTTGTCTCCCTCCCACAGGTCGAGGTCGTAGACTGCCTTTTTTTCGACCCAGGCCAGCTCCCCCTCATCACAGTCGTGGGGAGTGCCCTCAAAATCATCCGATGTGAAGAGCGACATGTACTCGGTCACACCGGTTCCGGAGATGAATGTCACGATCCCCCGGTAGCGCATGGAATTAAGTCGATAGCCGGTCTCCTCGTAAGTCTCGCGGACGGCGCACTCCTCGGGACTTTCATCCTGCTCGAAATGCCCGCCGACGCCGATCCATTTGTCCTTGTTTACGTCATTTTTCTTCACGGTGCGGTGCAGCATCAGATATTTGCCGTCCCGCTCCAGATAGATAAGGGTAGATAATTCAGCTCTCATAATAAAACACCGTTTACAGCATATAATACAACAGAACTCCGAAAATTAAAAGTATTCCGATGCAGGTCGCGAACAAAGAAAATGTAAATCCCGCAAACACCGGCTCGACCGCATCCTGCGTCTCGCGGCGGAGCGTCTGCGTTCTGGTGATCCGGGAGAGATAGGCGCGGCTCCGCACCCTCTTCTCCCTGATCACGGTCCGCCTTGCAAGGACAATCAGCGCATCCAGGCTGACATCGAGGACCCGGCCGGCGAAGGAGCCGGCAAGGACCGCAAAACGGGCCAGCGGCGTAAGGATGAGGTTTTCACCGAACACGCGCGCAAGGTTTCCGAAGATCTCCGGGAGCCACTTCACAAGAAGCGGCCGGTAGAGAAGGTCCTCGAGGTCGAGCTTTGCCGGCCACAGGTTGACATAAGAGCCGTTCCGCATCAGCACCTTTCTGATAAAGAAGAGGTAGAGCAGCGCTCCGATGCCGAGGGAAATGAAGCCTCCCTTCAGGTTCTCAAGTGTGAAGGCCGCAAATTCATGAATTTCCTCCATGCCGCTCATGGATGCCGCAATGCTCTTCATGATCCCGGGGACGCCCAGGATCACCATGAAGGCGGATGAGCCGACGATCACGGCCGTCGAGAGCGGGTTCATGCAGCTCCTGTCTGCGTCGAAGGCGGCCTGGCGGGAGGGGTCTTCATTTTTCTCGACGAAGAGGCAGATGAAGAGCTTCAGCATGTAGGCGAAGGTGCAGCCGCCGGAAACCAGGAAGACGATCTCGGCGAAGGTGAGCGCCGTGACGGCCCCGCCGGAAAAGAGGTGGCGCACATGGACAAGGCCCTCGTGGAGCATGGTCTTCGAGATGTAGCCGTTGAAGAACGGCACGCCGCTGATGCCGAGGGCACCGAGCCCGAAGGCCAGCTTAAAGAGCGGTTTGTTCCGCCCGTAGCCGCGGATCTCGTTTAAGTTCAGCATATGCAGGTTCATCACGACGACGCCCGCGCACATGAACAGCGTAAGCTTTATGAGCGAGTGGTTGACCATGTGGAGCATCGCGCCGGAAAGCGCGAGGGCCGCGCCCTCTCCTTCCCCGTGACCCATCGCGGAGAAGAGGACCCAGGTCCCGATGCCGGTCAGGATGAAACCGACCTGGGACATCGAGGAGCAGGCGAGCGTCCGCTTGAGGTTCACCGAGAAGAGGGCTAAGAGCGCTCCGAGGAACATCGTGATGAGGCCCAGCGTAAGGACGATCCCGCCGAACACCGCATCGCCGAAGAGCGCATGGAGCGAGAGCATCAGGATCCCGTAGATGCCGACCTTGGTCAGGATGCCGGAGAGCAGGGCCGAAGCCGGCGAGGGTGCAACCGGGTGAGCTTTCGGCAGCCAGACGTGAACCGGGAACATACCCGCTTTTGCACCGAAACCGAGAAGCACACAGATGCCGCCCGCAAAAAGCATGCCCTTCCTGTCCGTCGCCGCCGCGGCGGCTTTAAGTTCCGAAAAGAGCAGAGTGCCCGCTGCCTGATCGATCAGGATGAGCCCCATGAAGAGGATGAGACCGCCGATCACCGCGATGAAAAGGTAGGTGTAGCCAGCGCGGATCGCCTCGGAGGTCTCCTCGTGGATGACCCAGGTGAAGGATGTGAAGGAGAGGATCTCAAAGAAAATGAAAGCCGTCATGAGGTCCGCCGAGAGCATGACCCCCTGGGTGGCCCCCAGCGTCATGAGGACAAAGAGCCAGTAGCGGTTCAGGTTTTCGCGCTCATGCGCGAAGTACTCCTTCGCAAAGACGGTCGTGCCGGCCCACATGATCGCGGTCACGATGCTGTAGGCGCAGCGGAACCCGTCGGTTGTAAAGTGCAGCCCGTACACGAAGATCCCCGGGATCGTGAGAGTCGGCATGAGCATCGGCAGAAAGAGCGCAAATCCGAGACCCAGCACCGTGCAGACGATGGCGAAGTTGTCCCTCTCGTTCTCGTTGTTCCGTCCGAGAATGTAGCCGATGACTGCCTCAAGGAAAGGCAGAAAAACCAGCAAAAGTATGTACATGATCTTCCTCCTTTCTTTAGATAAGTCCCGCGGCGATCTTCTCGAGGAACCCGATGACCGGGCCCGGGAACATGCCGAAGAGTACGTTGATGACAGAGAACACACCGATCGGAACGAGCATCCGAAGGTCCGCGTCGGAGACGCCGCCCGTGTAGCGCTCGGTTCCCCTGACCGGGAAGAATGCTCTCACGCTGACCGAGATCGTATAGATCGCGCATAAGAATGCGGACAGGATAAGCGCCGCCGTCCCCATGACGGCAGCCGTGCTGCCCTCCGCCGCTCCGGCAAGGACCAGTCTCAGTTTCGAGACAAAGCCGCAAAAGAGCGGGATGCCGGTTAAGGAGAGCGCTCCCAGCGTGTAGAAGCCGAAGGTCCAGGGCATTTTTCTGCCGACGCCGTTCAGCTCGTAGATGTATTCATTTTTCGTCACATGCATGAAGGCGCCCGCGCACATGAAGAGTGTGATCTTGATGATCCCGTGGAAGAGCATGTGGGCGAGGCCCGCCGTGAGGCCGTCCGGGGTCAGCAGCATGATGCCGAAGATCATGTAGGAGAGGTTGCTCACGGTCGAGTAGGCAAGACGGCGCTTGAAATGCCGCTGCCGCACCGCCATCACCGCGCCGAAGAGCAGCGTGAAGGCCGCCGTGACAAGGCAGACCGTCTGGACATAGGTGCCTCTTATGACGTCCGGTCCGAAGGCATACCAGGTGAGGCGCATCACGGCAAACACGCCGGAATTGACGACCGCCACCGCGTGCAGGAGTGCCGTGACCGGAGTCGGCGCGACGCCTGCCACCGGCAGCCAGCGGAACAGCGGGAAGACCGCCGCCTTGGCGCCGAAGCCGAAGAATCCGAAGAGGAACGCGATGCGGAGCAGCTCCGGGTCAAAGACACCGCCGAGGACTCCGCCGTAGACGAAGGAGCTGCCGCCGTCCACGGTCGCGATGATCACCGCGATAAACGCGAGCGACGCGCCGCCGATCGTGTAGGCCGCGTAGAGACGGCCCGCGTAGAGGCTGTCGTGGTCCTGATAGTGGGCAACCAGGGGGATCGTGACCAGGGTCAGCATCTCGAAGAAGACATACATCGTGACCAGATCGGCCGCGAACGCCACGCCGAGCGTGATCCCGTAGGTCATGAGGTAAAATGCAAAGAACCCGTTCCGGTGGATACTCTCCTCCATGTAGGAGAACGCGTAGATGAGCACCAGCGGCCACATGAAGGCGACCATGCCGGCAAAGAGCATCGAGCAGCCGTCCGCGAAGAAGTTGATGGAGAAGCCTCCCGTGAAGGTGTACACGTGCACCGTGTCCGCCCCTCCGCGAAGGAGCAGGATAAAGACCAGAACCGACGTGATCACGGCGACGGTCTCACACCAGATATTTCTCTTTCGGGCACCGGCCGGCTTTTTTATAAGAAGTCTCGCCCCGCCCAGGAGGGGCAGCATAATCGAGGAAAGAAGCAGAAATGAATTCAATTCGATTACCTTCTTTCTTCAGAAAAGCTGCGCGAGATTTGCGGCAAGAACGTCCGCGATCCCGCGTCCGAATATACCGACAAGAAGCGCACATACGGAAAGAGCGATCAGCGGGCCCCACATAAGGGCGGAGGGCTCGAGGGATGCGGGCTCTTCATGCTCCGGATTGCGGCGCTTTGCACTCTTTCCGGCAGTTTCGCTCTCCTCTCCCTTTCCCGGGAAAAATGCGTCGATCACGACCGGGAAGAGATAGCCTGCCGTGAGAAGCGCGGAGATGAGGAGTACGACCGGTGCGAGGATCCCGAAGCCCGGAACGCCGCTCTCAATGGCCGCGGAGGCCAGGAACCATTTGCTGGTGAAGCCGCCGAACGGCGGGATGCCGACCAGCGAGAGGGATGCGAACATGAAGCACCACATTGTGATGGGCATCTTTTTGCCGATCCCCTTGAGCTCGCTCACATGGTGGCTCCCCAGCTTGAAAATGAAAACACCCGCCGCAAGGAACAGCGTCCCCTTGGACGCCGCGTGCTGCAGCACGTGAAGAAGCGCGCCCGCGATGCCGTCCGGGGAGAGGAAGGCAAGTCCGGTCATGATGTAGGAGATCTGGCTGACCGTCGAGTAGGCCAGACGCTTTTTCGTGACCTTCTCGCGGAAGGCCATCATGGAGCCCATGAAGACCGTCATGAGCGCCAGCGTCATCCAGGTGTACTGGACGAACGTGCCGCGGATGAAGTCCGCGCCGACCGAGAAGAAGACCAGGCGGATGACCGCGATGATGCCTGCCTTGGCGATGATGCCGGAGAGCAGAGCGGACGCCGGTGCCGGCGCGATCGGATGCGCCGCCGGCAGCCAGCCGTGCATCGGGTACATACCGGCCTTGGTGCCGAACCCGATGATGGCGGCCAGGATCACGCCGCGGAGCAAATTTTCATGGCCCGCGACCTTCGCCATGTCGAGGAACCCGCCCTGGACAAAGGAGGCTGAATCGCCCGCGTAGGTGTAGACGAAGAAGACGCCGAGAAGTCCCATGAGAGCGCCTCCCATGGAATAGAAGAGATATTTCATGCCGGCCGCGACCGCTTCCTTCGTGCGGTCGTGGAGAACCATCGGGACCGTAGAGAGCGTCGCAAGCTCAAAGGCGAAATAGACCGTTGCGAGGTTGGCCGCCTCACAGACGGCGATCATGGCGCCCATGGAGACGAAGGTGAAGGCGAAGAAGACATTTTCGCGCTCCTCGATCTTCATGTATTCAAACGAATAAATGACAGCGGCTGTGTAGAGCGCGATGACGGCGACAAGGAAGACCTTTCCGATCGTGTCCATCCCGAAGGACAGCGTCACGTTTTCGGAAAAATGAAGGAGCGTCACCTGACTTCCCGCCTCTCCCAGGAAGGCCGCAGCCAGTGCCAGAATGTCCGTCACGGCAAGAAGCAGCGTATAGTAGGTGTGCCGCGCCTTATTCTCCATCTTAAGGACAGAGATCAGGATTCCCCCGATAACCGGCAGGAGCGGTGCAAGTATGAAAAGCATAATCGATTCCCCCTCTTTGATCAGATAAACATCAGAAGCCCGCGCTCGATAAGGTCCACAAAGGCCCAGGCAAAAAGCCCCAGAAGCAGGTTGTAGGCAATGAGCACGTGGCACGGCAATTCGTACATGAGACGCTGGGAACGTGTCCAGGCGCCGTACTTCTTTTCATCATCCTCCGTGTCGTGGCGGACGGTTTTGATCCTGCCTTCCGCCGTCGGAACAATTGCGACCGACTCCTTCATGCCGGACTCACCGCGCGAGTAGATGCGGATCACGGTGCGGATGAAGTAGATCGCGTTCAGGACCGAGCTCGCCGCGAGGGCCAGCATGGTCAGGATGAACTTGCCGGTCTGCCCGCAGTAGGCGCCTGCCAGCCCGAACAGGATCTTGGACGAAAAGCCCGCGAAGATCGGGATGCCGATCATCGAGAAGGCCCCGATGATGAAGAAGAGGCCGGCCCTCTTCGCGCGGAACGCGCTCCCCTGCAGGTTTTTAAAGAGCAGGCTGTCTCCGGAGACCTCCGCGAGACGCGGGCTCGTAAGGAACAGCAGGGACTTGGTCACGCAGTGGGCGATGATCTGGAAAATGGCCGCCGTGTAGCCGTAAGGCCCTCCCAGGCCGATGCCCATGTAGATGTAGCCGATCTGAGCCGCCGATGAAAATGCGATCATACGGTTGATACTCTTCTTCCGGATCGCCGAGACGGATCCCATGCTCATGCCGAGGATCCCGAGCACAAAGAGGATGCGCGGAACATGGATCATGCCGAGCACATCCTCGCCGATCACCCGGAGATAGATCTTGATCAGCAGGAAAATGTAGCACTTGGAGATGATCGCCGAAAGGATCGAACCCGAAGACGGTGTCGACCAGCCGTAGGTGTCCGGCATCCAGAGATAGAACGGGAAGAGACCGCTCTTGATGCCGAGCCCAATCGTGATCACGCCGACTGCCAGCGTGAGCGGCTGCATGCCGATACCGGATTCCGCAATCAGCTGTATCTTCTCGTGCATCGGAATCATCAGAAGGTGGCCGGTGATGTCGTAGAGCAGGACCACACCGAGCAGGAAAAGGCCGGACCCCACGAGGTTCAGGATCATGTAGCGGATCGCCGCCAGCGTGGTGCGGCCGATCTCGCGGACCACGATGAGACCGCAGGAGGTCAGCGTCAGGATCTCGAGGAAAACGTACCCCGTGAAGATATCGTTCGTGTAGCTCATCGCGAGCAGCGCCGCGGTGAGCAGGTTGATGATCGAGAAATAGTAGTTAACCTTGCTCTCATCCACATCGATCTGCAGGAAGCGCCAGCCCGCCAGGACCGAGCACAGAACAACGATGAGGAAGGTCAGGACGATGAGGGCTTCCAGGATACCCGCGCGGATCTCATTTCCCCAGGGTGCGGGGAACTCGCCCATCACGTAGGTAAATGAAGTGCCCGTCTTCATCGTGTAGTAAAGCACGGCTGCGTTCATTGCGATGAGGACACCCTCAAACACCGCCGTGTAATTTTTTGCATGCCGCCCTTTCAGCATCGTGCAGAGGACCCCCGAGAAGAGGCTCAGGACGATGGAGAAAAGCGGAAAATTCCGGATAAAATCCATTATCGATCCTCCGTCTCATGCCGGGAAAGCATGTATATATCGTCAAGATTGAGTGTATGGTAGCGTTTGTAAAGACGGATCGTGAGCGAGAGCGTGACCGCCGTAACCGAGACGGATACGACGATGCCGGTAAGGACCAGGCCGGCCGGCACCGGGTTGATGTAGGCATCGACGTCCATGACGCCGTCCACGATGATTGGGGCCTTGCGACCGCTGATGTAGCCCATGGACGCGAGGAACAGGAACACGCCCGTGTCCATGATGTTCATCCCGATGAGCTTCTTCACCAGATTCCGGTGAAACAGGAGCATGGTGAAGCCGATCCCAAAGAGGATGATTGCAACCGCCTCTTCATAATTGATAAGCAGTGTTGACAGCATTTTTCTCCCTCACTTTCCGCTTCCGCCGATGTTTCCGCGCCGGAAGAGGCTGTAGAAACCGAACATGGTGCAGGCGACGACGAGACCGACCGCAACGTCCAGCGGCAGAATGAGGCCGCCGGAGAGGATCGCCCCGGGCGTCCCTTTCGGGATCCCGTTGTGGATGCCGTTCGCACCCGTGAAAAATACATACCCTTTCGCAAAGCTGTAGAACCCGAGCGCCGCAAAGGTCACCCAGGAGGAAAGCTTCACCGAGAAGAATTTGTCGACCTTGTCAAAGCCGCTCGAGGCCGCAAATATGATCATCGCAGCCCCCATCACAGCGCCTCCGGAGAAGCCGCCGCCCGGCGAGAGCTGGCCGTTCAGGAGCACGTACACCCCGTAGACAAGGATGCAGGGCACCAGGAAGGATCCGACCTTGGACAGGATCACATCCTTATAGGTTCTGAAATACCGGTCGCTTCGAACCGTGTAGTAATCTTCCACCTCCGACTGCTGGTTCTTCTTATCACGTCTGAGCAGGATCGTGACAAGCACCAGGGCGGTAAAGAGCACGTGGGACTCGCCCAGCGTGTCAAACGCACGGTAGTCGAGGATCATGCCGGAGACGATGTTGATGGCGCCGGTCTCCTCGAGTCCGTTTTCGATGTAGCGGCGGCTCACCTCGGTGGCCCAGGCATTTTCCTGCCCGTAGCGGGGAAGGAAAGACACCCCGTAGAGCATGATGCCGATAAAGACGATGCAGCTGATCACCGCCACGATATAATAGATGAACCGAAACGAGCGGCGCTCAAAGGCGACGACCTTTTTCGTTGCCGGATCCGCGTCGATGATCCGGTTCTCTTCCTTTCTGATCTCCTTGACCGTTTCCCTCGGGAGGTCCCGCTCTTCCGCAGGTTCGGGGAAGAAGGACATCACATCGATCTCGCCGTCAAGGAACTGCGAAAATTTACTCTTCATTGCATTTCCCTCTCAATCTCCGCGAAGGGCTCCGCGCGGCCGATCAAGTCCATATCCTCCGTCTCGCCGGGTTCCTTCGCGTCCTCGCTGCGGATCTTCTTCAGGGTGACCAGAAACAGGATGGAGGAGACGCCCGCGCCGACCGCCGCCTCCGTGATGGCGAGGTCCGGGGACTCCATCAGGATCCACAGAAGACACATGATGGAACTGTAGGACATGAAAATGACAACCGCCTTAAGGAGTGACCTGGTCAGATTGACCGCCACGGCACAGACGATGAGCAGTACAAGCAGCAATATTTTTAAGAACTCAGCACTCTGCATCTTCCGCCTCCTCACTGATCTCCCGCTCCACGTGACTGTAGAGGTGCGGGTTCGTGTAATATTCGATCTGCGCAAGCATGTGGGACGACGTCGGGGATGTAAACCACATGAATACCACTAAAAGCGCAAGCTTCAGGATATCCATCGGCGCATTTGACCCGACCATCAGGGCGATCACGATAAAGAAAAGTCCTGCCGTATCGCCGATGCCGGCCGCATGCATCCGGTTCATGACGAAATCAAACCGCCAGCACCCCGCGACCGCCGAGATAAAGAACAGAAGGCCGGCGATTATGAGCACCGCCGTTATGGCAAACCGTATCCAGCCGATCATCTTCTCTTCCTCCCCGTCTTTTTTCGTTTTTTGTTTTCCGGAGTTTTCTTGTCTTCCTCCGGACTGCTCATGGCCGCTGCCCCGAACGGACCTCTGAAGGGTCTGGCCGGGATATAAACCGAAGCCATGATGAGCACCGATACAAAGCTGATCATAGTATAGATGAGCGCGACATCGAGAAGATACCCTTCATCAAGGTAGCGGGAGAGCACGGCGATGGCCGAGATGACCAGCGTTCCCAGAACATTGATGGAGAGGATCCGGTCCGTGATGCGGGGCCCGATGATTGCCCGGACAACCATGAGGCCGATGAGAGCGGCCAGCACGATGAGCACACCGATGTAGAGACAACCGTAAGCAAATTCAACTGTCATGCCGTCACCTCATCTTCCTCAGTAATCTGACAAAACTTGAATCATCCATTCCCTCGGCGTACTCTTTCCTGAGGCAATGAATGACGAACCTGTCGCCTTCGAGGAACAGCGTGTAGGTTCCCGGCGTCAGCGTGATTGAGTTGGCAAGAAGCACATTCCGGAAATCGTCCGGAAAGCCCGAGCGGAATTCGATGATGCAGGGCTCCGGCTTCTTCTTTCCGGAAAAAATCACCGAGACGACCGCCGCGGAGGCCTTTACGATCTCGACGATGAGCACCAGTATGTACTCTATGATGAGCGGGAGATTTCTCATAATTCGAATATCGCTCTCCGCCCTGCGGCCCAGCACTTTAATCGCAAACAGTTCAAAAATCGCCGCGATGGCGATTCCGAAGAGCACGATCTCGAGCGTTATGCGCCCGTTCAGTATGATCCAGAGAATGAAAAACATAAGCGCCATATGACCCCTCCTTTTAACAAGCACATGTATTTTAGCACAATAACTTTAAAATGCAAGGTCAATAGGCCGTAAGCAGCCGGCCCGGGAGTATCTTTTTGACAATTTTTATCCAACATGACAAGAGGTATAAAATATTTTCAGCGTTTTTACGATTGATTTTCGGGCGTCTTCTTATATAATAAGGCCGTGAATAAAACAGGGAGGAACTAAACTTGATCACAGATTACCAGAATGCCAGACGCATCGGCGAACATGAAAAAAGAAGAGCGGAGCTCTCCGGAAGAAGTCCTTATCTCGCCGCGCTCGATGATTTCCTGAATACAGAAGACATTGCAGCCGAGGATCCCCTCGGCATCCTCGAGGTGCCTCTCGATCTCTTTGCCGGCACAAGAACCCGCGGGCGGCAGAATGCGTTTGCCTGCAATTTCATGCCGCTCCTTGCCGACAATTCGGAGTTTGCCTCCAAATGGTCCGCCCTCTATGATGCCCAGATCAATGAAGGGCTCCGCGACCCGGTCAAAGCCTACGAATACCTCGGCCGCTTTTATGTGGAGGAGGGAAACAAGCGCGTCTCCGTCATGAAGTACCTCGGGGCCTATTCGATCCATGCGTCCGTCACCCGTCTCGTCCCGAAAAAGACGGAGGAGAAGCACATCCTCTCCTACTACGAGTACATGGACTTCTACAAGGTGACCGGCTTCTTAGGGTTTTTATTTTCCGAGCCCGAGAGCTACAAGAAATTCGCCGAGATCTTCGGGCAGAACTTAAAGACCCCCTGGCCGGAGGATCTTCTTGCGGATATCAAGAGCGCCTTCCACAACTTCGAGAGCGTCTACAACGAGAAAGGCGGCTCCTCCGTCCTCCGGGCCGAGGATGCCTTCCTTCTCTATATCAGCATCTTTCCGATGCAGCAGCTTACGAGCGCGGACAACAACGTCCTCCTCAATAAGCACCTGGACCGTGTCTGGAACGAGTTCCGGACAAACGCGACCCAGACCATCCGTCTGGTGGAAAGCCCGGTCGGGGGCAAGTCCGCAGAGGAGCTGACGGCCGAAAGCAGATCCCGCGGCCTCATCAAACTCCTGACAGGCTCTCCGACCTACACCAGGGCCAATCCCATGCGGATCGCCTTCATCTACGAGCGTTCACGCGAGAACTCTGCCTGGGTTTACTCCCATGAGCTGGGCCGCAGCGAGCTCTCCGAGACATTCGGCGGTCTTGTGGAGACCATTTTCTTTGAGAACTGCGGTACCGACGAGGAGATTCGCCACGCCATCGAGGCCGCGATCGCGGACAAGGACCAGGTTATCTTCACAACCTCCCCGTCCATGATGAAGGAGGCCCTTGCAGCCGCCCTCGAGCACCCCGAGATCCGGTTCCTCAACTGCTCCGTCAATCTCCAGGTCAACGCCGTGCGTTCCTACTATGCCCGCATGCACGAGGCCAAGTTCCTGATGGGCGCGGTCGCCGCCGCCATGTCCGAGAATCATTTCGTCGGCTACCAGGCGAATTACCCGATCTACGGAACGATTGCGGGAATCAACGCGTTTGCCATCGGGGCCGCCCTGGTCGACCCGTTCTGCAAGGTCAAGCTCGTCTGGTCCGGCAAGGACGAGTACGGCTGGGAAAATGACCTGCTCTCCTCCGGTGTTCGCGTGATCTCCGGTCCGGACTTCATCCGCCCGGAGGATCCGGGCAGGCGCTACGGTGTCTACAAGATTGAGGATGACGGCAGCGTCGTGAGCCTTGCCGCCCCGATCCTCGACTGGGGCCGCTATTACACCCTGATCATCGAGAGCATCTTGAACGGGACCTTCGACAACAAGGAACTCTCCCAGAAAGATATGGCGACCAGCTACTGGTACGGCATGTCCGCGGACGTCATCGACATCATCCTGGGCAGGAGCCTCCCCTACTACACGAAGAAAATGGCAGGCATGCTCCGCGAAGGCATCCGAAGCGGGCGCACCAGCCCGTTCGACGGCGAGATCCGCTCTCAGGCCGGGATCGTCAAGAGCGCGGATTCCGAGCGGCTCTCCTATCAGGATATCATCACCATGGACTACTTAAACGACAACATCATCGGCAGCATCCCCAAGGTCAGCGAAATTGCGGACAAGGCACGCGAGACGGTTCAGACCGTCGGCGTCCGGAGCGCGGTGGAGGAAGAATGAAAAATGAAGATCCTGGCCATCGCCGATGAAGAAGACAAGTTTCTGTGGGATTATTTCGACCGGGAGTATTTTAAAGATATTGACCTGATCCTCTCTGCGGGCGACCTCAAGCAGTCCTATCTGGAATTTCTGGTCACCATGACGAGCTGTCCCGTGCTCTACATCCACGGAAATCATGACAGCCGTTACCAGACGAACCCTCCCGGCGGGTGCACCTGCATCGACGGGAAGCTCTGCAATTTTAACGGACTCAGGATTCTCGGACTCGGCGGCTCCGTGCGCTACAAGCCGGGCCCCTTCATGTACAGCGAGGGCGGAATGACCTTCCGCATCCTGAAACTGCTCCCCGGCCTTATCGTAAGAGGCGGCTTCGACATCCTGCTCACCCACGCACCGGTGAGAAATTACGGGGATCTCGACGATTTCCCGCACAGAGGCTTCACCTGCTTCGACCGCCTGCTCACCCGCTTTAAACCCTACGCCATGATCCACGGGCATGTGCACAAGGCTTACGGGCATTTTAAAAGAGAACGCGAGCACCCGTCGGGTGCCCGCATCATAAACGCCTGCGGCCATGTGCTCATCGATATCCCCGATGAAGTTCTGGCCGGAAGAAAATAGTTTTTTAAGTCTTTTTTTCGCACCCTCCCCGGGAAGCGCGTCAGACTTTCCTGACCCTGCGGTCATAGGTTAAGAGCCCGTTGGTCTCCTCCTCGATGTCGGAGACCTGGGTGTAGACGGCCCCGGAGAGTCCTTTCTTCTCAAGAGCTGCGATCTCCGCCATGACCCGCCGGAATTTGGCTGCGAATTCATCCTTTGATGCGATCGCATCATAACCGTAGACCTCGGCGGACTCGGTGTGTCCGGGAACGTTCAGCGTCATCCCTCCGTATTCGGAGATGAAGGCTGCGCGTTTCCGGGCATTTTTTATGCGCTCTTCCGGGACGATGAGATCCCGGAAGTAATTGTGGTCGCTGATAAAGTCGCCTTCCCCGCCGTCAAACCATCCGCTTGCGGTGTCGATCGGGCGCGTACCGTCCAGCTTGCGGATCATGTCGGTCAGGTGGGCTGCCCCGAACTGCCCCCAGCCCTCGTTAAAGAGGGTCCAGCCGCCGAGGCAGGGGACGCTTTTAAGAAGCTTCACCGTGTTTTTCACCTCGCGGACAAACTCCTGCCGTCCCTCTTCATCCCTGCGGCCTGCGGCTGCGGCGGACCAGCCTTTCATTTTCTGAAGAGCGGGAAAAACGGTCGGCAGCCAGGTGACGCGCGGCGTAGAGTACGTTGTCCCGCCGTTCACCATGTCCTGAAAGACGATGAAGCCCAGCCGGTCGCAGCACGCGTACCAGATGAGGGGTTCGATCTTGGCGTGCTTTCTCGCAAAATTAAAACCGAGCTCCTTCATGCCTCTTATATCATATGCAAACGCTTTCGTCTTCGGCGGGGTATAGAGGCCCTCCGGCCAGTACCCCTGGTCGAGTACCCCGTTTAGGAAATACGGCTTATGATTGAGGCAGAACCTGGCACGTCCCCCCTCATCCTCTTCAATCGTATAGGACCGCATGCCCGCATAGCTCATGACATGATCAAAAGAACCGCCCGTGCGAAGCTCCACGGACAGGTCGTAGAGATACGGATCCTCCGGGGTCCAGAGCCGGCAGTCCGGAACCGGCGCAATCAGGAAAATGCAGTTCTCCCCTAAGCCCGCCGTCCCCGAAACGCGGACCGAAGACACTTCGGCGCCTTCTCCGAGAACCTTCACTTCCGCCTCATAGTTCTCCTCCCGGGACGCTCCGTCCGCATGAAGGGTGATCTTCAGCTCCTCACGGTCGATATCCGGCAGGATCTCAACCGACTTTATGTAAACTTCCGGAACCCGTTCCAGCCACACGGTCTGCCAGATCCCGCTCTGGGCGGTATAGTACATGCCGCCGGGCTTAAGCTTCTGCTTGCCGCGGGCGTGCCAGCACGTGTCGCTCACATCCCGGACCCGGACTTCCAGCGTGTTTTCTCCGCTGCGAACTAAGCCGGACGCATCGATCGTAAACGGGAGGTAGCCGCCCATATGATACCCGGCCCTTGCGCCGTTCAGGTAAACGCAGCACTCCTGGTCGACAGCCCCGAAGTGTACAAGGATTCTGCCGTCCCCTTCTTCCGGCAGGGTAAATGTGCGGCGGTAGTATAAAAGCTCGTCCGGCATGAGCTGCCGCCCGACGCCGGAGAGCAGCGTCTCGGGCGAAAACGGCACCAGAATCTTCCCGTCCGGAATCCATCCGTCCGTCCGCTTCGGAAATCTTGTCCTCCCTCTAAGCTCCGGGCCTTCCGGGAGCCTCAGGAACGCATATTCCCACCACCCGTTGAGTATCTTGAAGCTCCCCCGCCGCATCTGCGGGCGCGGATAGTCGGGCAGGGGCACATAATCCGCCTCTTTGGAGGCGGTGAGAACCTCTTCTCCCCATTCGGTGACGAGCTGCTTTTTGACCGTCTCTTTGCGGCCCAGCTGAAGCGACCCCAGCATTCTCAGGATTGCGGACATAGTCTTCCTCCTCTCTGACAGCGTTTTCTCGAACATCTGTTTTATCTATATACTATATATTTTTGTGGCAGATTTGTCAATCCCGGGCATCCGGAACATTATCTTTTTGTCACTCTTGACAATTTCTCTGAATCTGATAAGCTTGAGATATAAACTAATTCGGAGGTAGCCAGCCATGAGTTCTTCATTTGACACAATCTATAAAAAGCTTCAGAACGGCAGCGACGTGCGCGGCAGCGCGATCGCAACCGACACCGAACCGCTCAACCTGACCGGAGAGATCGCTTCCGAGATCGCGGCATCCTTCGTCGCCTTCATGGAAAAAAGAACCGGCAAGGACAGAAAAGATCTCCGCCTCGGCGTAGGCCACGACAGCCGTCTCACCGCGGAAATCATGAAAGCGGGCGTTCTCGCCGGATTTGCCGGGGCGCAGGGTTTCGACTGCGGTCTGGTCACCACGCCGGCCATGTTCATCTCCACCGTCCTCCCGGAGAGCAATTTTGACGGCGCGGTCATGATTACGGCCTCCCACCTGCCCTTCAACCGGAACGGCCTCAAATTCTTCACCCGTGAAGGCGGTCTTGAGAAGGCGGACATCACAGAGATCTTAAAAGGCGCGGCCGAAATCCACGATGCCGGCCAGACGCCTGCGGGTGCGGGAGAAGCATTCCCAGCCTTCGATCTCGTAACCCTCTACAGCAGCCACATGATGGATATCATCAAGAAGGAAGTTCAGGCCGCCGACTACGATAAGCCTCTTGCCGGCCTTCGCATCGCGGTCGACTCCGGCAACGGCGCTTCCGGCTTCTTCGCCTCCCGCATTCTCGTCCCGCTCGGCGCGGACATCACCGGGAGCCGCTATCTTGAGCCGGACGGCCATTTCCCGAACCATGTTCCGAATCCGGAAAATAAAGACGCGATGGCCGCCATCCGCGAAGCCGTTCTTTCGTCCCACGCGGACCTCGGCGTCATCTTTGACTGCGACGGCGACCGCGGCGCAGCCGTCTTTGCGGACGGAACCGAGGTCAACCGCAATGCGCTCATCGCGCTCATGTCCGCGATCCTCGCGCCGGCTCATCCGGACGCGGTCATCGTGACCGACTCCGTGACGTCCGACGAGCTCCAGGCTTTCATTGAAAATGAACTGCACTTAACCCACCTCCGCTTCAAGCGCGGCTACAAGAACGTCATCAACAAGGGCATCGAGCTCACGAAGGAGGGCAAGGACTGCCCGCTCGCGATCGAGACCTCCGGCCACGGCGCGCTCGCGGAGAACTATTTCTCGGACGACGGCGCTTACCTCTGCGTGAAGATCATCTGCGAGATGGCCCGCCTTAAGAAGGACGGCCGCCGCATCGAAGAGCTCATCGGGAAGCTCGGCTATCCGGCTGAGGAGCGGGAAGTCCGCCTCACGATTGCCGGCGAGAATTTCGCCGACTACGGCAGGGCGATGCTGGACGACTTCACCGCCTTCGCGAAGGAGCGCGACGATTTCACGATCGTGACGCCGAATTTCGAGGGCGTCAGGATCGCCTTTAACGACGAGGAGGTCAAGGGCTGGATGCTCGTCCGTCTCTCCCTCCACGATCCGGTGATCCCGATCAACATCGAGTCGAAGGCCGTCGGCGGGGTCGATGTGATCCTTGACCGCGTCCGCCCGTTCTTTGCGAAGTACGAGAGGCTGTCGGCGCTGTAATCGTTTTAAACGGAAACGGAGGGCGGTTTTTTCGCAATGAAAAAACCGCCCTCCGTTTCCGCTTAAAACGCTATGCACACATCTCCGCGTCCCTCACATCCTGATCTCCGGCGTGTCCTTCACATCAATATCCTCCAGGAAGGCCCGTATATAGAGCAGCGCCGCCCCGATCGTGATATTGTGTTTCGGCATCTTGCTTAAGACCAGGTAGTCGTCCGCATCGGAAAACGGCGACAGCTCGCGCATCCGGTCATATAGATCGTTTATGTCTTCCTCCCTCAGGTACTGCGCCAGATGCCCGCCCAGCACGAGATCGACATCCCGCACCAGACGAAGCATGTTCAGCATAAGCGCCAGACTGTCGAGATACGCATTCCAGCGCGTCTGCTCCGCCTGACCGCCTCTGTGAAGCGTCTTGAAGAAATCTTCCGCCGCATCGTCTCCGAGCAGTGCTTTCAGAGAGCACATGGTCTCAAGGCAGCCTCGTCTCCCGCAGTAACATAATTTCCCCTGCGGAAACACCTGAATGTGCTCAAACGTTGCGTTGTGTCCGTGCTTTCCGGCCCGAACCAGTCCGTTTGTAATCATCGCCCCGCCCAGATGGTCGCTGAGAGAGATATACATGGCATTTGACAGATTGGGCGAATGCCACAGCTCTGTCAGAGCGGCTCCCTCCGGATCGTGAATGAAAACACATGGGTAAGGGAGATATTTTGAAAACGCATCGACCTTGAGCCCGGTGTTGGACAGGATCGCTCCGTAGAGGACGGTCGTTCCGTCCGAAGAAATCAGGCCCTGCATGGCAAACCCGATCCCCAGAAGCTGCTCGTTCCTGAACCCGTGCGCAAATATGTACCGCTGTATTGACTCACTTACGCTTTTAAAATACCTTTCTTCATTACTATACGGAATCTCCAGGGTGACGCAGTCTCTGCCCCGCCCATAGAGATCAACTCCTAGTATCTTCACATTACGGCTCCTCACTTCAACACCGATCGCCACTCTATAGTCCGCAACGATGGAATAGCCGACTGCCTTACGCCCGATAAATTCGGACTCCTGCTGACCGTTTCTGAAAATCAGCCCGCCCGCCTCCAGCTCCGTGAGATTGGACGCTACGGTTGGCCGTGAAAGGCGCAGGGCGTAAGCGATGTCCTGCTGCGAAACTTTCCCGGCTTCATAAATATAATTATAAATCAGCTGCTTGTTTGTTGCCTTGATTTGTTTCGGAGTAATGCTTTTTTCCATTCTGCTTACCTCTCTTCAAGTCTCTGTGTTACCAGATTTCCATTTACTCCCGGTTATTTTACTCTAACAGATTTATACTTGTATTTCTATCACCAAAGTGCACAATATTTTGCAAAATGATTTGTCAAAATTGCCGAGTTGACATCTTCCTGTCGACATGTTATTCTGTAAACACGAAATGTAAATTGATTTTACAAATCAAATTACCAAATTAACCTATCACATTTAAAGAAAGGAAAACACTATGGGAATCATCGAAAAAATGCGTCTTGACGGCAAAAAAGGTTTTGTAACTGGTGCTGCCCGCGGCATCGGAAAATGCACCGCCTTCGCCTTCGCGGAAGCCGGCGCCGATCTCGCAATCGTCGACATGGATCTTGAGACCGCCCAGGCAACGGCAGATGAGATCGCAGCCGCGACCGGACGCAAGATCATCGCGATCAAGTGCGACGTGACGGACGAAGCTCAGGTTCAGGCCATGGTCGACGAAGTCGTCGAGAAGCTCGGCGGACTGAATTTCTGCCACGCCAACGCCGGCATCTGCATCAATGCGGCAGCGGATGAAATGACCTACGCCCAGTGGAAGAAGAACCTCTCCGTCAACCTTGACAGCGTGTTCCTGACCGACACGATCGCAGGCAAGTACATGCTTGCGCACGGCGGCGGCTCCATCATCAACACGGCTTCCATGTCCGCTCATATCGTCAATGTCCCGCAGCCGCAGTGCGCTTACAACGCATCCAAGGCCGGCGTAATCCAGCTGACCAAGTCCCTTGCCATCGAGTGGGCAAAGCGCGGTGTCCGCGTGAACAGCATCTCCCCGGGATACATCGGCACGGACCTCACCCTCTCCTCCCCGACGCTGCAGCCGCTCATCGAGAAGTGGAACGCGATGGCTCCGATGGGCCGCCTCGGCAAGCCGGAAGAGCTCGGCTCCATCTGCGTCTACCTCGCAGGCGACACATCCACCTTCACAACCGGTTCCGACTTCATCCTCGACGGCGCTTTCACCTGCTTCTGATCGAAATAATATGAACCCGGCCTTCTCTATAACGGGGAGGAAATAATACTTAACCAAACAAGGAGGTTATTAAATGAAAAAGAAAATGTTTGCTCTTCTCTGTGCCTGTGCTGTAACGGTCGGCCTGCTTGCCGGCTGCGGCGGCTCCGCATCCTCGACATCGACATCGGCATCCGGCGGTGAAACCACAAAGCCCGCTGAGACGCAGACCTCGACCAGCGAGACCGAAGGCGTCCAGGCAAGCCCTGAGTTCTACGCAAAGGCTGACCTTGCCTCCCTCAGCGGCAAAAAGATCGGCGTCACCATCCAGTCCCTGCAGAATGCCTACTGGGCCGGCGTTATGACCGCTCTCCAGAATGTCGTTGAAGCAAACGGCGGCCAGATTACCATCGTCGCCTGCGATGACAGCTCCGCAACCCAGATCGGCCAGATCGAGAACTTTGTTTCCTCCAAGTGCGACCTCATCATGATCCATCCGTCCGATGCGGCGGCGGTCGAAGATGCGGCGGCTCAGGCCAGAACAGCCGGCTGCAAAGTCATGTGCTGGGACGACCCGATGACCAACACCGACGGCAACTGGGTTCTGAACAACACCGACCTCGGCATTGAGATCGGCAAGGCTGCCGGCGAGTTCATCTCCGAGCACTACACCGCCGACAACAAGGCACAGATCGCCATGATCAACTACCCGCAGACCACCATCCTTCTGGAGCGCGAAGAGGGCATCAAGCAGGGTCTTGAGGACACCGCTGCAGGTCTCTACGAGATCGTTTCCAGCCAGGCCGGCCTCGACGCCAATCAGGCACAGACCGCCATGGAGACCATCCTTCAGCGTTATCCGGACTGCAAGATCGTCACCGGCATCGGCTCCGGCGCTATGATCGGCTCCGACGAGGCATTCCAGATTTCTACCGGCGGCAAGATTCCCGAAGAGATGGGCGTCTTCACCGCCGACGTCACCAAGCAGCAGCTTGAGCATCTGATGAACGATACCTATCCGGCACGCACCGCGATCGGCTTCGAGGGCTCCGACGTTGACACCGGCACAGCCTGCGCTTCCATGTTCGCCCTGATCCTCGGCGACCAGCTGGAATCCCAGAACGTATTCCGCGGCCTGATGCGCATCACGCCGGAAAACGCCGCCACCATCATGGAAGGCATGCAGTAAAGCACTGATTTAACTGCCTGCGCGATACCGAGAACATTATGGATCGCGCAGGCTTTTACGTAAAAATGAAAGAAGGAGGTTACGGTATGAGTGAAGATTATGTTCTTGAACTGGAACATATCCGCAAGGAATACCCCGGTGTCGTCGCGCTGAAGGACGTAACGCTGCAGCTTCGGCGCGGCGAGGTCTTAGGCCTTATCGGTGAAAATGGCGCGGGCAAATCCACTCTGATCAAGTGCTGCTCCGGCGCGGTCATTCCGACGTCCGGAAAAATAAGAATCAACGGTAAGGAGTTCGACCGCATGACCCCGCAGCTTGCGGCGGAAAACGGCATCGCAATCATTTACCAGGAATTCAACAACGTCGGCGAGCTCTCCGCAGCGGAGAACCTGTTCCTCGGCCGCCCCATCCGCAAGGGCATCACCATTGACCGTAAAGCGATGGAAGCCGAAGCCGCAAAGGCCTTTGAGCAGCTCCGCATCAAGATCAATCCGAAGGAGCTGGTCAAAAATCTCTCGGTCGGCTACCAGCAGATGATCGAGATCGCGAAGGCGATCCAGCAGAATGCACAGGTTCTCATCATGGATGAGCCCTCCGCTCCTCTGACCACGAACGAGGTCGAGAGCATGTTCGCGGTCGTCGAGCTGCTCCGCGAAAAAGGAGTCTCCATTATTTACATCTCCCACCGCCTGGAAGAAATTTTCCGCCTTTCCGACCGCATTGAAGTCATCCGTGACGGCGAGTACGTCAAGACTCTCATCACAGACAAAGCCACCGTCAATGAGCTGATTACCCTCATGGTCGGCCGTGAAATGACCCAGAAGTATCCGCCGCGCAAGCCCTGCATCAAGGACGAGGTTGTGCTCGAGCTCAAGAATGTCACCGGAAACGGGGACAAAGACATCAGCCTGAAGCTCCATGCGGGCGAAGTCCTGGGGCTCGGCGGCCTGGTCGGCGCCGGGCGCACCGAACTTGCGGAAATGCTTTTCGGCTCAAAGCCGAAGGAATCCGGACAGATCATCTTCTACGGTAAGGAGATCAACCCGAGATCTCCGCGTGAAGCGATCGACCTGGGCATCGCCCTGGTTCCGGAAGACCGCAAGCGCCACGGAGCCCTGCTGACCAACTCGATCAAAAACAATATCAACATGCCGATCTACGAGCGCATTTCAAAAGCCAGCGTGATCGATTCAAAGACAGAGCACAAGAACGCCGAGAAGTACCGTTCGGATATCCAGATCAAATGCCCCAGCGTCCATCAGTTGGTCAAAAACCTCTCCGGCGGCAACCAGCAGAAGGTTATCCTCGGCAAATGGCTCGCAGCCGATTCCAAGATGATCATTTTCGATGAGCCGACCCGCGGTATTGACGTCGGTGCGAAATATGAGATCTACAAGCTGATCAACGACCTTGTCGAATCCGGCCGCAGCATCCTGATGATCTCCTCTGAGATGGAAGAGCTCATCGGCATGTCCGACCGCATCATCGTGCTCGCAGAAGGTGAGATGACCGGCGAGCTTCAGAAGGAAGAGTTCAACTCGGACACCATCATGTCCTACGCGTCCGGGGTCATCGATATGAAGGAGGCTATGAAATGAAAAACATCAATGCAAAAGATCTGGTCAAATCCAACGCGATCTGGTTGGTGTTCATCGCTGAGGTCATCATTTTCTCGATTGCCAGCGGCGGCACCTTTATTACCGGCAACAATATCGTCAATATTTCCCGTCAGGTGTCTTACTACGGTATTGCCTCCATCGGCATGACGTTCGTCATCCTGATTGCGGGCATCGACCTGTCCATCGGTTCGATCATCACCCTCGTCAACGTGGTCTGCGCCTATCTGATGGTCAATGCAGGCATGAATATGTGGGTCGCAGTCATCATTTCCCTGCTCCTCGCCACCGCCATCGGTACGTTAAACGGCGGTATGGTCGCCAGCATCGGCATCCCGGCTCTGATCGCAACGTTCGCCTCCCAGACCATCTTCGAAGGTATCTCCTACCTGATCTCCGGCGGCCGCCCGATCTCCGGCTTCACAAGTGATTTCGGTCTGTTCGGACGCTGGGCAGTCGGCCCGGTTCCGATCTGCGCACTCATCATGATCGCCTGCTTTGCACTCGGCAGCTTTATTCTCAACAAGTCCTACTTCGGCCGTTACTTCTACGCGATCGGCGGCAACGAGGAGGCCGCAGAGCTCTCCGGTATCCGCGTCAACCGCGTGAAATACTTAATCTACGCACTCTCCGGTTTCTTCGCAGGTCTCGCCGGCATCGTCCTTCTCTCCCGCTCCGGTTCCGCGCAGAGCACGGTCGGTAAGGGTCTCGAGTTCGACGTCATCACCTGCGTTGTCTTAGGCGGTGTCTCCGTCAACGGCGGTGTCGGCCGTATGTCCGGCGTTGTCGCGGGCGTTCTGATCATCGGCTCCCTGACCAACGGCATGATCCTCATGGACGTCAGCGAATATACGCAGATGGTCGTCAAGGGTCTCGTCCTTGCGGTCGCCGTCGGTATCGACTGCATGTCCAAAAAGCATCAGGCTGCGTAAAAATATTTCGCCTTCCCCTGCCCGCAGGCCGGGGAAGGTTTCCAAAAAAGGAGGAGAAATCATGCTTCCGAAAGAACTGATCGAGCAGGGCAGAACCGCCCTCGGCATTGAATTCGGCTCAACCCGCATCAAAGGCGTTCTCGTGGATTATGACGGAAATGTTCTTGCCGTCGGCGGTCACGAATGGCAGAACAAGCTGGTGGACGGCGTATGGACCTATGACCTTGCCGACGTGGATGCCGGCCTTCAGGCCTGCTACAAAGACCTCAGCCGCGATGCGGCCGAAAAATACGGCGTAACCTTAAAGACCTTCGGCGCAATCGGTATCAGCGCCATGATGCACGGTTACATCGCTCTTGACAAAGACGACAGGCAGCTCGCCCGCTTCCAGACATGGCGCAACACCAACACAACCGCTGCCGCGGATGAGCTGACCGAACTGCTGCAGTTCAATATCCCGCTCCGCTGGTCGGCTGCCCATCTCTATCAAAGGCTCCTGGACGGTGAAGAGCATGTGCAGCATGTCGCCTCGGTCTTCACTCTGGCCGCCTACATGCACTACAAGCTGACCGGAAATAAAGTCATCGGCATCGGCGATGCGGCGGGCATGTTCCCGATCGACTCCGACGCTCTTGACTACGACGAGGGTATGGTACAGAAATTTGATGCTCTTATGGCAGAAAAAGGCTGCGCTCTGAAACTCAGGGAAGTATTTCCGAAGGTTCTCTCCGCCGGTGAAAACGCCGGCTTCCTGACCGGGGAAGGCGCCGCCCTGCTCGACCCGAGCGGAAATCTCGAGGCAGGCATCCCGATGTGCCCGCCGGAAGGCGACGCCGGCACCGGCATGACCGCCACCAACTCGGTCGCTCCGCGGACCGGCAATCTGTCCGCCGGCACCAGCACATTTGCGATGGTTGTCCTTGAAAAGCAGCTCAAAAAGCTCCACAGGGAGATCGACATGGTCACAACCCCGTCGGGCTTCCCCTGCGCGATGTCCCACGCGAACAACGGCACGTCCGACCTCAACGCCTGGGTAGGGCTCTTCCGCGAGTTCTGCGAGCTCATGGGTATCAAGGCGGACATGGGCACGCTGTTCGGAAAGCTGTACACCAACTCTCTTCTGGGCGACCCGGACTGCGGCGGACTCCTGCCCTACGGCTACTACTCCGGCGAGAACATCACCTTCATCAACGAAGGCCGCCCGCTCTTTGTGCGGACGCCTGACAGCAAGTTCAACCTTGCGAATTTCATGCGCGCCAACCTCTACACCTCCCTCGGCGCCGTGAAGCTGGGCATGGACATCCTCCTCAAGGAGGAAGGCGTAAAGCTCGACCGCATCATGGGCCACGGCGGACTCTTCAAGACGCCCGGCGTCATGCAGCGCTACCTGGCCGCATCGGTCAACACGCCGGTCACCGTCATGGAGACCGCGAGTGAAGGCGGCGCCTGGGGCATCGCCCTGCTGGCTGCCTACCTGGCTGACGGCAAGCGCGACGGCAAGCTGGAAGATTACCTCGACAAGCGCATTTTCGCAAATCTTGCCGGCGAGGCGATGAGCCCGGATCCGGCGGATGTGGAGGGCTTCGAGACCTTCACCAGGCACTATGTCGCAGGCCTCCCCGTGGAGAAAGCCGCCATCGAGGCTGTTGACTGGTAAAATAATCTCATTCATGTTATCTTGATTACAAAGGAGGGCTGCCGTATGTCCATGGAAAATGAAAAGTGGACCGCTTATTTTTCGGAACTTGACCCGGAAAAGCGCATGCTCATTTTTAACGGCACCGTGAAGGAGACCGACGCGGAGGCAGCCTTCATTGCCAATCTCTACACCGAGCGCTACCGGGATGCAAAAGACCCGGACCGCAAAGTCGACAACTGGCTCTGGAAATTTGTATATCTGCCGGGCCTCTACAAAAAGCGCCGCATCTCAAAAAGCGCATTCCGGAATGAGACCGAACGCACGCTGAGAGAGCTGCATCTTGACGGAACGGCTTCGGAAAATGAAAAGCAGCTCCTGTACCTCGAATACCGGAATGCCGCGAGACGCTACCTCGGAACCTGTGGGAGCAGACGATACGGAAGCCGCCTGTTCGGCCTCAGAGAAGCAAGTCCGGAAGAAAAGAAGGAAAAAGCCTGTGAAGAGCTTTGGATGATATCCCGGGGAATCGCGCTCGCCTCCGGCAAAGAAACCGCGATGGCTCCGTTCATCGAGGCGCTCCGTGCGGAGCTCTCCGTCTTCTATCCCGGATATGATGCTGTTTACGAGAGGCTTGAAAAGACTTTTAAGAAATGATAGGAGCATTCCTGTAATTCAGAAATAACGTCAATTGAATAAAAAGAAACCTCTAGCTATGATTAGAGTGTTCATCTTGGCGGATGAAAAAACACAAT
>ONHA01000067.1 GCA_900317515.1 uncultured Eubacteriales bacterium
CTAAAATTTCCGTTGCTGTAATGAGAGAGTTCAATGCAAGATTAAAGGCAGATAAGAAACCTACAAGCCGTTTCCTTGTTGGCGGTACACCTTTGGATAAGTTCTTTGGAAAAGAGCTTATGATTCTCTTATGGGGCATCGAAAGAAACGATCCTGCCGGAATTCCAACGGCATTACGAAATTGGATGGGGCTTCAACCTGAAGAACGGTGGTGGTTATACACAATGACAAATGCAAGTACAGGACGAATTAACGATACAAACGGCTGGCGAACTGCCTTGCGTTATATCTTATGTGATAACCCCGTTGATGATAGCGGTCAGCTATCCCTGTTTGATTTTACTGATGAAGAGTAATTAAACAGATTAAGGGCGGGTGTAAATAGCACTCGCTCTTTTTTATAAGGAGAGAAGATTATGCCTGAGAACAAGCTGCGCACGGCCTGGATAATCGGCGAGGTGCCGCTCCCCGAGTATCCGCGGCCGCAGCTTATGCGGGACAATTATGTGAACCTGAACGGTCTGTGGGACTATGCCATCACGGGCACGAAGGAGCGGCCCATAGCGTACGACGGGCGGATTCTCGTGCCTTATTCCCCGGAGACGCGCGCGTCCCTTGTCGGAAGAGTCCTTGAGCCGGAACAGTTCCTGCATTACAGACGTCTCTTCCGGAGGCCGTCCATGCCGCAGGGCTCGAGGCTGATTCTTCATTTTGAGGCGGTCGATTATTCCTGCTCTGTCACAGTGAACGGCCATCCGGCAGGCAGCCACCGCGGCGGATACCTGCCATTTTCCTTCGATGTGACGGATCTTGCGGACCGCGAGGAAAATGAGCTTCTTGTCACGGTGAGCGATCCGTCGGATACATTTACGCAGGCGCGGGGAAAGCAGTCGCTTCATCCCGGCGGCATGTTCTATCAGGCGACATCCGGGATCTGGCAGACTGTATGGCTTGAGGTTGTGCCGGAGCTCTTCGTGACGGGCCTTAAGCTCACGCCGCTTCCGGACAGAGGAGCTGTCCGGGTCCGCATTTTCACATCGGACAACGAGGGCTCTGCGGAGGATCATCCGGGAGAGCGTGGGCCGGCGCGCCACAGGGCGAAGGCAGAGATCTTTTCTCCGCGGACGGGTGTGACCGACAGCACGTTCACGGAGCTTTCGGAGGAGCCGCTGGCCGTCTTTGATCTGGAGAGCGGCGTAAGCCGGGTCCTGCCAGTTCCGGCTGTCCGGGAGTGGACGCCGGAGGAGCCGTATCTCTATCCGGTCCGGATTACGGTCGGGGACGACTGCGTCATGAGCTATTTCGGACTCAGGACATTTTCGGGTATCAGAGACCGGAGCGGTCGTTCTCGCTTTGCGCTGAATGGAAAGCCGTATTTTATGAACGGCGTGCTCGATCAGGGCTACTGGCCGGAGAGCTATCTCACGCAGCCGTGCGATGCGGCCCTCATTTCCGATATTCAGGAAATGAAGAATCTCGGCTTCAATATGCTGCGGAAGCATGTGAAGCTTGAATCCAGACGCTGGTATTATCACTGCGACCGGCTCGGTATGCTCGTCTGGCAGGACATGGTGAGCGGCGGCGCGTACTCGTACGGCTTTATGACGGTCCTGCCGACCGTCCTTCCTGCCGCAAGGCGCCTTGTGACGGACAGGCATCATGAGCTGTTCGGGCGTGATCTGCCGATGTCGCGGCTCGAGTACAGGCGTGATGTCCGGGGCATGCTGAAGACATTGTATAACTGCGTCAGCATCTGCACCTGGGTGCCGTTTAACGAGGGCTGGGGGCAGTTTGATGCGGACCTCATCGTCCGGATGATTGAAGAGAGAGACGGAACGAGGCTTGTCGACCAGGCGAGCGGCTGGTTTGACCGCGGAGGCGGGGATTATATCAGCTCGCACGAATATTTCAGGCGCCTTCTGCCACCGCTCCGGCTCCTGCCTGGAAACGGCTGCCGGGGCAGGAACGGAGCTGTATCCCGGGGTGATGGTTCCGGCAGAGACGGACGAATTCCGGAACCGTGCCATGCCCTGCCGGGGAGAGATGCGCGGATCTGGGCTCTCACGGAGTATGGCGGCGTAAGACGCAGTGTGAGCGGCCACGAGGCATTTCCGGAGAAGGGCAGCTATGGCTACGGAAAGGCCGCCGGAAGCGAGGAAGAGCTCACAGACGCCATTGTGCGGCTGGTTAAACAGCAGGTCCTTCCGAATCTGCGGCATGGCCTCTCAGCTGCTGTCTATACGCAGCTGAGCGACGTCGAGGAGGAAGTGAACGGTCTGCTCACGTGGGACAGAAAGGTGCGGAAGGTGGACGCTTCCAGGATCCGGGAGCTTAACCGGGAAGTACAGCATATGTTTCTGGAGCTTGTTTCACAAACGCTCTAAGTCCCGGTGCCGGTGCACATGCAGGTACGCCGTATTCAGTGCATTTCAACTGAGACCTATGTAAAAATAAAACTATTCAGCACCCCCAGACTCGGAACGATTCTCGTTCCTCGTTGTGGGAGGACAGAGCGGCTTCGCCGTTTGTCCTCCCCTTGGAAAACTTCTGAAATCGTTTGGCGAGCAAGCTCTCCACCCGGATTTCATCAGTTTTCCAAGGGGTGCTGAATAATTAAAAAAGCTGAAGGTACAGGTCAGGGGACCAGTACCTTCAGCTTTTCATTTTCTATGCCGGCATTCAGAATTTCATGGACACCTCCGGACTCACCGTCGAGATGAATCGGAACATCACGGTCTGCGCGGATCGAGATCGTCCTTCCCTTCAGGAAATGAATTCCCGGGACGCGCGTATGCTTTCCCTTCCGCGTCAGGGGAAGGGCTGTGACGAGACGCAGATTGCTGATGCCGCAGCAGATGAAGACGTTGAGCAGCCCGTCGCACGGAGATGCGTCAGGCGTCATCATAAAGCCGCCGCCCTCATATTTCTGGTTCATCACGCACGCAAAGAAGACATTGTCATAGCGTCTGGCCTCGCCGCCGTCCGCACTGATATACATGGGTCCCTTCCGGTACGTGAGAATCTGCTTTACAGCGATGACTCCG
>ONHA01000035.1 GCA_900317515.1 uncultured Eubacteriales bacterium
TTTGGTTTGTTCCGTTTCACGAAACTGTAAAGAATTTTCGAGTCTTATATGTGTATCACTGTTCAGTTATCAATGTGCTTGGCCTTGTCGGCCGCAACTCTGACATAATATCATCGAGTCTTTCGTTTGTCAAGCATTTTTTAAAACTTTTTTTAAAAGTTTTTTGCTTGAAGCGGAGAAGGGGGGATTTGAACCCCCGCGCCGTTATTAACGACCTACACCCTTAGCAGGGGCGCCTCTTCGGCCTCTTGAGTACTTCTCCAGAATCCGAACCGCCTGTGTCAAGGATCCGCTCGTGCGGTATCGATGAAATTGCAGTCTTTGTTTTTTTGGGTAGTGCAGGTAATATTATATCAGAGGGCATGATGTGTGTCAACAGCCAATATTTTCTTTTTCGAAAAATCTTTTCTGTTTACAAGCTATATTCTTCGTGTTATAATCCTTATGCATGCGGATATAGTTCATCGGTAGAATGCGACCTTCCCAAGGTTGAGAGGTGGGTTCGATTCCCATTATCCGCTCTTATATATTTCATATGCAAAGTAAAAACCCGAAGGCTTTCCGCCTCCGGGTTTTCTTTTTATTCATTTTCCTTTGTGACCGCGTCCGCATGGACCTTGGTGAAGCTTGCCACCTTGACGCCCGGCGCGAGATTCATCATCTTGACGCCCGATGCGCTCCGGCCCGTGATGGATATGCCGGATGCCTCCGTACGGATCATGATTCCCTCCGTCGTGATGATGAGGAGCTCATTGTCCTCCCACACCATCTTGGCTCCCATGAGCCGTCCGGTCTTCTCCGTGACCTTGTAGCAGAGGATACCCTTGCCGCCTCTTCCCTGGGGCCTGAAATCCTCCTTCTTCGTCCGCTTGCCGAGTCCGTTCTCGGAAATGCAGAGCAGATAATCGCCCTGGACCGCCAGCTGCATCGCGACGACCTCGTCGTCATCCGCAAGATCGATGCCCTTGACGCCCATAGACGTTCTTCCGGTCGGCCTGACGTCCGTCTCCGGGAAGCGGATGCTCATGCCCTTCGCCGTGACAAGGAACACTTCCTCGTCCTTCTCCGTGTAGAGAACCTGGATCAGCTCATCGCCCTCATTGAGGGTTATGGCGTTAAGCCCGGTCTTTCTGACATTTGCGAAAGCCTTAAGCGGCGTCCTCTTGATGAGTCCCCTCTTTGTCGCCATGAGGAGATAACGGTTGTCGTCATCAAAGTTCTCCAGCGGGATGACCGTGGTCACGTGCTCATCCGGCTGCAGCATGAGGAGATTGACGAGCGCCGTGCCGCGGGCGGTTCTTCCGGCCTCGGGGATCTCGTAAGCCTTGAGCCGGTACGCGCGTCCCTTGTTGGTCAGAAAGAGCATATAGTTGTGGTTCTTCGTCATCATGACGTCCGCCACCGCATCGTCCTCGATCGTCTGCATGCCCTTGATGCCGCGGCCGCCGCGGTTCTGCACGCTGAAGTTGTCCGGCGTCATGCGCTTGATGTAGCCGAGCTGGGTCGCCGTGATGACCGTCGGATCGTTCGGGATCATATCCTCGACGGAGATGTCGAACGAATCAAATCCGAACTTGGTGCGCCTCTCGTCTCCGTATTTCTCGGAAATGACTAAAAGCTCATCCCGTATCACGCCCAGAAGAAGTTTTTTATCTGCCAAAATAGCCCTGAGCCTTTCAATCGTAGCGCGGAGAGCCTTGTACTCCTCCTCGATCTTGCTTCTCTCCAGACCTGTCAGAGCCCTAAGGCGCATGTCGACGATCGCCTGCGCCTGCGCGTCGGAGAGCCCGAAGCGTGCCATGAGTTCTGTCTTGGCGGCCTGGACATTTGCGGAAGCACGGATGATCCGGATCACCTCGTCGATATTGTCGAGGGCGATCAGCAGACCTTCCAGGATATGAGCCCGCTCCTCCGCCTTGTTTAAGTCGTATTTCGTCCTTCTCGTTACGACGTCTTCCTGATGGATCAGGTAGCAGCGCAGAATATCGAGAAGGTTCAGCACCTTCGGCTCGCCGTTCACGAGGGCCAGGTTGTTGACGCCGAACGTATCCTGCAGCTGCGTGTGCTTGTAGAGCTGATTTAAAATGACATTCGCGTTGGCGTCGCGCCTCACCTCAATACAGATCTCCATGCCTTCGCGGGAGGAATGGTCGTTCAGGGCGGTGATGCCGTCGATCTTTTTATTTTTAATCAGCTCCGCGATCGACTCGATGAGTCTGGCTTTATTGACGAGGTAGGGCAGCTCCGAGACGAGAATTTCGGTCTTCCCGTTCGGCTTTGTCTCGATCCTGGTCGCGGCGCGGACAATGATCTTGCCGCGGCCGGTCCTGTAGGCGTCCTCGATGCCTTTTCTCCCGAGGATCATCGCACCGGTCGGGAAATCAGGTCCCTTCACGATCGCCATGACGTCCTCGATGGTCGTATCCTTATCCTCGATCTTATCGTTCAGCATCTTAACGCAGGCATTGACGACCTCCCTCAGATTGTGAGGAGGCATGTTGGTCGCCATGCCGACCGCGATGCCGGTCGTGCCGTTGACGAGAAGGTTCGGTATTCTGGACGGAAGAACAGCCGGCTCCTTCTCCGTCTCGTCGAAGTTCGGGACAAAGTCAACCGTGTTCTTGTTGATGTCGGCGAGCATCTCCATGGAAATTTTGGAGAGCCGGGCCTCGGTATATCGCATCGCGGCGGGCGAGTCGCCGTCCACCGAGCCGAAGTTGCCGTGGCCGTCCACCATGGGGTACCGCATGGACCAGTCCTGGGCCATGTAGACCAGGGCTCCGTAGATGGAGGAGTCACCGTGCGGGTGATATTTACCCATGGTATCGCCGACGATACGGGCACATTTTCTGTGAGGCTTGTCCGGACCGTTGTTGAGCTCGATCATGGACCAGAGAACTCGTCTCTGAACCGGCTTTAAGCCGTCCCGAACGTCCGGAAGCGCACGCGATACAATGACAGACATTGCGTAATCGATATACGATGTCTCCATCGTCTTTTTGAGATCGACTTCCTCTATTCTGTCAAAAATTTTGTCATCCATTTGTATCCCTCTTATGTATCCTTATACATCAAGGTTTCTGACGTACTTTGCATTTTCCTCGATAAACTCGCGCCGCGGCTCCACCTTGTCGCCCATGAGGGTCGTAAAGGTGAGGTCCACCTCCGAAGCCGCGTCATCGTCGATGTTGACGCGCTTTAAGATGCGGTTCTCCGGATCCATAGTGGTCTCCCAGAGCTGGCTCGCATCCATCTCGCCGAGACCCTTGTAGCGCTGGACCTTGTTCTGGGCATCGCGGCCGATCTCCTGCATGATCTTCTCGAGCTCCGCGTCGGAGTAGGCGTAGTAGACCTTGCGGTTTCTCTCCACCTTGTAGAGAGGCGGCTGGGCCAGATAGACGTGGCCCTGGCGGATCAGCTCCGGCATGAACCGGTAGAGGAAGGTCAGCATCAGCGTCGCGATATGGGCGCCGTCGACGTCGGCATCGGTCATGATGATGATTTTGTCGTATCTCAGCTTCGAGATATCGAAATCCTCATGGATGCCCGTCCCGAAGGCGGTGATCATGGCCTTGATCTCCGCATTTCCGTAAATGCGGTCGAGTCTCGCCTTCTCGACGTTCAGGATCTTGCCGCGGAGCGGCAGGATTGCCTGGGTCTTTCTGGATCTCGCGGATTTCGCGCTGCCGCCGGCGGAGTCGCCCTCGACGATGAAGATCTCGCAGTTCTTCGGATCCTTGTCCGTGCAGTCCGCGAGCTTGCCCGGCAGGGACATGCCGTCGAGTGCGGTCTTTCTGCGGGTCATCTCGCGGGCCTTTCTCGCAGCCTCGCGGGCTCTCTGCGCAAGTACGCTCTTGTTGATCACGGCCTTGCCGACGGCCGGATTCTGCTCCAGGAATATTTTCAGCTGCTCGGAGACGATCGCGTTCACCGCGCCTCTGGCCTCGCTGTTGCCGAGCTTCTGCTTGGTCTGGCCCTCAAACTGGGGATCCTCGATCTTGACAGATATGATCGAGGTTAAGCCCTCGCGGATATCCTCGCCCGAAAGGTTCGGCTCGCTGTCGCGGATCAGCTTGTTGGCTCTCGCGTAATCGTTGAAGGTCTTTGTGATGGCGGCCCTGAAGCCCTCCACATGCATGCCGCCCTCCGGCGTCACGATGTTGTTGACGAACCCGTAGGATGTCTCCTTGAATCCGTCGTTGTGCTGCATGGCCACTTCCACGTAAACGCCGTTTCTCGTGCCCTCGCAGTAGATGACCTTGTCGTAGATCGGCGTCGAGGACCTGTTCTGGTACTGAACGAACTCGACGATGCCTCCCTCGTAGTGGAAGCTCTTGACCTTCGGCGTCTCCGGCCGGTCATCGGTAAAGGTGATCCGAAGACCGCGGGTCAGGAACGCCATCTCGCGGAAACGCTGCTTTAAGACATCGTAGTCAAACTCGATGCTCTCGAAGATCTCGCGGTCCGGGAAGAACGTGACGGTCGTCCCGTGCCTCTCCTTCTCGCAGTCCCCGACTATCTTGAGGGGATACATGGTCTGCCCGCGCTCGTATCTCTGCTGGTAGATGTGGCCCTCGTGGTAAATGAAAACCTCGAGCCACTCCGACAGCGCATTGACGACCGACGCGCCGACGCCGTGCAGGCCGCCGGAGACCTTGTAGCCGCCTCCGCCGAACTTGCCGCCCGCGTGCAGGACCGTGAAGACGACCTCAACCGCGGGAATACCCGCCTGATGGTTGATCCCGACCGGGATGCCGCGGCCGTTGTCGGCCACGGTGACGGACCCGTCCTTGTTCAGCGTCACCTCAATATGGTCGCAGGTTCCGGCCAGAGCCTCGTCCACCGAGTTGTCCACGATTTCATAGACGAGGTGATGGAGACCCCGAAGCGAGGTCGAACCGATATACATGCCGGGACGCTTCCTGACCGCTTCAAGACCCTTCAGGATCTGAATGGAATCACCGCCGTATTCCTCGTTTACTTCATCCACATGAAGCTCCTCAATGCTCATTCAATACCTCCCCGGACAACATGGAACACGCTGTCCGCATGAAAATTGTTCCTGACAAATTCATCAAGTCCAGTGCAGGTGATCATTGTCTGTATATCTTTGATACTCGAGAGCAGAAAATTCTGCCGGTCCCGGTCAAGCTCGGAGAGCACGTCGTCGAGAAGCAGGACCGGCCGGTCCTTTATCTTCTTCTCCATGACCGTGATCTCCGAGAGCTTCAGCGAGAGGGCTGCCGTCCTCTGCTGGCCCTGGGACCCGAATGTCCGAATATCCATATCGCCGATCTTAAGCGAGATATCGTCCCTGTGGGGACCTTTCGTCGTGGTTTTCATTTTCCGATCGACATCCCTTGCGGAGGAGAGCGCATCATAAAAGACATCCGCCGCCGTGTTCGGCTCATAGGAGACGTTTATCTCCTCGGCGCCGCCGGTCAGGCTCCTGTGGTTCTCCGCCACGATGTCGGCAAGCTCACTTATGAACTCGGCCCTCTTTTTGATGATCTTCGCGCCGAAGCTCACCAGCATGTCGTCCCACACGGAAAGCTCCCGGATAAGGGACGGATTCGCATAGAGATCATGCAGCAGCTTGTTTCTCTGGGTGAGACAGCGGCTGTACTGCATAAGATCGTTTAAGTAGATGCTGTCGATCCCGGAGAGCACGATATCGATGAACCTTCTTCTCTCGGCCGGACCGTTCTTGATGATGTTGAGATCCTCCGGCGAGAAAAAGATCATGTTCACGATACCGAAGAGCTCGGCCGCCCGGCGGATCGGCACACCGCCGACCGCGATGCCCTTGGCCCGGCTTTTCTTTAAGTGCATGTCGATCCGGTAGTCATTCCCCTTCTTGTCGACGTGCATCCTGATGTGGCTCTCCTCGGCCCCGATCCGGATCATATCCTTATCGCGCGCCCCTCTGTGGGACCTGGACGTCCCGGCCATGTAGACCGCCTCCAGGATATTGGTCTTTCCCTGGGCGTTGGCCCCGTAAAAGATATTGATCCCGGGAGAAAATGAAAGACTCGCCTTTTCGTAGTTCCTGAAATCCAGAAGATCCAGCGATTTAACGTACAACTTCCGTCTCCGTACCTTCAAATACGACTTTATCGCCCGGATAGAGCTTTCTTCCTCTCCGGGTATCGACCTCGCCGTTCACCTTAACCATCCCGGAAACGATATATTCCTTGGCTTCCGAGCCGCTGCCTGCCAGACCTGCTGCTTTCAGGAGCTGGCCGAGCGTTATATATTCACCTTTTAAACGAAGTTCTCTTTTCATCTCGTAAAATTCACCGGAAGGATCAGATAGGTGTAGGAAAGCGCCTCGTCCCTGATGAAGCAGGGAGATTTCGCGTTCGTCATGTACAGGGTTACATTTTCCTCATCGATGGCTTTAAGAGCGTCCATGAGGAAGCGCGGGTTGAAGCCGATCATGAGGTCCCGGCCTTCCTTGTCGATGTAGATGTCCTCCTTCATGGAGCCCAGCGGAGAATCGATGCTGAGCTTCAGGTCCTTCTCCTGGAAGTCGAGGATGACCGGTTTCTTGTCATTTTCCTTCACGAACAGTGTCGCGCGGTCGATGCAGGAGAGCAGGATCTGCCGGTTCACGACGACCTTGGTCTCGTAGTCCGAGGAGATCATCTGGTCGACGGCGAAATAGGTGCCCTCGATCAGCCTCGATATGACGGTCGTTCCCGGGATCTCGAAGACGATGTGGCCGGGCGTGATGTAGATGCCCGCCATGTCGTCCGTCTCGCCGGTCATGATCTTCATGATCTCGCTGAGGGTCTTGCCCGGTACGACGACTTTCGCGTCGGAGTAGAACTCCTTCAGAGTGATCCTGCGGATGGAGATGCGGTGGCCGTCCAGGGAGATCACGCGGAGGCGGTCGCCCCCGATCTCGAAGAGCTCACCGGTCATCAGGCGGTTGTTTTCATTCTGGGAGATCGAGAAGATCGTATCGGAAATGATCTCGCGGAGCGTGTACTGGGATATCTCGATCCTCTCATCGCGCTCGACCTCCGGAAGATAGGCGAACTCCTCGCCGGACTGACCCGCAAGAGCGAATCTGGTCTTCTCGCAGAGGATGGTCACGTTGAAGTTTTCGTCGCTGATGATCGTGACCATGTTGTCCGGAAGCTTGCGGACGATCTCCGAGAACATTTTCGCGTTGACGGCGATGGTGCCGGGCTCCTCCGTGACGCCGTTTACGACGGTGTCGATCCCGAGCTCCATGTCGTTGGAAATGAAATGAATATCGCCCTGTCTCGCATCAATGAGGATGCATTCGAGAATCGGCATGGTCGTTCTGACCGGGACAGCGCGGAGCGCTATATTGACGCTTTTTATGAGCTCCTGCCTGCTGCAGCAAATTTTCATGGTGTATCTCCTCCCGTGTGTGCGCGCGTGCGCGTTAGAAGCGTGTATAAAAACATGGAAACCAGAAGTAAAAGCCTTAGGGGATGTGGATATGTGTCAAAACGTATTTCTTCCTATTATATATAGGGCATTTTCCGGTGCGGATAACCCGTGTTTATGAATGCGGGTTCCTGTGGGAATAATGGGGAGAAAAATAAATCCACATTTTATCCACGTACCTGCCACAGTGTATATGTGTATATCACTTGGCGGGGCTGATCTTCTTCTTGATCGTCTCAACGTTGTTTCGTGTCTCCGGATTGGTGGTCATTTCCTTCTCGATCTTCCGGCAGGCACTGATGACCGTCGTGTGATCCTTCTTATTAAGGTAGCCGGCAATCGTCATCAGGGAATCCTCGGTCATGACGCGGCAGAGGTACATCGCGATCTTTCTGGGATACACGTACTTGGTGTCGCGCTTCTGGCTTCGGATCTCCTGGGGTGTCAAATGGAAATGCTCGGCCACCGCGTCGATGATCATGTTGGAAGTCACGGCCCGGTTCTCGTCCGGTGAGATCATGTCTTTCAGGATCTCCTCGGCCAGCTCCAGCGTGATCGTGCGCTTCTCTAAGATGCTCTTTGCGCGGATGCGGTTCAGGCACCCTTCCAGCTCACGGATGTTGGACTTGATGTTCTTGGCGATGTAGTCCAGGATCGCGTTGTCGATGTGGTAGCCGTCCAGATCTTCCTTTTTCTTAAGGATCGCCATCCGGGTCTCGTAGTCCGGCAGGGAAATATCGGCGATGAGGCCCATCTCAAGGCGGGACCGGATCCTCTCCTCGAGGACGTCCAGATCCTTGGGCGGCTTGTCCGAGGAGATGATGATCTGCTTCTTGGCGCCGTAGAGGGCCTCGAAGGTATGGAAGAACTCCTCCTGGGTAGATGCCTTGTTGATCAGGAACTGGATATCGTCGATCAGGAGCACGTCGATATTGCGGTACTTGTCGCGGAAGCGGGACATCACCGAATTGTTGGTGCTGTTGTTGCGGATGGAGTCGATCAGCTCGTTCGTAAATTCCTCGCTGGTCACGTACAGAACTTTCGCCTCGGGATTGTTCTGTAAAATGAAATGCGCGATTGAGTGCATGAGGTGAGTCTTTCCGAGTCCCACGCCGGCGTAGAGGAAGAGCGGGTTGTAGATCTCACCCGGAGATTCGGCAACGGCAAGCGAGGCAGCATGGGCAAACTTGTTGTTGCTGCCTACGACGAAGGTGTCGAATGTATACTTCGGGTTGAGATGCGCTTTCTCCATCACTTTCGTGAAGTTGTCGGCCTCCTTGTTCTCCACCGGGGCAACCTGGTCCGGCGTGACGTAGCGGATGTCAAGGTTTAAGCCCGTGATCTCGGCGATGGCGACCTTGATGGCCAGCGTGTATTTTTTGTTTAAGACGTTGATGCCCATGATGCCGGAGGGGACGACGAAGGTGATGCTCTCCGTGTCCGCCGAGCGGATCTCGAGCGGCTCCAGCCAGGAGGTAAAGGAGACGGACGTGAGATCGTGGTCAACCTTTATTTTATTTAAAATTCGAGGCCAGTTTTCACTGATCAGCGTGTAATTATCCATATTTGAGTGTTACTCCATTCTCTTCGGGTCTAAAAGAAGTGAAGCCCTTGTAAGGTTTCACTTTCCGCCTTTATATGATACCAGTAAATAGGTTTTTTTACAATAATGATTTTGCGGAGAAGAACCGGGATACGAACATTTTCCACAGAAATATCCACAAAAAACGGTTTACGTAAATTATCCACACTTTGTGGATATCCTGTGGAAAAAGTGGGGAAACCTTGTGGAGGATAACCGTGGGAAAAACAGAAAAATCCTTGAAAACAAAGGAAATCCGGGCAGAGGATAATGTAGATAAGTTTTCAACAGGGGTTACCGCGTGTAAAATGTTATGGAAACTCTCCTTGTCCTATGTGGAAAAGCAAATCATAGTTTCCACATATTTATAAGGAATTGAAATTTCACTTGACATAAATTTCAGGGGATTATATAATATACGGGCATATGAATTTGTCTAATATTCAGAAAGGAACTGATGACCATGAAGATGACATTTCAGCCGAAGAAAATTTCTCATTCGAGAGTCCACGGCTTTCGGGCGAGAATGGCGACAAAGGGCGGAAGAAAAGTTTTAGCCAGACGCAGAGCAAAAGGCAGAAAAGTTTTATCAGCCTGAAGAAAAGGAGCCCAAGACCACAGTTAATGTGGTCTTTTCTTCTATTTAAGAAAAAATGAAACACACGGAAAGACTTAAGAAGAACAGCGATTTTCAGGCCGTGTACAAAGAGGGGCGGTCAAAGGCCGGCTATCTCACGGTGTTTCTCATGAAGGAGAACGGTCTTCTAAAATCGCGCCTCGGAATCTCTGTCAGCAAAAAGGTGGGGAACAGCGTCGTCCGCCACCGGGTGAAGCGCCTCATAAGGGAGGCTTACCGGCTGAACGAGGACAGTTTTCCGCCCGGATATGATTATGTGATCATAGCAAGAAAGCCGGCCGCGGAAAAAGGATACTCCGAGATAGAGAAATCACTCTTAAAGGCGGTCACGTCGGATAAACTTTTCCGCACCGATAAAGAGATATAATATTATTATGAAGAAATACGCTGTGGCGGCCATTCGTTTTTATCAGAAGAATCTCTCACAGTTGAAGCATAAACATTGCCCGTATGTTCCGACCTGCTCGGAATATACCCTTCAGGCGATAGAAAAGTACGGTGTCCTGACCGGAGGTCTTTTGGGTCTCTGGAGGATACTGCGCTGCAATCCTTTCTCCCACGGCGGGTATGACCCCGTCCCGTGATCCGGCATTAGGGCGGGTAGTCCCGCTTTTAATCAGACGGCAAAGCCGAATACATTTTTTAAGGAGGACGCAACGTGGCAATCAAACTCACCAAGAGCAGTACACCGATCATCGGATGGGTGGCAATCGTGCTCGGATGGATCATGAACGGGATCTATTTCGTCATCAACGGCATCGGTATTCCGAATGTCGGTCTGGCAATCATCCTGTTTACGATCATCATCTATGCTCTCATGACACCGCTTCAGATCAAGCAGCAGAGGTTTTCCAAGCTGAATACGATCATGCAGCCCGAACTTTCCAGAATTCAGGACAAGTACAGGGGCAAAAAGGACCAGGTATCCCAGCAGAAGATGCTGGATGAGACGAACGCCGTCTACGAGAAGTACGGCGTCTCCCAGATGGGCTCCTGCGTGCAGCTGCTCATCCAGATGCCGATCCTGTTCGCTCTCTACCAGGTTATCTACCGCATCCCGGGCTACATCACGATCATCGGCGACCAGATCCGCACGGTTGCGGAGGATACCTCCTTTGTGACCTTCTTCACGGATTTCGTCACAAAGCTTGAAAAGGCAAACCTCACCGCATCACTTAAGGACGGTGCGGTCGATAACGTCATCGACACCGTCTACAAGCTGAACACCTCTCAGTGGGCACAGCTTCTTTCCGAAGGCAAGGGCCAGTCTTTTGAGACAACTCTCAACAGCGTCCACGATTATGTGGCGGGCGCGACCAATTTCATCGGTCTCAACATCTCCGACTCCCCGATGAACGTCATCCAGAGCTCCTGGGCGAGCAAAAACTGGATCCTCATCTTCGCGGCGGTTCTTATTCCGGTTCTTGCCTGGGGAACGCAGGTCCTGAACTTCAAGATGATGCCGCAGCCGAACAAGAGACGTTCGGAAGATATGAGCACGATGGAGCAGAGCATGCAGTCGATGAACACGATGATGCCGCTCATGTCCGCATTTTTCTGCTTAACCCTTCCCGTCGGTATCGGTCTCTACTGGATCGTCGGTGCGGTCGTCCGTACCGTCCAGATGTTCGTCATCAACAAGATGCTCGACAAGGAGACCATCGAAGATATCCTGAAGAAAGCCCAGGATAAGGCCAACGCCAAGAGAGCCAAGCAGGGACTTCCGCCTCAGAAGATCACCAACAACGCACATGTCTCCACTCGCTCGATCGCGGCCGATGAGAAGCTTCGCGAGGAAGCACAGGCTAAGAAGAGTGCCGAAGCTCAGCAGAAAATGAAAGAATCGACCGAGTACTACAAGAAGAGCGCCCGACCGGGAAGTATTGCAGCAAAGGCCAACATGGTCAAACAGTACGATGAGAGAAATCTGAAGAAAAAGTGAGGGATATGATGGATTTTCAGGAAATTAAGGCCAAAACAGTCAGTGATGCAATCACTGAGGCGAGTATCCGGTTCGGTGTGCCGTCAGACCGCCTTGAATTTGAGATCGTGAGCGAAGGATCCAGCGGATTCTTCGGCATCGGAAGAAAAGATGCGGTGATCCGCGTCCGCGTGAAGGAAGAGAGAGCAAAGAAGCCGGCCTTCGAGAAGAAGAAGGAAGAGCCGAAAGCGGAAGCTCCAAAGAAACAGGAGAAGGCTCCCGCCCCGAAGAAGGAGAAAGCCGCGGAAAAGCCGGTCAAGGAAGAAGTGAAGGCGGCCGTGAAGGAAGAGACCAAGAGAGAGCCGAAGTTCCTGTCCGCCGATGAGATCGAGGCAAGAGCCGCCGCTGCGGCTGCCCGCGCGAAGGAGAACGGCGAGGAAGAGCCGTCCTATGAGAAAAAGGACCGCGAGAGAAGCGGCCGCCGCGAGAGAAGCAGCCGCCGTGACAGGCGCGACCGCCGCGACAGACGCGATGACCGCCGCGGACGCAGGAACGACGCCGAAGAGGTGAAGAAAGAGGAGCCGGCAAGAAAGCCCTCCGTTCCGAAGCCGGAGCGCGTGGTCGTCCCGAAGACCCCGGAAGAGGTCGAGGCGATGAAGAAAGCTGCGGGTGACTTCCTCGTCAGCGTCTTCGGCTGCATGGACACCGAGGTTTCGATCACCATGGAGTACGATGAGAAGGAGGGCTGCCTCTCCTGCCTCTTCTCCGGTGATGACATGGGCATCCTGATCGGCAAGCGCGGACAGACGCTGGACAGCCTCCAGTACCTGACCAGCCTTGTCGTGAACAAGGGCAAGTCCGACTACACCAGAGTGAAGCTGGACACCGAGGACTACCGTGCGCGCCGCGCCGACACGCTGGAGAATCTCTCCCGCAACATCGCTTACAAAGTTAAGCGGACCCGCAAGGCCGTCAGCCTTGAGCCGATGAATCCCTATGAGAGAAGGATCATTCACTCGGCGCTTCAGAACAACAAATATGTCGAGACCTACAGCGAGGGTGAGGAGCCCTATCGTCACGTGGTCGTCGCACCGAAAAAGAATTGACGGCGGAATGTTGAATTGAAAGATACCATTGCAGCAATTGCAAGCGGACTTACGGCTTCAGGCATCGGAATCGTTAGGATTTCGGGGCCTGAAGCCTTTGTGGTGCTTGAAAGAATTTTTCGTTTTGCGGACAGCAGGAAAAACCTGCGCGAGGTGAAGCCGAACACGATTCATTATGGCTTCATTTTCGATGAAAATGAAAAACTGGACGAAGTCCTTATCATGCTGATGCGGGCTCCTCACACCTACACGGCGGAGGACACCGTGGAGATCGACTGCCACGGCGGCATCTATGTGATGCAGAAGATCCTCGCTCTTGTTTTGAGGAACGGAGCGCGGCTCGCCGAGCCCGGCGAGTTCACGAAGCGGGCCTTCCTGAACGGACGGATCGACCTCTCCGAGGCGGAGGCGGTCATGGATGTGATCGCAAGCGGCAGTGACGATGCGCTTGAAAGCTCTCTCATGCAGCTCGGCGGTTCGGTGAGACGGGTGGTCGAGGACGCGCGCGAGCGGATCATCGCCGAGGCGGCCTTCATCGAGGCGGCCCTGGATGACCCCGAGCACATGGATCTGACCGGCTATTCCGAGGCTCTTTATGAGAGGGTCAGAACGCTGAGAGATGAGCTGGTCTCATTTGCCGGGACCTTTGACCAGGGCAAGATCCTGCGCGAGGGAATCGCGACGGTCATCCTGGGCAAACCGAATGCCGGCAAATCCTCTCTCTTAAACTGCCTGACCGGTGAGGAGCGGGCCATCGTCACGGATATCGCCGGAACCACCCGGGATACGCTGGAGGAAAATATCCGCCTCGGCGGCATGATGCTCCGGGTCGCGGACACAGCCGGCATTCGCGCCACCGACGATGTGATCGAGAAGATCGGAGTCGAGCGGGCGCTCAAAATGGCCGGACACGCGGACCTTATCCTGGCGCTCTTCGACAGCTCTCTCCCGCTCACTGATGAGGATGAGGAGATCCTGAGGTTCATCGAAGATAAGAAGGCGCTGATCCTCCTGAACAAGACGGACCTTGCCCCGGTGACCACGGCGGCGGTTCTTAAAGAGAGGGTCAGAAAACCGGTCATCGAGATCTCCGCAAAAATGCATGAGGGAATTGACGCGCTCGAAAAGAGTGTCCGGGAGCTCTTCTTCTCCGGCGGCCTGCACATAAATGAACAGGCGGTCATGACCAATGCCCGTCACAGGGAGGCTGTGAATGAGGCGGTGAAGAGTCTTTCATTTGTCATGGAGAGCATTGAGAACGGTCTTCCGGAGGACTTCTATACGGTTGACCTCATGGATGCCTATGCTTCTCTCGGAAAAATTATCGGCCAGGAGGTCGGGGACGATATTATCGACGCGGTCTTTTCGCGGTTCTGTATGGGAAAATAAAATGAGTTTACATAATATTGAAGAGACATATGATGCGGTCGTGATCGGGGCCGGCCATGCCGGATGTGAGGCGGCGCTTGCGCTCGCAAGACTCGGATTTGAGACGATCCTCTTCACCGTGAGTGTCGAGAGCATCGCGCTCATGCCCTGCAATCCGAATATCGGAGGCAGCTCCAAGGGGCATCTGGTCCGGGAGCTCGATGCGCTCGGCGGCGAGATGGGCAAAAATATTGACAGGACCTTCATCCAGTCAAAGATGCTGAATATCTCCAAGGGCCCGGCGGTGCATTCGCTGCGCGCTCAGGCCGACAAGCAGGATTACACCCGCCGCATGCGGAATGTGATCGAGAGCCAGGACCACCTTACCGTGAGGCAGCAGGAGGTCGCGGAGATCATCACGGAGACGGACGGGGAACACCAGGTGATCACGGGCGTAAAAAGCGTGTCCGGAGCGGTGTACCACGCCAAGGCGGTGGTCCTCTGCAGCGGCGTATACCTCAAGGCCCGCTGTATCTACGGGGATGTCAGCCAGTACACGGGGCCGAACGGACTCATGGCCGCGAACAATCTCTCCGCTTCGCTTCTCTCCCATGGGGTTAAGCTGGTCCGTTTCAAAACCGGGACGCCGGCGAGGATCGACGCTCGTTCCATCGACTTCTCGAAGATGGCCGAGCAGAAAGGCGACGAGCGGATCGTACCGTTTTCCTTCTCGACGAACCCCGAGGATGTGCAGATCGACCAGGTCTCCTGCTGGCTCACCTACACGAATGAGGAGACCCACCGGGTGATCCGGGAAAATATAGACCGCTCGCCTCTCTACGGCGGGGTGATCCATGCGACGGGTCCCCGTTACTGCCCGTCCATCGAGGACAAGGTCATGAAGTTCCCTGACAAGGACCGCCATCAGGTCTTCATCGAGCCGGAAGGCCGCTACACCAGGGAGATGTACATCGACGGGATGTCGAGCTCCATGCCGGAGGACGTCCAGTTCGCCATGTACAGAAGCGTTCCGGGTCTTGAAAATGCAAAGATCGTCCGCAACGCCTACGCGATCGAATATGACTGCCTCGCTCCGAAGCAGCTGAAGAGCTCCCTCGAGTTTAAGGAGATCAGCGGTTTCTTCTCCGCCGGCCAGGTGAACGGAAGCTCCGGCTACGAGGAGGCTGCCGCCCAGGGTCTCGTCGCCGGCATCAACGCCGCCAACTATATGCGGGGAAAGGATCCTCTCGTGATCCTGCGGTCCGAGGGTTACATCGGTGTCCTTATCGATGACCTGGTGACCAAGGAAAATCACGAGCCCTACCGCATGATGACCAGCCGCGCGGAATACAGACTCCTGCTCCGCCAGGACAACGCGGATATTCGTTTAAGAAGATACGGGTACGAGGCGGGTCTCATTTCCGGGGAGGAGATGCAGAAGCTTCTCACGATGGAGCGCGAGATCGCGGATGAGATCGCCCGCGTGAAGACGGTATCGGTCGGACCGACCGCTGAGGTGCAGGCACTGCTGGAATCGAAGGGAAGCACACCGCTCGTCTCCGGGGCGGCTCTCGTCGAGCTCATTCGACGGCCGGAGCTCTCCTACGATGATCTTGCGTTGATCGATCCGGGAAGACCCGCGCTTTCGGCCCGGGTTCGGGAGCAGGTGAATATCGAGATCAAGTACGAGGGTTACATTGCCCGGCAGGAGCGGCAGGTCGCTCAGTTTGCAAAGACCGAGAAAAAGAGGATTCCCGCCGACATCGATTACGACGATGTGAAGAGCCTCCGGCTCGAGGCGAGGCAGAAGCTCATGGATTTCAGGCCGGAGACGCTGGGCCAGGCTTCGAGAATCTCCGGGGTCACGCCGGCGGATGTCAATGTGCTCTATGTGTACCTGAAGCAGCATCACATGTGAGTGGTTTACATAACATCAGATTATTGTTGGGGAAAAGTGGAAAAAGCTGTGGATAAGCAGCATTTTTGTGGATATGAAAGAAGAAATCAGCTATATAATTGAAGAAATCGGGCGTGTCGGTGTGGATATCAGCGAGATTCAGGCCGAGCAGTTCTATGACTACTATGAACTTCTGGTTGAGAGAAATAAAGTGATGAACCTCACAGCCATCACGGATTTTAAGGAAGTCGTAAAGAAGCACTTTGCGGACAGTCTCACTCTGCTTCGAATCCATAATATGGATGAGGTCAGAAACATGATCGACGTGGGGACCGGCGCAGGCTTTCCGGGTATCCCTCTTAAAATCGTCTGCCCGGATGTGAAGCTCACGCTTCTCGACTCACTCGGCAAGCGGGTGAAGTTTCTGGAGGATGTGGCCGGGAAGCTGGACCTGCGCGGCGTCGAGTGCGTGCACTCCCGCACGGAGGAACTGGCCGGCAACTCCTATTATCGCGAGCAGTATGACCTTGTGACGGCCCGGGCGGTTGCGGCCATGAATGTGCTCTCGGAGTACTGCCTCCCCTATGTGAAGATCGGGGGAGTCTTTGCCGCCTACAAGTCGGGCACGATCGAGGAGGAGCTCGCGGCTGCCGAAAGAGCGATCTATGTGCTCGGCGGCAAGGTGAGGGCGACTGAGAAGTTCCAGCTGGATGATATGGGACGGAGCATTGTCCTGATTGAGAAGACCCGGAAGACCCCGAAGTCCTACCCGAGGAAGGCGGGGACGCCGTCGAGGTCGCCGATCATCTGAGTACTGTTAAAAGAAGCACCCGCATACGATATAATTGTTTCACGTGAAACAATCATATCGTATGCGGGTGCTTTTGTCTTTGAAATCAGAATTTGAATGTTACGAGAGAATTCCGTTAAGGACGGACGCTGTCTCCTTCGGCTTCTCATAGTGCGGATAGTTCCTGGACTGGGAAATCGTGCGGATATGAAGCCGGGGTGAAGCAGCCTTCCAGGACCGCGCGATGGCGGTCTCGCCGCGCATGTCCTCACCGACGAGGATCCAGGCGGGAACCTTGAGGTTCTTCAGTGCGTGCGTGATATTCATATTGAGGTAGCGTCCGGCCAGAGAGGCTCCGAGGAATCGGCCTTTGCCATTTCCGATGTGAGCGGCCTCAACAGCGGTGTCGATCAGCTCCGAAGAGACATGGAAGGGATTGTAAAGAAGGTCCTCACTGAACCGGTCGTCGATCGCCCACCTTCCGTAATGGAGATTGTAGATGAGGTCGCCGAAGACGGGAATCTGCATCATTCGCATCGCGATGACCGTGTGCCAGTTCGGAACCTGAGCCATGCTGCCGATCGAGGGCGGGTTGATGAAGGCAATCCCGGAGATCTTTGAGGGATCATAGGCACCGGCCATCAGCGCGATGACGGACGAGTAGCCGGAGCCGACCACGAAGGTCTTCTCACAGATCTGGGATTTTATGAAGGACAGAAGAATCTCGACATAGTAGAAATTCGTGTAGGTGATTTCAGGCTTGTCGGATCTTCCGCAGCCGAGCAGGTCGAAGACATAGACCCGGTGGTTCTCCGAGAGCTTGTCGACAAGCCTGGACCACTCGTGGGAGCTTCCGTCCGGTTTCAGGTCGTGCAGAAGAATGACCGGTTTGCCGAAGCCCGATTTGGTGTAATAGATTTTAAAATTTTTCCAGCAGAAGTATTCTCCCTCGGTGGATTCGAGACGGTTCTTACGGAGGGAGTGTTTATTTTCAAGAGCGTTGATTCCGGCGATTCCCGCGACAGTACCTCCTGCGAGAATCACGAGTTCGAGGAAATGTTCTTTATTCATGGTTTGAGTCCTTTCATATATCAAGGAGGCATATATCGAAACCGCATCGCGAATCCGATAATCGGATACGGTGCAAAAAACGCGTCTTTTATCAAAAGTTCGTGCGGAACGTTCGGTAAGACTTATTATACATCCTTTTGAGGGGTATGGCAAGCGGGCCGGGATTAACAAAAATGGCAGGAAGTATATGTCGCCCTCCGCGCCGGCTGCGCCCTTCGGGCTTGCGCTATCGCTGTAACCAGTTCGGTGTTCTCTGAAGGAAGATATCGCCCTCCGCGCCGCAAGTATATTTTTAAAATTGTTTCACGTGAAACAACCACATTTGTGTGGCAACTTAAAAACGTTAGTGTTATAATAGCGGTACACTTTAAAGGGAGTATAAAAGTATGGGTAAAATAATTGCAATTTCAAACCAGAAAGGCGGTGTCGGTAAATCAACAACCGCCATCAACCTCGCGGCAAGTCTTGCAGCACTGAACCGCAAGGTTCTCGTGATCGACATGGATCCCCAGGGTAACGCGACGAGCGGACTCGGAATCGAGCGGATCGATGACATGATGACGACCTACGAGCTCATGGTCGATGAGGCAGTCACGGATATGTGCGTGAAGGAGACCGCCATGCCGCGCCTTTCCGTCATTCCCTCGAATGCGGATCTTGCCGGCGCGGAGATCGAGCTGTTCGAGTACGATGACAAGGAATACCTGCTGCGAAAGAGGATCGAGAAGATTACGGCGAAGTATGATTACATTTTCATCGACTGCCCGCCGTCGCTCGGCATTCTGACGATCAATGCGCTCTGCGCCGCTGACGGTGTCCTTGTACCGGTTCAGTGCGAGTATTATGCGCTGGAGGGTGTCACGCAGATCCTCCGGACGGTCGATCTGGTCCGGGAGCGCCTGAATCCGAAACTGAAGGTGGAGGGAATCGTATTTACGATGTACGATGCCCGCACGAACCTTTCCCAGGACGTCGTTGCAAATGTCAGGGAGACACTGGACGTAACCGTCTATGACACGCTGATTCCGAGAAATGTCAGACTCGCGGAGGCGCCCAGCTACGGTCTGCCGGCGATTGAATACGATCCGCGTTCGGCAGGGGCGATTGCCTACATGAATCTGGCGAGAGAAGTGATAAGGAGGATAAAAAAATAAATGGCTCAGAAACGCGGAGGACTTGGCCGGGGACTCAATTCTCTCATCCCGAACAAGTCAAAATCAGCTGAATACACAGCGCTTGAAACAAACAATCAGCAGGTAGCTGATGAGATATCCACAAAAAACACCGAAAAAGTGGATAAGGTTGGGGAAAAGTCTGAAAATAGCGTTCCCCAGGAAAAAGTAGATGATAAAGATAAGGTAAGAATGGTCAAACTCTCACTTGTCGAGCCGAACCGCGAACAGCCCCGGAAAAACTTCAGGGATGAAGGCATCGATGAGCTGGCCTCTTCCATTTCCCAGTACGGTGTGATCCAGCCGCTTCTCGTACAGAAGAAGGATGATTACTATGAAATCATCGCCGGTGAGCGCCGCTGGCGCGCCGCGAAGAAGGCCGGCATCAAGGAAATTCCGGTCATCGTCAGGGAGTATAATAATAAGGAAGCGGTTGAGATCTCTCTCATCGAAAATATCCAGCGTGAAGACCTGAATCCGATCGAGGAAGCCATGGCCTACGAGCGCCTGATGAAGGAGTTCTCCATGACCCAGGAGCAGGTGGCCGAGCGGGTCTCAAGAAGCCGTTCCGCCATCGCCAATGCTCTCCGTCTTCTCCGTCTTCCGCCGGCTCTGAAGGAAATGGTGATCGGCGGTGCCATTTCCGAGGGTCATGCGCGTGCGCTTCTTGCGCTTCCCTCCGAAGATGCGCAGCTTTCGCTCGCCGAGAAGGTCGTCAAGGATAATCTTTCTGTGCGTGAGACGGAGAAAGTTGTCCAGAACCTGATGAAGGCACTGCCGAAGAAGACAAAGACCCGCGATCTTTCCAAGGAAGCTCTTCTCGGGAGCCTTTCCGGTCAGCTGGAAAATGTTTTCGGCACAAAGGTCGCGATCCGCGAAGGCGGCCGCCACAAGGGCAGGATCGAGATCGAATACTACTCCGATGAGGAGCTTGACCGTATCATCGAGCTTCTGCAGTCCGTAAAGAACTGACGGAGGGCGATGAATATGAGTGAGATATTTTCGAGAGTAGGCATTGATCCGGGGATCATTATCATTTTACTGATGGTCTCTACGATCGGACTCATCATCGTCGTCATGCACCTTCATTCGCGGATCAATCAGATGAATGTGCGGTACCGCCATTTTATGAAGGGTGAGGACGGCAAATCGCTGGAAAAGGGCTTCATACGCCGGTTTTCCCAGGTGGAGGATCTCTTAAATTCCCAGCATGAGCTCGCGGATGACATGAAATTAATTGATTCGCGTGTCGGAAGAACCCTTTACAAATACGGGATAGTAAAGTATGATGCTTTTGATGATGTCGGCGGCAAGCTGAGCTTTGCGCTTGCGATGCTGGACGGCAATAACACCGGGTTTGTCCTCAACGCGATCCACAGCAAGGACAACTGCTTCCTGTATATCAAGGAGGTTGTCGCCGGCGAGTCCTACATCATGCTGAGCAACGAGGAAATGAAGGCTCTGCAGGCGGCATCGAGATTTGGTGAAGAATAAATTGTTTCACGTGAAACATCTCTGACTGCATGCATGAGCAAGGCGCAAAGCGCCTGCGAATGTGGTGCTGCATAATCATAAAAATAAATAAAGGAGAACAGAAAAATGCTTGATATAAAATTTGTACGTGAGAATCCGGAACTCGTTAAAGAGAACATTAAGAAGAAATTCCAGGACAAGAAGCTTGTCCTCGTCGATGAGGTCATTGAGCTCGACAAGAGAAACCGCGAGATCAAGCAGGAGGTTGAGGCGCTCCGCGCAAACCGCAACAAGATCTCCAAGGAGATCGGCAAGCTGATGGGCATGGCCAAGAAGGACCCGTCCAAGCGCGAGGAAGCTGACCGGATCCGTGAGGAAGTCGCCAAGGACGGCGCCCGCATCGACGAGCTCTCCGCCGAGGAGAAAACCGTTGAGGAAGAGCTCTTAAAGAGAATGATGGTCATCCCGAACATCATCGATCCGTCTGTTCCGATCGGTGAGAACGATACGCAGAACGTTGAGCGCGAGCGCTTCGGTGAGCCGGTCGTTCCGGATTTCGAGATCCCCTACCACACGGACATCATGGAGACCTTCGACGGCATCGACCTCGAGGCCGCCGGCCGCGTTGCGGGCAACGGTTTCTATTATCTGATGGGTGACATCGCCCGCCTGCACTCCGCAGTCATCGCTTACGCGCGCGATTTCATGATCGACCGCGGCTTCACCTACTGCGTACCGCCTTTCATGATCCGCAGCAACGTCGTGACCGGCGTCATGAGCTTCGAGGAGATGGATGCGATGATGTACAAGATCGAGGGCGAGGATCTCTACCTGATCGGTACATCCGAGCACTCCATGATCGGCAAGTTCATCGACCAGATCGTTCCGGAAAATGAACTTCCCAAGACCCTCACCTCCTACTCTCCGTGCTTCCGCAAGGAGAAGGGCGCCCACGGCATTGAGGAGCGCGGTGTCTATCGTATCCACCAGTTCGAGAAGCAGGAAATGATCGTCATCTGCAAGCCGGAGGATTCTCCGATGTGGTTTGACAAGCTCTGGAAGAACACGGTCGACCTGTTCCGCACCATGGACATCCCGGTCAGAACGCTCGAGTGCTGCTCCGGCGACCTTGCCGACCTCAAGGTGAAGTCGGTGGACGTTGAGGCATGGTCTCCGCGCCAGAAGAAGTATTTCGAGGTCGGCTCCTGCTCGAACCTCGGCGATGCCCAGGCAAGAAGACTGAAGATCCGCGTGAACGGCGAGGACGGCAGAAAGTATCTCGCACACACGCTGAACAATACCGTTGTTGCTCCGCCGCGCATGCTGATTGCATTTTTAGAGAATAATCTGCAGGCGGACGGAACCGTCAAGATTCCGGAGGTCCTGCGTCCTTACATGGGCGGCAAGGAGCTGCTGGTTCCGAAGAAGAGGTAAAATGCATACATATCTAGAATCGGCCGGATTTAAAAAGATCCGAAGCCGCCGGGAGATGGACCGGCTGATCTCCGACACGGTTTTAAATCATGACAGGAAGAATCTGTTCCTGGATGATAACGGGAGAACGATGGGTGAATTTTCCCGGGAGTACGCACCGGATATCGGCCTGTCCGTCTGCGGTGAGTTTGACGAGGAGGGGAATTATCATCCCGAGTATTCTTTCCCCTATTTTCAGGGCTCGAACATAAGTTCAGAGGAGGATGTCACCTTCGACAAGCATGCCGGCAAGGAGAGCTACGCCGGAGCCTGCGAGGATCCGCGCGTGGGGGTGACGGTCATTTTCTATCTTCTCAACATGGGCGAGTTCATGATGAAGGGGCCGAAGACGCCGGAACCGCGGCCCTACAAGGTGCGGTTTTCCGGGATGGCCCGGGAGGGAACGATTCTGCTGCCGATCCGCAAGTACAGCGGCTGGGACGAGATCAACCGGAAGCGCGTGCGGGAGCACACGAAGCTGGTCAACAAGGCCCGCGTTGGTGACGAGGAGGCGATCGAGAGCCTGACGATGGAGGACATCGATCTCTACTCGATGATCCAGAAGAGGCTTGAGACGGAGGATGTCTTCTCGATCGTGGACACCACGTTCGCTCCCTACGGGGTCGAGTGCGACCAGTATTCGGTCGTAGGTACGATCAACTCCTACGAGAAGGTGAAAAATACATACACCGGCGAGGAGATCTGGAAGCTGGTGATAAGCGCCTGCGACGTGACCCTGGACGTCTGCATCAATGCGGAGACGCTCTACGGGGAGCCGAAGGAGGGCCGCCGGTTCCGGGGGCTTATATGGCTGCTCGGGAAGGTTGATTTCTGAAGGTAAAGCGGGGAATTACTAAAGTGCACAGGAAGCCGATATTCGGGAAAAGCTCGAATATCGGCTTTACTTTTCGGAAGATTCATGGTAAAGTAGATGTTGCCGAAAAATCGGTGTGTCCACGTAGCTCAGCAGGATAGAGCGACCGCCTCCTAAGCGGTAGGTCGGAGGTTCGAATCCTCTCGCGGACGTCAGGTAAAAAGAGCGGATGAAGCAGATTGCTCCATCCGCTCTTTTTATTCGAAGCCCATCGGGCTTCGAAAGGTTCGGTCTCCGCTTCGCTCCGGTCGGCGCTAAACGGATGTCCACCGGACATCCAGCGCCCTCTCGCGGACGTTCAAAAGACCCGGAGAATTTGTTGAAAATGACAAGTTCCCGGGTCTTTTTATATGTTTCAGAGATGCAAATTTTGTGTGAATTGTCGAATATAAAAATATTAATGTTTTTCAGTAGGCTTGAAATTGATTAGCAAATTGTGAACTTGCTAATCAGTTTGAACAAGTACGGAATAACATTTGTACCTATCGCCTTTTTCATTCTGCTAATTTGATTAGCAGAATTTTTGATTTCTGCTAATCAGAATGCCTCTCCTGCTAATTTTTGAGAAATTCGCCTGCAAAAAAACAGCTAACGCAAAAGGGAAATGGTTCGATGCCCTGCTAGTGTTAAGCAGTTTTTATGAGGCATTAGCTCATTTAGTCTTGTCTTGTATAACAGGTGATAATTGAAGATAAGTATTTACATACAGCCAGGGAAAGTTCCATGGCTGTATTTTTTTCAAAAAAATATTGATTGTTTAGAGAGCATTCCTGTAATTCAGAAATAACGTCAATTGAATAAAAAGAAACCTCTAGCTATGATTAGAGTGTTCATCTTGGCGGATGAAAAAACACAATAATA
>ONHA01000053.1 GCA_900317515.1 uncultured Eubacteriales bacterium
TTCACAACAGGAATTCTTCGGGGCGGGGTGAAACTCCCCACCGGCGGTATAGCCCGCGAGCCGCATTTTGCGCGCATGATCCGGTGAGACTCCGGAGCCGACAGTACAGTCTGGATGAGAGAAGGATGCATTTTGCATTTGCGTATCTGGCGCCCTGAATCGAAAGGTTCAGGGTTTTTATTTTTTGCAGATGGGTGCAGACATGTCACGGAACTCCTGTAACACATGTTTTAAGCTCCGGATGGGGCAAAAGAAAGGAGTACTTATGTCAACCGAAACAACCGCTGCAAAAACCACCGGAAACTCTGTCGAGACGACCCGCATGATCGCCTTCTCGGGCATGTTCGCCGCGATCGCCGCGGTCCTCATGTTCTTTGAGATCCCTCTCCCGTTCGCGCCGAGCTTCTACAAGCTTGACTTCTCGGAGGTCCCGGTACTCATCGGCACCTTCTGCTTCGGGCCGGTCACGGGCGCGGTCATCGAGGGCCTGAAGATCCTGCTCAAGTTCGTCATCAAGGGCACCTCGACCGCAGGCGTCGGCGAGCTTGCGAACTTCGCGGTCGGATGCGCCTTTGTGGTCCCGGCCGGCATCGTCTACAAGGTGATGAAGAACCGGAAGGGGGCGCTCGTCGGGTGCGTCACAGGCACGCTCGTCATGATCGTTCTTGGATGCCTCATCAACGCCTACGTGCTGCTGCCGTTCTACGCAAATGCATTTGAGATGCCGATCGACGCCCTCATCGCCATGGGGACGGCGGTCAATCCGGCCATCAACAGTCTCCTGACATTCGTGATGCTGGCGGTCGCGCCATTTAACCTCCTGAAAGGCGTCCTGGTCTCCCTCATCACCTTCCTCCTCTACAAGCGCATCAGCCGGCTTGTGAAAGGCGCAAAGAATGGACTATAAGATAAAGCGAACCGGCAGGACCCTGGCCGCCGGCGGCGCGGTTCTCGAATTCTACAAGGATGATATGGTCTTAAAGGACGGGAGCACCGCCGTCTGGGACTTCGTGCACCACAAAAAAGGCGGCGGCGCCGCGGTCGTGCCGGTGCTCCCGGACGGGCAGATCCTGCTGGTCCGCCAGTACCGCCCTTCGGTCGAGCGGGAGATGCTGGAGCTGCCCGCGGGGGCGAAGGATTTTGAAAATGAAGACCCCAAAGCCGCCGCAGCCCGCGAACTCCTCGAGGAGACGGGCTATGAGGCGGGAAAAATGACCTTCTTAACCCGCGTCAAGTCCGCGCCTGCCTGGTGCGACGAGGAGACGACCGTGTTCCTCGCGGAGGAGCTCGTCAAAAAAAGCGGGCAGCACCTCGATGCCGCGGAGGAGATCCGCTTTGAGGCGCACCCGCTGGGTGAATTGCTTGATTTGATATTTTCCGGAAAGATGGAGGATGCGAAGACCGTTGCCGGCATCACCGCCTATGCGGCTCTTAAAAGCCGGGGGTGAGTCACGCAAGGAGGGCCAGCAGCTCTTCCTTCGTCATCTTGCCGAGCGTTCCGTTCTCGGAATTCAGGATCTCGTCCGCGAGATCCTTTTTTGTTTCCTGCATTTCCACGATGCGCTCCTCGATCGTGCCCTTGGCGATCAGCTTGAAGACGGAGACGACCCTGGTCTGGCCGATGCGGTGGGCCCGGTCGGTCGCCTGGTTCTGGACCGCGAGGTTCCACCAGGGGTCGTAGTGGATCACGATGTCCGCTCCGACTAGGTTCAGGCCTGTGCCGCCGGCCTTGAGCGAGATGAGGAAGACCGGGGTGTCGTCGTTGTTGAAGCGCTTCACGAGCTTCATGCGCTCCTCCTTGGGGGTCGCGCCGGTGATCACGAAGTAGGAGATGCCCGCGTCCAGAAGATCCTGCGCAATCAGCTCGAGCATGGAGGTAAACTGGGAGAAGATGAGCATCTTGTGGCCGCCGTCGATGGCATTTTCGACGAGGGTCTTCAGCGCCTCGCGCTTGGCGGAGCCGCCCCGGTAGTTCTCGACGTAGAGGGACGGATCGCAGCAGACCTGGCGGAGGCGTGTGAGCTCGGCCAGGATCTGGATCTTGCTCCTTGAGAATTCCGCGTCGGTGGCCGTGCGCAGCATGTCCTTCATGTGGGCGACCTGAGCGTCGTAGAGCTTCTTCTGCGGGTCCTCGAAGGCCGCGTAGCGGATCTCCTCGAGCTTTTCCGGGAGGTCCTTCAGGACGTCACCCTTCAGTCTCCGCAAAATGAACGGCGCGACCATCTTTCTGAGGCGCTCGGCGGCTCCCCTGTCCTCGTGGGAGGTGATCGGAACCTCGAGCTCCCGGCGGAAGGTCTCGTAGTCGTAGAGGAAGCCCGGCATCAGGAAGTCGAAGATGGACCAGAGCTCCGAGAGACGGTTCTCGATCGGGGTGCCGGTCAGGGCAAAACGATGGGCGCTCTTTACGATTTTGGTCGATTTCGCCGCGGCTGAGGACGGATTCTTGATGTACTGGGCCTCGTCGAGGACCACCGTGTTGAAGGTATAATCCTCGTAGCTGTCGATGTCGCGCTTTAAGAGATCATAGGAGGTGACGAGGACGTCGGGAATCTCATCGCGGAATGCGTCCGCAAGAAGCACCTGGCGCTCCGGCTTTGAGCCGACGAGCGGAAGCGCCCGCATGGAAGGCGCAAAGCGGGCAAACTCCTCGCACCAGTTGTAGATGAGCGAGGCCGGGCAGACGATGAGGGAGATGCCGGTCTCTCCGGCCTCTTTGGCCGCGAGCAGCACCGCGATCATCTGCAGGGTCTTGCCGAGGCCCATGTCGTCGGCTAAAATGCCGCCGAACCCGAAGCTTTTCACGGTCTCCATCCACTTGAACCCGTAGACCTGGTAAGGGCGGAGAACCGGCCGAAGCGAGGAGGGAACCTCGAAATCCGAGTCCCGGGCGGTCTTGAAGCCGCGGATGAGGCTGCGGAAATTGCTGTCGCGGCGGGCGGTGATGTCCTCGTGCTCCTCGAGCATTTTATTTAAGTAGAGGGCGCGGTAGGCGGGGATCTGCATTTTCCCGCGCACGAACTCCTTCGGGCTCACGTGGGCGGCCTCGAGGAGCATCTCGAGGACCTCGACATTCTCGTCGGAGAGGTCGACAAAATCGCCGTTTTTGAGGCGGTGGTACTTCTTCTTTGCCTTGTAGGCCTTCAGGATGTCCAGAAGTTCTTCGGGGCTGATGTCTTCAGAGAGGATATCGACCTCCATGATCGAGCTCCTGACGGAGACGCCGACGGAGAGCTTCCATTTTTTGCGGATCTTGAGCGCCATAAAGCGGTCGGTCGAGTGGACTTCCCCGAGGGAGAGCAGGTGGCCGACGCCGTTTTCGAGGATCTCGTAGACGGCCTCGTCGCTCTTTTTGGAGCGGAAGAGCTTCTCCCCGTCATCATACTCCGGGAAGAGCGTCTCGATGTAGGCGGCCGCATCCCGCTCGGTCTCGCGGTCTCGCCAGCCGTAGTCGAGATGCAGGGACTTTAAGTTGCTCGAAAGGACATAGGAGTCCTCCCCGTAGGCGGCTTCTGCCCGGCAGGTGATGTCCTCGTCGCCGGCGTCAAGGTAAAATTTAAAATGAACCTCCGGCGGAAGGAAGGAGGCGATCTCCTCGCTGCCTGCCTCGGTGATCTCGGCATATTTCTCGATGACCGGGAGCACATGGTAATAAAAATCCGAGAGGCTGCGGCGGCCGATCTTGAGGTCGATCTCGCGGCTGCCGGTCTCGGCGAGCGGGAGGAGCGCATTTAAGTTCTCCTGGCTCATGCGGCAGAGCAGGGCCCCGGAAGCTGTGTACTCGATAAAATAGGCGGAGGAGACCCCGCGGAAGACCGAGGGAAGCGTTCCGGTCAGGCAGATGCCCTCAAAGCGGCCGTTTTTTTCATGTTTTGTGATGGTGAGCGAAGGCGTTAAGTCACGGTCCTTCACGATGAGGGAGCCTTTGACGCCGAGATCCTTCACGGAGGAGGTGAGGCCGGCCGTGTGTCCGGCCGTGAGGTCGTAGATCTTGTCCAGACGCTCCCCGTAGAGGGGAATCTCGCTGTCATGCACGCTCTCGATTCCGGTCCCGTAGGAGGAGTCGCGGTAGCTTGTGCTCCTTGCGCGGTCGTAGACGAAGGCCTTGATGAGATCATAGTATTTCTGCGAGCGCTCGTCGAAGGCGTGCGTCGAAAAATCAAGGCTGCCGGTCTTGCCGAGCGGCAGGGATTCCCCGGCGTCGGCTTTCTTCACGAGGTCGCCCAGGTCCTTTACGATGTAGAGCTTGTCTGTCCCGATCCGAAAATCGGCGGAGAGCGATAGGACGTTGTCGCGGAAGCGAGGAACGAGGGAGATCTTTTTGGTGCTTAAAATTTTCTCCTCCGCGTCTCCCATGGCGGGTCGCATCCGGCGGAAGCGGGAGAGGAGCTTCATGGCATTCCGGTCCGTCGCATCCCCGGGGTGATTGTGCTTCAGGTAATCGGAAAGAAGGAGCGCAAGGGCAAGCTCATGCACGCAGAGACGCTTTGCGGTCCAGTCCCACTCATAGTCGCTGTCGGCGTCACTTCCGTAGGTGCCCCTGCAGGAGTTCACAAAGCAGGACTTGTCGAGGACGCGGCTTTCCGAGAGCACGAGGCGCACTTCATTTTCCCGTTTTGTGCGGGTCAGATATACGCCCGTGACGCTTAGAACCTGTTCGTCGCCGGTGAAGTAGCCGGGATAGTCGGCGCGCACACGCGTAAGGTGCATGCGGCCCTCGGAGAGGATGGTCTGGGCCTCCCGGTATTCCTCCTCTGTGAAACGGTAGTCCGCGAGGATGCGGGAGAGGTCAAAGTAGTTGTAGTCGGCGCGGTAGCCCGGCAGGGAGGAGTCTTCCGATTTCTCCGGTTTCTCCGTGAGAAACGGGTTGACCGGCTTCTTTTTTGCCTTTTTTCTTTCGGAGACTTTTTCGGCGGGCTTCTGCGCATCGATCGCATACAAAAGAGCCGCCTCATGCTTGCAGCGGTTGACATTGCCGGCGGCATAGGGGCAGCTGCAGTAGAGCGTCGGGCGGTCCGGATCCTTCAGGATCGCCGTTACGGCGTAGCTCTTCCCCGAGGATCCCCGCACATGGCCTGTGTAGATGTCGCCGCTCCTTATAAGCGAGACCACGCGGCCGTCGCGGAAATAGCTGTAGCCCCGGTTTATGATGGACGATGAAAAGAGCCTGTGCCAGGTCAAATGAAAACCTCCTTACTGTCTGCGGAAGAATCTGTTTTTTATGAGTCTTGTGAAGTGTCGTCTGTACTCTCTGGTCGCGCAGTACTTGTCGGCGAGCGTCACGACGACGCTTTCCCGGCAGCGGGGCGGCCTTGTGAAGTTGAGCGGCCACATGTGTGTGAGAATAATGTCTTTTTCGGTATCCGTGAGATCGAAGTGACGGCTTGCATTTTCATAGGAGATCCGCGGATGGCGTGTGCCGTGCTGGTAGGCGGTGTACGTCATGTCGTTCGTCCCGTAGAGGTAGAAATCGTGGAGCATGGCGCCGCGAGCGAGATCCTTCTCTTTCACATGAAAGGGCAGGATCCGGGCAAGTTTAAGGGCAGCCTCGGCGACCTGGACGCTGTGGGCGTAGGTGTTGCCGCCGTGCTGATAGTATTGTTTCATTTTCTGAAGTTCGGGATCCCGCAGCATCTCATCAAGCGCTTCCCGATAAGCTTTCTCGTCGATCATGCGTGCCTCCTTTGGTGTAAAACATTATTATAGCGTATCCGGGGATTGTTTGCAACAAAGGAAGGAACCTGTCTCTTGTACGGAAAATGTTTTGTGCTACAATAAATAAAAAAATATTCCCGGAGGAAAATATGCTGTTCGGAATGACATGGTATCAGATCCTTATGTATTTTGCAATCTATTCGGTCGGAGGCTGGATCGTCGAGGTCTTCTATCACGCGCTCTGCGTGGGCGTGATCGTGAACCGGGGCTTTCTGAACGGACCGGTCTGCCCGATCTACGGGGTCGGCGCGGTGGCTGTATTTTCCATGACGAATCTCATCGGCACCTATGTGACCGGGACGAGCGGACATATTGAGGACACAAACCTTCTTGTCCTGCTCCTCGGCGGCATGGCGGTTGCGACCCTCATTGAGCTCATCGGAGGAGCGGTCCTTGACATGCTCTTTCACATGCGCTGGTGGGATTACAGCGATGAACCCTTCAACTTCAAGGGCTATATCTGCCTTAAGTTCAGCGTGATCTGGGGGATCGGCATCGGCTTCGTTGTCCGGATCCTGCAGCCGGTCGTGAGAGAATTTACGACCCGCGCGATCCCCTCGGCGGCCGGGTGGATCATGATCGTCATTTTCTATGCGGCGTTCGCGGCGGACCTTGTCATCACGGTGCTCACGATCAACAAGATGAACCGGGAGCTTGCCGAGCTCGAGCGGGTACGTGCATCGCTCCGGAAGATCTCGGACAGCATGACTGACGCCATCGGGAAGACCTCCCAGGCAATCGGCGAGAGCCGGGTCCAGGCAGCGCTTGCGAAGGCGGAGCTTAAGGACGCAGCGGCGGAGGCGAAGGAGGACCTTTGGGATGCGGCGGCGAACGCCAGGGCGGATCTTAAGGACGCGGCGGCGAGCGCAAAGGCGGATCTCATGGAAAGCGCCGCAAGGCAGAGAGCGGAGCTCGAGGAACGGGCTGGGAAGCTCACGAAGGAGCTCAGCCGGGGGACGATATTCGGTACCGGCCGTATCCTTCGCGCACTGCCGGATATAAGGCACCGGGATTACGGGGAGACGCTCGCGGAGCTCCGGAAGAAAATCTCGGAAAATATGCCGAAAAAAGGCGGGAAAAGGCTCGCGGAGCTCCGGAAGAAAATCTCGGAAAATATGCCGAAAAAAGGCGGGAAAAGAGCGGCCTGACAGCCTCACGTCTTGCGAAGAAAAGGGCGGTGCTATATAATAGTAGGGTCCCTTGGAACTTTCTGTGTGTCTTTCCGGAGTGGTAAAATGAAAAAAAATCTGCTTGGATATATGATATCCCTTCTTCTTGCGGCTGCCGTCTTTGCGGGGGTCCTGCCGGCGGAGGCTTATGCGGACGCTCTCTTTGCGGAAAATGAGCTTCCGGAGATCACGATTGAGCCTTCGGACTATGCTCCGGCGGATGTGGGCACCCGGGAGGATGAAGGGGACGATGTGATACCGGAATCTTCGATCTCGGACGGACTCTACATCATTGAGCCGGCGCTGAGCCCGGAGCTCGTGCTTGAGATCCAGAATGATTCGCTGGAGAACAAGGGCAATGCGGCGCTCGGGCAGAAGACGGGTGATTTCCGTCAGGCTTTTTATATAGAAAGCTGCGGTGAGGACGTCTACACGGTGCGCAATTACTATTCCGGCCTGGTCCTTGATGTCATGGGCGGCATGTCGGCGAACGGCACCAATATACAGCAGTACCAATCCAACGGATCCGCGGCCCAGAAGTGGAAGATTGCCGCCAATAAGGACGGTACGGTGACCTTTACCTGTGCGAAGAACGGGAAGGCCATGGACGTCGCGGGCGGAAAGGCGGCTGCCGGGACCAATGTGAGGATCTACTCGGTAAACGGCACCGCGGCTCAGAGCTGGCGCCTTACCAGGCCGGTCGGCGTCACGGAAGTCTTTGAGAAACTTGAGGACAGCGATCTTGAGGACGGGTATTACCGGATCGTCTCCGCCAAAAACGGCGGCATGTGTCTGGGAATCGCCGGCGGATCCCGTGCTCTCTGCGCCAATGCCGCCCTCTATGCTGTGGGCGGGGACGCCGCGGATATCTTTAAAGTGACGAAGCTGGGCGGAGGCTTAAGTCAGATCACCGCTCCGCACTCGGGGATGGTTCTGGACCTGCTGGGCGGCATGATAAAAAACGGAACCAATATCCGCCAGTACACGGGAAATGGCACGGCGGCCCAGCAGTGGTACATCAAAAAGGATCCCGCGACCGGCTTCTATGCGATCCTGTCCGGAAAAAACATGATGACGGCAGCGGATGTCCAGGGCGGTCTCACGTCCCCGGGAACCAATGTGCGGGCTTACCGGTTCAACGGTACGAAGGCCCAGTTCTGGCAGTTTAAAAAGACGGATACCGCAGGCGTCGGTGACAAGATCAGGATGGAGGGGATATTCCGGATCCTGCCGGCCTCCGATCCCTCGCTGGCGCTCACGGTCGCCGGGGCAGGCACCGGCAACGGCGCGAATGTCGAGCTCGGGCGCTGCGGGAGCGGGAATGAGCAGCTGTTTTCATTTTCAAAATTTACCGACGGCACCTGGACCCTCAGAAATCTGAACAGCGGGAAAGTGATCGATATCGCCGGCGGAAGCAGAAGATCCGGGGCCAACATCCAGCAGTACACCCTGAACGGGACAGCGGCCCAGAAATTCGAGTTTATCCCGACGGGAAGGGCGGACAACAGCTACACGATCCGTGTGTACGGGACGCTGGCATTCGACATTGTCGGCGGAAAGATCGCCGCGGGCACCAACGTCCGGCTCTATACGCCGAACGGAACGCCGGCCCAGAGCTTTATCCTTGAAGCGGCAAGCCCGGAGAACGGCTGGATCTACGACTCCGATGGGAGACGCTGGTACTATAAGGACGGCAGAAAACTCACCGGCTGGCAGACGGTCGACGGAAAGACTTACTATATCGATGCCGCAAACGGTCTCCGCGTAAGTCAGGTGGTTGATGGCTGGGAGGTCGATGCAAACGGTGTGCGGGGCAGGAGAGTGAGAACGCTCTATACGAACACAGTCAACGGGAAGAGGACGCTGAAGACGTTCCTTCAGAATGCGATGGTGCCGGTCGGCCGGACGCTCTATATCTGGGGCGGCGGCTGGGGCGGCATGGGCAACAGCTTTACGTCCGACACGGCGAAGATCGGGTATCTGCCGGGCTGGCAGGCATTTTACGATGCGAACGCGACGGCTTCCTATGATTACAAGAAGACCCGCTGGTCCTACGGCTGCGGGCTGGACTGCTCCGGGTATGTCGCCTGGGCGGTCTACAACACGATGTACACGGCCAACAACTTAAAGGATCTCGTCATCCAGTCGACATCCGTGGCGCCGGAATACATAAAGTGGGGCTGGGCGTATCAGGACATGTCGTCCTACAGGCCCGGCGACGTCGTCAGCATGAGCGGACACGTCTGGATCTCCCTCGGTAAATGCTCCGACGGGACGGTCCTTCTGGTGCACTCGTCGCCCAACGGCGTTCAGATAAGCGGTACGGGCGGCAAATCGACCCAGCTGGCCGACAAATACATGAAGATCCTGGCTCCTGACTGGCCGTATGCGACCCGGACCGTCGATTATCCGTCTCAGACAACGTCAAAAGCGACGTGGATCGTGAACGGGAGAGGAGCGCTTACGGATCCTGACCGGATGCAGGGGATGTCGGCTGAGGAGGTTCTTCGGACATTATTCGGGAGTTAAATTACTTGAAGGAGGGGAATATGAATAAGAAAATTCTGGCGCTTATTGCTGCAGGTATTGCAGCTGTGTCTCTCATCGGATGCGGGGAGGATCCGAATGCGCCGAGGTATGCATTTGTGACGAACAGCAAGGGTACCGTGGACGCGGCGAACGCGAAGCTCTGGGACCTGATCAACGCCCAGGCGGCGCCGGCAGAGTACAAGACGATCGCCACGACACCTGAGGAGGAGACGGAGGAAGGCTATGAAAAGGCTTTCTCGGAGGCCGCAAAGGCAGGAGCGAAGCTGGTTTTCTCGCAGGGCAGGGAGATGGGACCTTACGTCTATGCGGCGGCAAAAGCCCATGAGAAGGTTTCGTTCGTCCTGATCGGCGGGGATGTCCTGCCGGGGACCGATGTGACGGAGGAGACGGCCATCCCCGGAAATGCGCTCTCCATGGATGTCGCCTATGAACAGGGCGGCTTTGTCGAGGGCTATGCCGCGGTCAGAAACGGATATCGGTCCATCGCGGTGATGGCCGGAGAAAAAAGTGAGGAAAATGAAAGGCGCGTCGCCGGTTTCCTTCAGGGAGCCGAGACGGCTGCCGCGGAGCTGGAGCTGCCCGAGGGCAGCGTCGCAATCACCATGGAATACGCGGGCACGGATGCGCTCACACCGCTTCGCATGTCGGAAGCGATGGATCTCTATGATGCGGGCATCGAGACGATCTTTACGACGTCGGAAGGGATCGGCACCGCGGTTGCGCGGGCGGCAGAGCTTAAGGGAAAGACCTTCTTTGTGACCGGAGCCAATCTCGTGGAGGCGGAACCGACCTGCCTCATGGGTATGACCACTCAGCTTGATAAGGCCTGCATCACGGCGATCCGGAGCTTTGAGTCGGAGGCCGGCTTTACCGGCGGAAGCGTGATGGACTGCGGCTTTAAGGAGGACTGCATTGTGCGGTCGGCTGATTTTGCGAGATTCGCATCCTTCACGGAGGCAGACTGTACTGAGCTGATCGGGAAGATCATAAACGGCAGCTATGTGGTCACCCAGAAGTACACCGCAGGGACAGGAAGCCCGCTTTCCGTGACGGAGTTCTCGCCGAAGGGCGGGCAGTGAGGCAGGATTTGAAGACCGGGCGACAGGAGGGTTGGCTATCGCCTGCGGATTGCTTCGTGCAGGCGCGAACCTAAAGACCGGGCGACAGCATAAAGAAAGAAGCCTCCTTGCGGAGGCCTCTTTCTTTTTCTAATGAGGGGGGAGATAGTGAGTGGTCACTTAACTATCTGAGAACAGTATATAGGGGAATTGTGAGAGGTTTATGTACATTTACGAAAGAATATCTAAAAATTCTAAAGAAATTAAAAAGTCTTTGAGAAGGAATTGAACATATGCTGACATACAGTATGGAAAAGAGGGAAAACACGGGGAAGACGGAGTTCCTCGCCCGCTCCATCCGGGAGGATATCCTGGCCGGAAGACTTGCGGACGGCGAGCGGCTGCCCTCCAAGCGGGCGCTTGCCGCTCACCTTGGGGTATCGGTCGGCACGGTGGAAAATGCCTACCTCATGCTGGCGGACGAGGGGGTCATTTCCCCGAAGGCCGGAAGCGGATTTTATGTAAACAGAATCCCCCGCCGGAGGAGGGAGAAGACAGATACGCTGGGCCCCGGCCTGCTCCCGGAGGAGGTGGCGGCGGGACGCAGGGAGGAGCCGCTCACGGCATCATTTCCCCAGTTTGCCCGCATCATGCGGAAGCTTCTTTCGGAGAAGCC
>ONHA01000032.1 GCA_900317515.1 uncultured Eubacteriales bacterium
TTGCGATAAAGATAACAAAATAGCGAAGTTGGAATAACCCTTGCACATCCCGGCACAATCGTGTATAACTATTGGATTGTGACGACTATAATCACCTCGAGGAAAGGATAAAGATATGCGTATAATCACGATCAGCCGGCAGTTCGGCAGCGGCGGCCGCGAGCTCGGCAAGCGGCTGGCAGAAAAGCTCGGATGGGACTACTACGACAAGGAGATCATCGAGACCCTGGCGGAAAAGAACGACCTCGACGGACAGGCGGTCCGGGAGATCCTCTCGCGCCACGGCTGGCACCACATCCAGCTCACCTACAGGCACAGCTTCTCGCAGATCATGGTGAACCCTGCCCTGCACACCCGGATGCTCCTCCATGAGAGCGAGATCATCCGCGAGATCGCGGAGGCCGGAAACGACTGCGTCATCGTAGGACGGGATGCGGATGTCATTTTACAGGAGGAGAACCCCTTCCGCCTCTTTATCTGCGCGGACACGGAGTCGCGCCTTGCGCGCTGCATGCGGCACGAGGAGAAGAAGGACCCGGCGGAGCGGCTCTCCGAGAAGACGGTTCTCAAAAATATCCGCAGGATCGACAAGAACAGGATGCGGACCCGGGAGATCTTAACCGGGAGAAGCCGCAGCGACAACAGCACATTTGACCTTACCGTAAATGCCTCCGGAAGAAACCTCGACAAGCTGGCGGGCTCCCTGGCGGAATTTGCGCTTCACTGGTTTGAGGACAGCACTGATGAAAAATAACAAGACAAAGAGCCTGGCTGCCGACGGAGTTATCTGGAAGCAGCTGTTTATTTTCTTTCTTCCGATCGCGGCGGGGACCTGCATTCAGCAGCTCTACAACACGGTTGACGGCCTGATCGTCGGGCGTTTCGTCGGGACCACGGCGCTGGCCGCGGTCGGCGGCAGCTCCGCGCAGATCATCAACCTCATGATCGGATTTTTTGTGGCGGCTACGGCCGGGGCGTCCGTCGTGATCGCCCAGATCTTCGGGGCCGGACGCACGGAGGACGTGCAGAAGGCCGCCGGAAATGCGATCACGGTCTTCGGCGTGATCGGGGTCCTGCTCGCGGTGATCGGGTTTGCCGCATCGCCCGCGATGCTGACACTGCTTCGGACGCCGGCGGACACGATCGAGGGGGCGACGCTTTACCTTCGGATCTATTTTATCGGGGTTCCGTCGATCCTGATCCTGAACATGGAATCGAATACGCTCCGCGCGGTCGGGGACTCGGTCGGCCCCTTCCTCTTCATGGTAGTCGGGTGTGTCACGAATATCGTGCTGGATTTCATTTTTGTCCTGGTATTTCAGATGGGGATCGCCGGGGTGGCGGTCGCGACGGTCATTTCCCAGCTCGTCAACATGACGCTGCTCACGATGCGGCTCATGCGCACGAAGGAGAGGTACCGCCTGAGCTTCCGGAATTTTAAGCTGAACGGGGTGTACCTCGCGAACATGATGCGGCTGGGTCTGCCGTCCGGTTTCCAGTCCTCCATGTACGCGGTGTCCAACATGGTGATCCAGATCGGCGTGAACTCGCTCGGGACGGTCGTCGTTGCCTCCTGGACCATGACGTCGAAGACGGACGGCATCTTCTGGGCGGTGAGCAATGCGCTCGGCGCCGCGATCACAAGCTTTATCGGCCAGAACCTGGGTGCCGGCAGGCGGGACCGCGCGAGGGAGTGCGTGAAGCAGGGCCTTATCCTGCACGCGGTGATTACCGTGACCGTGAGCGCGCTCATTCTGCTCGCGGGGCGGCCGCTCCTTACGGTCCTCACGGGCGACCAGGCGGTGCGGGATACGACGTTCTTTATGATGGTCTGTTTCGTGCCGTTCTATATCCTCTGGACCATCATCGAGGTGCTCTCGGCGGTGCTGCGCGGTGCCGGGGATACGCTCAGGCCGTTCCTCATCATCAGCCTTGGGATCTGCGTCTTCCGGATCGTGTGGGTGGGGACGCTGTTCCTGTATTTCCACACGCTCTTTGTGCTCTGCATGAGCTATGCGGCGTCCTGGTTCGTGACGGATGTCGCGATGGTGCTCTACTACAAGAAGGGGAAGTGGATGGACAGGAGCGGACGAATATTGGAGAAATAAAAAAGGGATTGTTCCTGATTTTCGGGAACAATCCTTTTTTCTTCATCAGATTTCAAGAATCACCGCCTGGTAACCCTCGAGGAACACCCCGGACTCCGTGAAGCCAACCTCCGGGAGGTTCGAGAGCACCGCCTTGCGCTCGCCCTCCGGCAGCGGGAGCTCCCGCGCCTCCTTTTGGTAGTTCGCAAGGATGAGAAGCCTCTTGTCGGCTCCCTCGCGGAAGTAGGCCATGACCCGCGGCACGTCGGCAAGATACGGCTCAAACCCGCCGTAGACCAGGGTTTCGGCGTACTCCGGGCTTTTCCGGAGCGCGATGAGCTTTTTATAATAGTTAAAGAGCGAATCCGGGTCGGCCTGCTCGTCTGCCAGGTTGATCTCACTCTTGTTCGGGTTCACCCGAAGCCAGGGCGTGCCCGTCGTGAACCCGGCATTCTCCCCGGATGTCCACTGGAAGGGAGTCCTTGCGTTGTCGCGCCCGTACATTTCCACAAAGTGAAGCGCTGTCTCCGGAGCGACGCCCGCCTCAAGGGCCACCTTGTAGTTGTCGATGGAGGAGATATCGTCCACCTCGTCGATGGAGGAGACGGGGATATTTTCCATCCCGATCTCCTGGCCCTGGTAGATCCAGGGCAGGCCCTTCACGTTGAAGTAGACCGTCGCGAGGAGCTTCTTCGCGGTCACGGTCGCCTCGCCCTCGGGAATGTAGCGGCTCACGCCGCGGGGCTCGTCGTGATTTTCGATGATATTGGAAATGTAACCGATGTCCCCGATCTTCTTCTGCGTCCCAAAGACACAGTTTCGGTAGTCGTCCGGGCTGCAGCCTGAGGCTTCGTGCCAGCCGGCCTGGCTCCCGCCGAACACCGTCTCCGCGAAATCGAACATGGTCGAGAAATACCCGTTGTCCCCGATGAAATCCGGCAGCTCCTCGGCCTTCTCGTTGAAGACCTCGCCCACCGTGAAGGCGTCGTGGGGCTTAAAGCAGCGGTCCCGCATCTCGCCTAAGAACTCGCCGACGCCCTTGGCTTCGTGGAGCATCTTTCCGATGTCGGAGAGGCCGTCGTCGCGGTCCGCCGGGTAGTCCCTGAAGGGCAGGGCCTTCTTGATGTTGATGATCGCGTCAATTCGGAAGCCGGCGAGGCCCTTGTCGAGCCACCAGTTGATCATTTTATAGACTTCTTCCCGAAGAGCCGGGTTCTCCCAGTTGAGATCCGGCTGTTTTTTGTGGAAGACGTGGAGGTAGCACTTGTCCGGGTGGCCGGGCAGCGGCTCCCAGACCGGGCCGCCGAAGTAGGAGCGCCAGTTGCATGGATACTTTCCGTCCACGATGTCTTTTATGTAGAAGAACTTGCCGTAGGGGCCGTCCGGGTCCTCGCAGGCCTTTTTAAACCACTCATGCTCGTCGGAGCAGTGGTTCACCACGAGGTCCATCAGGATGTACATATCCCGCTTTTTCGCCTCGGAGAGGAGCTCGTCCATGTCCTCCATGGTCCCGAAGCGGGGATCGATATTATAGTAGTCCGCGATGTCGTAGCCCTGGTCGGCGAGCGGGGAGACGTAGATCGGGGAGAGCCAGACGATGTCGACACCCAGGTCCTTCAGGTAATCGAGCTTGCTGATGATACCCCGAAGGTCGCCGATGCCGTCGCCGTTCGTGTCGAGGAAGCTCTTGGGGTAGATCTGATAGGCAGTTTTGCCGTGCCACCATTTTTTCTGCATGTCTTATCCTTTCTTTTCGGAAATGAGAACCGCCCTCGCCTCGTAGGGCATGAGGACGCCGGCCCTGTGCGCCTTGTAGTTGGAAATAAGCTCCTCGCCCTCCCCGTCAAAAAGATCGCAGGGGACCTCTCTGTCCGTCCAGTTGCAGGCGACCGTGAGGGTCTGACCGTCCAGAACCCGGCGGTAGGCGTAGATGTCTTCATTTTCCGGAAGAAGCGGCTCAAAGACACCGTAGACGATGACCGGGTACATATGGCGGAGCTCAATGAGCCTCTTGTAATAGTAGAAAACCGAGTCCGGGTCCGCGAGTTCCGCGGCCGCGTTGATCGTCTTATAGTTCGGGTTCACCTTGATCCAGGGGGTGCCGGTCGTGAAGCCGGCGTTCTCGGAAGCGTCCCAGTGCATCGGCGTGCGCGCGTTGTCGCGGCTCACCGCGTTGAGGCACGCCAGCATGTAGTCCGCCGGGATGATGTCGTGGTCAACGACGTTCTGCTTCCAGGCGTTGATGACCTCGATGTCGCGGAACTCGCCGATGTCCGACCAGGGGGTGTTGGTCATGCCGAGCTCCTCGCCCTGGTAGATGTAGGGGGTGCCCTTCATCATGTGAAGGCAGGTCGCGAGCATCTTGGCGGAGAGGACGCGCCATTCATCGGAGTCGTTGCCGAAGCGGGAGACCGCGCGGGGCTGGTCGTGGTTGTCCCAGTAGAGGGAGTTCCAGGCCCTGCCTTCGAGCTCGGTCTGCCATTTGTTGAAAATGGTCCTGACCGCCGGCATCGTCGGGTGCTCGGTCGTCCATTTTCCGTATTTGTTCTCGCGGCCGGGCGTTCCGTCCACATGCTCAAAATGAAAGACCATGTTGAGCTCGGTGCCCTCGGAGTTTGCGTATTTTTTGGCCTCGTCCACGGTCACGCCGGCGGCCTCGCCGACGGTCAGGAGATCGTAGCGGGAGAGGACGCGGGTTCTCATTTCCCTGAGATACTCGTGGACCCGGGGACCGTTGCAGACATAGGGGCCCGGGTCTCCGTAGAGTCCGCCGTGGGTGTCCCCGTCCGGGAAGGTCTGAACCTTGGAGATCATGCTGATGACGTCCATGCGGAAGCCGTCGATGCCCTTTTGGCACCAGAAATCCATCATGTCAAAGACCGCATCGCGGACCTCCGGGTTCTCCCAGTTGAGGTCCGGCTGCTTCTTCGAGAAGAGGTGGAGGTAGTACTGGCCGGTTCGCTCGTCCTTCTGCCAGGCGGAGCCTGAGAAGCAGGAGGCCCAGTTGTTGGGCTCGTGTCCGTCCTTTCCGTCTTTCCAGATGTACCAGCCGCGCTTTTCATTTTCAAGAGAAGAACGGCTCTCGATAAACCAGGCGTGCTCGTCGGAGGTGTGGTTTACGACGAGGTCCATGACGATCTTAAGGCCGAGCTCGTGAGCTCTTTTGAGCATCGCATCGAAGTCCTCCATGGTGCCGAAATCGTCCATGATGTCCCGGTAGTCGGAGATGTCGTAGCCGTTGTCGTCGTTGGGAGACTTGTAGACCGGCGAGAGCCAGATGACGTTCGCGCCGAGCTCTTTTATGTAGGGCAGGTGGGCTGTGATGCCGGGAAGATCGCCGATTCCGTCGCCGTTCGAATCCGCGAAGCTTCTGGGGTAGATCTGGTAGATGACGGCTTCTTTCCACCAGGCGTGCTGTTCATTCATGGGAGGACCTCCTTTATTGAAATTTAAATGCCGCGTTCATTATACGAAGATTCAAAAAAATGTAAAGACCTATTTTACTAAATTTATGAAAAAAATAGAAGTTTCAAATGTCTCCGTGTTGCATTTTGACTGAAAAAGTGTTACATTCTCTAATGTGATTGTAGATTGTTGCTACAGTTAAACAAATGACCGGAAAACGGGTAAAGGAGGAAAAAATGAAAAGAAAAGCACTTGCAACAACACTTGCGGCTGTGATGGCACTCGGCCTTGCAGCATGCGGCGGCGGTTCATCCGCTTCCACGGCGGCCGGCGGCGATGCGGCATCCACGGCAGCCTCTACAGCAGCATCCACAGCGGCAGCACCGGCAGCATCCTCGGGCGACTATGACCTTCGCCTTGTCAACGGCAAGATCGAGGTAGATGCGCAGCTCAAAGAGCTGGCAGCGGCTTACGAGGCAGAGACCGGCGTCAAGGTCCAGATCGAATCCATGGGCGGCGGCATCGACATTCAGGGAACCCTGAAGGGCTACTATCAGGCCGACAACATGCCTGACATCTTCGTCAACGGCGGCGATACGGACTTCGCAAACTGGGAAGGCCTCCTCGTCGACATGAAGGATGAAGCGTGGGTCTCCGACACCGAGGCTGCTTACGTTGACGCGAAAGGCCAGGTTCTCGGCTTCCCGTACACCACCGAGGCGATCGGCCTTGCCTACAATGCAGACATCCTCGAGAAGGCAGGCATTGACCCGGCAACGATCACGACTCCGGCAGCCATGAAGTCCATGTTCGAGACCATCGATGCCAAGAAGGATGAGCTCGGCCTTACCGCAGTCATCGGCTACTGCGCAGAGGCGACCAACCTTTACTGGTCCACCGGCAACCACCTCTTCGGCATCTATGAGGACGGCGGTTTAAAGAGAGACGACACGACCTACTTCGACATGCTCTCCGACGGCGGCAAGATCGACGAGGCACGTTTCGCCAAGTACGCTGAGATGATCGCGCTCTTCAACCAGTATTCGGATCCGGCTCTCCTGGTCTCCGGTACCTATGATCAGCAGATCCTGAACTTTGCTTCCGGCAAATACGCGTTCGTGACACAGGGCTCCTGGATCGGCGCCACGATGACTTCCGACGACAAGGAAGCCTATGAGGCAGCCGGCAGCTTCAAGGTCGGCATGCTTCCGTACGCATTCGAGGACGGTATCGACACGATCCAGACCAACTCCCCGTCCTGGTGGGCAGTCTTCAACAATGACAATGCCGACAAGGCGAAGGCATTCCTTGCATGGTGCGCAGGCGATGCAGGCCAGAAGATCCTGGTCGAGAAGGCCGGCTTCATCAGCCCGTTCACTTCCTGCAAATACATCGCGGCTGATCCGTTTGCTCAGACGATCGCCGATTACACCGCAGCCGGCAAGACCTCCGCATGGCACTGGCTTGGCAACAAGGAAGGCCTCGCTCAGAACGCTCTCGGCGTTGTCTACCAGGATTTCGCAAGCGGCGGACTTGACACCGAAGGTTTCTGCAAGGCAGTTGCCCAGGTTTGCGCACAGTACTACGCTTCGTAAGTAAGGCGCGGCCGTTTCAAGGAAGGACAACCTGACATCTCGTTTACGGGCGGCGGCATGACCGCCGCCCGCTTTTTTCGTATATGGGGGTACCATGAATCAGAAAAAGCTTATTTCCATCGCTCTTCTGGCCGTCGGCATCATCCTCCTTGCCGCCTCGCTGGCCATGGACTTTTCCGGCAGCGGCAATCCCATGAGAGGACCGATGCTCATAATCGGCATTATCGCTTTCTTTGCCGGGCTTTATTTCTTCCCGACAGAAAAGCATCACAGAAAGATCGTCTATATCATTTTCCTGTTCCCGCTTCTCTTTACCTTCGGCGTGACTGTCATCATCCCGCTGGTTCTCGGAATCGGCTACTCCTTCACGGACTGGACCGGCATCCGCTTCACCCAGTTCGTCGGCTTCGCCAACTACACATCCATGTTCAGTGATCCGGCGTTCATTTACTCGATCCTGATCACATTCGTGTTCGTGGTCATGAACATTGTCCTGGTCAACGTGATCGCGTTCCTGCTCGCCCTTCTCTGCACATCCAAAATCAAGGGCGAGGGCTTCTTCCGGGCAGCCTATTTCCTGCCGAACCTGATCGGCGGCATCGTCCTCGGCTACATCTGGCAGTTCGTTTTCAACAACGTCATCATTAACATGACCGGCGGCATCTCTCTGCTCTCGAAATCGAGATCGGCCATGATCGCCATTGTCGTCGTTTATATCTGGCAGTACGCCGGCTACATCATGCTCATCTACGTGACGGGTCTCACGCAGGTTCCGAAGGACGTGCTGGAAGCAGCGCAGATCGACGGTGCGAATGCCGTGGAGACGCTGTTCAACATCAAGATCCCGATGATCGCCTCCACCGTCACGATATGCACCTTCCTGACTCTGACATCGGCCTTCAAGCAGTTCGACGTCAATATGGCGCTCACCAACGGCGCAGGCTCGGTTCCGAATTTCATGGGCAACTACCTCTCGAACGGAACCCAGATGCTGGCTCTCAACATCTACAACACGGCCATCGCCAAGAACTCCTATGCGCTCGGCCAGGCGAAAGCGGTCCTCTTCTTCATCATCCTGGCGATCGTCTCGCTGATCCAGGTCCGCGTATCCAATAAGAGGGAGGTGGAAATGTAATGAAAGGCGCAAGAACTACCAGAAATATCATTCTGACGATCGTCGGTATCGCCATTGCCGTCTACGTCCTCTTCCCGTTCTATCTCGTCGTCATGAACTCATTCAAGAACCAGGCCTCCATCGTCGCAAGCCCGGTAAGTCTTGCGGGGGCTTCATTTTCCCAGCTCATGACCAACCTGGATAAAGTCATCAACAACTCGAACTTCCAGTTCTGGTACGCATTCGGGACGTCAGTGGTCGTGACCATCATCTCGCTCATCCTCCTGGCGCTCTTCGGAGGCATGGCCGCGTGGGTCATCAGCCGCAACAACAAGAAAATGTGGGCGACCGTCATCTACATGATCTTCATCGCCTCCATGATCATCCCGTTCCAGGTCGTCATGCTGCCGCTGATCTCCACGTTCCGCGATGTGGGCAAGTTCGTCGGCATCAGCATGCTTCAGTCCATCCCGGGCATCGTGTTCGCGTACTGCGGTTTCGGCGGGGCCATGACCGTGTTCATCCTGACCGGTTTCATCAAGGGTATCCCGTATGAGCTCGAGGAGGCGGCCTCCATCGATGGCTGCTCGCCGGAGGGAACGTTCTTCCGGATCATCTTCCCGCTGCTCACGCCGGTCATCACGACGGTCACGATCCTGAACGGCATGTGGATCTGGAACGACTACCTCCTGCCCTCGCTGATGCTGGGACAGAACGGTAAGGTCAAGACCCTGCCGGTCGCGGTCCAGGCGTTCGTCGGCTCCTACGTCAAGCAGTGGGACCTCATCCTGACGGCGGCTCTGCTCGCCATCATCCCGATGATCGTGATCTTCATCGTTGCGCAGAAGCAGATCATGAGCGGTATGGTCGAAGGCGCGATCAAGTAATATGCATAATTTCTTTGATCCGGACGGCTTCCTCATGAGGGGGCTTCGGCAGATCAGTGATTTGCTCGTATTAAATATACTTACGATTCTTGCAAGTCTCCCGGTGGTGACATCGGGAGCTGCGCTTGCAGCGATGCATTACGTGATCATCGATATGCACGCAGGCGAGGAGGGCTACATCGCCCGGACCTTTTTCACCCAGTTCCGGGTGAATCTCAAGAAGGGAACGATCCTGACCGTGCTGTTTCTTGGCGCGGGGCTGCTTCTTTGGGGGGATATAAGGCTTTCCTCCGGGGAAAATGCAATCCTCCCGCCTGCCTTTAAGATCCCGGCGATCGCGCTCATGCTCCTCCTCTTTGCGGTGTTTCTCTATGCAATCCCGCTGCAGGCGAAGTTTGAGAACCCGGTGTTTGCGACGCTTAAAAATGCCGCGATCATGGCGGCGGCATACCTGCCCCGGACGATCGGGATGATGGTGATCGACGCGGTGTTCATTTTTCTTGTGACGCAGGTGTCGAGGCTGCTGCCGCTCGCGTTCTTTTTCGGGTTGTCGATGCCGGGGTATCTGAGGGCTTACCTGTATTATCCGGTGCTTAAGAGGTGAACCGTGCCCAAATCCGTTCATCCCTCCGAGGGCATCATCTTATAGAGAATTTCGGCGAGCTCCTCCGGCGGCTCCTGGCAGCCGCCGTCGAGCCAGCACCCGATCACCATCATGAAGCCCGCCTTCACGTACTCGAAGTAGTAGCGCATGTGGGCTTCATTTTCTATACCCCGCGTGCGGAAATAAGGGACGATCCGCCTCTCCCAGAACCGGGTGAACTGGTCGGCGAGCGGGACGCCGCCGTACTTCCGCATATACATCCGGTAAAAATGGCGGTTCTCGCCGATGTAGGTGATGAGAGGCAGGAGCGCCTCGGGGGAGGACGCGATACGGGCGAGGAAGGACTCATCCCCGCGGAGGGACTCGAAGAGACCCTGCTGGATCTCCTTCTCGGTTTTCTCCATGAGGTCGAAGACGTCCACATAGTGACGGTAAAATGTCGACCGGTTGATCCCGGCGTGCGCGCAGAGCTCTCCGACGGTGGGCTCTTTCTCCTCATTCATATAGAAAAGAAGCGCCTTTCGGAGGCGCTTTTCTGTTTCCTTGTGGAGCTGGTTGTTGGCGGTATTCATGCGAGCTCCTTTCTCACACGGCTGAATTCGACGAAGAAAATCACGGCTGCAATCAGGGCCGCGCCGATGTCGGCGATCATGTGGGCCGCGGCGATCCCGTAGAAGCCCATCACCGCGTGCATGATGTAGAGAAGCGGGATGAGGAGGAGTCCCTGGCGGAGCAGGGAGACGATGATCGCGCTCGTGGCCTTCTTTGTGGCCTGCAGGAAGTTCGTGCTGATGTAGACGAGCCCCAGGAACGGAGCGCCGGCCATCACGTAGAGCATGAACCGCTCGCCCATCGCCGCGACGGCGGCCTCCTTCAGGAAAAGACCGATGATGAAGCGGCGGAAGGTGAAGCAGATGAGGAGGGTGCCGAGGCCGATGGAGACGGTGAGCAGGGCCACTTTCTGAATGACTTCTCTGAGGCGTTTGAAGTCTTTTGAGCCGTAGCTGTAGGCCATGAGGGGCTGGACGCCCATGCAGATGCCCATCTGGACCATGGAGATCAGCATGCTGGCCTTGCCGGCCGCCGCGCGGGCCGCGATCGCGTCGGTTCCGTGCCGGGCGAGCAGGTTGTTGGAAAATGTCGACGCGAACCCCGACAGGATCGTGCTGGCCGCGTTCGGGAACCCGAGGGCCGCGACGAGGAAGATCTCGCCGGGGGCGGCGAGCGCCCGCTTCGGCTCGAGTGAGATCACGGCCGCGCGGCGGTGGACGTAGGTGATGTAGAAGGTGCAGGAGAGGATATTTCCGATCACGGTGGCGATGGCGGCGCCTGCGACGCCCCATTTAAAGACCAGAATGAAGACCGGATCCAGCACGATGTTGGTGATCGTGCCGACGAGGTTTCCGTACATGCCCTCTCTGACCGCGCCCTCAGCGCGGATGAGCATGCCCATGGAGGAGGATATCATCATGAAGACGGTCCCGCAGGCGAGGATGGTGAGGTAGGTGGAGGAGTCGTCCCACATTTCCGGCTGGGTGCCGAGAATTTTAAGGAGCGGGTTCCTGAAAATGAAAAGCAGGACAGTTCCCGCAGCGCCCATCGCGATCGCCGTGTAGAAGCAGAGGCTCGAGGTGTTCATGGCCTTCTCCCTGTCGCCGGCTCCGAAGGCGTTTGCGATCACGGAGCTGCCGCCGACGCCGATCATGGTCGCGAGGGCCATAATGATGGAGAAGACCGGCATGACGATGGAGACGGAGGCCACCTTGGCGGTGTCGCCCAGCTGGGCGATGAAGAAGGTGTCCGCGACGTTGTAGAAGATCATGATGACGATCGTGAAGAGGGAGGGGACCGCCATGGCGAAGATGGAGCGCCAGACGGACTGTCCCTTGAAGAGCTGTTCGTATTTGGATTGCTTTGCGTCCATGAGGTGGACCTCCTTGTGTTTCTTTAATATTTATTATAAGGGAGGCCGGCGGGGGTCCGCAAGAAACAATATTGCGATATGTGTTGCAATATTGTGCGGCGGGGTTCGACAGATGGGGACGGTTCTTCGCGGAGGGGGACGGTTCTCCTCCGCGGAGAACCGTCCCCCTCCGCGAAGAACCGTCCCCATCCGTCCCCATCCGTCGAACAAAATAAGAACAAAAAAGACAGGAAAACGATATAAGCCGACGGCCCATCCTGCTATGATAGAGGCAAGAAAGATAAAAGGAGGCCCCATGAAGAAAGACAGACTGTTCGGAATCGGAGAACCGCTCGTTCAGCGGGAGCGCGACCAGGGAGTCCCGGCCGCCGAATACCTCGACCTCATCGCCGGGCTCGGCTGTACCGCATACCGCTCCTGGATGCACATCACCGAGATCCTAAAAGACCCACAGACAGTGAACGAGGAGGAGGCCGCCCGCCACAAAAAGCTTCTCGCCCGCGCAAAGGAACTCGACATCGAAGTCACCGGCATGAGCCACGAGTGGTTCCTCCCGGAGGGCTGCCTCCAGAGAACCGGGCACGCGATGCCCGCCCGGGATCTCACCGAGGGGAGCCTCTACATGAAGGCCCTTCACATGCTGGAGGACTCCTGGTGCACGATGGCCTCTCTCTTCCCCGAGGTCGCGATCTGGGAGGTGGGAAATGAATGGAACCTCAACGCCTTCCTTCACCCGGACGGATTTCTTCAGTCGGACATGAGCCATCCCTTCAGCCCGGATGAAAAATACGACATCGCGGTCGACATGATGTACTTCGCCGCCCGCGGGATCCGGCGGGGCAACCCCAAGGCCAAGGTTGCGAGCTTCTCGCCGGCCCTCTCGACGGAGGCGCTCGGCGGCGGCATGCCGGACTTCCTCCCGGTCATGTACGGGGCGGCCTGGGCGCTGAACGAGGTCTACAGGAGAATAAAAAGCGGAAACTACTGGTCGGCCGACACCGACGACTATTTTGATATAGTATCCTGGCATCCTTACATTTTCACGACGAGGGAAGTCCCGGACAAGGACCTCTTCCTTAACGTCGAGGAGCCCGACACGCTCTGGCGGGACTACAGCGACGCCTGCTACCGCGTGATGAAAAAGTACGGGGACGGCCGCAAGCAGGCGATCCTCACGGAGGCCGGCTTCACGGACTGCGGGAACAGGGAATGGGAGGCGCGCTACGCGCTCTACAACAGGAAGATCATGCAGTACGCCGCAGAGATGCCCTACGTCCGGACGCTCCACAACTTCAGGCTGCTCAACGAAAATGCAATGCTGAAGCGCGCCGGCATCGAGGACAACCAGATCGGAGGGCTCACGGAGGTCTACTTCGGGCTCTTCACGGACCCGGAGGACGGGCTTAAGCCCCGGGCTCGCGCGTACGCGCTGCAGGAGATGACCGGAAGCAAAGCCGACCTTGAAGCGATCGGCAAACGGATATATGATACTTATAACGGGATTTTTAAGTAAAGGAGGCAGTCATGGCAGAATACATCGTAAGCACAACCTCGGGCAAGGTTCGCGGGTATGAGAGAGACGGAAGAGTGGATTTCCTGGGCATCCCCTACGCAGCGCCGCCGGTCGGCGAGAGGCGCTTTAAGCGGTCGGTGCCGGTGACGCCGTGGGAGGGCATTTTCAATGCCGAAGCGTACGGCAACCCGCCCGTCCAGTACAACAACGGCGTGGTCATGGGCGATGAGGACTGCCTGACGGTCAACGTCCAGCGCCCGCTCACGGGCGAGAAGCTGCCGGTCTTCGTCTGGATCTACGGAGGCGGCTACAACACGGGCTACTCCTCGGATGAAATGTACACCGGCGAAGCCTTTGTGCGGGACGGCATTTTATTTTTCTCCTTCAATTACAGGACGAATATCCTGGGGTTCTACGATTTCACGACCTATCCGGGCTGCGAGGATTTCGACTCCAACTGCGGCCTCTCCGACCAGATCCTGGCGCTCAACTGGATCCGCGCGAACGTCGAGGCCTTCGGCGGCGACCCGGAGCGCATCACGATCGCCGGTGAGTCCGCCGGCGGCGCCTCCGTCGTGAATATGCTCGCCTGCCCGGGCGTGAAGGGCTGCTTTACGCAGGCGATCGCCGAGAGCGGCCTGCCGAACTGCGTGATGACTCATGAGACCGCCCGCGAAAATATCGACCTCTTCCTCGAGGGCATGCACTGGACTGAGAAGGACCTGGGTCTTCTGCGCACGATGGACCCGCATATGTTCCTCATCGGCCACGAGTATGTGAACGCGAAGCACCAGTACAAGAATCCGGGCATGTTCCTGCCGGGCCCGGTGATCGACGACCTCCTGCCGGAGCGCCCGATCGACGCGATCCGGAAGGGCAGCGCGGCGGGCGTAAAGCTCATCATCGGCTCCAACAAGCACGAGGGCACGATGTTCGTCCATCCGGAGAACACCGGGTTCCCGAACTCCTGGACCATGATCACCGAGATGATCGAGAAAAATGAAAACACGGCCGCTCTCCCCGAGATCATCAGCTTCTACCACGGCGGCGAGGAGGACCCCTTCATCCGGTTCTCGACGGACTACGCGTTCGAGATGCCGGCGGTCAAGGTGGCCATGGGCGCCGCGAAGCACAACCCGGACGTCTGGATGTACCGCTACGAGCTCGTGACAAAGTCCGGGATCGCGACGGGCTGGAAGGCTTCCCACGCGTTTGAGCTGCCGTTTGTGTTTGAGAAGCCGGATCATCCGTTTACGCATTTTATGTTTGACGGGGAGAGCGAGGAGCTCTTTAAGAAGATGGCGGATGAGATCCACGGCGACTGGGTCCGGTTCGTTAAGACCGGGTGCCCGAACCCTGCGTGGGGACGGTTCGCGGAGGCGAAGTCGCCGGTCCGGATCTACGACCGGGAGACCCGCACGGAGGAGCTCGACCGGAGTGAGCTTATGAGGGTCTGGGGCGATCTCAGGTTCTACGAAGACTGAAGAAGGTTTGACGGTTTTGGGACGGTTCTTCGCGGAGGGGGACGGTTCTCCGCAGAGGAGAACCGTCCCCCTCCGCGAAGAACCGTCCCTACCTGCGACCCAAAATCATTAAAACCCCTTTCTTGTCACAGATGAAGATAACAGATATAATAATAGCAGGAACACTCGTAAGGAGGCTTATATGGATATCCCGCTTTTAAACTGGATCTGGACCCCGTCGTGGGACCACACGGACGCGGAAACCCCGCGGGTCGTCTATTTTCGTAAAAATTTTGACCTCAAAGCCGTGCCGGAGGCCGCCGAGCTCCGAATCTCGGCCGACACCCGCTACAAGCTCTACGTGAACGGCCGCCTCGCCGAGGTCGGGCCGTCCCGCGGCGACCGTGAGGTCTGGTTTGTGGATACTGTGGATATCGCGCCGCTCCTTACGGCCGGCAGGAACGTCCTCGCCGTGATCGTCCTCCGCTACCCGGCGGAGGGCAAGGCCGGCAACCACGCGATGTTCCGGACCGAGACCCCGGGGCTCTATGTGGAAGGGTCCGTTTTTGACGGAGAGAAGGAGCTTTCCCTCTCCGCGGACGCCTCCTACCGCACGGCGACCGACCGCGGAATCACGCTCTATGCGGAGAACCCGGGGTTCGCGCCGCTCATCATCCACGAGAAGGTCACGGCGGACCCGGCCTTCGCGGGCTGGATGGAGGCGGATTACGACGACTCCGCCTGGGCTGCCGCGAAGCCGTATACATTCTGGGAAATGAGTTCCGCAGTCGCCCCGGGCAACCTCACCCCCCGGACGATCCCGTTTATGGCGCGGAGGAAGGGACATTTTGCGGGCCTTCTTGAAAATGAAACCCCCGACTTCGCCGCCCTCCTCACCGGAGAGGGATGCGTGCGGATCCCCGCACACACAAGAGTAAGCGCCGTCTTAAATGCCGGCGAGGAGATGACCGCCTACCTGCACCTTGCCCTTGGCGGCGGCAGAGGCGCGAAGATCACGCTCCTCGAGTCGGAGGCCTACGAGCTGGATGAGGTCTCGCCGACATCGGGCGCACCGATCAAAAAGGACCGCACGGACTGCGTGAACGGGCACCTCGGCGGCGACATCGACGAGTATATTGCGGCCGGGTACGGCACAAAGGAGAGGCCGGAGGTCTACGAGCCCTTCTGGTTCCGGACCTTCCGGTTTATAAAGGTCTCGGTTGAGACGGGGGATGAGGAGGTTTTCATTTTCCGGATGGACTTTGAGGAGACGGGCTACCCGCTCGAAGTGGGGACGCATGTCACAACCCCGGACCCGGAGTTTGAGAAAATCTGGGAGATCTCCGAGCGGACCCTCAGAAGGTGCATGCACGAGACCTACGAAGACTGCCCCTTCTACGAGCAGCTTCAGTACATCATGGACACGAGGTCCCAGATCCTCTACACCTACGCGGCAGCGGCGGACGACCGGCTCGCGCGGAAGGCGATCGACGATTTCGCGAGGTCCCAGCGGTCGGACGGGCTCATGAACTGCAGCTATCCCAACATGAACCCGAACGTGATCCCGGGATTTTCGATCTACTACATCCTGATGGTCCACGACCACATGATGTATTTCGGGGACAAGGCGCTGGTCCGGCGCTATCTCCCGACGATCGACAGAGTGCTCGGCTTTTTCGACCGGAACCTGAACGAAGAGGGGCTCGTCGGAACGGTCGGCGGCATGAACTTGGTCTCGCGCTTCTGGTCCTTCATCGACTGGGCGGTGGAGTGGAACCCGACGACGGGCATGCCGCCCGCAGGACTTAAGGGCCCGATCACGCTCGAAAGTCTCCTTTACGTCTATGGTCTTTTAAAGGCGGCCGAGCTTGCGGACTGGGTCGGCCGGAGGGATACCGCGGAGGAGTACAGGGAACGCGCGAAGAAAGTGCAGGGTGCAATCCGGCGGTACTCCATGCGGCCGGACGGGATGATCGCCGACGGTCCGGGGCTTGACGATGCGAGCCAGCACGGGCAGGTCTTCGGGGTCCTGACCGGGACACTGAGCATTGAGGAGGGCCGCCGAAACCTGCTGAAAACCTTTGAGGGCGGGTACCCGGCCTGCACGGTCGCGACGAGTTTTTACCTTTTCAGAGCCCTTGAGATGACCGGGCTCTACGAATACACGGAGAAACGCTGGGATATCTGGCGGAACATGCTGAAAATGAACTGCACCACCTGCGTCGAGTCGGAAGACTATGCCCGCTCGGAGTGCCACGCCTGGGGCGCGCTCGCGCTCTGGGAGCTGCCGTCGGCGATCTTAGGGATCAGACCTACGGCGCCCGGGTATGCGGAGGCGGAGATCCGCCCGCACGCGGAGTTCCTCAGCGAGGCCTCGGGCGAGGCTGTGACGCCGAGGGGGAAGGTGTTCATTTCCTGGAAGAAGACGGAGGACGGGGTGCGTCTGGAGACGGAGGTGCCGGAGGGGCTGATTTTGACGAAACATATAGAATAATTGAGATAAACCTGAGAAATTATTGCACCACAATATGCGACCTCTTGGTTCTGCTGCTCTTAAAGAATTGCAGGGGCTTTTAGTGGCAGGTTTTTCATACTTATGCTATACTGGGATATATAAAAGATGCTCCGAAAATACTTTTGAGGAAGGAAAGATAAATGAGTACCAGATGGACGCTTCACGTCGAGAATTTTGCAAAGATCAAATCTGCGGATATTGAGATCGCTCCGTTTGTCGGGATTGTCGGGGAGAATAATACGGGAAAAAGTTACTTGATGAGTTTGTTGTGGGGGCTGATGACATTTCCTGCTATTCCATTTGATATCGAAATGGATACATCATGTGAACCTTACCGCAAATGTAAAAATATTGTGGAAAGTCACCACGAAGCGTCGTTTATTTTATCGGAAGAGGAGAAAAGAGTATTCATCGAGTATTTTAATGCATGCCTTCGGATTAACAAAAGTGAGATTCTACAGACTGCTTTTAATTATAAGGTGAAGGCGGATGCTATTGAGATACGAGAATACTCCTCGAACGTGACATATAGAGTTACATTTTCTTTGGGGAAACTCACCAATTCTCAAGGTGTGAAAAGGGATTGTGATCATTTTGCCGGCTTCCGGGATGCCTCCCCCGGTTCGTTTCTTGCCCTCTCCAGAATGTTACTTCTTCAAGGGATAGGGAACGTTTCATGGTTTTCCGGAGCTCATTTTTTTCCTGCATCCCGTACCGGCTTCATGCTGACCTATCCGCAGCTGGTTGGGCAATCCCTGGAAGATAATTATTCGCTTGCCACAGAACCCCGGACAAAGACCCAGCTGACACTGCCCTATATCCGTTTTCTACAGTTCATTACATCCTATAAAGAAGCTGAGGATAATAATCCGGATGAACCGTTTGCTGACTTTGTTGAAAATGAACTCACCCACGGCAGAATCATGTCCACAGAGGCTAAGATGCCGGTTTTAACGTATCGGCCGGATGGCAGCGAAAAGAATCTTCCGCTTCATGTGAGTTCTTCCGTGGTGACGGAGGTGGCGCCGCTTCTCATGGCTTTCCGCGACAAAGAGAAGCGGGGTGTTTATTTTATAGAGGAGCCTGAAGCACATCTGCATCCTGAACTTCAGAAAAAAATGGCACAGCTCCTTATACGCATGTCCAACGGCGGAAAGGGGGTCTTTATCACAACACACAGTGATACGATTATTCAGCATATCAATAATATGCTGATGCTGGGAAAGACAGATTCAAAAGATCTAATGACAAAATATGGCTATAAAACAGAGGATCTCCTAAAAACAGAGAATGTTAAATTGTATCAGTTTGTGCATGATGAAGATGGCATGAGTATACTTATGCCTCTTGAAAAAACGGATTACGGGTTTGTGGTTCCTACATTCAATGACAGTCTGAAAAACTTGCTTGACGAGACATATGCATTTCAGGGGGAATGAGGATGGACGGGTATACATCATTTGCTGCTGAGCATTTTTTCCGTGAGAAAAACGGACAGCCATATTTTAAATGCGGAGTTGTAAATGCGGAAAATACATCCACAGAGATTCTTACAGAAGCAGATAAGCGCGGGAAAACGGAGTTAACTGTAAGTGTGGAAGGGGAGAGCCTGTGGCTGATAGATTTTGATAAACACGACAAATGTATGTTTTTGGCCGAGAGCAAAGAATATGGGCTGCACAAAAGCAGTGACCATGTTGTCTTTCAATGTAAAGACGGCGTATGGTACCTGCATATTATAGAATTAAAAACGACAGTCGGAAGCCAGACATGGAAAGATGTTAAGAAAAAGTTCAGAACTTCTTATTTCAATTGTATGGCGCTTGCGAAAGTACTTGGGATAGCGATTTCAGATGATCGTGTTTATGCTTATACGACATATGAGACAGAGAACTATGGGAAAAATACCACCAGTCCTGCGGAGCTTCGGCCGATTCTGGGTGAGAAGGCTGAGGACCCGATGCAGGACTGGAATAATGGTCAACTGAATTCATTGCCGTTAGCACCGGAAAAGAAGATATTCAAGCATACCAAAATTCAGGTTACCAGAACAGAGAGAGGATTGGTTGGGAATTTGGTGTGTTAAAAGGATGCAGGCCTTCATTTTCTATTGACAGTAAAATAAAAGAATAGTATTAAGGCTGGCCGGGTTCATTGAAAAAGGAATCCGGCTGCTGCTTTTAAGATTTTGGATTATAATTATAACTGTGTGAGGAGGTGATTATATGCTGCTCGCAGGCTACATGGTCCCGCACCCGCCGATCGCGGTCCCCGAGATCGGGCGCGGGGAGGAGAAGAAGATACAGGCGACCCTGGACTCGTTCGCGGAGGTCGCGCGGGACATCGCGGGATTTAAGCCCGACACGATCATCCTGACATCGCCCCATCAGATCATGTATCGGGACTATTTTCACATCTCGCCGGGAGAGCACGCCGAGGGAAGCTTTGCGCAGTTCCGGGCGGGGCAGGTGAGGTTTTCGGTCGATTATGACCGGGAGCTTGCCGAGGCGATCGAGGCGGAGGCCGAGCGAAATGACTTCCCTGCCGGAACCCTCGGTGAGAGGAGCCGTGCGCTTGACCACGGAACCATGGTCCCGCTCTACTTTATCAATAAGGAGTACACCGACTACCGGCTGGTCCGGATCGGGCTCTCGGGGCTTTCGCTCGCCGAGCACTGGGCCTTCGGAAAAATGATCCGGAAAGCCGCCGACTCACTGGGCCGCCGCTGTGTCTTCATCGCGAGCGGGGATCTCGCCCACTGCCAGAAGGCCGATGGGCCCTACGGCTACCGGCCGGAAGGCCCGGCGTACGATGAGAAGATCATGGAGGTTATGGGCAGGGGTGCATTTTCAGAGCTGACGGATTTTGATGAGGACCTGCTCGACCGCTCCATGGAGTGCGGGCACCGCTCATTTACGATCATGGGCGGCGCGTTTGAGGGAACCGGGGTTGAGACGCGTAAGCTCTCCCACGAGGCGACGTTCGGCGTGGGGTACGGGTTTTGCATTTTTCATGCGAAGGAGGCGGAATGATGGATCCATATGTGTCTCTGGCGAAGAAAACGATTGAATTATATGTCCGGGAACGCCGGGTTTATAAGCCCGCGGCGGAGGAGCTGACCGGGGAGATGAGGAACGGGCGTGCGGGTGCGTTCGTCTCGATCCATGAAAATGAAGACCTCCGCGGCTGCATCGGCACGATCGCGCCGACGCGGGCGTGTCTTTCGGAGGAGATCATTTCCAATGCGATCGCTGCCGCCACGCGGGACCCGCGGTTTTATCCGATCCGGGAGGAGGAACTGCCGCTTCTTTCGATCAGCGTGGATGTGCTGGGGGCGGCCGAGCCGATCGAATCGAAGGATGAGCTCGACGTGAAGCGCTACGGAGTGATCGTCGAGAAGGGACGGCGGCGCGGGCTGCTTCTGCCCGATCTTGAGGGGGTGGATACGGTGGATTACCAGGTCGAGATCGCGAAGCGGAAAGCCGGGATCTTTGAGGACGACGAGGACGTGCAGCTCTACCGATTTGAGGTGATCCGCCATGAATGAGGCAGTCTGTCCGGTCTGCCCGCACCACTGCTATCTCTCCGAAGGCGCGTTCGGGCGCTGCGGAGCCAGAAAAAATGTCGGCGGAACCGTCGTGTGCACCAATTACGGGAAGCTCACCGCCCTCGCGCTCGATCCGATCGAGAAGAAGCCGCTTGCATTTTTTCACCCGGGGAGCTATGTGCTCTCGGTGGGGAGCTTCGGCTGCAACCTTTCCTGCCCGTTCTGCCAGAATTACGGGATCGCGGCGGCAAGGGAGGCCGAGGCCGGACGGCTCTATGAGGTCAGCCCCGAGCGGTTGTGTGAGCTTGCGGAAGAGCAGCGCTCCCGGGGAAATATCGGGGTCGCCTACACCTACAACGAGGCCCTGGTCGGGTACGAGTACGTGCGTGACACCGCCAGGCTGGTTCGCGAGGCGGGGATGCTGAACGTGCTCGTGACCAACGGGACCGCGGAGCTGCCGATTCTGGAAGAGATTCTCCCGTATATCGATGCGATGAACATTGATCTTAAAGGGTTTACGCCGGAGATCTACCGGCATCTCGGCGGTGACCTCGAGACCGTGAAGCGGTTTATCGCCCGGGCGGCGCGGGCCTGCCACGTGGAGCTCACGACCCTTGTGGTTCCGGGGATGAATGACAGCACCGAGGACATGCGGCGCGAGGCGGCGTGGATCGCGGGGATCGATCCGGCGATTCCGCTGCACATTACGAGGTATTTTCCGCGCTACAAGATGCGGCGGCCGCCGACGGACATCGCGGTGATGCGGCGGCTTCAGGATGCGGCGGAGGAGCATCTCGCGCGGGTCCTGTTGGGGAACGTATGAGGGACGGTTCTTCGACCGTCGAAGAACCGTCCCTCAACCGTCGAAGAACCGTCCCTCAGGCGTTGAAAATGCAAGGAGGTAAAAAATGAAAACCCTGATGAAACTCTTCACAGCGCTTGCTATGTTCCTGCTCCTTATGGCGATTCTCCCCGCGAAGACGGTCCTGGCGGCGGCCCCGGTCATCTCGATCACGGATATGCCCCCTTACAATGTGCGGAGGCCGATCCAGGGCCAGGTTTATATGGAGGACGGGAGCGAGTTTGACCCGTCGGCCTACCGGATCTCCCTGTACCTGCAGGTGGAGCCGGGGCAGCAGTACTGGGTGAAGCCCACCAGCGCCACGCCCTACGTGGAGCTTATGCCCGATGGCTCCTTCAGCGGGACTTTCATCACGGGCGGAAATGACATCATCGCCAAAGTCCTGCATGTCATGCTCATCCCGGCGGACTACATGCCTGCCGGGGGCGGATTCTACGACACCAGAAACGCCGCGCTCGACTATGTGAAGATCACCCGCACGGAAGACGGGCAGACCGAGGTCGATCCGGCGCGCACAGCTCCCGCGCTTCCCGGCATTCAGCCCGCAATCAACGCGCTGCTGCCGGTCAGGGATGACAGGCTCGCGGTCGACATCGGCTTCTACACGGACGGCAGTCAGCCGGGGAGCAGGCTCAGCGAAGTCCTGATACGAAGGCAGCTTGCGGCGGTTTCTCATTTTTCAGATACTGTGCGCTTTTACGGCTCTGCCGGCGAGCTCGACAAGGCTTACCGGATCGCGCACGACATGGGATTTTCCGTCGTCGGGACTGCCTGGCTCTCGGGCAATGAAGCCGCGGACAAGGAGGAGATGGACGCACTCATCCGGCACTGCAACAGCGGATTTGTGCAGGTCGCCTGTGTGGGAAATGAAACCCTCCTCCGAAACGACCTGACCGCTAAAGAACTGGTCGATGACATCAATTATGTCAGGGAGCGCCTCAACGACAAATCGATTCCCGTGACGACCTCGGACAGCGTGGACATCCTGCTCGGCAATCCGTATGTTCGGAATGCCTGCAGCCTTATCATGCCGAATATTTATCCGTATTGGGGCGGCACGGACATTTCCCGGGCGGCGGAGGAGTTTATCGAGTCGGCAGAGAACCTTGCCGCGGTGAGCGGCGGCAAGCAGATCCTGGTCTCGGAGACCGGGTGGCCGACCGCAGGGTCGCCGAAGGGCCAGGCAACTCCCGGAGAGGCGGAGGCCGCGGCGTATTTTGACGCGGTCCGAACCTGGTCGCTCGCGACCGGGACTCAGGTGCTCTGGTTTGAGGCGGCGGATGAGCCTTGGAAGGTGAAGGACGAGGGGATATCCGGCAGGCACTGGGGGCTTCTTTCGACGGATTTTGAGCTGAAGGACGGGTACGCCGGGACGATGTTCTTCCGGGACCATCCCTACGGGGGTCCCGGCGCGATTGACATTTCGGACGCGGATCTCGGCGCTCTTACGGCGAAAGTGTATACAGGAAAGGCGATCACCCAGTCCCCGGTCGTGAAGCTCGGGTCGATCACGCTCGCGGAGGGTACGGACTATACGGTCTCCTATGCGGAAAATGAAAACCCCGGCACAGCCGCCGTCACGGTAACCGGGAAGGGCTATTATACGGGAACCGTGACCGGGAATTTCAGAATCCTCTTTAAGGATGTGACGGATGAGAGCCGCTGGTACTTCGCGCCGGTCTACTGGGCGCTCGACAACAAGGCGGCATCCGGGTACAACGGCGGGACATTTCAGCCGACGAGACAGCTTACGCGGGCGCAGGCGGTCGCATTTCTCTACAATATGGCAGGAAAGCCGGATATATCCGGCCTTGAGACGAAGGAGTTTTCGGATGTCGCGGAGAGCGCCTGGTATTACGATGCGGTCAAATGGGCATCGGCCGTGGGCATCACTTCGGGGATGGGCCCGGGAACATTCCAGCCGGATTACGTCTGCAACCGTGCGATGATCGTGACCTTCCTTTGCAGCTACGCGAAGCTCACGGGCACCTATAGGGCTCCGGAGACGGAGGCGCATTTTGCGGATGTCCCTCAGGGTGCGTGGTATAAGGAGTCGGTTGACTGGGCCGCAGAGAACAAGGTGACCTCGGGGATGGGCGCGGGGACCTTCCAGCCGAAGACAGCGTGCAGCCGGGCGATGATGGCGGCGTTCTTGAGGACGGCGGCGGGGCTGCCGAAGGCGTGAGGGACGGTTCTTCGGCGGTTGAGGGACGGTTCTTCGACGGTCGAAGAACCGTCCCCCACACGTTGAAGAAGCTTACTTCTGTTTCTTATATTTCCGTACTGCCATCACCGCGAGGGCCGCGAGCGCCACGCCGAGCACCGCATCGATCGCGTAGGCCGCCTTCTTCCACGGCTCCGTGCCGCCCTTAAGGTGGGCCTCATCGTAGGTCCAGGAGTTGGCCGTCGTGTAGAGGATGTTGTGGGTCGCCGTCCGCATGTACTGGACGTTCGAAGCCGCCGTCTTGTCCGTGACCTGGTTCGGGCCGCCCGCGAAGGTCGAGAGCATCGCGTCGACGCCGTTCGCCAGCGCCATGTCCGCGTTCATGAACCCGTGGCCGTTGTTGCGGAAGAAGTCGGAGACCACGAACCCGCGGAAGCCCCACTCGTCGCGGAGGATCGTATTCATGACGGAGCTCATCTCACCGACCCACTTGTTGCCGATGAACGCCCAGGAGGCCATGGCCGCGTCGGCGCCGCCTTCCTTGACCGCGATCTCAAACGGCTTGAAGTAGATCTCGCGCATCGCCTGCTCCGTGGACCACGCGCAGACCATCTTGCCGTTGCAGTCGTACATGACGTAGTGCTTGATCGTGGAGTAGACGCCGTGGCTGTGAGCGCCGCGGACCGCGTCGGCCGCCATCCAGCCCGCAAGAACCCCGTCCTCTGAGAAATACTCGTAGTTTCTTGCGGTAAATGCAGACCTGTGAGTGTTCATGCCCGGTGCGTACCAGCCGGTGCTGTTCATTTCCTGAGACATCTTGCCCATCATGGAGCCCCAGCTCTCAGCCAGCTCATGGCTCCATGTGCAGGCAATCACGACCTCGATCGGGTAGCCGATGGAGCCTGCGCCCGTGAAGTTGTTGTTGATCGCGGCCGGACCGTCGCAGTCGACGTTCTGGACCTTGCCGATGGACTCGATCGCCGGTGTCTGGTAGCCGGAGAGAGCGATCATGTTGGCCAGTTCGTCGACGGTGAGCTGGTCAAGCAGCTGCTCCCACATCGGATCGTCGTACTCCTTACCGCGGAGGTCGGCGAGCTTCAGATTTCCGGAAGCGCCCGTGGTCGGCATCTCCGCATTCGGGTCGATGTAGGCGTTCGGATCGTAGTTTGCATTCAGGTGGTAGCCGTCGATGTACTCCTCCGGCATGTTGAGGTCGGTCGGAGCGGCGGTCGCCTCGTCATAGTTCGCAAATTTGTCGGCGCGGGAGAGATAGGTCGCGTTGCCCTGGGCATCCTGAAGGACGTTCACGGCGGCGATGTCATCGCTCTTTCTCGGGTTGGACTCGTCAAATGTCACCGTGCTGCCGACCGTGTAGGTCTTGCTGTCGAGGATCGTGTGGGAGTCGCTGTTGACGGAGATGATATAATCACCCTTCTCGAGCACGTAGCAGCCGGCGCCCTTCTCATCGTAGGAAGCCATCTCCTCGGCGTCAAATGTGATCGTCACGGTCTCGGATGCACCCGGCTCAAGCATGCCGGTCTTTGCGTAGCGGACCAGATTTGCGCTGGCCTTCTCGATGCCGCCGTTCGTGTAGGGCGGGTTGTAGTAGACTTCAACCACATCCTTGCCGGCGACGGAACCCTCGTTGGTCACGGTCACGTCGAAGGAGATGACGCCGTCAGCTTCTTTGACCTCGCCCATTTTCTGGGAGAAGTTCGTGTAGGAGAGGCCGTAGCCGAACGGATACTGGACCGTCTTCTCATAGTCGATGATGCCTTCCGCGGAAGCGGTCTCGTAAAACTTGTAGCCGACGTAGATATTTTCCACATAGTTGATGAAAGCCGGAGAGTAGTTGGTCGGAACGCCCGAGTTCATGCCCTCGACGGTCATGTCCATCATATTTTCGTAGTTGCGCTTCTCCGCGTTGTTGTAGTAGGGAGCGGAGTCGATGTCGTAGACAAATGTGTCGTTGGTCCTGCCGGACGGGTTCACGGTGCCGGCGAGGATCTCGCCCAGGGCTGTGAAGCCGACGTTGCCCGGGCCCGGGGCCCATACGACCGACTGGATGGACGGAAGCTCCTCGGCGAAGCCGAGCTCGAACGCGTAGGCGCCGTTGTAGAGGAGGATGACCTTTTCGAAGTTCTCGGCGACCAGGTTCACCATGTCCTCCTCGGTCTTACTGAGCTGCAGGTAGTGCTCGCCCGCCTCGAAGTCATTGTAGGCGGCGGAGTTGTTGTCGTAGATCGCCTGGGACATATCCTGCGGGATGTCGCTGTGGCCCTCGCCGGCGAGGCGGGAGATCACGATGACGGCCGTGTCGGAGAAGTTCTTCGCGTTCGCAATCAGCTCGTCGGTGTAATTTGGGGCAGGCGGCTCCGGCAGGTTCCAGTTCTGGGCGGTGATGGAGACCGCCGCGCGGCTCTCCGCGTAGCCGAGGTAGAAGTCATGAAGCTCGGTGTTGAGCTCGAAGCCCGCATCCGTGAGGCCCTTTTCAAGGGAGACGATTTGGTAGAGGTCGTTGATGCCGCCGGAGCCTGCGCCGCCGTAGATCGGGTTCGTGGAGGCCCAGCCGAAGAGGTTCAGCTTTTTGCCGGACTCAAGGGGGAGCATGCTGTTTTCATTTTCGAGCATGACGAAGCCTTCCTCGGCGATCTTAAGCGCAACGTCGGAAGCTTCCTTTGTGGTCGCCTCGGAGACGGAGCCGCTGCCGGTCGCAAGCGAGATCAGGGTGGACATGGGGCCGAAGCAGATCATGTTGACGGTCACAATGATGGCAAGAAGCGCCGCGATCCAGGCTTCCTTGCGGATGAGGCTCCTGAGCGGCTTCTTCTGCTTTCCGACTGCGATGGTCACGATGAGCGCGAGCACCAGTGCGGCGCAGATGGCGATGAAGTAGGGGGTCAGGCCCGTGAGGACACCGATCAGGTCTTCCATTTCAAATGATATCATAAGTTCCTCCTTATTCCGGCTCTGCCGGTTATTTTATTCTGACAACAATGTAGCAAAGTTCATGAAAATATATCCAGTGCAGAACAATCGGAACTGTACAATCATGAACACATTGCAGTAAACTGTACATGACCGGCATTCGGAAACACGCTATAATTTTGACATCATAAAGAAAGCAGGTATGGAAAATGAAAACACAGCCCCGCCGCGAAGACCGCCGAACGATTTACACCAAAAATGTCATCAAGGACGCCATGCTGGAGCTGCTCGTCGAGGGCCCCTTCGAGAAGATCACCGTGGCCGCGCTCTGCCGGAAGGCCGAGATCGTGCGCACGACATTTTACCTCCACTACGACGGGCTCACGGACGTCTTAAAAGAGCTCGCGGACGACGCGATCCTGGCAGCGGGCGAGGGGACGGGCTCCGACCTTGAAAATATTTCCCGCGTTGCGGCGGAAATGCGGCGGACGGACGACCCCGAGCAGCTCGCTCCCTACATGGACCTTCTCCCGGTCTGCCAGCGCGTCTTTGACGACCCGAAATACAAGGTCATGTTCAAGGACTACATGGTTTCCTCTCTATACTTTCTTATTGAAATTCCACAAATAATGTTGATTTTAAGCACTTTGTGGAACACCTATAGTTCTTTGACAATCAGATCTATGAGCGAAAA
>ONHA01000007.1 GCA_900317515.1 uncultured Eubacteriales bacterium
GGCGGCGGATACATCACCGGGCTCAAGGAAATGGTCTACATGTCGCGGGCAATCGACCTCGTGAAGGAGTTTCATGCGGTTGTCATTTGCCCGGATTACCGGCTGGCGATCCGGCATCCCTATCCGGCGGCGCTCAAGGACTGCTACAAGGCGCTCATTTATATGAAGGAGCACGCGGAGGAGCTTGGAATCAACAGGAACCAGCTCATGGTCGGCGGGGAGAGTGCCGGAGGCGGACTTACCGCCGCGCTCTGCATGCTCGCGAGGGATAGGGGGACTGTGAACATTGCATTTCAGATGCCGCTCTATCCCATGCTGGACAATCTCGACACGGAGACATCCCGGGACAACCACGGGAGGGTGTGGAATACGCGGAGGAACCATTTCGGGTGGCGGATGTACCTGAGAGGAAACGCGAAGAAAAAGGTTTCGCCCTATGCCGCGGCGGCGCGGCAGACAGACTTTAAGGGGCTGCCGCCGGCCTACACGTTCGTCGGAGACGGGGAGCCGTTCTGTGCCGAGACGCTCGCATTTGTGAGGGCGCTTAAAGAGGCGGGCGTGCCGGCGGAGGCGGATGTCTGGCACAGCGACATGCACGCGTTTGATATGCTGCGTCCGGATCTGCCGGAGAGCCGGAAGGCGACCCGGCGGTTCAGGGAGGCGTTTTCGTATGCGGCGGGGCAGTATTTTGCGGAGAATTGAGACAGGCGGCGCGAAGGGCATTCTGTAAGATATTGCGTCGGTAGACATATTATGGTATAATGTGTCTATATTTTTTGGAGGTACTTATATGATGCTTCAGGAAACAATCAGGCCCTCGGCGGATCTCAGAAACCATTACAACGAAATCTCACGGCAATGCCGGGAAAACAACGAAGCCGTAATCATCACCGTGAACGGGAGAGGCGACACTGTCTCCATGGCTTACGAGGAATATAAGCGCCTGAAAGCCAGGGTCGAACTGCTGGAACTGCTGGTTGAGGCGGAGGATGATGTGAAAAACGGAAGAGTCGCTCCCATAGAGGATACGTTTGATGAACTTAGGAATTTGCTGATTGGGTGAAAAGCATATGACATACAAAGTTTTGCGCACTGATAAAGCAGATGAACTGATACAAAAAATAATCCTTTATGTGGCGGAACAGTTCGGACGAGAGGTCGCACTGAAGAAGCTGGATGAGCTGGAGTCTGCCCTGTTATCTCTCAGTGACAACCCATATAGAGGCGTCCGACCAAAATACAGTGTTTTGAGGCGCCAGGGGTATCTTGTTCTCATTTTAGAGAAGAACCTGGTATTTTATAAGGTAGATGAGGATGAGAAGACGGTCATCATCTATGCGGTGGTGGATCAGAGGCAGGATTATCTTGGGATTGTGAGGGGGCTTTGAGGCCCTCTGTGCCCTGGTCGGACTCGGCCTGTACGGGTGCGGTGCAAAGGAAAAGAATGTCGGAAAAAATGTAAAGATCGGAGACGTGACGAAGTTCTACTACACCTGCTCCAATATAAATTTTAATACGGAGGATCCGGTATCATTTTTACGAGAAGGACGGAAAGTATTACTTCTTCCACTCTGCATTCAAAAGAGAGGAAGGAAAACTCATGAGCAGTTACAAACTTAAGATCCAGGCTGGCACAGCCGGAACGAAGGTCATTTCCATACTGCGGAAATTAGATCTGTCACTTTTAGTTTACATAACATAGTCGTGGTTTAAAGAGAAAGAGGGCTTCTGCCCTCTTTCTCCTTGCCATTAACCAATTGCACAGAATAATGCTCTCTGATATGTAACGGAATCTCTCTTGCTGATAATGTCATTTCTATTATTTATTTCCGGGCAGTGCTTTAAATACTCTTCACCGGCCATTGTTGGTATTGTCGTCCATTTAGCGTCATCCCAGTTATCTTTATCATCGGTAATGGCTGAATTTAAAATTTTGTCCAACTTGTTCTCAATCATGTCAATCAGCCCTTTCTTTATTAAATAATTGAAAATTATACCATGTCACAAAATAATAATCAAGGACAATTGGAGAAATCGATGCAGCATCGCTGCACAAATAATCTCTCAGATTTTCATCCATATGGACTCCGTTACAAACCATTGCCCATTGCGCAATTCTATGCTTTTAAGTTTTTCCAGCGATGAGAGAACTTCATCAAGTTTCTCTTGACTCATCTCACATGCAACTGAGAGAGTTTCCTTTGTTGGGCCGATTGAATTATGAGTTCGTCTGTAAATTTCAAACAGTACCTTTACGCAGTCATTGGAGAGCTCTTTTTGTGCCATGCCGGCTGCTTTTGAAAGTATTTTCAGGAAGAAGGCAATAACCGCTTTTTTGTCATTCCACTTAAGCGTCGTTGCGGAGGCGAGAAGATCAAGAATCGTTGTCAGATCCAGAGTGATGTTGGATGCCTTGATGGATACTACTTTATCAGAACCGAAAGGTTTATTGATAATAGCTGCTCCTCTGGTGACACTCACATCCTGAAACGTGCAGCTTTGCTTCACTAAAGATTGAATTTGGATTTCATCCAGTTCTTCATTTTTAAATTCATCCCACCAATATTTCGCCAGTTCTTCATAGGCATTTGACATTATATTATCAGGCATATGCGCCACCTTTCTCAGTTATCTAACCGGTATAACTCACCTTTATACATTTCATAGGGCCGTATATCTGTATATTGCATTATCATTTTCGGCGTTTTGTTATGAGGCATTGTGTCATACAGCATTATATGACGATTATCATGCATCAACAGCCAAGGCTCGCTCTCGTTCGTGCCGGCAGTTGTATCAATCAGGATCCTTCCCGAAATTTTTTCCTGCTCAAATTCCTCAGGGGTACTGATATCGACGCACCATACAAAGCGTGAAAGCGGAAGCCTGACGATTGCATCTCTCAAAATTTCATTGATTCCTTCCAAATGGGCGATGGTTGACTTCAATTTATTAGCTGATGCAATATAGATTCGAACAACATGCAGACCATCCTGCCAGGCAAAGCTGTTATAATTCGTGCCTTTAGAAGAAAATAGTGCTTCTATGCGGCCATAAAGCTTGTGGTAAGCCAACTGCATCCTTTCAAAGACAGGGATGACAAGATAAGTCATCTCACCTATGCTGTAGGCTGCATCACTTTGTTTCGACGCCAGACGGTCAACTCTTGCATACGGAAACAGATTATCATCCATGACATACGTAGAGTTAATCAGCTGGGTGCTTAGGATAAAATTACCTTTTTGGGACTTGTGCTTTCTGATAAAGAAGTCATCTTTAAGCAAATTGTAATTATATGCTCCTCGTCCGACAAAGGTAACAGCGTGCTGATTCACATCACTCATTCCGATGACCGGAACTTCCGATTCAAGATAGACAAGCAGTTCATCCGTAAGTTCCTGAATATTATCTCTGGAGAATCCTCGTATGATAGGAAAAAAGTCATAAGCGCTCAGAACATCCGAAACCTGAACAGGAGTCAGGCCGATAGAAGGTGTCTTCCTTCCCCATTCGGCATGAACTTTTTCAACGACATCTCCGAGAGAAGGACTTTCATAATGAGGATATTTGGTTCCGTAATAACGAAGGACATTCCAAAGCGCGATATGTGCGCACACTGTGATATCCGTCTCCTGCATCATCCACGGAAATCCTAAGATTTCGAATTTCTCTCCCAGAAAATGTGACGAATACTTTCCGCTTATCAAAGCGGCTTGTTCTTTTATGACGATCTTCGGATCCAGATATGTTCGTCCCAAATGTCTTCCGGGCATTACCGGACGTAATAACGAATAACCGACATAGGTGTTCTCTTTTGAAATGAAATGGAGTCTATAGCAGTATTTTGAGTACTCCTTAAGCTTTTTAGAATGGTGAATATAATAGGAGCTTAGATAATCCCGGTCATAGTAAGGCCACTCGACTATAATGGAAGAGATGTCTGTACCCAGGTGATCTCTTAACGTGCTTATCGTAATGTCATCAATATGGGTTTTATCGACATAATCTCTAAGCTTTTTATAATCATCAAGTGTATTTATGTTGATTCGATTGAAGCTAATCATTTCTTCTCTTCCATAAACTGATATTTGCAAGCTCGCTCAGGAGTGATTGGTTATTTTTACATATGTCTGAGGAGGAGTGGCCTTTGTCTGCTATCATTATACAGAATAGCAGGGAACTTATCTACATTGATTTTTGGATTTTGTTAAAAAATATAAAGACAGCTAACAATGTGTTGAATCACAAATGCTCGTGATGTAAAATTATTCTGTAAATTCGCTGTTCAATGGCTCCGCATTTAAACGAGAGGAAGGAAAAATCATGAGCAGTTACAAACTTAAGATCCAGGCTGGCACAGCCGGAACGAAGGTCATTTCCATACTGCGAAAGTTCGATCCGTCACTCTCGATCGGTGAGATCAGACGGCGGATAAATGAAAACGACTATGTGGTCGAGTACGACCTGTTTCGGTGGGAGGTCACGGAGGAGCTGGCGGAGGTCGATCGCATTTCCAGATTCGAGGACCTTATCCGGGCTCTGGAGGAGTGCGGCGCCGGGGTTGCGATATACAACGGCGACCGGCTGGAAGATAAGGAGATGTTCGGGAACAGCATGCAGATGCTGCGCGAGATTAGGTGTGAGGTTGAGGAAGATATGGAGAGGGAGGCGGAGGAGGACGACAACATGACGTAATCTTCCACAGAATAAACATTTTAGGAGAGCCGGAGAACTTTTCGTTTCAGTTGAGAAAACACGGTATCTGTGGTAAAATTGCCTGTAGAAGATCGTTTATCCTTCACTGACAATGAATTGAGGTGAAGTATTATGTATGTTTTGGATGATATCTGTTATGCCGGAGAGTTCCGGGAGAACATCAAAGTTGTTGAGGCAAAACCGCTGCGAGGTGGAATGATGTTGGTTACATTCTCAACTGGAGAAAAACGGCTGTTTGACACAACTCTGCTGAAAGGCTCTGCATTTGCTCCCCTTTCAGATGAACGTGTTTTTGCTCACCCGGTGGTGTTTCACGGTGTAATCACATGGAACAACGGAGAAATCGATATTGCCCCGGAAGCCGTATATCAGAATAGCTACGCGTATGAGGAAATTGCAATTTAAGCTGGTTTTCCATGAGAATACACCCCTTGCACATCCGAAACGAATCACTATAATAGAACTATCGAATGATGGATGCTCCTCATATCTCTTCGCGGAGAGGATGGGGAGCATTCTGTTTTAACGGGAGGAGGACAGCCATGAAGAAAAAAAACCCAAGCGATGAAGAACTAAAGAAATACACCCATAAGAAGATGACGCTGCCGCTGATGGAACATGCCCCTGAAGAGACGAAGGAGCAGGTGTGGAAGCTCGTCAAGAAGATCTCGACCTTTTCCTATTCGCCATGCACCCCGGCAGAGTATAAAAGGATGGCTGCATTTGCCGAAAATGACGCAGTCGTCGATGTTGTTCTGGATACCCTGAAGGATCTGGGATATCCTTTCAAGCCGACGGATTTTATACCGGATATCACGGGCTATTATTACTGCATCGCGCTGGTTTCGCAGAGCATGCACAGAAGAGACGAAACGATTAAACTGCTTGACGAGCTGGTTGATTATGTGATCGCCAATCACTCACCGTGCATACTGCCGCTTGCCAGAAATATGGATGTTCTGTCAAAGGACTATCCGGACCTTACGAATATACTTGAGAAAGCGAAAATCATCTTTAAGATTGACGCGATCGACGGTGTTAAGAAGGGGGTCGCCATACAGATCAACAAGCTCTACCCTGATTACACGAGCGCAGAGAAAATAGAAGCGGAATACCTGAATGTTGAGATCCCTCAGGACGGGAAGATCTTTGTTGAGGTGAACGAAAGGGAGTTTGTAGTCAGGATAAGAGAAAAGGGGAAGAATATTTACAGTAAAAAATTCAAACATCAGCTGTACAGAACGATTGAGTATGCTGTAGTGAGAGACGTATTGCTGAGAAAGCATGCGGAAGAGCTGCAGATAGATGATGTTGCAGACGCAAGGGTCGCAGAGGCGATGAAAGCTGATCTTCGAAAACTGTTTAATGAGATTGCAATTACGGTAAATAATAAGGATCTTAAGTATATTCAGGATTGAGGCGGCCACACATGAATTTGAAGCGTATTGCGATAATATTGCACAAACATAGGATTGATTTTGATGCGGCTTATGATAAAATGAAAATTGGGCCATTAACGGCCTGAATATCTCAGGATGAGGGTCAGATTATGGGAAAGAAAAAAGTGTTTTTGGGTCTTCTTATGACACTTGTGCTGCTCGTTGCAGCAGTGCCGGCGACCGCGCTTGCGGAGACACCGGATTCCGTGTCCGGAAATGACGCCAGGGAGCCGGTTACATACACGGTTACCTATGATTACAACTATGATGGCAAAGGAACCTATACGACCGAGACTGTGGAAGAGGGACAGATGGGAACTGTCATCCCGGATATCCTGAGCAGGGAAGGCAGAATCTGGGATTATGTCTTCGCGGGCTGGTCGACCAGCAGATCCGCATCGCCGGAGTCGGTTGAACTGCTCCCCGGTGTACATTTTGAAGTGACGGGCGATATGACGCTCTATGCCGTGTGGGGAGAAAACAAGTGGGGTGAGACGCTGCATGCCAAAGGCTATCAGTCCATCACGTCGTTTGTCTATGACGGGAATTATCATTCTATCAGAGGCATAGAGGAAAGACCGGACAATGACAGAGAGACTGTCAAGGGCGACAGCTACAGAACCGGCTTTTACTATCAGCCGCTCTGGTATTCGCTGAATGTGTGGCGATATACTTTCTTCGGCAACATTGAGGCAGGAAGAATTGATGTCGGCAGAAGCACCACGCCGACCCAGGGCCAGGTGTTTGCCGAGATCTGGGTGCCGTGGCCGTGGGATAATGAATGGGTATTGGTTGAAGATACTTATACGCAGATCATCCCTGCCACAATGGAGATCACTCCGGCATCCCTCACCGTGACGGCTGAGGATATGAAAGTGAAATATACGGGCGAGGAGATCACCCCGGAGGGAACACTTTCCGGTCTTGTCACCCCGACCAATAAAGAGCAGGAAACCGCGGCGCTTAAAATGACCCCCTTCACCGAGGTCGGCGTACACCCGATGACCTACACGATCGTATGGGACGGAACCGCAAAAGAGGGCAACTACACGGTTACCGAGGAAAAACTCGGAAACCTTACGATCTACTATGAGCTGACCTTCGATGCAAACGGCGGCGAAGGCGCTCCCGAAGCGATGGAAGTGACGGAGAACACCGTCACGCTTCCGGCGGAAGAGCCGACTCTCGAAGGCTATCTCTTCAAGGGATGGGCGAAGAGCGCCGATGCGGAGACCGCGGATTATCAGGCGGGCGAGACGATCGACATCAGCGACAATACCGTTTTATATGCGGTATGGGAGACCAAGGCGAGAACGATCACCTATACGCTGGACGGCGGCATCTACAGCGGCAGTGCAGAGGACATCGTGGAAATCCACAATGTCGGTGATGAGATCACGATTCATGAAGCACCGGAGAGAGAAGGCTATGTGTTCATCGAGTGGAGCGGAAGCAGCTACCACCCGGGCGACAAGTACATCGTTGAAGATGACCACACCTTCAGGGCAACCTGGATGAAGGAGCCGGAGCCGACGGTTGCTCCGCCGACACCGTCAGTTGCACCGCTCACACCGTCTGTTGCACCGCCGACACCGTCGGTCGCGCCGCCCACACCGTCCATTGCACCACCCACGACGATCGCACCTGCTGCGTCTCAGGCTGCGGCGGCAACCCCGGCTGCGACCGAGCCCGCGAAGACAACGGCTGCACCTGCGACAGGCGACAACAGCAATCCGGCCGGCTGGATCGTAATCATGTGCATGGCGATTGCGGCGCTTGTTATGACAAACTCCAAGATCGGACGAAAAGTGAAGTAACTTGCTTAATTAAATACGGAAGAAAAAACGAGAGCGGAGGGCAGTCTGAATTGTCCTCCGCTCTCGCAATTTCAAAAGGAGAAAATGAAAAAAATCCTGTCGGAAGAGAAGCGCGAAAGGCTGTCATGCAAGTGAAAACTATGGTATAATAAAGTATTAAATGTTTTTCTTATCATAATTGAAGGAGGTTGTTATGACGAGAACTACAGGAAGCGGGATTGCAAGAAAGATGATGGCATTTCTCCTGTGCGTTGTCCTTGCGGCCGGAAACATGAGTGTGCCGGTCCTGGCGGCGGGAGAGACGGCGGTTCCGGAGGAGAGCCTTGTGGAGATGCCGGCGGAGGAGTCTGTCCCGGAGGAGGAGACTTCGGAAATTGTACCGGAAGAGACTGTGGAGGAGGACTCGGAAGCGGTTTCGGAGGAGAATGAGGAGGAATCTTCGGAAGCTGTACCGGAAGAGACTGTGGAAGCGAACTCGGAGGCGGTTTCGGAAGAGAACGTTGAGGCGGCGGACCCTGCGGAAGAAGTGGGGGAAGGCGAAGCTGCGGAGTACCATATAACCGTAGCGGAAGGGATTGCGAACGGGACCGTGACGGTGAGCACTGAAACCGCTGCGAGCGGCGAAACCATCACTGTGACATGCACCCCGTCTAAAGAACCGTTCAAGCTCTATTATCTGAGGCTGAACGGGCAGGACGTTGTTTGTGAGAACGGCACATATGAGTTTGTTATGCCGGCGGAGGATGTTGAGATCACGGCGGCCTTCGCTGCATCCGGAAGCTGTGGGGAGGACATGACCTGGCAGCTTATCGACGGGCATCTTGCGATAAACGGAGCGGGTGAGATGACGAGTGCACCGTGGGAAGAGGCTGATCTTAATGAGCAGATCACATCGTTCGAGATCAGTGAGGGTGTCACTTCAATCGCACCGTATGCATTTTATAGTTCAAAAGTGACAAATGCTGTCATACCGGACAGTGTTGTCAGTATCGGTCGCGCGGCATTTTACAGCAATTCTAATCTTGAGAGCGTGAGTTTTCCAAAAAATTTGGAATCTATCGATATTGACGGTTTTGCATCGTGTAATTTTTTGAAGGCGGTCACGCTGCATGATAAGGTAACCACGATCGGCAAGGCAGCCTTCTCGTACTGTACCAGGTTGGAAAGCGCGACCCTTTCCTCTTCGCTGGAGACGATGGGAGAGCGCGCATTTGAGCATTGTAGAGAACTTAAATGTGTTGATTTATCCGGCGCACCGGTGAACATAGGAAATGAGGCCTTCTCGTCATGCAGTGCTCTCGAGGAAGTAAGGGGCACGGAGGAGGTCAGAAGTATCGGGGAGCGGGTCTTTTCTAACGACACTCAGCTGAAGAGCTTTGTTGTCTCCGATTATGTGACGGAGATTAAAAGCCATACGTTCTATTATTGTGAGAACCTTGAGACAGTTACCTTTGGCAATTCGCTGGAAGCTGTTGGCGAAAATGCATTTTATGATTGCTTTGCACTGAAACGTGTGGAGCTCCCTGAAGGTGTCACGACAGTCGGGCGATACGCATTTGCCTTCTGCGAAGACGTAGAATACCTTAGTGTTCCCGACTCCCTTACCAGTATGGATACCTGTGCTTTTGGTTATATGTACAAAGTGAAGGAAGTCAGATTCCCAAGAGGTATCACAGAAATCAGAGACAGGGACTTCGCATCGATGAAAGGAGCAGAAAAGGTTTATATACCCAGATCCATTAAAACAATCCCAAGTGCTAATACATTCTCTGGTTATCCAAACGTGACGGATGTCTATATTTACAGTGATGATTTTACCGGATATGATTTCCAGACATCCGATTTTAATACCAGTGAGAATACAGTCCTTCATATCCTTCAAAGTATTGATCCGGCAGAGCTTACGGCAGAGAACGGCGGCGCGATCTATAACTGGTATCGGGCAAACCCGAAAAGCGTGATCAATGACCTCGAACCGGAAGAGGACTACAGCATTGAGGCGGTCGTGTCGCGGGGCGGCAGCGTGACGGTCCAGCCCAATGCCCTGAGAGGGGCGGAGGTCCTGATAAGAGTAAGCCCGCTGGAAGGGTATCATCTGAAGGCAGTCACGGTAAATGACGGTGACGTTACGGTGGAAGAACGCGGGGACGGGCGCTATGCCTTTACAATGCCCGGATGCGATGTGTTGGTAAAAACCGATTTCGAGCCAGATGAGGGGTATTATGAGATCATTGCATATGAGGACGAGGAATGCAGGATAACGTCAAACCTGCTTGCTGCGAAAGAGGGAGAGACGGTCACAATCACATCTCAAGTAGCTGACGGATTTGAACTCCTCGGCGTCTACGCGAATAACGGGGAAATCTCCCTTATGGACAACAATGACGGAACATGGTCCTTCACGATGCCGGCGGAGAATGTGACGCTCACGGGAGAGTTCCAGCCGATCTGGGATCACGTGAATGAAGGAAAAACAACTGTCTGGCTGATCGAGGATGGGACAGGATGGGAGAAACTAAAGAACTACGTTGAAAGCGGAAGAAATACTTCAGGGATGAACTTCCGGCTTACGTCGGATATCACCACCTCCTCCATGATTGGAAGCAACGGCCAGAGATTCAAGGGGAACTTCGATGGTGCCGGCCATACCCTGACGGTCAACTATGCCGATGACGGGCAGGGCGCGGCGGCTCCGTTCCGGCAAGTGGAGTATGCTTCTTTCAAAAACCTTCATACGGCGGGAAGAATAGAGACAAGCGGCAAATTCATGTCAGGCCTGGTCGGGAGAGCTCATGGCAGCCTGACTGTCACGAACTGCCGGAGCAGTGTCACACTTGTGAGCCTTGTGGCCGGTGACGGCACGCACGGCGGTTTTGTCGGCGTCGGTTCAGACCACTCGGATATCACGATGAAGGGATGTCTCTTTGACGGGGAAATGCTGGGAGAGGAGACAAACAGCTGCGGCGGTTTCATCGGCTGGCAGGAAAGAAATGGATATGCAACCGAAGACCTCGTGATTACTGACAGCGTATTTGCACCGTCGAGTGTCACAATTTCCACGCAGGGCTGTATGAGTTTCCTCCGCAATCCGAAAAATATAAATATAAGCCGCTGCTATTATACGGAGGATTTCGGGACTGCAAATGAAAATACTGTAAAAGTTTACGAAATCGCCTCCGATGACGGTATAGAGGTCAGCCTTAACGCGGACAAAATCATCGCAGAATACGACGTAAGCAATTTAAGGTTCACGGATGGGGCTGTCCAGGCCGTAGAAAAGATTTTCGGGATCCCGGACAAAGATGTCTGCCTGAATTTCACCTGCTTCGGCAGCGAAGAGGTGACCGGTATAGCGGCAGTACCGGGAGAGACCACTGAGACGGAGGAAGGATTTGTTGTCACCATGCCGGCAGAGAGTGTCCGCATAGTGGCGGCCTATCCGGTATCTGTCAGCACAGACGGACACGGGACCGTGATACCGGACAGGGCTTCCTTCCAGGGTGGAGCAATTTGCGCGTCTCTGGCACCGGACAGGGCTTCTTTCCCGGCCGGAGCGGTCGTCACGCTTACTGTGGCAGCGGATCCTCTCTTCATACTTGACACGATCAGCATGAACGGGGATGCGGATGCCGTGACGGAAAATGAAGACGGGACATATTCTTTTGTGATGCCGGCAGGAAAAGCGGCCGTTACAGCGGAGTTTATATCGATCCTTCCGCAGGAGGAAGATGCGGAGGGAACAGTCTGGTTGATCAAAAGCACCGAGGACTGGGATGCGCTGGCTGCCTACACAAAAGATGGCGGCAGCACGGCCGGCGCCAGGATTCGGCTTGCCGCTGACATCACCGTTACAACAGTGATCGAGCGCTTTGAGGGAACCTTCGATGGTGACGGCCATACGCTGACGGTCAATTATGACCTGGCGGACGGGGAGACGGTCGCACCGTTCCTCACGGCTGAGTCTGCCGTATTCGAGAACCTCATCGTGGGCGGCGATATAAGAAATGCCGGGGACATTCCCATGGCGGGCCTTGTCGGCACCGTACTGGGGACGACCAGGGTCACAAACTGCCGGAGCAGCGTGCAGCTCATCCCGGATGAGCCGTCGGGTGAATCTACCCCGCTGCACAGCACGTTCATCTACCGGGTCGCCGAAGGCGCCTCCGTGGAAATGACGGGCTGCGTTTCGCACGCCATCCATAATGTGAATAGAATGAATTCCGGCTTAAAGAATGGACTGTTCAGCGGGTTCATCGGGGAAAATGAAGGAACCGCGAACCTGAAGGACTGCGTCTTTGCTCCCGCAAGCTACACAGGGCATATATTCAACAGCGAGATGTTTGTACGCAGTGGGGTGCAAACACTGGAAAACTGCTATTATACGTTCTTTATCGGAGGCGGATACGGAACCGACCATGTCTTCAAGGTCAAAGCCGGCGAGAATGTAGTGCTGGGCCTAAATGACGGAGCAGCCAGAAGTGAGTACGGCGTGAGCGGACTTGTATTTTACGATAACTCTCTCACCTTTGACGGGCAGATCTACTGCCCCGGAGACGGACAGGTCGGGCTTGCGCTCGATACAGAGGAAGGCACGGGGGCAGTGTTCAGCGCCGATTACGGCACGATAACCGTTGCGGACGGAAGATATATCCTGACCATGGGAGGCACGGATGCGGTGATATCGGCGGCATTCCCGGTCATCATCGACGAAGGCATGGTAAACGGTACGGTGACGGCGGATAAGGAGAGCGCACAGCCGGGCGAGACCATCACGCTGACGGTTACACGCGACAAGGGGTACAGGAGCGGCCCTGTATACTGCAACGGGGAGGCCATCATGCTGGTGGACGGGGTATACCAGTTCACGATGCCGGCGGAACCGGCCCTGATCACGGCACGTTTCGCGACCGGCAGGTGCGGCGACAATCTTTACTATGATATAGACGCAGAGGCGCACCTTATGACCATCTTCGGGACGGGGCCGATGGACGACTATGCAAAAATGCTCTACCTGATATGGACCCAGCCATGGTGGGACGAAAAGGATGATATCGAGAAGATCGTGATCGAGGAAGGGGCGACCCGGATCGGCAACAATGCATTCCGGGAGATGGCCGGCCTTAAGACCGTTGAGATCCCTGAGAGCATGAGGGAGATCGGCAGCAGCGCGTTTGAGAGGTGCCAATCCCTGAAAGAAATCACGATCCCTGCCCGTGTGGCATACATTGGTGCCGATGCGTTCCTTGACTGCCGGGCGGTGACAGATGTATACATCGAGAGGGATATTTACAGCAGCTGGACCTTTGAGACAGCGGAGGAGGTGAATGATTTCGGCACACCGGAAGGAACGGTGCTCCATCTCCCGAAAAATGTCGACCCGGCAGCCCTGACGGAGCCGAAGGACAGGTCTGTCTACTACTGGTATCTTGCAAACCCGAACAGCGTCGTGAACGACCTCGCGGACACGAGAGAGCCGGCCTTTAAGACAAGCTCCCTTGTTCTTAGCGGCAGGATCGGCGTGAGGCTCTACCTGGAGCTCCCGCCCGTCGAAGGAATCGACTATGAAGAAAGCTACATGGAGTTCACGGTTGCCGGCAAGGACGGGGCGACGACGAAGGTCCCGTACAGCGAGGCGGTCCTGAGCACGGCGAGCGGCTATTATGGCTTTACCTGCTACGTGTCCTCGATCCAGATGGCGGATGAGATCACGGCGGTCTACCACTACACGAGGGACGGCGAGGAGAAGACGCTGGAGACATCCTACACGGTGGAGGAGTATATAGACCAGTATGCTGAATATGCCGCGCAGGATCCTGACAAATACGGGGCAGCCCTGCCGCTGGTTAAGGCGCTTGGCACCTACGGCTTCTATGAGCAGATATTCCTGGCGGCTCAGCGCGGCTGGTCGCTCGGGACGGATCACGCGAAGATGACGGAGTGCTTCAGGCAGGACGGCTACACCGCCGAGGAGGCGGAAGCGGCAGCCGCGGCTCTTTCGGGCATGGATGCTTCCCTTACGCTGAACAAAGACATCGCGTCGGTGAACGCGTCCCTGCTCCTCGACTCCGACACGTCGATCTGCCTCTACATCACGAGGGCGGATTCCTACACGAAGGGGATCACGGCCACCGTGGACGGCAAGGAGGTAACCGTGCAGAAGCTGTCGGGAGGCCGCTATAAGGTCACGATCCCCAACATCGGGGCGAACAGGCTCGGGAAGACATATGAGGTGAAGATCAGGACGGAGTCTGATACGGAGGAGGCTTCCGTGACAATCTCCGCTATGTCCTACGTGAAGGCGTGCCTTGGGAAGGAGAACCCTGGGGAGGACGAGCGGAACGCGATGATGGCGCTCTATGAGTATTACGCGAGGGCGAAGGAGTATATCGGGGGTTAATAAAGAGCCTTAAAGAAAAAGCAGCGGCAGCGGGAGGAGACTCCTGCTGCCGCTTTGTGTTCAGGTATATCAGACGAAGAGACCGTAGATCCCGATGATCGACATGAGTGCCAGCACCGCGATATTGAGGAACGAGACCGCGAAGAGCTCCACGAAGAGTTTCATTTTCCTCCGTTATGCGTTCTCTCTTTCGAGCTGTTTCTTAAGGAACCGTAGCTGGCCGCCGGCGAGGACGACCTCGATCTCGTTGTCGGAGAGATCCAGCTTTACTGTAAAATCAAACCCTTTCGTGACATCCCGAACGATCACACGACGTGTCGGGATCTGATCGAGAAGGTTCTCGATGCGGAGCTCATCGCCCTGCTCGATTCTGTCGTAGGCGGCCGGATCCTCAAAGAGCATCGGAATGATGCCGTGGTTCACCAGGTTGCCCTTGTGGATGCGGGCGATGCTCTTTGCGATCACGCACTTGACGCCCAGATACATCGGGTTGATGGCCGCGTGCTCGCGCGAGGAGCCCTGGCCGTAATTCTCGCCGCCGACGATAATGCTGCGGCCGAGCTCTTTGGCGCGGGCTGCAAAATCCGGTGCGTAGCGATGGTAGCAGTACTGGCTCATGAGCGGGATGTTGGACCGCATGGAGGAGAACTCCGCGCTGGCAGGTGTGATGTCGTCCGTGGAGACGTTGTCCAGCGTCTTTAAGGAGACCGGGACGTCCAGCACCTGTTCCGGAACCTCCGGAACCGGGAGGAACTTGATGTTGGGGCCGCGGGTGATCTCGATCTTCGCGGCTTCCTCCTCAGGCAGCGGCGGGATCAGCATGGAGTCGTCGACGATGTAGGCGTCCGGCTCGTGAATATTCGCAAGCTCGGAGACCTTATCGCCGAGAATGTCCTCAGCCGTTGCAAAGGTGCCGAGGATAGCGGTCGCGGCCGCACTCTCCGGACTCACGAGGTAGATCTCAGCCGTGGGATTGCCCGCGCGGCCCTTGAAATTGCGGTTGGAGGTGCGGACGGCGACGCCGTTCGTGGGCGGGGTCTGGCCGATCGCGCAGCAGGGGCCGCAGGAGATCTCGAGGAGACGTACACCCGCGTCCACCAGCATATCGAGGTAGCCGTCGCGGAGCAGCTCCTTGTAGGTCTGGCGGGAGGCGATGCCTAAGGTGCACTGGACATCCTCGTGTACGTGACGGCCCTTGAAGACCAGGGCGGCTTTCGCGACGTCCGCGTAGCTCGTGTTGGTGCAGGAGCCGATGAAGACCTGCTGGACGGCCTTTTTCGGAACCTCGCGGAGCGGCTTCACATTGTCCGGGAGGTGCGGGCAGGCCATGAGCGGCTCAAGAGAGGACATGTCAAGCTCGATCACCTCGTCGTACTCGGCGTCCTCGTCCGGAAGGAGCTCTGTATAATCCTTCGCGCGGCCCTGGGCGGTGAGGAACTTCTTCACCTGCTCGTCCGCCGGGAAAATGGACGTCGTAGCCCCCATCTCGGCACCCATATTTGCGATGGTGGCGCGCTGGGGGACCTCCAGAGCTGCCGCACCCGGGCCTACATACTCGTAGACTTTGCCGAGACCGCCCTTGACACTCTCACGGCGGAGCATCTCGAGGATGACCTCCTTGGCGTTGACGCCGGGTTTGAGCTCGCCGGTGAGGTTGACTTTGACGATTTTTGGCATTTTGAGGCGCATCGGGACGCCTGTCATCGCGGTGGCCACGTCCATACCGCCGACGCCGATGCAGAGCATGCCGATCGAGCCGCCGTGGGGCGTGTGGCTGTCGCCGCCCATGCTGATCTTGCCGGGGACGCCGAAGCGGGCGACATGCACGGTGTGGCAGATGCCGTTGCCGGGGCGGGAGACGTAGACGCCGTACTTTTTGGCTGCGCTCTGCAGGTAAATGTGATCGTCCGGGGTCATATTGTTGACGTAGAGGAGATTGTGGTCTAAATAGCTGACCGAGCACTCGGTGCGGACGCGCGGAAGGCCGACGGCCTCGAAGGCCAGGTAGGTCATGACCGCGTTGATGTCGTGGGTCAGGGTCTGGTCGACCTTGATGAAGATCTCTTCACCTGGGGTCATGCTGCCGGAGACGAAGTGTGACTCTAAGATCTTTCTTGTGAGTGATTTTCCCATGATGTTCTTCCTTCCTTATTAAGAGCGCAGCGCGCGGATCGTGTCGATTAAGTAGTCGGTGAATGCTTCGCCCGTGCAGCCGTCCTCGTGGCCGGTGATGACGAGCTTCTTCTCGGTGACCGTGCAGATGTCAAGAGCTTTGTCGAGCAGGGCCTTTCGGTCGCCGTAGCCGATGTGGGCGAGCATCTCGCCCATGGCCCGGATGAGGCTGCCGGGGTTCGCGTATGCGCCGCGTCCCGACTGCATGATGCGGAGGCCGGCGCCGTGGATCGCCTCGAAGAGGGCGTAGCGGCTGCCGATGTTGGAGGAGGAGGCGGTGCCGAGGCCGCCCTGCATCTCCGCGGCGACGTCGGTCACGATGTCCCCGTAGAGGTTCGGGAGGACGATCACGTCGATGCCTTTCATAAATGAAGGACTCCCGAGCTTGGCGGCCATGGAGTCGACCAGCTCTTCGCGGATCTCGATTTCGGGGTATTCATTTTCACCGATGCGGTGGACCGCCTCAAGGAAATCTCCGTCGACCAGCTTCACGATGTTGGCCTTGGTGACGACGGTGACGTTGTGCTTCCCGTTCTTTCTGGCAAACCCGAAGGCTGCGCGGGCGATGCGCTCGGCACCCGGGCGGGTGCAGACCTTAAAGTCGATCGCCAGCTCATCGCCTACGCGGATGCCGCGGTTGCCGAGGATGTACTCGCCCTCGATATTCTCGCGGAAGAAGGTCCAGTCGATGCCCTTGTCCGGGATCCGGATGGGGCGGACGGCCGCGAAGAGCTGGAGTTTCCGGCGGAGAAGGCTGTTGGCGGAGACCAGATTCGGGAGGCCGTCGCCGGCGCGCGGGGTGATGAAGGGACCCTTGACGAGGACGTCGCACTCCTTGCAGGCGGCGAGGACCTCGTCCGGCAGGCTCTGCATCTTTGCAACGCGGTTCTCGATGGTCATGCCCTCGATCGTGCGGAACTCAATTTTGCCTGAGGCGATTTCATTTTTGACAAGTTCACGGGCGACCCGGAGCGCGTGCTCCATGAGGATGGGCCCCGTCCCGTCGCCGGGCATGATGCCGACGACGATCTTGTCAAGATTGGCGAAATCTCTGGGCTCCGCATCCTGCTTCATGGCCTCGATGCGGTCGAGCTCGGAAATGATGCGCTCTGCGAATTCTTCCTGGGCTTTTTTAATGATGCTCTCTCTGTCCACTGTTTTTACCTCCGGTTCTTAATCTGTGCTTCCTATGTAAACAAGTATAAAAGAAGAAAGATAATATGTGAAATATTATTATTTACATGAAACCCATAAATAAAATCTCATAATATTGTTGCACATTGACGAAGGGCGTTTTATACTGTATTTAACAAATATGTTCGGAGGTGAACGAATGGAATTCAGGCAGATCGAATACATCCTGACGCTGGCCGAGACCCGCAATATGACCCGGGCGGCCGAGAAGCTGTTCATTTCCCAGCCCGCGCTGAGCCATTATCTTAAGTGCGTGGAGGAGGAGCTGGGAACCCGGCTCTTTGACCGGTCGACAACGCCGATGACGCTGACCCATGCAGGAAAGTGCTACGTGGAGCGGGCGAGGGCGATCCTGCTTGAAAATGAACAGCTGGAACGAGAAATCCGGGACATCACGCAGCACATGAGCGGGAAGCTCGTGATCGGCACCTCCCGCGACCGTGCCTCCTACATGATGCCGCGGATCCTGCCGGAGTTCGTCGCCCTCTATCCGGGGATCGAGACGGAGGTATTTACGGCGAGCGGAAAGGTACTTTTTGAGGCCCTGCGGGAGGGACGTGTTGACATCGTGCTGCTCCCGATGGCGGGGCAGGACGACCTTAAGGGGCTGAGGAGCGAGAAAATCTACTCTGAGGAACTGGTACTCGCGGCGAAGGCAGGTCTTGTGCCGGAGGAGGACCGCATTCCGGGGACGGGCGCGATAAGGAGCGGAGCGCTTGAAGGAGCTGATTTTTTCGTTCTCTTTCCGGAGCACGCGATGCGGAGCTTCTGCAATCGGTATTTCAGACAAAAAAAGCTCCACCCGCATATACGGATGGAGTTCTCGAGCAATATCAGCTGCCTCAGAATGGCGGCAACCGGAATGGGATATGCCGTGATCCCGTATCTCACCACCAGGCTGACAAACCCGGGTGAGCCGGTCGAGTACTTCTCCCTCGGCGAGGAGCCGGAGCGGTGGGAGGTGCACGCATTTTACCGCAAGGGCGCGTACCTCGGGGAGCCGGAGTTTAAGCTCATGGAGATCGCGCGGGAGAATTTCAGGCATGAGGAATTGATTCGGGGGAAGGATTTCCCTGATGCGGCGGCAGAAAGTGTGTAAGAAGCATAAATAAAAAACTCCATCCGCTCAAAGCGGATGGAGTTTTGTTGCAGGAAAAGAGGAAATCAGGCTGCAGGCCGGTTGTAGGTTTCAGCCGCGTCGGCGTAGTTTACGAGCGAACCGACCAGATTGAGAACCTTCTCATCGTCCGGGTATTTCTTAAGAAGCGCGGAGAGGTAAGAGTAGACGTCGACGGTGGCGGCGGCAGTGCCGTTATCCGTTTTCACGGTGACCGTGAAGGTGTATTCCTTCAGCTTGGTGGCACCGATGTCCGTGATATAGATCCTGTATCTGCCGTCCGGGAGCTTGTCCGGCTCATCAACGAGGGTCTCACCGACAGAGATGCTGACGGAGCCGTCATAGCCCTCCGCAGGCGTCACATAGACCGCGAGAGTCGTGTTGGAATCGAGCAGCAGAGAGCTCGAAAATTCAGTTATCTCATCGCTGTACTCAACTTTCGCTGCGGATTCACCGACGGCTTCGGCGACCTTGTCGCGATCGAATCCCGTCACGGAGGGGGCAGCCATGGAGACGTGGTCCGTGTCGAGCGTCCAGCCTCTTAAGGAGGAGAGATACTGCTGCGCATAGTAGCCGTAATCGGCGAGCGCCTTCACAAGGGCGGTCTCATCCGGTGCGGGGTCATTTGCCTCATCGACACTGTCCATGTAGCTCTCGATATACTTCTGCGCGGAGTAATCGGCCTCGGTAAAGTATTCCTCGCCGTTTACATCGTAGTAGAATTTGGCGTGAATGGTGTCAGCCATCTGGATAGAGCTGACCGGGCAGGTGAACTTGTAATAGGTGCCGGCAGCGTTCATGTCCCTGGGATCGAATGTATCAGAGCATACGACCTCCTCGGAATCTCCGACCGTGAAGTCCATACGGCTCTTCGTATAATCCACACCCTCAAGAGCCGGGAGGTTCACGAAGAAGTTGACGCCGATCTGGCCGCCTAAAAGGAGGGAAATGCTTTCGAATGTGGGCGGGATATCAAGTCCGGAAGGGACATAGTCGCTCTCGGCCATGGGATACTTCTCCCAGAATTCTTCTCCCGCGTAATCAGCATCCAGAGTGCGTTCTGTAAATGAAGAATCGGTACCCTTCAGGAAATATTCATACGAGATCGCCTGCGGGTCCTCCTCGGTTTCCTGATCATCCCAGGTGGTGTCCACATAGTAATACAGGTCGCCGAGCTTCACGATATTCCATGCATGGGGCTCGTCATTTCCTTCATCGTCTTTGACTGTTCCGGCGATGAAGCGGGTGTCGATCCCGGCCTCAAGACACAGGCGGTAGAAGAGGAGCGCGTAGCCCTGGCAGACGGCGGTGTGGTCGAAGAGGGCGGCGTAGGGCGTATACTGGTGCGCGTAGCTGGTGTCGCCGACATGCACATCATCATAGGTGATCGTCCCGCAGATGAAATCGTGAATCGCCTTCACCTTGGCATAATCGGTGAGCCCCTCAAGGTCCAGCGTTCCGTCGGAGAGGATTCGTGCGATCTCCTCGTCCACTTTTGCCTCTTCCTCTGCGGAGGCGTAGTAATCTACCGCATAGGTGTAGATGAAGTGGATCGAAAGGATATTATTTTCAATGACAGGGTCGGAATTAATGAACCGCTTCCAGGCAATCTGGCCGTTGATATAGTCGCCTTCCTTCGGAACTCCCGTATGGGCGATGGCCAGATCGTGCACCGCCTTGGAGGTCTCTTCGTTTACCAGAGCGAACTTCTCGTTGTAGAGAGCCTGGAGAGCTGCCTGATCTTCGCTGCCCTCGAGCGGAACCTCGTAATCAATGGTGACCGCAAAGGGAGTCTCCCGGCGGAGCAGGCACTCCTTGACGAAGCCGGCAAAGGATTCGAGAGAATCGGCGGCATAGACATTGTCGGTTTCCGGCGCTTCTTCTAATTCCTCTTCGCCTTCGGCTCCGACATCGGCCGGAAGACCGAAGGTCTCCGTCTCAACACTCCCAAGCTCATCGAGCACGGCAGCGGCCGGGTCGACCGACGCAGACTCCGCGGCGGCGTACACGGCGGCAGGATTCGTCGTGAACATGATGATCAAAGCAAGAAGAATACTTAAGTAACGATGCTTCATGATTTCTCCTTTCGGGTTGCAAGTGAATTCGTCACATCATTATAACACATTTTTAACATTTGTGGCGATGAGTTATTTAAAGATACGCACTTTTATGAAGTTTCTACCCTTTTTTGTGGCGGCGGAGGTCCCGTCATAGATGAATTTTCCAAAACCTCTGACCGAAACGCGGCTGCCGGGGGCAAGGTCGGCTCCGGCGGAGACCGCCGTGCGGCCGTCGACGAAGACCGCCTCCCGGGTGATGAGCTCCTGGGCCTTGCCGCGGGCGAGGCGGAAGACGAATGCGAGGACCGCATCGAGCCGCTCGGAGGCGACGGAGCCTTCCCGGACCTCAAACTCCGGACGGGCGGTGCACTCGGAGAGCGCAATCTCCCGGCAGGCAACGGAGGTGTGCTTCACCCGGACCAGCTCCTCCTTTATGATGGGAGCGAGGTCGGCAGTGACGAAGATATAGGCGGAGGCATCCTCCCGGTCGATTAAGATATCGCCGATGGTCTCGCGCTCGATGCCGAGGTTCATGAGAGCACCGAGGAAATCCCGGTGGGTTAGATCGTCCGAGAATTTCCGCATGAGGGGCTCGGCTTTCATGCAGGTAAGGACCGAGGGGGCTTCATTTTCCTGCTCCATGAAGGTCTCGGGGGTCAGATAGGAGGGCAGGAAGACCGCCATGACGCGCTCGGCCTCGCTGTGGCCGCCCCATAGAAGATAGGGGACGCCGGCGACCTCGGTGACAAGCTTCGGGACGCCGAGCTTCCTTAAGGCGCTGTGGAAGGAGGCCTGCTCGGAGGCGCCGAGGAAGGCGGTGTGGGTTATGTAGTCATTTTTATAGGCACGGTCGGCGAGCTCTTTGATGCGGCCGGCCATGTAATCGGTTTCAATCATGATCTTCTCCGTATACAATCTCATATTTTCGTTTTTTATATTCTAACACACAATTGCAAAGATGTCTTTTTTTTGCTACACTGTTTTTCATATAAGGAAAGCGTCCTTTTTCGGACGTTCTGGGAGGTTATTATGAAAATCGTATGCCTGGACATGGAAGGCGTGCTGGTGCCTGAGATATGGATTGCATTTTCGGAGGCGACGGGGATCCCGGAGCTTAAGATCACAACGCGTGACGAACCGGATTACGACAAGCTGATGCGTTACCGCTTAAAGATTCTGAAGGAGCACGGGCTCGGGCTCAAGGAGATTCAGGAGACGATCGCCACGATCGATCCGCTGCCCGGTGCGAAGGAGTTTCTGGACGAGCTTCGGAGTATTGCGCAGGTTGTCATTTTAAGCGATACGTTCACTCAGTTTGCGATGCCGCTCATGAAGAAGCTGGGGTATCCGTCCCTCTTCTGCAACGAGCTCATCGTCGGGGAGAACGGGGAGATCACCGGATACAAGATGCGCTGCGAGCAGTCGAAGCTCACGACCGTGCGGGCACTCCAGTCCTGCGGGTTTGAGACGATCGCGGCAGGCGACAGCCACAACGACCTCGCGATGATCCGCGCCTCGAAGGCGGGTTTCCTCTTCCGGAGCACGAAGGCCATCATGGCGGAGAACCCGGACCTTCAGGAGTTTGAAGAGTTTGATGATTTTCTCGCTGCGATCAAGGCAGCACTGTAACAAGTACATATAAAGGAAAGGATACGGCGGCAAAGGTGCCCTTTACGGGCGCCTTATGCCGTCTTCAATGATTATGCCGACTACATACACACATGAACGGTTTGGAAGAGATGTTCTTCGCTATCTGCCGGAGGAGCTGAAGCCTCAGACGGAGGCGGAGTATGATCTCTTTCATATCGGACTGCAGGGACCTGATATTTTCTTTTACTATAATCCGCTTTTTAAGAACCGCATCAACCGGATCGGGACAAAGATCCACAAAAAGCCGGGGCGCATCTTCTTCGAGAAGGCCGGGCGGGTGCTCGCGGAGCACGATGACCCGGGATACCGCGCGTACGTGTACGGGTCGCTGTGCCATTTTACGCTGGATGCGATCTGCCACAATTTCATCATCCGCCACGAGAAGGAGAGCGGCGTCAGCCACTCGGAGATCGAGGGGGAGTTTGACCGGTACCTCCTTGAGACGGACGGCCGGAAGCCGGCCACGGAGGATCTTGTCGTAAACTTCCATCCGACCAGGCACTATGCAGAGATCATCGCGGCATTTTATTCCGGAGTGACCGCAAACGGTGTCTACCGGGCACTGAAGGGCTTTGTCTCCCTGCATCACCTGCTCACCTGCCGGACGGACGTCAAGCGGAACATGCTCTACAGTATCATGAGGACCGCAGGGATCTACAGGAAATTCAGCGGCCACATCATTCGAAAAGAGGCGAACCCGCGGCTTGAGCTCTCCGACGACCGCCTGATGGAGCTCTACATGCGCTCGATCCCTAAGGCGGCCCAGCTGATCGCGGAGTTTAACGACACGGCGGGCGGAAAGCGCTCTTTCGACAGGCTCTATGACCTCACCTATGAGTCGGAGGAACCCGTGATCGTGGAGGAGGAAGATATTTAAAATGAAAATATTCGCACATCGGGGCGCCTCGGCCTATGCCCCGGAAAACACACTGGAAAGCTTCGCGCTGGCCGCGAAGATGGGACCGGACGGAATCGAGCTCGATGTCCAGAGAACGCGGGACGGCGAGCTTGTGGTCTGCCACGACGAGACGATCGACCGCACGTCGGACGGGCACGGGTGGCTTAAGGATTATACGCTTGAGGAGCTGCGCGCACTTCATTTCAATAAGACACATCCGGAATATAAGGATGCGCGGATCCCGACGCTCAGGGAAGTCTATGAGCTCATGCGCCCGACGGGGCTCCTCATCAATGTCGAGCTTAAGACGGGCATCTTCACCTACGACGGGATCGAGGAGCAGGCTGCATATCTCACCCGGGAGATGAAGATGGAAAGAACTGGCCCCCTTTGCCGATGCGGGTCTCCTCTACGCGGACCGGCCGATCGGGGTTGTGGAATACGCAAAAAATGTTGTCCGCGCGGATGCGCTGCACCCGGCGATCTATCACCTGACGGAGCCCGGGTACGTTGAGAGAGCCCACGAGGCCGGCCTCAAAGTCCGGGTCTGGACCGTGGACGGAGCGGATCGGATCCGGCAGATGCAGGCTCTTAAGGTCGATGCGATCTTCACAAACGAGCCGGACGCCGCACTGCGGGAGGTAAGAGCGTGAAGAAGATCATACTGGCCTCGGCATCGCCCCGGAGAAGGGAGCTTCTTGCTCAGATTGGCATCCCGTTTGAGGTCCTGACCTCGGACGCGGACGAGTCGATCGGGACTGCGGAACCGGAGGAGGCCTGCCGGGAGCTTGCAAAGAGGAAGGCGAAAGCGGTCCTCGCTCACCTTAAGGCGTGCGGCCGGGGCGATGAGGACCTCCTCATCATCGGTGCGGACACGATTGTTGTGCAGGACAAGGAAATCCTCGGAAAGCCGGCGGACCCGGCGGATGCCGCGAGGATGCTGCGGCTCCTCTCGGGGAGAGAGCACGAGGTCTTAACGGGCGTATATGTGATCGATACGGCGGGCGGGAGCTTTGCATTTTCCGAGAAGACCGACGTCTATGTGGCGGACCTCACGGAGGCGGACATCGCGTTTTATCTCTCGACCGGGGAGCCGTTCGACAAGGCCGGATCCTACGGGATCCAGGGGATGTTCGCCCGCTATATCGAGAAAATTGACGGAGATTACAACAATGTGGTGGGACTGCCGGTCGGAAGGCTGTGGCGGGACTGCCTCAGCAAGTTTTAAAGGAGCAGGAAAATGAAAACAGGTCTTATCATGGAAGGCGGCGGCATGCGCGGCATGTTCACCGCGGGTGTCATCGATGTCTTTATGGAGAAGGGAATCACCTTCGACGGTGCGGTCGGCACGTCCGCGGGTGTCGTCTTCGGCGGAAACATCAAGTCGAAGCAGCACGGGCGCGCGATCCGCTACAACCTGCGGTTCGCGAAGGATAAGCGTTACTGCAGCTTCCGGTCGCTCATAAAGACGGGGGATATTTTCGGTGAAAAGTTCTGCTACCAGGCGATCCTTCATGAGCTGGACCCGTTCGACCTTAAGACCTATGGAGTCAACCCGATGAAGTTTTATGCCTGCGCGACTTCCACGGAGACCGGCAAGGCGGTCTACCGGGATGTATCGAGGGGCTCGAACGAGGATATGAAATGGTTCCGCGCCTCCTCCTCGATGCCGCTCGTCTCAAGACCGGTGGAGATCAGGGGCAAAACGTACCTGGACGGCGGGCTCTCGGACTCGGTACCGCTGCGCTTCTTCGAGAAGAAGGGATATGACCGGAACGTCGTGGTTCTGACCCAGCCGATCGATTACGTGAAAAAGCCGAATAAACTCGTTCCGGCGGCGAAGGTGCTTCTCAAGGAGTATCCGGCGATCATCAAGGCGATGGAGGACAGGCACCTTAAGTACAACCGCACCTACAAGTACATCCGCAGGCAGGAGGAGGCGGGAAAATGCTTCGTCATCCGCCCGAAGGAGAAGCTCGGGATCGGCAACATCTGCCACGACACGGAGACTCTGGTGCGGGTCTACGAGGCAGGAAGGGCAGCTGCCTTTGAGGCGCTGCCGGCGATGGAGAGGTATCTGAAGGGGGAAGAGTAAAGGAAGGTCTTTGCCGGGACGGTTCCGGAACCGTCCCGTTCATAGCACATAATCCGCAATAATACAAGAGTGGACTTTTTCTTTTTCTTATGGTATAGTTCAGCGTGTCGGCGTAACTTACTATCTCTTTGGCAGGAGACGATATGTTAAGAGTGCTCACATACATTGCCCGGCCTTCCGACATAAAGCGGAACCGTGCTGTCCGGGATGTATTAAAGGACAATTTCAGACTCGTCAGCCATGACATCTCCCGTGCGAAATATGACACTCCGAACGGGATCACGGTCAACGGCAGACAGGTCCGGGTGAATCATCTCCTGCGCGTCGGCGATGTCGTAAAAGTGCGCCTGACCGACAGCTTAAGCGAGAAGACGGTGCCGACCCAGGGACCGCTGGAGATCGTCTATGAGGATCAGGATCTTATCATTTTAAATAAACCCGCGGGGCTGGTCGTGCATCCATCTCACGGGCATTTTTCGGACTCCCTCGCCAATTACCTCTGCTGGTATTATAAAATGAATAACGATCCCCACGAGATCCGGACGATCGGACGGCTGGACAAGGATACGTCCGGTCTCATCGCGTTCGGAAAGAGCCGGACGGCTGTTGCGCGCATCGTGGAGCAGGCCGAGAAGGGGACCAGGAAGAAGATCTACTACGCGCTGGTTGAGGGAAAGTTCGACCATCCTCTGGGAACGGTGGATGTCCCGATCGAGCGGGAGTTTGAAGGGGAAATCAAACGCGTCGCCCGCGAGAGCGGCGACCGGGCGGTCACCCACTACGAGGTCGTGCGCCAGTATGCGGATTATGCGCTCCTGAAAGTCCAGATCGAGACCGGACGGACCCACCAGATCCGTGTCCACATGAGCTATATCGGGCACCCGCTGCTGGGCGACAGCCTCTACGGGAACGGCCCGATCGAAGGGCTGGACCGAGCCGCGCTGCACGCAGGCTTCATGCAGTTTTACCAGCCGTTCAACGGCAACAGCATTCGCATCGGCGTAAAGCTTCCTCCCGATATGGATCGTTTTGTCCGGGAATCGCCGCTTGACATCACCCCGTATACGTGGTAAAGTTATTCACAACATTTAAGGAATTTGAGGCTTTATGATGAATCAGCGCAAGATGAGCAATTTCTTTTTTGCCTTTACCGGCTTTACCTTTACAAAGGGTAAGGCATTTTTCGGTTGGGCGTAAAAGGCGCTGAGATTCATTTTTAAGATGAATGTTAAGCCCCGCGGCCGGCCGGCCGCGGGGCTTTTTTGACGGAGGAAGGAGAAAACCATGATTGTAATCTTAAAGAACAAACCCGACCCGGACCAGCTGGAGGGTCTCATTTCCTGGCTGAACGCCCAGGACATCGACGTCCACCCGACCGTCGGGTCCTCCCAGACGATCCTGGGGCTCGTCGGCGACACGAGCCGGATCGACATGAACCTGATTGCCGCCCTCGATATCGTCGAGGCGGTGAAGCGTGTCGCAGAGCCCTACAAGAACGCGAACCGCAAATTCCACCCGGACGACACGGTGATCCGGGTCGGTGACGCCGTCATCGGAGGCGGGAGCCTCACCGTTATCGCCGGCCCCTGCGCGGTGGAGTCCGAGGACCAGCTCATGACGGTCGCGAAGGCCGTCAAGGAGGCCGGCGCAAATCTCCTCCGGGCCAGCGCCTTCAAGCCGCGTTCCTCGCCCTACTCGTTCCAGGGCCTCGGAATCGAGGGCATCCGGCTCCTCATGAAGGAGAAGGAGGAGGTAGGGCTCCCGGTCGTCTCGGAGATCTATGACTCCTCCCAGCTGCCGCTCTTTGCGGAGATCGACGTCCTGATGGTCGGGGCAAAAAACATGCAGAACTACGCGCTCCTTCGGGCGCTCGGAAAGACGGAGAAGCCGGTCATTTTAAAGAGAGGGTTCTCGAATACCTACGAGGAGTGGCTCATGAGCGCGGAGTACATCCTGGCGGGCGGCAACAAAAATGTGATCCTCTGCGAGCGGGGCATCCGGACCTTCGAGCCCTCGGTCTCGGGGACGCTGGATGTGACTTCGGTGCCGGTCCTTAAGGGCCTCACTCACCTGCCGGTAATCATCGATCCGTCGAGCGCAGGCGGAAAATACACCTATGTGCCGGCTCTTGCCCGCGCGGGCGTCGCGGCCGGGGCGGACGGTGTCATGATCGAGGTCCACAACGACCCGACCCGCGCAAAATGCGACGGTCCGCAGTCGCTCACACCGAAAAAATTTGCGAAGACCGCAGAGAGCCTTCGCAGGATTCACAGTATCATTCATGAGGAGGAAATGTGAGATGGGAGAAGGAGTTATGGTTGATATCGCCGGAAAGGCGATGAGGATGCTGCCGGGGGACGTGACATTTCCAACAAAGGTGAGGATCGGCTGCCAGGGTGTCAAGGGAGCCTACTCGGAGCAGGCCGCGAAGCGCATGTTCCCGCTGTCCGGCCGCATGTTCTTCAAGACCTTCGGCGGCGTGATCGAGGCGGTCAAGTCCGGGATGGTCGACTACGGGGTCATTCCGATTGAAAATAACTCCTACGGCTCCGTCCGCGCCGTTTACCAGCTTCTCAAGACCGCAAATGTGACCATCATCCGGTCTGAGCGGATCCTGATCCGTCATCAGCTCCTGGTGAAGCCGGGGACGAAATTCGAGGACATCACGAGCATCCGTTCCCACGAGCAGGCGATCGGCCAGTGCGCACAGTTTTTGAAGACCGTGGAGGGGAAGATCCCCGTGATCCCGGTGCTGAACACCGCCATGGCGGCCCGCTATGTCGCGGAGACGGATGAACCGGGCGCTGCCGCAATCGCCTCGCCGGAGGCCGCCGAGACCTACGGTCTTGACTCGCTCGCCAACCGGGTCTCGGACAGCGACAACAACTACACCCGTTTTGTGTGCATCGCGAAGGAGCCGGTGATCTACGCCGGAGCCAACCGGATCTCGATGATCCTCACGGTCTCCCATACGCCGGGCTCGCTCTACCGCCTGCTCGGGGAGTTCGCGGCGTGCGAAGTCAACGTCTTAAAGCTCGAGAGCAGCCCTCTGGTGGGCCGCGACTTCGAGTTCTGCTTCTACATCGATGCGGAAGCCTCCTGCGCGGACCCGAAGATCCGCGAGATGCTCGCCCGGATCAAGGCGTCCTGCCCGGAGTTCGTATTTTTGGGAAATTACGCCGAGGTGTAACCGCCGCCCTGGGCGCGGATGCTGACCTCGCCGCTTCTGACATACTCTTCGGTTCCGTCCTCGTAGCGGACCCGGAGCGAGAAATCATCGCCGATGCCGAGTGCGTCGGCGGTTTTTTTGTGCCCCACAAGGTCGTGGATGACGATGGGGCCGCGTGTCGCGCAGCGCTCCCTGTAGGCATCAAGAAATGAAGCCCGGTCGGAAAGCCAGCCTTCGCGGAGTATATCCATCTCACCGATGAGAGCAGCCGCAAGGGCGGCCCGGGAGCACTCGATGCCGGAGGCGGTTTTGATCGAGCCTGCGATCCCGCGGAGCTCCTCGGAGAAATCTTCATCCTCCTCGAGGACGTTGATGCCGATCCCGCAGATGATGGAGCCGACGCGGCCGGTCTCGGCCTCGAGGGTCATCTCGGTGAGGATCCCGACGATCTTTTTGCCGCCGAGGAGAAGATCGTTGACCCATTTGATGGCGGGGGAGACGCCGGCGGTCTTCTCGATGGCCCGCGCGGTCGCGACGGCGGCGCAGGGCGTGACGTTGAAGGCCTGCTCCGGAAGGATGTCGGGCTGCATCAGCATGGAAAAATAAATCCCCTTGTTCTTCGGCGAGTAGAACTCGCGGCCCATGCGGCCGCGGCCGCGGGTCTGGCAGTCGGCGATGACGACCTGGCCGTCGGGAGCGCCCTCGTCGGCGAGTTTCTTTAAATACTTGTTGGTGGAGTCGATCTCCGGGAGGACGAGGACGGTTTTTGTCCGTTCCGGGCCCAGGTGGGCTGCGACGAGCTCCGGCGTTAGAACGTTGGGAGTCCCTGTCAGCCTGTAGCCGCGGTTGGTCACGGAGTCGATCGTGTAGCCCTCGTCGCGGAGCTTGTTTATGATGCCGCTTACGGCGGCGCGGGTGCAGTTCATTTTCCGGCCGAGCTCCTCGCCGGAGAGGTAGCCGTCGGTCTTCAGGAGCTCTTCTAAGATCTGTTCTTTTTTCATGATTGTAAAGTCCCTTGCGATTTTAACTTGACAATCGGGCGGATGTCTGCTAGACTGCCTGATTGTAAAGGATACTGAGCCTTGAAATTTACAATTGATTCTAGCACAGGGGGCTCAAAAAGGAAAGGTACGACCATGGAAAATACAGAGAAAATGAAAAAAAGCACTATGAGCACCGTGAGAATGGCCCAGATTGCGGTCTCGGCGGTCATCATCGCGATCTGCGCTTGGATCACGGTCCCGCTGGGCGCCATCCCCTTCACGCTGCAGACTTTCGGGTTCTTTCTCGTGACGGTGGTCCTGGGGTGGCAGGACGGACTCTTCGCGATCCTTCTTTACCTGCTCCTCGGCGCGGTCGGGATCCCGGTGTTCTCGGGCATGAAGGGCGGTATCGGCGTTCTCTTCGGGACGACCGGCGGGTACCTTATCGGGGCGGCGGCGATTCCGCTTCTCTACGGGCTCATGACGCGCATACTCGGAAAGAAGATCATTCCGGAGGCGTTCGGGCTCTTCCTGGGCGACGTCGTGGTGTTCGTTTTCGGGACGGTCTGGTTCATCATCGTCTACAGCTCCACGAAGGGGGCGGTCACGGTGTCCGATGCGCTGGCCTGGTGCGTGATCCCGTTCATCATTCCGGATCTGGCGAAGCTGGTGGTTGCGCTTGTGATCGGGAGAAGAGTGGAAAAGGCGCTCGGAGGATATACAAAAAATTAAAAAAAGGGCTTTTCAAGCAGAGAAAGGTATGCTATAATACCTTTCGTTTGGGGGCGTAGCTCAGTTGGGAGAGCGCTTGAATGGCATTCAAGAGGTCATGGGTTCGACTCCCACCGTCTCCATAAGGAAGCAGACAGGCATTTTGCCTGTCTGTTTTTTTTTATGTGTGCGAAGGGGATTTCGGGCTTTGAGGAGGGTCTTAAGGCTTGATTACTGTGTCGACAGAGAATTGAGTGCCCTGCAAAGTCAGAAAATGACTTTTTATCGACCTCAAATGAGTTGTTTACTTTAAAGTGAGGTCCAGGGAGCTAAAATAAAGTTTGAATGGCGACTTTTGAGTGGTAAACGGCTCCGAATTTACTTTAATCCGGGGCTGAAGGGATGAAATTAAAGAGAAAGTGTTCGTAGGGAGCCGTTTGGAGAGGCAGATTTTACTTTATCCGAAAGGAGATAGCAGGTCTGCAAAGTGAGAGGCGGAAATTATTAGAGCCTAGGCAGGTGAGAGTTGCTTTAAGCGGGAAGGGAGGGAGCAGACCGAGTGGGACGGCGTCGCAGTCCCGCAGATGACGGCCCGTCCGCAAAAGAATCAGGTCAACGTTTTGAAGAAGCTGGCGGAGAAAAGGCTGGAGACAACTTCGAAGGAAACAAGAGAGCGCGGTAGAGAGCCTGGAGAGAAAGGGGAGAAGGATTTATGATGGGATTGAGTCTTAATGGCAGGGTGGCTGCACAGCGGCCGTTTTGAGTTCATTTTATCGGGTGATGACCCGTAAAAATGAAGCGGAAAGGCGCCGGGGTATAATACCTCCGGCGAGGGTGTTTGGTGAAAAAATGCGGGTCATCAATCCGGAAAGGGAGAAAACAGAATGTGCTACAAGATGATCCCTGGCTTTATTTGAACAAGTCATTACCTACATCATAGTCACTATTGGAAAGGAAAAACTCATGGTTTTTGAGGTGAAGGCTCATTTATAGAGATAATGAGTAAACAATGGTATGAAAGAAACACAGAGAAATTGGAAGGATTCAGTAAGCAAAAAGATGTTTAGTGAAGCCAACAGTTTTCAGAGCACGTATTATCCGAAAAGGAAGTATGTTTACCACTGGAATATCGTTGTCTGCCCTCATAATCGATAATGTATGGAGTTGGCCTCTCCGAACTGACGAAGACCTATTGTAATAATGGTGAATGCATATGTGGAAATATTTCGGGCGGCATTTTTAGTTGCATGGTAAGAGGTGATTAATATATTTATTTTTTTCGAAGCAGTCCGACAAGTGTTATGAGGATTGTAATTTCCTGCTCATCAAGCCCGCTGACGTCAATGGTTTTGCCCCTTTCAATTCCGAGAAGATAATCAGAGGAAACGTGGAAAATAGCAGCAAGCTTAACGAGAATCTCAGGCGATGGTGTGCGTGTATGAAGTTCATAGTAACTGACAACTGTTTTGGTGACACCCAACTGGGTGGCGAGCTGTTGTTGTGTTAATCCGGCATTGAGACGTAATTCCTTTAACGTTTTACCAAAATCAACCATAATAAACCTCATTTCTTAAAAATGTTACTTTTTAGTTGAGTTTATACTATTGTGGTGCTATAATGGTTTTCCGAAGTACTAATATAGTTTACAGAAATAATAGCAAGTCAATTTCCAAGTGGATGGATAAAATTTAGAAAAAAGTATATGAAAAGATGCTTTCTCAGTATGTTCCTGTGCCACCTGAACAGGGAGGGATCATAGGAGAAAACCACGATATCTAATGTAATATAGAAAGGACAGGGGATATGATTCACAAAGCAACAGACCTAATTAAGCAGGAATTTGAACATCAGGAATATCCTTATTTAGTTAAGGAAAGAGACAATACATCAGCTATTTTGGCAGAGTTTGAGATTAAAAATGGCCCAAGTGTATGTGTACAGTTCCAATCTATTGATAACGATAATGATGTTACAATTCGTTCGTACGGACTTGTCAAAAATGTGACAGATGATAAAGTTGACAAAATTCTTAGGGTGATAAATGAATGCAATACACAATATCGGTACTTAAAATTTTTATGGGATGAAGAAGACAGAGAGGTCAGTCTGGCATATGATTTGCCTTCCAGAATTACAGATGCTTCAGTTCGCACATCAGCATGGGAGATCTTTGTTCGCGTGTACCAGATAACAAACGAAGTATATCAAAAGTTTATGAGAGCAATTATTAAGTGATAATGTTTTGTCCGTAAAATAGATTAGTACAATCACATGGAAACATTAAAATCTACAATTGATGAGTTCTTTTCTCGAGAAACAATGCTTCGTACGGTGGATTACTTTATAGCACGATACCAAGAAACGGATAGGATTGATTTGGGTGGATATTTTATCGAAGGCAATCCCCGTTTTGAGAAAAAGAATGCCTATATTAGACATCCATTGCTTGTGAAACTTATGGATACTGTTGAGGTTGGTTTATTTGAAACTGAAGATCTCATCAGTGATGTCACAAACAAAGAGGAAGACTATAAAATAGTCGCTCGAATAAACGTAGCTTGCGATGAACAATATGAACAAGTGATTCAGATTATTTCACCCTACGTGACTTCATGGTGGATAGAAAAATTAAACCAATATGAGGATTTTTTGAAGCCTGTATGCATAGGAGATTATCTGCCCTTGTATTATCTGAGTGTAGTCTTTCATGAAGGAGAGATACAATCCATTCGCGTGTACTTTAAAACTTTTGGCGTGGATGAAGATAATATTTGCAGCGGATTGCTTGCAGAGACAGAGAAGCTGGCAGCATGTGACAGTGATCATATTCAAATTCAGGCATATAAGGCTTTTGAGGCTGCGGGAGCCGGGCATCTGCGGTGCATAGGTCTTCAATTTGATGTTTGTACGCAAAGGGATAGGACAAAATATTATTTTAAACCATCCTTAGGAAATTCAGAGTTTTTTGATGTTCTTGATAAGTACAGTGTTTTTGCGGGTACGAATAAGAAAAACCATGCTTGGATAAGAAGCTTATTCTCTGAAGAAAGGCGCCTTCGTCTCGATTTGATACAGATGAACCCGGGATGTGAGGGGACATCATCGTATGTGAAGTATTATTTTAAGCCTGCTGAAATTCCCAAAGAGGATTATTTCTCTATGAAAGCTGGCTTGGTAGTTCGCAACGTAGGAGGTGTGTATTTTCTAATTGATATCCATGAGAAGGATTACTATAACCTGAAAATCTTATACCGTCTTAATGAAATCGGGCAGGAAATCGTGAAATACGGGATATCGAGAGGAGTTTTTACAATCGACAGCCTTGTCTGCAATCTGAAAAGAAGGATAGTAGCTTACCAGCCGGAAATGTATGGTCAGATATATACAGATTGCAAAGAATTCATCTCGGAACTTCAAAAGATGGGATATGTAGAGAGGATGTCGTAAATGTTTGCAGAAGAGGTAGGAAGCAGGTTTGGAAGTCTTCGAGAAATACAGGATAATACCTGGTACGAGAAACGTCATCCTTATGTAGGGGGGATTGAACTGACTCCATATTGCAACCTTAGATGTGTTCATTGTTATTTGCAGGATCAAAACAAAAAAGAGCAGAAGCTGCTCACAACAGAACAAGTGAAGGTCATTATCGACAAACTATATGATGCCGGCGTTCTGTTTTTGTATTTTACAGGTGGAGAGATCTTTACCAGGTCCGATTTCCTGGAAATCTATGTTTATGCAAAGAAGAAAGGATTTATTTTGGAGCTTCTAACCAACGGAACACTTATTGATGAGAGGGTTCTGGAGGTGTTTCGCGAGTTTCCGCCAGCTTCCATAAGTATCAGTATGTATGGCGGTGATGAAGTTAGCTACGAAAGAGTAACCGGAAGAAAAGGTATGTATGATAAAGTCATCCGGACATTCGTGCTGCTTAATGATAGTGGAATACATTTCGAAATAAAATACATCGGAATGAAGGAAAATGAAGAGGATTTTCTAAAAGTAAAGAAAGTGGCAGAGGTATTTGGTGCGGTCTTTTCTTACTCCATGGAATTATTTCCAACTCTTCTCGGAGATTCATGTCCTAAAAATCATATGATGGAGTTAGAAAAGATTGTAAAAACGGAAATGCTTTCCGAAGGCTATGCTGAGGAGATACTGCGTCAGGCATCTGTTAAGAACTCGGTAATGCATAAAACTAAAGTTCCGCTCTATATGTGCGATATGGCAGTCTCTAATTTTCTTATAGATTATCAAGGGTTCATAAATCCGTGTCATAAAAGCAGAATAAAAAAATGGAATATTTTATCATGCTCAATGCAAGAGGCGTGGGATGATTTTGGGAGCTATCGCAATGAAGTAGCCTCTAAGTATAACAAATGTGTGCGCTGTGAATATCTTATGATGTGTAGCCCTTGTGTTCTTGTAAATAAACTAACAACGGGAGATGAAAATATTCCTTCCGATACAGTTTGCAAGCTTACCCATATGCGCGTAGTGGCCGCCAGAAGACAGGTGGCGCAGCGCAAGAAGGCGGCCTCTAGGAAATGGAAATCTTTTTAACTACCAGAAAGTTATTAAGATATATCATCACTTTTCGCGAAAGGAGGTTACAATAATGGAGTACAAGAAGCCAGAGGTTCAGAAAGTCTCTCTTGAAGCCAAAGGGACAGAGAAAGAAAAAAGTGCTGATGGACCATCTAAGTGCAGTAATTCATGCTGCTACTATCGTGATGGGGCAACCTGGTAAGAAACAGTTAATTCTGCAAGAGCACCTCTCTGAGATCTTTAATGATGTCAAAGGGGTGCTGAATTACAAAAAGAAGAGGAAGGTTTAATATGGCCATTATCAAATGTGAAGAATGCGGCGCAGAAATTAGTGACAAAGCAAAAGTTTGCCCGAAATGTGGAGCGCCGATTCGAGAAGAAGAAAGGAATGAAGAAATCTATATCTTAATTCTTATAGGAGTTGGAGCGATTCTTTTTTTTGTGGGCTTATATTTATTGGGCACGGGTTTATCCACGATTATGGGAGATCTTGATGCACGCAGATATACCTATACGTCACCGTTGACTAACCATGAAATGGAAACAATGTTTAAGACTTTTATGGGGGCTCTCATGTTCGGATTAGGTATAGGTACAGATATTGTTACAAGTATAAGGCGTAAAAAAATAAAAAAAGAATAAGTAATTATATAACGAGCAGGAGGTTGGTTGTATACTAAGAGACTTCTCACATCACAGCCAACCGCTACATATCTCGTCGCAAAAGTATGCCTTATTATATGGGAAGAGACAGCCGTGTACGGATTATATAATGCTCCTGAAGTAATGGTTCTTAGGCGCTTTAGGGATGAGACTCTTCTTACAACCTGGTGAGGAAGAATTTTCGTAAGGGCGTACTATGAGCTAAGCCCATCTATTTAGGCTTGTAGTCTATCGTAGTAAGAAGAGTAAAAAACATAAGGTTCAGATGATTTGCGGGGAAGGTATCTTGGATACTGGCAACATAGTGTAAAAGAATAATTGCGAAGATGCTCGATTGTGTAAAAGATATGCACACTACTTAGTAACTATTGAATTTATAATATATGATATTGTTATACGAGGGAGGAATTAATATGAAGATGTCAGCAAAATTGATTGTCGGAGTTGTAGGTGTAATACTTGCGATAGCTGTATTAGTTGTAATACTCAAAATGCCGCATACGGTAAATGAGCCGTGTGACTGGTGTGATAAAAGACCTTCAATAGCATATGAGAATTCTGACGGAGAAAAGGCATATGTTTGTAAGGAATGCAGCAAATACTGCATGCTTTGCGATGAGAAAGCTACAAAGCATTATGAAAACATGGCAGGGATGATGGTTTTTGTATGTGATGACTGTTATGAAGCCGTGCATGGTGAATAAATAATGATAAGCACAGAGGAGTTACAGGTTTATGAAATGCGTGAAGTGTGGAAAACGTCAAAACATGCGCTGTCGATGACGGGGAGATTGCTCTTCTTCTTTGTATGATCGTTTTCTCTGCCTGCGCGCTTGCCGATGCGTTTGTGAGGGAAAAGAGAGAGAAAAGAAATAGTCTGCAGAGGAGCCCGGCTGTGAGGCGTGTCTTTGATGCGGGTCTTTGCGCCGCGCTTGCGGGTTTCATTTTCATCGGAGGAGACTACTCCGCGCATGAGCTCTCCTTTGAGAGAGGCGCTCTTGCGGGCTACCATGCCGGAATGGAGCAGGGAATCCTTGACCGGGAGATGGGGCTCCCGGCCGACAGTCGAAAAACAAGAAGGAGCGTCCCGGAGAGCTACCGGGAAGGGGCGGCCCGCCATACAGGGTACATGTATTACTGGCCGACAGGGTACCACAAGGGGTATAAAGGGCAGGAGAGGCCGGACGAAGGCTGAAGATTTAAAAGACAGGCGGAAGGCCTGTCTTTTATTGTGCGTTGAAAAATATTTAACGAGAAACATTAAAAAGTTATTGACAAACGATTCATTGGCTGGTATATTTAATTTAACGGTAAACATTAAATCGTTAACGAATAACGTTGAACCCGAATTAACCTTATAAAGCCAATGGAGGAAAGAATTATGAATGAACAGAGCAGGAAGCTGGAGGCTGTCAGAAACCGCTGCAGGACATCATCACGGGTAATCTCCGTTTTGCAGATCGTGACAATTGTCGGTATCGTACTGGCGCTCGTAGGAGCGATTGTCTGCATTACGCAGAGGGGAATGATTGATGAGCATGTCGGAAAAGCGGTGGAAGCCGGTTCGGTAACCGTCGAGAACCTCAGAATAGGGGGCAGCAATATAAATTTCCTGATAAACTATGACAGGGCTTTTGCCGCGGGAAATTATGCACTGCCGATCGCCATGAGCTGTGCCGTGGCAGCCATCCTCTGCGCCATTGTCACATGTGCTCTGGGGCTGTTTAAAGACATCTTTAAGGAGCTCAGCAGGGAGACAACACCTTTCTCAGACAGGATATTGGGCAAGCTTAAGTATGCGTTTATCATGCTGACGGCGGCGCTTCTGGTATTTGTCGGCGTCGCTCCGGCTGTCATAGGGGCTCTTCTTTTCTGGTGTATCTACTCAATACTGGAATACGGCAGGGCTCTTCAGAACGAGGTTGATGAGATTTTATAAGGAAGGTCACGTATGGGAAAAATAGTATTGCGGCTCGACCGGGTTATGGCGGACCGAAAAATGAGTCTGAATGAGCTGTCGGAACGTGTGGGAGTTTCAAATGTGAATCTCTCCAAGCTTAAGACCGGCAAGGTGAGTGCGATCAGATTTTCCACCCTGGTGGCAATCTGCGAGGCGCTTAACTGCCAGCCGGGAGATATTCTGGAATACAGTCCGGAAGAATGACATAAGGTTTATGGGAGAGCCGCGCAAAGCGGCTCTTTTTGCCGGGCTTCAGGTGTATCTCCGGGAAAAAGGGCCTGATGAGGCGGGTCTACCAGCGGTTCATTGCATTTTTCGGGGCGATTCGGTATGATGATGGCAGGGAAAGGAGGAATCTCCATGGATCAGGTAAAAATCGGAAGATTCATCGCCGAGCTTCGGAAGGAAAAAGGGCTGACGCAGGCTTCGCTCGCCGGAAAGTTCGGGATTTCGAATAAGGCGGTCTCAAAGTGGGAAAACGGGAAGAGCCTGCCGGATGCGTCCATCATGCTTGAACTCTGCAATCTGCTCGGCATCACGGTAAATGAACTGCTCACCGGGGAGCGGATTCCTGTGGAAGACTACAGGGAGAAGGCGGAGGAGACGCTCGCGAGCGTTGTGAGGGATTCGCAGGAAGAAAAGAAGAATGTGCGCAAAAGAGGATGGGGCCTTGCCGCGGCCGCAGCAGTCCTCGCCGTGCTCGTCTTGTCAGCTCTGTTCTATACCTGGCCGCGCACGATCGAGCAGCGGTATCCGGCCCTCAGGATGGATGGGTGCGTCAGGATCAGCGGCTGGTATCGGCCGGCCGGGGACTCGGTTAATCATGAGTTTTCCCTTACGCCGGAGGATAAAGAGTTTTCGGTGGTTCTTCATATGTTCAGCGGGACTACGTTTAAGACAAGGCTGAGGAACATTTTGCCGGGGGAGAAGGCTAATGCGTACTCGGGAGATTCGTGGGGGATTTATTTTGATTTCAAGAGTGTCGCCGCGAAGGACGGGGGTTCTGTGGACGGGTCTCTTCTTCACATGTTCAGCGTGGGCGGCGACGTCGGCCTGTTATATTTTGAGGACGGTACGGTTCGGTGCGGGATCGGCGAGACGCAGCGGTGGACGGAGGGCGTGATGGAGATTCTCGGGCTTTGCGGAGCGAAGAACTGATGGGGCATCTTTTGAGAAGGCAGACAGGCGGGGCTTGTCTGCCTTTGATTTTTGTCTGTTTGCATGGTTTTCAGCCGGTCAGAAAGCATGATATGGGTATAATTGGGAATTTGGCGTGGCCGAAAAATAACCGTAACGGTTAATAAACGGTTATTATACGGTTAAATATAGGTTGACTCTTGCAGGCAATACAGGTATAATATTCTTAGGTAATAAGTTGATGCGGAGATAGCGGACGAAAAGAGAGGGGCTTAATATGACACTGGAAGAAATGAAAGCCAGAAAAAAAGAACTGGGGCTCAGCAACAAGGAAATCGCAAAGAGATCCGGGGTCCCGCTCGGAACGGTGCAGAAAATCTTCGGCGGGGTCACGGAAGCTCCCCGCATGGAGACAGTTATCGCACTGGAGAGGGTTTTCAGGCGGGAAACGGACGGTTATGCCGCAGGGGTTTCAGGCAGCGGACGGATTGATCGTGTCGCGGAACCGATGGCGGCTTATAATGCAGGATCGCATTTTCCGCATATCAAAAAGCAGGGAGAGTACACCCTGGAGGATTATTACGCCCTGCCGGATGACCGGCGGGTGGAGTTAATCGACGGGGTAATATATGATATGGCAGCGCCATCATACGAGCATCAGACTATCTCGGGAGAACTGTCCTACCAGCTGCAGGATTTTGTGAAGAAGAACGGGGGAAAATGCCGTGTGCTTACGGCACCTTTTGATGTGCAGCTGGATAAGGACAACCGGACAATGGTTCAGCCGGATATTATGGTGATCTGCGACCCTGATAAAGTAAACAGCCGCGGGCTATACGGTGCCCCGGACTTCATTGTTGAGATTCTGTCCCCGACCACGGCCAAAACCGATATGACTGTCAAACTGTATAAGTATATGAAGGCAGACGTCAGGGAATACTGGGTCGTTGATCCGGAGAGCCGGCAGATATTTGTCTATCGGAAGAAAGAGGAGAGCATTCTTCTTGTGACGTACACATTTGACGATGCCGTCCCGGTCGGGATATGGGACGGGAGGTGCAGGGTTGATTTTCCGGAGATTGCGCGCGAACTGGATAAGTGGGGCTGATGGGATGGCTCTCTGAAAGATTGCCGAGGTGGGTCTCAACACGGTGAGAATCCCCTTCATGTGGCGCACGCTGACCACGGACGGGATCAGCCGAGGGAGGATGCCTTTGCCGTTCTCGACCGGGCTCTTTCCATGTGCGAGAAGTACGGGCTCTACGCGATACTGGACCACCACGGGGCGATTGGCTCTCAGAATATGGACTTTCACTCGGGAAATGACGAGCAGCTCGGGCTCTATGGCAGCCCGGAATACAGGGGCAAAACGATCGCGATGTGGAAGATGATCGCGGAGCGGTACCGCGGACGGGAGGTTGTGCTCGGATATGACCTCTTAAACGAGTGCAGGGTCGCGCCGGGAAAATTCGGCGGGAGGCTTACGACAGACTTTTATTTTGAACTGTATCAGGCGGTCCGGTCCGTGGATCCGGAGCATCTCATTTTCATTGAGTACTTCACGTTCCCGATCCACGGGAGAGGTATGAAGCACTATCCGTGGAAAAATGTGGCGGCTTCCTACCACATTTATAATCTGACGCCGTTTTCACAGCTTGTGTGTCTTCATTTTGTGCGAGCGATGCACCTCATCTCCGGAAACGCGGGGTTCCCGGTCTACATCGGGGAGTTCAACGCCTGGAACAAGGTGGAGGACTGGAAGGTCACCTTCGACTTCTTTGAGACGTACGGCTGGTCCTGGACCTCGTGGACCTACAAGGCAAATGAATATCCCTACCATCATGTCCCCGAATTCTCGGAGAGGCATGAGGGCAGGGACTGGGGTCTCTTTGTCTTAAATGCAAAACCGGTAAATCTTCTGACGGCGACCTTCGAGGAGATCGCGGAGGCTTACCGGGCCGGCCGCACGGAGCGGGCGAGGAAGACATACATCTGCGAGGTTATGGAGGAGAGGTTTCGGGAGCGGTAGTCAGGACTCCTCCGCCATGCGTTTTTGATACTCGAGAGGCGTGCAGCCGTAATACCGGGTGAAGCTGCGGTAGAAGCTGCTGACGGAAGCGTAGCCCGTGGCGGCGGCAATCTCCTCGGTGGTGGTGGTCCTGCGCCTGAGGAGGAGCGCGGCGCGCTCCATCCGGAGCTTTGTGACGAGGTCCGAGTAGCTCATGCCGGTGCTGTTTAAGACGATGCGGCGGATCTGCTTCTCGCTGTAGTGAAACTGCTTTGCGAGATCCTCAAGGCGAACGGTCGCAAAATCCGTCTGGATCGAGCTCAGGATCGCCGAGTACTCGTGCTTCCAGTAGAAATCCTCCGACCGCGGCAGACGGACGCTGCCCTCGTGACGCCTGAGCAGGAGAATCAGACAGGCGGCCAGGTAGGCATTCATCAGCTTGCTGCTGTATTCCTGATCGCCCTGGTATTCCAGAAAAATGCCCTCCAGAAGATCCCGGATCTCGGGGTCTTCATTTGTCTCAAAGTGAAGATAAGAGTTGGGCTGCTTCCCGCCGAGTGCCTGGCGGAAGAAGCCGGACATGAGATTGCCGGAAGGAATCTGATTCCAGAACACCTCATCGAAGGTGCTCGAGCGGACGCAGTAGTAAATCAGCACCCTGTCATCCCCGTAGCAGGGGTTGGCATGGGGGACATTCGGCGCCACGATCAGAACCGTTCCGGGGGATACGGTGACGACCTCGTTGGTGAAATGCACCGGGCAGTCTCCGGAGAGCGCGTAATAGATCTCAAAATACTGGTTCCGGTGCCAGTGGGCGGGCATATAGCGGATCATCTGCCAGGCGGAGATGTCCTGGTCGGGATGGATGTAGCTGCCTTCTTCCTGGTTGCCCCATCTTGTCGAGAGCTGCCGGAGAGCGCCCGTGTCGGAGGGATTGGTGAGCAGCCGCTGGCCGATCGGCATCATCTGCCCGCGCTTTTCCCCGTGGATATCATCCATCATGGATTTCCGGACCTCGGGGGAGAGCTTCGGCCCGTACTCCTTCGCCATCCAGGCGGTGTACTCCGCAAGCTCCTGCCCGGTGAGGATGTGAGACTGGATGTCCGGGCGGGCTGAAAGGCATATTTTAAGGCGCTCTTCGAGCTCGGTCATCGGCAGCTTTATGCGCTCTCTCATGGTGTGAACCTCCGTTCGTCCGAAAGGGGTGCTGAATAGTTACCCGAAAATGAGAATCTTTATGACCATTATGGTAATTGATTTTCAGGATGCCTGCAAGTAAAATATAGGAAGGAACACCCGGTAAGAAGGAGGGCTTAAGAGTATGAATCTGCCGCTGATGAGCTTTCGCAAATTAAACGCCGACAAACTCCGCAGGAACGCACCGGAAAACGGGAACGATACCCCTGATATCCGCGCGCCGCACACGGAGATCCCGGGCATTGACAAGCCGGTTTCCCGCATCTTCTTCGGGACGGCGATTGCGCCGATGCTGGCTGGGAAGAATGTAAATGCGCTGCTCGACGCGGTGATGGCCCACGGCATCAACGCCTTTGACTGCGCGAGGGGCTACGGATTCGCGGAGAAGAGTCTCGGCAGGTGGGTGCGTGACAGGGGTAACCGCGAGCAGGTTGTCATATTAACAAAATGCGGAAATGTGAACCGGAAGGGAGAGGTTGCGGTCAACCGCAAGGTGATCCTTAAGGAGCTCGCCGCGAGCCTCAGGGCCTTGAATATGGACTATATCGATATCTACCTGCTGCACAGGGACGATCCGAAGACGCCGGTCTCCGAGATCATGGAGACGCTGAACGAGTGCAAGCGGGCGGGGAAGATCCGTATATTCGGGGTATCCAACTGGACCCATGAGCGCATCGCGGAGGCCAACGCCTACGCGGCGGCGCACGGGCTTGACGGATTCTCGGTGTCCAGCCCGAACTTCGGGCTCGCGCGGCAGGTGAACGACCCCTGGGGCGGCGAGTGCGTCACGGTCTCCGGACCCGAGAACGCGGCGGCCCAGAACTGGTACGCGGAGAACCGGATGCCGGTGCTCTGCTATTCGAGCCTCGCCCGCGGGTTCTTCAGCGGGAAATTCAGGTCGTTTGACTATGAGGGCGCGAAGAAGGTGCTGGACGGGCCGGCGCAGAAGGGGTATCTCTCAGAGGAGAACATGCGGAGGCTCAGAAACGCCGAGGTGCTGGCGGAGAAGTACGGGACGACCGTTGCGGACATTGCGCTTCGGTATGTGTTCGGGAGCGAGATGAACACTTTCGCGATCATGAGCACGACGAATCCGGCGCGGCTGCCGGAGAATGTTGCGGCGGCGAATCATCCGCTTGAGCAGGATGAAGTGAGGTTACTCGAAAAAGATGATGAATAAACGGAGGTAAAGAGTATGATTAAAGTTTACGGAATGCCGACCTGTCCCTACTGTGACTATATCCACAAACAGATCGAAGGACGTGAAGACGAGTTCAGGTACATCAATATCGGAGAGAACATCCGGAACATGAGCGCCTTTACGAGGCTGAGAGACACGAACCCAGCCTTTGACCGGATGAAGGCGATCGGGGACGTCGGGATCCCGGCGTTCGTGCTGGAGGACGGCACCGTGACCCTGAAGCCCGAGGATGTCGGGCTCGTGGAGTTCGGGACGCCGGGCGCCTGCTCGATCGAGGATCACAGGAGCGGGAGAAAGGGCTGCTGAGGCAAGCGGGGACGGTTCTTTTTTGCATAAAAAGAACCGTCCCCGGGCTTTTTATTTTTCAGAGAATCACGTTCTTCTGCTCGCCGCGCATCCACGCGTCGAGGTTGTCGAAGACGATCTCCGCGCGGAGGGTCATCGACTCCTCGGAGGCGAAGGCCACGTGCGGGGTGACCAGGCAGTTTTTGCAGTGAAGGAGCGGCTCATCAAGGTCAAGCGGCGGCTCCTTGTCGAAGACGTCGATGCCGGCAGCTGCGATCGTGCCGTTATCGAGGGCCTCCGCGAGGTCCTTCGCGACCACGACCGGACCGCGGGCCACGTTGATGAGGATCGCGGACTTCTTCATGAGGGCAAGCTTCTCCGCGTTGATCATGCCGCGGGTGGAGTCGTTAAGCGGGCAGTGGAGCACGACGATGTCGGACTCCCTCAAAAGCTCGTCCTTTGAGACCTGCTCGATATAGGGGGCTGCATTTTCCTTCTTTGTGCGGCTGTTCGCCAGCACGCGGCAGCCGAAGGCGTTGAAGAGCTCAGCGGAGCGGCTTCCGATCTTGCCGAGGCCGATGATGCCGACCGTCTTGCCCTTGAGTTCACTGCCCATGAGACCTGCGAAGGTTTTGCCCTCGCGGCAGCGGGCCTCCACGGCGGACATGTTGCGGAGGAGATTCAGGACCATACCGAGCACGAGCTCCGAGACGGCCTCGTTGGAGTAGCCGGAGGCATTGCTGACCGCGATGCCTTTTTCTTTTGCCGCGGCGAGCCCCACGTGGTCGACGCCGGTGAAGGCGACGTCGATAAACTTAAGGTTTTCGCAGCTGCCGATCACCTCGCCCGGCATCGGCATGTTGGCGATGATCATCGCGTCGGCGTCCTTCGCCTCCTCGATCAGGGTGGGGATGTCCGTTGTGCGCGGGAAACAGGCGAAGGTGTGGCCTTTCTCCTCGAAGGGCTTTTTGCGTGCGGCGAGCTCCTCTGCGGAGATGCCGAGAGATTCCATGATGACGATTTTGCTCATTTTTCCATACTTCCTTTCTTCGTTTATGAAGTACCTATATTGTAGCACGTTTTCGGGTAAGGAAATATCAAAATTTGAATAATTTTTCATCGCACAGAAGACGGTTTAAATGTCCGAAAATGCGAATCCGGATGACCGCTTGGGTGAATGATTTTTCCCGTGCATGAAGGTATAATAGCGGTAAAGAAAAACGGAACTGCAAAAAGGAGGATCATCCATGGCGGTCTTTGAAAAAAGCAAACTCTTCGCTTCACCGAAACTGAACACGCGCATCCGCTCCGCCAACGTGCAGAACTCGGAGCGCTGGTTCGGTTATTTCGTCGGACCCGGCATCATTTACATTTCCTACTATGTGGTCGCAAGCATTTACCTGAATGTCTTCTACACAGACGTCCTGAAGGTCAGCGGTCTTATGGGCGGCCTCTTCCTCACGATCATGCCGATCCTGTCCAAGATCATTGACGCCGTCACAAACGTCGTGATGGGTCAGATCGTAGAGAGAACCCGCACCAGGCAGGGCAAGGCCAGACCGTGGCTGTTTGTGGCAGGCCCCCTGCTGGCAGCTGCCGGTATCCTTCTCTATATGGTGCCGAATGCCAGCGATACCGTGAAGATACTCTGGATCACGCTCAGCTACAACCTGTACTTTGCATTCGCCTTCACGATCTACAACATGAGCCACGGCCTGATGGTCCCGCTCTCCACCAGAAATACCCGGCAGCGTGATGCTCTGGCCCTCTTCAACAACATGGGAACCAGCATGATCCCCGGCGCACTGGTCTACATACTTGTCCCGCTTCTTCTGCTGCCGTGGATGGGCGTGGATCAGAGCCGCTGGCTCACCGTGATGAGTATTTTCTCCGCCATCTGTATCCCGGCGGCGCTGCTGGAGTACTATTTTACGAAAGAACGCATCACCGAGGATGCGCTGGCTGCGGAGAAGGAGATCGAGACGGTTTCCCTCAAAAGACAGCTGGATGCCTGCCTGAAGGACCGTTTCTGGGTTCTGTACGTCGCATTCTTCTTTGTCTGGCAGATTTACAACACATGGATGGGCGCCAGCCTTGTCTACTACTGCAACTGGGTTCTCGGAACCTACAACGACGGCTCGACGCAGACGATCCTGAACGCGGTCGGCCAGGCACCTCTCGGGCTCGGCGTCTTCCTCATGTGGCCTCTTGCGAAGCGCATCGGCAAGCGCAAAAGCATGCTGCTCGGCATGACCATGTCCTTCGTCGGAGCTCTGATCGGCTGGCTCCAGCCCCATAACATGATGATTGTCATCGTCAGCCTTGTCGTCCGGTCCTTCGGCCTTCTGCCGACCTACCTCATGGCCTCCATGCAGGCGGACATGCAGGATCACATCGAGTGGAAGAACGGGTTCCGCTGCGATGGCCTGACCGCGTCGCTCATCTCGGTCGGCGCGACGATCGCCATGGGATTCGGTACCGGCCTCTTCAACCTGGGGCTCGGCGGCCTCGGCTACATTCCGCCGGCGGCAGACGGAAGCTGGGTTGCGCAGACCGCAACGGTGCAGAATTATTTCATCTTCGGTTACTTCGGTGTGCCGATGTTCACATACCTCATTGTCTTCCTGCTGTTCCTGACGTATACTGTAGAAAATGATGTGCCGCAGATGATCGCGGACATCACAGCGCGGCACCGCGCCGAAGCCGAAGCGCAGGGTATCGAATATGTCTCTCCGGAGGAGAAGGCCGCACTCGAGCAGGCGGAAAATGACCGCATCGCGGAGGAAAACCGCATCAGAGAGCTCAGACTGAAATGCGAGAGGAAGGGCCTTAGCTTCGACGAGGAGGAGGCAAAATACCAGGCGAAGCTGGCCGAGAAGGCTGCGAAAGCCGCAAAAAAGAAGAAGTAATCAAAGCTCGTAAAGGGGGCGGCGGCAGGGCCGCCGCCCCTCAATGATTCAGGGAGGTATTTCGGTATGAGAAAAACAGCATTTGTGAATGATTGGACCTGCAACGGCAAACCCGTCACGCTTCCGCACGACGCCATGATCCATGAAGAGCGCCGGCCGGACGCGAAGAGCGGCAGTGCGGGCGCCTGTTTCCCGGACGGGAAGTATGTCTATGAGAAGACTTTTAAACGCCCGGCGAGTGACCATGTGCTGCTTCTCTTTGAGGGCGTCTACAAAAATGCCAGAGTCTTCCTGAACGAAAGGGAAGCCGGCGGCGCAGCCTACGGCTACATCCCCTTCTTTGTCAATGCGGACGAGTACCTCGTGGACGGCGAAAACACGATTCGCGTCGAATGCTCCGTGACCCATCCGGATTCCCGCTGGTACTCGGGCGCGGGCATTTACCGTCCGGTCTGGCTCTACGAGGGGCCGAAGGAGAGCATCGAGCCGGAGAGCGTGAAGATCAGCACCGTGTCATACGATCCGGCGGTGATCCGGGTCCGGTCGGAGCAGTCCGTGAAGGTCGAAACTGCGGGGGTATCCGGCGAGGGGACCGATTTTGAACTTGCGATCCCGGACGCGAGGCTCTGGAGCGAGAATGACCCGTATCTCTACACGGCGAATGTCACAAACGGCGCGGACAGCTGTGAGATCCGCTTCGGCATTCGAAAAGTGGAATGGTCAAATCAGGGGATCTTCATCAACGGAAATGAAACCCTCCTCCGCGGCGGCTGCGTCCACCACGACAACGGTATCCTCGGCGCGGCGGCTTATGACGAGAGCGAATGGCGCCGCGTAAAGATCATGAAGGATGCGGGCTTCAACGCGATCCGTTCCGCCCACAACCCCTGCTCCCGAGCGATGCTGGAGGCCTGCGACGCACTGGGCGTTTACATGATGGATGAGAGCTGGGATATGTGGTTCAAGCACAAATCCAAGTATGATTACGCCTCCGAATGGCGCGAACACTATCTCGATGATCTTAAGGCGATGGTGGACCGCGACTTCAATCACCCCTCCGTCATCATGTACTCGATCGGCAACGAGGTCTCCGAGCCGGCGAAGGAAGAAGGTGTCCGGGTCACGGAGGAGATGGTGAACTATCTTCACGGACTGGATGACACCAGGGCTGTCACGGCCGGCTTTAACCTGATGATCATGACGAATTCCGCGAACGGCAAGGATCTATATGACGAGAAGGAAGGCGGAACCGACACCAGCGGCGAGAAGAAGCTGCAGGGAATGAACTCCACGGTCTTCAACATGATCACCAATATCGTGGGAACCGGCATGAACAAGGCTGCCAACTCCAAAAAGGCGGATGCGGCCACATCACCGGCACTCGATAAGCTGGATATCTGCGGCTACAACTACGCCTCCGGGCGTTATCCGCAGGAGGGAAAGCTCCATCCCGACCGCGTCATCGTCGGCAGCGAGACCTTCCCGCAGACGATCGCAGAAAACTGGGCGATGGTCAAAAAATATCCCTATCTCATCGGTGATTTCATGTGGACCGCCTGGGATTATCTGGGCGAGGCCGGCATCGGCGCCTGGGCCTACACGCCGGACGGCAAGGGCTTCAACAAACCCTACCCCTGGCTGCTGGCGGATTCCGGCGCAATCGACATTCTGGGCGACGCCAACGCGGAGGCTTATCAGGCCGCAGCGGTCTGGGATAAGCTGGACGCACCCGCGATCTGTGTGCAGCCGATCAACCACGATGTAAACCCGGCCAAGATGGTCTGGCGCGGCACGAACGGCATCCCGAGCTGGAGCTGGCGGGGCTGCGAGGGCAGGAAGGCTGTCGTCGAGGTATTTTTCAACGCGGCGAGAGTCGAGCTTTTCTTAAACGGCAGGAAGGTCGGGGCCTCGAAGGTGAAAGACTGCAAGGCAGTCTTCAAGGTAAAATATGCGCCGGGCACGCTCGAAGCAGCCGCCTATGATGCCGGTGGGCGCGAGATCGGAAGAAGCAGATTGACCTCGGCCGGCAATGCCAACATCACGCTCAGGCCGGAGAAGGCTGAGGCGGCACCCGGGGAAGTTGTGTATATCCCGGTCGTGATGGCGGACAGGGACGGAAATGTGGAGTCCAATGTTGACCGCAAGCTGAAAATATCCGTCGAGGGCGGTGAGCTTCTGGGCTTCGGCAGCGCAAATCCCCGCACGGAGGAGCGCTTCGACAGCGGAGAGTACACTACCTATTACGGGCGCTCGCTGGCGGCGGTCCGTGCCGGTGAGAGCGGAAGCATCCGCGTTTCTGCAAGTGACTGGATCGAGACGGCGGAGACTGAGATCAGGATCACGGAGAAGATTTGAAATGAAAGCAACGCACCTTGAAGTCGACTATTTACATGAGCCCCTGGGGCTCGGCAATCCCTACCCGCGTTTCTACTGGAACTGCGAAGACGGTGTAAGGCAGACGGCGTATCGGATCGTCTGCACCCGCGAGGACGAGACCGTCTGGGACAGCGGAAAAGTGGAGAGTGCCTCCATGACGCACATCCCCTATGAGGGAAAGGTGCTGAAAAGCCGCGACGCGGTGCAGTGGAGCGTGCAGCTCTGGGATGAAAATGACGAGCCCGGAGAACTCAGCGAAAGCTCCTTTGAACTGGGGCTCCTTGCGGAAAATGACTGGACCGCAAGCTGGATCAGCGGGGATTACAGGCCGGATCCGAAGCGCCGCTACCCCGTCGACTGCTTTAAAAAGGAGTTTGCCGCCCGCGGGGAGATCAAAAAGGCGCGGATCTATGCGACAGCCCGCGGCATCTACGATGTGACCGTCAACGGAGAGCGCATCGAGGATTTTATCCTTGCGCCGGGCTCGACGAACTACAACAAACGGATCCAGGTGCAGACATACGATGTGACGAGGCACATCCGGGAAATGAATACCCTTGAACTGCGCCTTGCGGACGGCTGGTTCCGTGGAAGCCTCGCAGCCTACGGGGTGACCAATGTCTTCGGGACGGAGACCAGCCTCCTTGCCCAGCTTGAGATCACCTACGCCGACGGCCGGAGGGAGACGATCGGGACGGACGGCTCCTTTTGCTGGTCCGACGACGGCCCGGTCCGCTTTGCGGACCTCAAGGACGGCGAGGTGTACAACGCCGCGATGAAGCCCTCCTATGCCGGCCGTGCCCGCATTGTCAAGGCTCCGAAAAATGTGAAACTCTGCTCCTCCGACAATGTGCCCGTGACGGAACACGAGCGCTTTAAGCCGACGCTCCTTCCGGGAAATGTGCTGGATTTCGGCCAGAACATCGCCGGATATCTGGAATTTTGTGTGAAAGGTCAGAAGGGACAGCGCATCAGGATCGTCTGCTCGGAGCTCTACGATGAAAAAGAGCAGAGAGTGGTCGAAAATGCGCAGGAGACGAAGCCGGCCTCCGGCTGGACGCAGGTAAAGCTCATCAAAAAGCTCGCCACGGGCAAAATCAGCGGAGAGACCGTCGGCACGCCTCTTCAGGAGATTATTTTTACCTGCTCGGGGGAGGAGGATCACTACAAGACGTCCTTTGCCGTCTTCGGGTTCCGCTACGCCGAGGTGATCGGAAATGTTCCGGTCGATCCGGAGTATTTTACGGCGATCGCGGTGTATTCCGATCTTGATGAGACGGGGGATTTCATCTGCTCGGACGAGCGGGTCAATCAGCTGCTTACGAATACCAGGTGGAGCATGAAGGGCAATTTCCTCGATGTGCCGACGGACTGCCCGACCAGAGAGAGACTCGGCTGGACGGGGGATGCGCAGGTATTTTTCAACACGGGGGCTTACCTCATGAACACCGCACCGTTCTTCCGGAAATGGATCCGGGACATGGAGGACGGACAGTATAAGAACGGACTTATCCCGGCAGTTCTGCCCTTAAACGGGGTGGAGATGATGTACAAAGCCACCGGGTCCTCCGTGGGCTGGGCGGATGCGGTCTATCTGGTGCCTTACCGCTTCTATAAGCGGTTCGGCGACAGGGAGGTCCTGAAAAAGAGCTGGCCGATGATGGAGAAGTATGCGGAGCATGTCCTTCAGAACCTGGAGAAGGACGGGCACTACGAGAAGGGCATCCATCTGGGCGAGTGGCTCGAGCCGGAGGAATTTAAGGACAAGGTCTACGGAAATAAGGCAAAGCACCCGGAGGAGTGCACCGCATATCTCTATCTTACGATGACGACGATGGCTGAGATTGCCGGGCTGCTGGGCAAACCGGCTGACGCTTATGCGGCAGCGGCGGAGCGGGCGAGGGAAGTTTATTTTCAGTATGCGGAACTCGATACGGACCGGCAGGCGAAGCTCGTGCGGCCGCTGGCGCTGGGACTCCTTAAGGGCGAGGCAAAAATGAAAGCCCAAAACCGGCTGGTCAGGGCTGTGGAGAACTTCAACTATCGGGTCGGCACGGGATTTCTGTCCACACCGTTCCTGCTCGGGACTCTGACCGAGGCGGGAGAGGCCGAGACGGCCTACAGGCTGCTCTTAAATACGGAGAAGCCGGGCTGGCTCTACGAGGTCCTTAAGGGTGCGACCACGATCTGGGAGACCTGGGAGGGCTACACCGGGCGCGGCGGCGACGGGAGCCTCAATCATTATTCGCCGGGCGCGGTGTGCCAGTGGCTCTTCGACTCCTGCGCGGGGATCCGTGTGGAGGGAGAGAGACATTTTGTGATCGAGCCGGTGCCGGGCGGAACGCTGAGCTTTGCCGAGGCGGGGTATAAGAGCCTCTACGGCGAGGTGAGGAGCCGGTGGGAGAGGACGCCGGAGGGGATTGCGTACACGATCACGGTTCCGGCCAACTGCACGGCGGAGATAAGGCTGCCGGGGAGAGAGACGGAGAGCGTTGCGGCGGGGAGATATGTGCGTATCGCCTGATTTCGCAGACAGGGACGGTTCTTCGCAGATGGGGACGGTTCTCCGCGGATGGGGACGGTTCTTCGCAGAGAAGAACCGTCCCCATCCGCGGAGAACCGTCCCCATCCGCGAACTCACTCTACCGTCACCGACTTCGCGAGGTTCTTCGGCTTGTCGATGTCGCAGCCGTTCTCCTTCGCGACGTGGTAGGCGAGGAGCTGGAGCGGGACGATCTCGGTGACCGCCGAGAACAGCGGGTCCGTGTCCGGGATGAACAGGAGGTCGTCCGCGACCGATATAATCTTCTGGTTGGAGCGGAAGGTCAGCGCGAGGACCTCCGCTCCTCTTGATTTCACCTCGACGATGTTGGAGAGGGTCTTCCCCATGATCGCCGGGTTGCAGCAGAGCGCGATGACGGGCGTGTGCTCCTCGATGAGCGCGATCGTCCCGTGCTTGAGTTCGCCCGCGGCGTAAGCCTCCGAGTGGAGGTAGGAGATCTCCTTCATCTTGAGGGCCCCCTCGAGGGAGACCGCGTAGTCGGTATTCCGGCCGATGAAGAAGAGGGCCTTACTCGCGTGGTACTTCTTCGCGAGGTCCGGGATCGCGGCATTAAGGTCGATCGTCTGCTGGATCCGTCTCGGCAGGAGCTGGAGGTCTTTTACGAGGGTTTTGTATTCATTTTCAAGAAGGCCGAGCTTGTCGCCGATGTAGACCGCGAGAAGATAGAGGACCGAGACCTGGGTCGTGTAGCCCTTGGTGGTCGCGACCGCGATCTCCGGGCCGGCCCATGTGTAGACCGTGTTGTCCGCGAGCTTCGCGACCGTGCTGCCGACCACGTTCACGACCGCGAGGGTGCGGGCGCCGCGGGCTTTGCACTCTTTGAGCGCCGCGATCGTGTCGGCGGTCTCGCCGGACTGGGAGATCACGATGAGGAGCGTGTGCTCATCGATCAGCGGATCGCTGTAGCGGAGCTCGCTCGCGAGCTCTAAAACGACCGGGATATGGGTGAGCCTTTCGAGCGCATATCTGGCCGCGCAGCCCGCGTAGTAGGCGGAGCCGCAGGCGGTGATGACGATCTGGCGGATCTCACGGAGGTCCTCCGCGGTCAGGGTCAGCTCGTCAAATGCAACCCGCCCGTCCCTGATGCGGGGAGCGATCGTCGCCTTGACGGCACCGGGCTGCTCCATGATCTCCTTCATCATGAAATGCTCATAGCCGCCCTTCTCGGCCGCCTGAACGTTCCAGGAGATGCGGCTGATTTTTTTGTCGATATCCTGGTTCAGACAGTCGAAAATGCGAACCGTATCCCCCGTCAGCTCGGCAAACTCGCCGTCCTCGAGGTAGATGACGTTTCTCGTGTGGGCGACCAGGGCGGTGACGTCCGAGGCGAAGAAATTCTCGTGGAGGCCGACCCCCAGGATGAGCGGGCTGGCTTCCCGGACGGCGTACATTTTCCCGGGCTCGTCGGCGCAGATGACGCCGAGGGCGTAGGAGCCCTGGAGCCGGTTCGTGGTCTTGACCAGAGCTTCGTGCATGTCGCCCTTGTAGTAGAGCTCGATCAGGTGGACGATGACCTCGGTGTCGGTCTCGCTCTCAAAGTGATACCCATCCCGGATGAGCTCCTCGCGGAGGGGCAGGTAATTCTCGATGATCCCGTTGTGGACGACCGCAAAGCGGCCGTCGTTCGAGAGGTGCGGGTGGGCATTTTCCTCCGTCGGAGCCCCATGGGTCGCCCAGCGCGTGTGGCCGATCCCGGTCACGCCCGGCACGTCGGCCCCGTCGTGGGTCTTCGCGCACAGGTTCGCGATGCGGCCGGTGACCTTGCTGACCGAGATCTTCGATCTGTCCATGACCGCGATGCCGGCCGAGTCATAGCCGCGGTACTCCAGTTTCTTTAAGCCGTCAAGTAAGATGGGGGCGGCGCCCTGCACACCCGTGAATCCGACGATTCCGCACATAGTAAACTCCTTATATTGTTGATGATATCGCTGCGGATTGCTCCGTGCTTCGCTTTGCTCGCACTCTCGCAATCCTGCAAAAACTCATCAATCGCCCCGCTTGTTCCACGCCGCGTGGCTTTTTGATTCGTTTTTGTTAGCGTCTCGCAAGTCTGTGCACTGATTCTCGTGCGAGCACGAGTCGTGTGCACAGACTTGGAGACCAGGCGATATCATAAAAAAGGCGCCTCTGAGCCCATTGCTCAAAGACGCCGTTGCCTTCACTGAAAATGAATTTTACAGCAAATTATTTAATTTGTCAACCGCGGAAGGCGGATTTTATGTCCCGCTCGCCCCGTAGTTCGCAAGAACCCGGGCCGAAGGATCGTCCACGTTGCACCCCTCCCACGTACGGTTGGGCATCCAGAAGTCCGTGATCATCTCCGCCTGGCCGGGATAGTATCTCTCGAAAATTTCCCGGTAGAGGAGGGACTCCTTCGTGAAGGGCCGGGCGTGGGTGTATTTTTGGCGGAGCGTCTCGAACTCCTCGTCGGTGTAGACCCCGGCGGCGTATTCCTTCAGGTAATCCACCATCGAGTGGCCGACCGCGTCGGAAAATGCCGCCTTCTCGCGCCAGAGAATACTGTCGGGGAGGATCCCCAGACCGTCGAAGGCGTGGCGGAGGAGGTATTTTCCTTTTCCGTAGGTGTTGAGCTTCATTTCCGGGTCGAGGGCCATCACGTATTTCACAAAATCAAGATCCCCGAAGGGCACCCGGGCCTCGAGCGAGTTGACCGAGATGCAGCGGTCCGCGCGGAGCACATCGTACATGTGGAGCTCCCGGACCCGCTTTTCGGCCTCGTCCTGGAAGGCCTCCGCGGAAGGCGCGAAATCGGTGTACTTGTAGCCGAAGAGCTCGTCCGAGATCTCGCCGGTCAGGAGCACGCGGATGTCGGTCGTCTCGTGGATCGCCTTGCAGACGAGGTACATGCCCATGGAAGCCCGGATCGTGGTGATGTCGAAGGTCCCGAGGAGCCTGATGAGCTCGGGAAGCGTCGCGATGACCTCCTCCGGGGTCATGTAGACCTCCGTGTGGTCGGCGCCGATAAAGTCGGCGGCCTCCCGGGCGTATTTGAGGTCGATCGCGTCCTCGCTCATGCCGATCGCGAAGGTTTTGATCGGAGTCTCGCTCTCGCGGGCGGCGATCGCGCAGACGAGGGAGGAGTCGAGGCCGCCGGAGAGGAGGAAGCCGACCTTCGCGTCGGCTACGAGACGCTTTTTGACGCCGGCTATGAGCTTTTCCCGGATTTTGCCGCAGGCCGTTTCAAGGTCGTCGCGGCAGACGATATCCGCATGGGAGATGTCCGTATAGGGGATAAAGTATCCGCTTTTATAGTAGTGGCCGGGCGGGAAGGGCCTGATGCGGCTGCTAAGACCGACCAGGTTCTTCGGCTCGCTGGCGAAGATAATTCCGCCGTTCCCGTCGTACCCGTAGTAGAGCGGCCGGATCCCGATTGGATCGCGGGCGGCTATGAACTCCTTTGTCCTTCCGTCAAAGAGGATCAGGGCAAATTCAGCGTCGAGCATCGAGAACATGCGGGTCCCGTACTCGAACCAGAGCGGGAGAATGATCTCGCAGTCGCTGCCGCTCTTAAAAGCATAGCCTTTTTCTTTCAGGGCCTCCCGCTGCGCCTCGAAGCCGTAGAGCTCGCCGTTGCAGACGACATAGCTTCCGTCCAGCTCGAAGGGCTGCATGCCGGCGCAGGTAAGTCCCATGATCGCGAGGCGATGGAAGCCCATGAGGCCGCAGCCTGTATCGATGATGCGGCTCTTGTCGGGGCCGCGCGAGACCGTTTCGTCAAAACCTTTTTGAAATTCTGTGAGGTCGGCGGATTCGCCGGACCAGGCCATGATTGAACACATGGTAAGCGCCTTTCATTTTCCTTATTCGACATCCTGAAGCGCGTCGTAGCCTTCCTCGCCGGTGCGGACCTTGACGACATTTTCCACGTCGTAGACGAAGATCTTGCCGTCCCCGATGTGGCCGGTGTAGAGGACCTTCTTGGCGGTCTCGATGACATCGCGCACCGGGATGGCGGAGACGACGATATCCATCTGCACCTTTGGCCGGAGGTCGGTCTCAACCGCGACGCCGCGGTAATACTCGGTGTGGCCCTTCTGCATGCCGTAGCCCATGACGTGGGAGACGGTCATGCCGGTGATGCCGAGACGGGCCATCGCGCTTTTGAGAGCGAAGAGCTTTTCTTCCTTGAAAACGATCTCCACCTTGCTGAATTTGTGTCCGTCGCTTGCAAAGACAGGTTCTTTCTTAACGGGAACCGCTTCGGCCGGCGGCGTTGTGCCGGTCACGACCGGAACCTGCTCGCCCGTGCCGTATTCGACATAGCTGTCGACGGCCGGCACAAAATCCGCATAAGCGCTCGGGAGACCGTGTTCGCTGATATCGAGTCCGGTGAGCTCGTCGGCGGGGTCGGCGCGGAGAAAATCGCATTTTTTAAGGATCATGAAAAATGCGGACATCGTGACAGCCGCCCAGGCCGCAACGGTGACAAAGCCGAGGAGCTGGAGACCGAGCTGCGTGAAGTCTCCCGTGTAGAGGAGGCCGTTAAGGCCGGCCGGAGCATCCGGGTTGGCTAGGAGCCCGACCGCAAGGGTACCCCAGATACCGTTTGCACAGTGGACGCCGACTGCGCCGACCGGATCGTCGATGTGAAGCTTTAAGTCCAGCATCTCGACCGCGACGTCGACCAGAATGCCTGCGACGACGCCGACGATCGCGGCACCGAGCGCGTCAAACGCGTCGCATCCCGCGGTGACGGCGACAAGGCCGGCGAGGGAGGCGTTTAAGCACATGGAGACGTCCGGTTTGCCGTTCTTGATCCAGGTGTAGATCATTGTCGTGCAGGTGGCTACGGAAGGCGCGATGGTCGTCGTGAGGAAAATGGAAGAGAGCTCCGAGGGTGACGTCGCCGCCGCCCCGTTGAAGCCGTACCAGCCGAGCCAGAGGATGAACACGCCGAGTGCGCCAAGCGGAATCGAGTGGCCGGGGATTGCGTTTACCTTGGTGACTTTGCCGCTTTTATCGGTCACATATTTGCCGATGCGGGGGCCCAGAACCGCTGCGCCGATCAGGGCTGCGATGCCGCCGACCATGTGGATCGCGCAGGAACCGGCGTAATCGTGGAAACCGAGCTGCGAAAGCCAGCCACCGCCCCAGACCCAGTGCGCTTCGATCGGGTAGATGATGAGGCTGATGAAGCCCGAATAGACGCAGTAGGCGGAGAATTTTGTCCGCTCCGCCATGGCGCCGGAGACGATCGTGGCAGTCGTCGCGCAGAAGACCAGGTTGAAGACGAAGTAGCTTGCGTCCGTGAAGCCATCCGCAGGGGAGGCGATAAACTCCCTGAAATGAAGGAACAGGTCAAGATTGGGCCTGCCGATCAGGCCGAAAAACATATCTTCACCCATCATCAGCGTATAGCCGAGAAGTGAGAACACGACCGTGCCGATGCAGAAGTCCATGAGGTTCTTCATAATGATGTTGCCGGCATTCTTTGCGCGGGTGAAGCCGGTCTCCACCATGGCAAAACCAGCCTGCATCCAGAAGACAAGTGCGGCACCGATTAAAAACCAGAATTCGACAGTCATAATAATATACTCCTTTCTAAATATAGGAGGGACGGCTCCGGAAACCGTGTCCGAAACCGCCCCGGGAAAATAAGAGAAGGCTTACTTAACCCCGAAGAGAAGATCCGAATAGGTCGGATACGGCCAGTAGCTCTTAGCCGTGAGCATCTCCGCCTTGTCGCAGGGGACGCGGAGCTCGCCCATCGCCTGAAGCAGGATGTCTCGTATGAGGGCGGATTCCTCAACGATATCGGCTGCCCCGCCGACCGTGAGGAGGGCTGCCTCCAGCTCGTCCGTCTTCCCGGCAATCTCATCGATGAGGCCGGTGAGGGTTCTCACGAGGCCGGTCTCATAGCGGCACGGAAGTTCCGCCGCGACCGCCTTCTTGGCGGCAACCGATCTCGCGGTGTCAGCCGCGAAAGCCTCGATGGCGGGGATGATCTGGGTCCGGGCCATGTCGACCATGGTGTTGGCCTCGATCACGACGCTCTTGCAGTAGTTCTCGAGCATGATGTCGCGGCGGGACCGCATCTCCTCGATCGTGAAGACGCCGAGGGAGGTGAGCATTTTTACATTTTTCTCATCGAGCAGGTGGGGCATGCAGTCGGCGGTCGTACGGTAGTTGAGAAGACCGCGCTCCTCGGTGGCTTCCCGGATCCAGGCATCGTCGTAGCCGTTGCCGTTGAAGATGATCCGCTTGTGGTCCCTGATGGTCTTCCTTATCATCTCGTGCAGGGCAGTCTCGAAATCCTCGGCCTTCTCAAGGCGGTCGGCGTAGATCCGGAGGCTCTCCGCCACGGCTGCGTTCAGCATGATGTTGGCGCAGGCGATGGAGTTGGAGGAGCCGAGCATGCGGAACTCGAATTTATTTCCCGTAAATGCAAACGGGGAGGTCCTGTTGCGGTCTGTCGTATCCCTGTTGAACTTGGGCAGGACGTCGACGCCGAGCTTCATCTGGGTCTTCTTCGTGCCCTCGTAGGGGATGTCCTTCTCGATCGCCTCGAGGACAGCGTTCAGCTCGTCGCCGACGAAGATGGAGATGACGGCCGGCGGCGCCTCGTTCGCACCGAGACGGTGGTCGTTGCCAGCGGTCGCGACGGAGAGGCGGAGCAGATCCTGGTAATCGTCCACGGCCTTGATGACGGCGCATAAGAAGAGCAGGAACTGGGCATTTTCATAGGGAGTCGCGCCCGGGGAGAGCAGGTTCTGGCCGCTGTCCGTCGCGATGGACCAGTTGTTGTGCTTGCCGGAGCCGTTGACGCCCGCGAACGGCTTCTCGTGGAGCAGGCAGACCAGGCCGTGTTTTGCGGCGACCTTCTGCATGATCTCCATGGTCAGCTGGTTGTGGTCGGTGGCGATGTTGGTGGTGGTGTAGATCGGGGCGAGCTCGTGCTGGGCCGGCGCAACCTCGTTGTGCTCGGTCTTGGCCAGGATGCCGAGCTTCCAGAGCTCGTCATTTAAGTCCGCCATGTAGGCCTGGACGCCCGGCTTGATCACGCCGAAGTAGTGGTCGTCCAGCTCCTGACCCTTGGGCGGCTTTGCGCCGAAGAGGGTGCGGCCGGTGAAGCGGAGGTCCGGGCGCTTGTCGTACATTTCCTTTGTGATGAGGAAATATTCCTGCTCGGGGCCGACCGAGGACACGACGCGCTTTGCGGTGTTATTTCCGAAAAGGCGCAGGATTCGGAGGGCTTCCTTACTCAGAACTTCCATGGAGCGGAGGAGAGGCGTCTTCTTGTCGAGCGCGGGGCCGCCGTAGGAGCAGAAGGCGGTCGGGATACAAAGGGACTTGTCCTTGATAAAGGCGTAGGAAGTCGGATCCCAGGCCGTGTAGCCTCTGGCCTCGAAGGTGGCGCGGAGGCCGCCCGACGGGAAGGAGGAGGCGTCCGGCTCGCCCTTGATGAGCTCCTTGCCGGAGAACTCCATGATGACGCTGCCGTCCGGCGACGGGCTGATGAAGCTGTCGTGCTTCTCGGCCGTGATGCCGGTGAGCGGCTGGAACCAGTGGGTGAAATGTGTCGCGCCGTGGGACACGGCCCAGTCCTTCATCGCCTGGGCGACGGCGTTCGCGACGCCGATGTCGAGCTCGCGGCCCTCATCGATGGTCTTTCGGAGGGATGCGTAGACGTCGGCCGGCAGGGTTGAGCGCATGACGCGGTCATCAAATACGAGGCTTCCAAAATATTCCGGTACGGTACTCATTTTCATAATCTCCTTTTAAAAAATTAAAGGCAGCGATCCCTTTCGTGGCGGAAACACAAAAGACATCGTTGCCTTTATATTTGATTACCATAAAAAAGAAAAAGCGCCTTCGAGCTCTTCGCTCAAAGACGCCGTTGCCTTTTATGTTTTGGGATTTTACAGCAAAAAAATTAAGCTGTCAACCGTTTTTTACATAAAATTTTTGCAACTATTCAGCACCCACCATTCGCAGCCGCTTGAAGCGGCTTGCTCATGTCGACGGTCAGAGGCGTATCGCGCCTTGGCCGCCACATAAAAAAGCATGGTTCCTGCTCGAAACGCAAGCGTTTCGCCCTTCAAACCACACCTTTTTATGTGGTGCTGAACAGTTACAAATTTTTAAAAGATTCTCACAATGGGAGCTTTCGTCCCTCTTTTTTCCACTCGAGGAACTCCGCCGTCGCGGTGAAGATCACGTCGCCCGAGGAATTGAGGGCGGTCTCGAGGGAGTCCTGAATGACGCTCACGATAAAGCCCACGCCGACGATCTGCATCGCGATATCATTGGAAATGCCGAAGAGCGAGCAGGCAAGCGGAACCAGAAGGAGCGAGCCGCCGGCGACGCCGGAAGCGCCGCAGGCCGAGAAGGTCGCGACGATGCTGAGGAGCAGCGCGACCGGCAGGGAGACCTCGGCTCCGACCGTGTTGGCGGCGGTCAGCGCAAAGGTGGTGATGACCGCTGCGGCTCCGTCCATGTTGATGGTGGCGCCGAGCGGGATCGAGACCGAGTACATGTCCTCGTCGAGGCCGAGCTTTTTGCAGAGCTCCAGGTTGACCGGGATGTTGGCGGCCGAGCTTCTGGTGAAGAAGGCGGTGATGCCGCTCTGGCGGATGCAGGTCAGGATCAGCGGGAACGGGTTGTGCCGGAGCGTGATCCCGACGATCAGCGGGTTGACGACGAAGGCGACGAGCAGCATGGAGACGACCAGCACGAGCACCAGCTCGCCGTAGGTGGTGAAGATCTCGAGGCCGCTCGTGGAGACGGAGTCGTAGACGAGACCCATGATACCGAAGGGGGCGCAGCCGATGACCCAGCGGACGACCAGGGAGGCCGCGTCCGCGAAGTTCTGCATGGTCTGCTTGGTGTGCTCATAGGCTTCCTTTAACGCCAGTCCGAAAATTACGGCCCAGAAGAGAATGCCGATATAGTTGGCGTCGATGAGAGCCTTCACCGGGTTTGCGATGATGCTGGTGAGGAGGTTCATGATGACCTCATTCATGCCGCCGGGCGCCGTGTAGCCCTCCGCGACATCGATGTTGGCCAGCGTCAGGGAGACCGGATGGATGAAATTGACCATAACCGCGACGATGGCCGCGCAGAGCGTGCTGAAGAGATAGAGGAAGATGACGGTCCTGAACTTGGCCAAGTTGCCGCCCTTCGCGCTCGCGATGGAGGAAGAGACGAGCAGGAAGACCAGGACGGGCGCGATGCCCTTCAGGGCGCCGACGAAGAGGGAGCCCAGAAGGCTGATCCATGCAAGGCCGGGCACGGTGAGCCCCAAAATGACGCCGACCGCAAGACCGACACAGATTCGTACGATGAGACTCAGTGAATTCCATTTTTTGATAAGCTGCATAAATGCCTCCTTAAGAATTGTATTTTTCGGTAGAATACAGCAGAATACAGAATACCATTAAAATGGTGTCCATGTCCAGCAATAAAAGGGCGGAAGGAGCATTTGGCGGAACAAAAGCAGAAAAATTTCCTGTTGACAAACATATCTGTAAAGATTATTATGTTTCGAAGAGGCAACGGAGTCTCTAATGTATGAAGGCATTAGAGGCTCCGCTGCCTTTTTGTTTGGAAAAACGGCGGGCCTCGGAAGGAGGTAAGGTATGAGACAGGGACTTTCATTGTTGAGAGAGCATGATGCCTGCGGCATCGGAGCGGTCGTCAAGATCGACGGCGTCCCGGAGTATTCGGTCATGGATGACGCGCTTGCCATCGTGGAGAAGCTGGAGCACCGGGCCGGAAAGGACGCGAGCGGAACGGTCGGTGACGGCGTCGGGATCCTGGTCGGGATTGCGCATTCATTTTTTAAGAAGGCCGCGAAAGAAGCGGGCCTTTCGATCGGCGAGGCCGGTGAGTACGGGATCGGCATGTTCTTTCTGCCGGAGGACCGCCTTATGCGCACATTTGCGAAGAGGCTCTTTGAGGTGATCGCGGCAAAGGAGGGCATATCCGTGCTCGGCTGGAGGAAGGTGCCCGTCCACCCGGAGATCCTGGGCGACCGCGCCAGGGACTGCATGCCGGCAATTCGCCAGTGCTTCCTTAAGAAACCCGAAGGCTGTGAGAAGGGGATCGAGTTCGACAGAAAGCTGTATGTCGTGCGCCGCGAGTTCGAGCAGAGCTCCGAGGACACCTATGTGTGCTCCCTGTCGTCGCGGACGATCGTCTACAAGGGCATGTTCCTGGTCGGCCAGCTCCGCCGGTTCTACGAGGACCTTCAGAGCCGCGACTACAGGACGGCGATCGCGATGGTCCACTCACGGTTTTCGACTAACACGCTGCCCAGCTGGGAGAGGGCTCATCCGTACCGTTTTATCGCCCACAACGGGGAAATAAACACCATACGGGGCAACTATGACCGCATGCTGGCCCGGGAGGAGACCATGCACTCGCCGCTTCTTGGCAGGGAGAAGGACAAGATCTATCCGGTCATTGCGGGGAGCGGGTCCGATTCGGCCATGCTCGACAATACGCTGGAGTTCCTCTACATGAACGGCATGGAGCTGCCGCTTGCGATGATGACCCTGATCCCGGAGCCCTGGAAGAACAACCGGTTCATGAGCGAGACCAGGAAGGATTTCTACCACTACTATGCAACCATGATGGAGCCGTGGGACGGGCCGGCCGCCATCCTCTTCACGGACGGCGAGCTCTTCGGGGCGACGCTGGACCGCAACGGTCTCCGGCCGTCCAGATACTATATAACGGACGACAATCGTCTCATCCTCTCCTCCGAGGTGGGCGTCCTTGACATCGCCCCGGAGCATATCGTCAGAAAATCGAGGCTCATGCCCGGAAGAATGCTGCTCGTCGACACGAAGAGGAAACGCATCATCTCGGATGAGGAGTGCAAGGAGTATTATGCCTCCGCCCATCCTTACGGGGAGTGGATCGACGCCAATCTGGTGCATTTAAAGGACCTCGCGATCCCGAACCGCCAGGTGCCTGTCCACACCCAGGAAGAACGCGACCGCCTCTACAAGGTCTTTGGCTACAGCTATGAGGAGGTGCGGACATACATCCTTGAGGCCGCGGCAAACGGTGCGGAGCCGACCGTTTCCATGGGGCACGACGTCCCGCTGGCATCGCTCTCGGACTCCTATCCGCTCCTCTACCGCTTCTTCCAGCAGCAGTTCGCCCAGGTCACGAACCCGCCGATCGACTCCCTCCGGGAGAAGATCGTCACGGATACGACCGTCTACATCGGCTCCGACGGAGACCTTCTCCACGCGGAGAGCGGCAACTGCACGGTCCTCGAGGTGAACAACCCGATCCTGACCGGCGTCGATATGCTGAAAATACGATCCATGAAGCGGAGCGGCTTCAAAAATGAAACCGTCTCGCTCCTCTACTATAAGCACACCTCCCTCGCGAAGGCGGTCGAACACCTGTATCTTGCGGTGGACCGGGCCGTGGCCGGCGGGGCCAACATCATCATCCTCTCGGATCGCGGCGTCGACGAGAACCATGTGCCGATCCCGGCACTGCTCGCGGTCTCGGCGGTGGAGCAGCACCTGGTCCGCACGAGAAAGCGGACGGCCGTCTCGCTGATCCTCGAGAGCGGCGAGGTGAGGGATGTCCACCAGGCGGCCTGCATCCTCGGATTCGGGGCCCGGGCGGTCAACCCCTATCTCGCCCACGAGTGCATCGAGGAGCTGATCACGCTGGGGCTTCTCGACAAGGATTCCCACACGGCGATCGACGATTACAACCAGGCGCTTCTTACCGGGGTCGTGAAGATTGCGGCCAAGATGGGGATCTCCACGATCCAGTCCTACCAGTCCGCGAGGATCTTCGAGGGGATCGGGCTCGCAAAAGAGGTGATCGACCTTTATTTTGCAGGCATGACCTGCCGGGTCGGCGGCATCGGCGTAAAGGAGATCGAGGAGGGCATCGCCTACCGGCATGACAGAGCCTTCGATCCGATGGGGCTGCCGATTGATCCGGTCCTCGACAGCAGCGGTTTCCACAATCTGAGGAGCGGCCCGGGCAAGGAGGACCACCTCTACAGCCCGAAGACCATCGTGCTCCTGCAGCAGGCCTGCCGGACCGGAAATTATGACAAATTCAAGGAGTACAGCAGTCTGGTGGACGATTCGAATCACCCGCACACGCTCCGAGGGCTCCTCGATTTCGTGCCGGCGGGGGACCCGGTGGATATCTCCGAGGTTGAGCCGGTGGAGGAGATCGTGAAGCGCTTCCAGACGGGGGCTATGAGCTACGGCTCCCTCTCCGAGGAGGCCCACGAGACCATCGCGCTCGCGATGAACCGGCTGGGCGGCCGCTCCAACACCGGTGAAGGCGGCGAGGCCAGCGAGCGGTTCGGCACCGAGAAGAACAGCGCGGTGAAGCAGGTCGCCTCGGGCCGCTTCGGCGTGACGGAGGAGTACCTCCTGAGCGCGAAGGAGATCCAGATCAAGATGGCCCAGGGCGCAAAGCCCGGCGAGGGCGGCAATCTCCCGGCGAAGAAAGTCTATCCCTGGGTCGCAAAGACCCGCTGCTCGACGCCGGGCGTGCAGCTTATCTCGCCGCCGCCCCACCACGATATCTACTCCATCGAGGACCTGGCCCAGCTCATCTACGATCTTAAAAATGCAAACCGCGCGGCCCGCATCTCCGTCAAGCTGGTCTCGGAAGCCGGCGTCGGCACGATCGCGTCGGGCGTCGCGAAGGCGGGGGCTCAGGTGGTTCTCATTTCCGGCTATGACGGCGGCACGGGAGCCGCTCCCTACAGCTCGGTCCACAACGCGGGCCTCCCCTGGGAGCTCGGCGTCGCGGAGACCCACCAGGCGCTCATCGAGAGCGGCCTCAGATCCCGGGTCAGGATCGAGACGGACGGCAAGCTCATGACCGGCCGGGACGTCGCAATCGCAGCGCTTCTCGGGGCGGAGGAGTACGGGTTTGCGACGGCGCCTCTTGTGTCACTCGGCTGCATGATGATGCGGGTTTGCTCGAAGAACACATGCCCGGTCGGGATCGCGACCCAGAACGAGTGCCTCCGGGCCCGCTTTGCCGGCAAGCCGGAGCACCTAATGAATTTCATGACCTTCATCGCCAGTGAGCTCCGCGAGATCATGGCGTCCCTCGGCTTTAAGACCGTGGATGAGATGATAGGCCGCACGGACTGCCTCAAAAAGAGGGAGAGCTTCGCACAGCCGCATGCGCTGACGGTTTCATTTTCAGAGATACTGAAGCCGGGCTTTGCCCATGCGGAGGAGAACCGGTTTGATCCGAAAAAGAGCTTTGACTTCGGGCTCACAAAGACGCTCGATGAGCGCATTCTCCTGCCGTGGTTTGAGGAGTCCGTTAAAAGCGGAGAGGAGCGTTCGGAGATCTCGGTCCCGGTGAGCTCCACCGACCGGACCTTCGGGACGATCCTGGGGTCGGAGCTCGTGAGGAGATACGGGAACAGCCTGAAGGACCTCCCGGAAGACCGCTTCACGGTCAACTGCGAGGGCGGAGGAGGCCAGTCCTTCGGGGCTTTCATCCCCCGCGGACTCACGATCAAGCTCATGGGGGACGCGAACGACGGCTTCGGCAAGGGGCTCTCGGGCGGAAAACTTGTCGTGTGCCCGCCGGAAGGAAGCCGGTTTGAGTCCTCCGAAAACATCATCATCGGAAACGTCGCTCTCTACGGAGCCACCTCGGGCAAAGCCTTCATTGCAGGCGTCGCGGGCGAGCGCTTCCTGGTCCGCAACTCGGGCGCAACGGCAGTCGCGGAGGGCTGCGGCGACCACGGGCTCGAGTATATGACCGGGGGCAGAGCGGTGATCCTCGGCAGCACGGGCAAGAACTTCGCGGCCGGCATGAGCGGCGGCATCGCCTACGTGCTCGACAAAGATCACAGCCTCTACAGAAGGGTCAACAAGGACATGGTCGAGCTCACGGAGGTCCGGGAGAAATATGATATCGCGGAGCTTAAAAGCATCCTTGCGGAGTACGTCCGGGAGACCGGGTCCGCGCGTGGACGGGCGATCCTGGACAATTTCGATGAGGAGATCCTGCACTTTAAGAAGGTCGTGGCGCGGGACTACCAGAAGATGATCCGGGCCATCAGCCGGTACGAGGAGCAGGGAATCGACAGGGAAAAGGCGGAGCTCGAGGCCTTCAGAGAAATGACAGGCACGGCAGTCTGAAAAATGCCGGAAGTCGGGAGGTAATGCCATGGGTAAACAGACAGGCTTTCTTGAATACGAACGAATTGAAAATAAAGAAATCCCGGTGAGTGTCCGGATCAGGGGCTACGAGGAATTCCATGCTCAGTCGACCGAGGCGGTGAGAAGAAATCAGGGAGCCAGATGCATGAACTGCGGCGTTCCCTTCTGCCAGTCGGCCATGCAGCTTTCCGGCATGGTCGTCGGGTGTCCGCTCCACAACCTCATCCCGGAGTGGAACGACGCGATCTACCGCGGAGAGGACGCCCACGCGCTCGCGCGTCTCCTCAAGACCAACCGCTTTCCGGAGTTCACCGGGAGAGTGTGTCCGGCCCTCTGTGAGAAGGCCTGCATCTGCGGGCAGTACGATGACCCGGTCACGGTCAGGGACAACGAGCTCTTCCTCATCGAGAAGGGCTACGAGGAAGGATGGATGAAGGCGAAGCCGCCGGTCCGCGAGAGCGGAAAGAAGGTAGCGGTCGTCGGCAGCGGTCCCTCGGGCCTCTCCTGCGCGGACGCCTTAAGGCGGCGCGGCCACGCGGTCACCGTCTACGAGCGGGAGGACCGCATCGGCGGCCTCCTCATGTACGGGATCCCCAACATGAAGTTAGATAAGAGCGTGCTCGCCCGGAGGCAGAAGCTGATGGAGGAGGAGGGGGTCATTTTCAAAACCGGTGTGAACGTCGGCGGGAAAATGAAACCCGGAAAGCTCCTCAAGGAGTTTGATGCGGTGGTCCTGTGCTGCGGGTCCAAGCAGCCGAGAGCCCTGGCCGCGGAGGGAATCGAGGGCGCGGAGGGCGTTTACTTCGCGGTGGATTTCCTGAAGGCCGCGACCAGAAATGTCCTCGGAATCGAGACGCTGCCGGAGACCATGAACGCGAAGGGGCGGAATGTCGTGGTTGTCGGCGGAGGCGACACAGGCAATGACTGCATCGGGACCGTGATCCGCATGGGCTGCGAGTCCGTGACCGCGCTCGAGATGATGCCGAAGCCGCCCCTTGAGCGGACGGAAAGCAACCCCTGGCCCGAGTGGCCGAAGACCCTTCGAACCGATTACGGGCATGCGGAGGCGATCGAACTCTTCGGGGCGGACCCGCGGGTCTTTAAAACCACGGTGAAAAAAGTGGGCACGAAGGACGGGCGCATCTCGGAGATCACGACCGTGGAGGTGAGCTTCGTGAACGGAAAGCTCACGGAGACCCCGGGGAGCGAAAAGGTCTTAAAATGTGACCTTCTCCTCATCGCGGCGGGCTTCATCGGGGCGGAAAAGCTCCTGCCTGACTCTCTTGGTCTTCAGATGACCAAACGAGGCGTCGTCGCGACGCCGGAAGGAAAATATGTCACCAGTATCCCGGGCGTCTTTGCCGCGGGCGACATGAGAAGGGGACAGAGTCTTGTAGTCTGGGCGCTCGCGGAAGGAAGGGCCTGCGCCGCGGAAGTGGATGAGTACCTGATGGGGTACAGAAACAGCTGACGGAGGAGCCATGTATTACACGAAAGAGGAAGTAAAGCAGTTTGTCGAGGAGGAGGACGTAAAGTTCATACGTCTTGCATTTTCGGATGTGTTCGGGAGGGCCAAAAACGTCTCCATCATGGCCCCCGAGCTCGACCGGGCCTTCCGGGAGGGCATCGCGGTGGATGCCTGGGCGGTCGCGGGGTTTGAAGGGTTTCCGACGTCGGATATTTTCCTGCACCCGGACCCGGACACGCTGGCGATCCTGCCCTGGCGGCCGGAGCACGGGCGGGTCGTCCGCATGTACTGCGACATCACCTGGCCGGACGGGACGCCGTTTGTGTGCGATCCGAGGGGTTTCTTACGGAATGCCGTGAAGGAGGCCGCTGAGAAAGGGTACACGTTCCGCTTCGGGACGGAGCAGGAGTTCTATCTCTTCCGGGACGACGGGGAAAATGAAGAGCTGAAGATCCCCTGCGACAGGGCCGGCTACATGGACATCGGGCCGGACGACAAGTGTGAAAATATACGCCGGGAGATCTGCATGACGCTGGAGCAGATGGGCATCTATCCGGAGAGCTCCCACCACGAGGAGGGACCCGGGCAGAACGAGATCGATTTCCGGTACTGCGAGGCCCTGAAAGCCGCGGATGATGCGATGACCTTCCGGTCGGTCGTGCACGCGATCGCGAACCGGAACGGGGTGAAGGCGGATTTTGCGCCGAAGCCTCTTGCGGGAAAGCCGGGCAGCGGCATGCACATCAATTTCTCGGTGCGCGCCGGCGGGAAGGACGTCTGCCTTGAACCGGTCGTCGCGGGGATCCTTAAGTATGTCCGCGAGATGTCTTTATTTTTAAATCCGACTGAGGAATCCTACGAACGGCTCGGCGGGCTCATGGCCCCGGGCTACATCACCTGGGCGAAGGAGAACCGCTCGGCCCTCATCCGCATCCCGGCAGCCTTCGGGAAATATGAGCGCGGGGAGCTCCGCTCGCCGGACCCGATGGCGAACCCCTATCTCGCCTTCGGGCTCGTGATCTATGCGGGTCTTGCGGGCCTTGGCGAAAGGCTCACGCCGCCTAAGCCCATCGAGGGGAATCTCTACAGGAAGCAGGCAGATGAGCTTTCGGGCCTTAAGAGACTGCCGGGAACGCTTTCCGAAGCGGCGGAGGCTGCCCGGGAGAGCACCTTTATCGGGGAGCATATGCCGGGAGAGCTTCTTTTGGCCTATCTTGAGAGAGGGAACTGAACACCCAAACGTAAGGAGCGGAAAATATGGCAACGCCCATACAAACCTACAGTGTGCTGCTGGTCTCGGCAGCCAGAAAAATAAATACCGCGCTTATGTCGTTTCTTCCCGGTGAGAGATTTGACCCGGTAACGGTGGTGGACACCGCGGCGAGAGCGAGGCGGACCATGGCGGAGAGGGATTATGATTTTATCATCATAAACGGGCCTCTCCCGGACGAGTTCGGCAGAAAGCTCGCGATCGACCTCTCCGGCGAGAGCGGCCGGGTGGTGCTTCTCCTGGTCAGGAGCGATGTGTACGAGGAGATCTGCATCGCGATGACGCCCCACGGGGTCCTCGTGGCCAGAAGACCGATGGACACGGCCATGCTGGGGCAGCTCTTAAACATCATGTGCAGCGTCAGGGAGCGTCTCCGGGGATTTACAAAGAAGACTCTGACTCTGGAGGAGAAGATGGAGGAGATCAGGCTCGTGAACAAGGCCAAGTGGGCCCTCATCGAATCCTGCCACATGACGGAGGAAGGCGCGCACCGCTACATTCAGAAGCAGGCGATGGACCAGTGCATCGGCAAGCGGGACGTCGCGAAGAATATTTTAAAGATCTACGGCTGACGGAGGGAAAATGGCTAAGTACGTTTTTGTGACCGGAGGCGTCGTGTCCGGTCTCGGCAAGGGAATCACGGCGGCATCGCTGGGGCGGCTCCTTAAGATGCGGGGGCTTCGCGTGGCCTCCCAGAAGCTCGACCCATACATGAATGTGGATCCGGGGACAATGAGCCCGTTCCAGCACGGGGAGGTCTTCGTGACGGATGACGGGGCGGAGACGGACCTCGATCTCGGGCACTACGAGCGGTTCATCGACGAAAACCTGACCCGCTACTCAAACCTGACGAGCGGAAAGGTCTACTGGAACGTTTTAAACCGTGAGCGCAAGGGCGAATATCTCGGCCAGACGGTGCAGGTGATCCCGCATATCACGGACGAGATCAAGGATTTCATTTTCAAGGGGGCGGAAAGCTCCGGCGCGGACGTCCTCATCACGGAAATCGGGGGCACGGTCGGCGACATCGAGGGGCAGCCCTTCCTCGAAGCTATCCGCCAGGTCTCGCTGGAGGCAGGTCATGAGAACTGCCTCTTTATCCATGTCACGCTGGTTCCCTACCTTTCCGGCTCGAACGAGCATAAGTCAAAGCCAACCCAGCACTCGGTCAAGGAGCTTCAGTCGCTCGGGATCCACCCGGACATCATTGTGACGCGCGTGGACCGGCCGCTGGAGAAGAGCATCAAGGACAAGATCGCGCTCTTCTGCAATGTGAAGAAGGACTGCGTGATTGAAAACAGAACCCTGGACTGCCTCTACGAGGCCCCGGTCATGCTGCACGAGAACGGTCTCGATGAGGTGGTCTGCCGGGAGCTGGGGCTTTCCGGGGAACTGACCGGCTACGCGGACTGGAAGGCTATGGTCGACCGCATCCACCACTTAAGGAAACATGTGAAGATCGCGATCGTCGGCAAATATGTGGGGCTCCACGACTCCTACCTCTCGGTCAGGGAGGCCCTCTACCACGGCGGCTACGAAAATGACGCCGAGGTGGAAGTCCTCTGGATCGACTCCGAGACGCTGACCCCGGACAACATCGGGGAGATCCTTAAGGAGGCGGACGGAATCCTGGTCCCGGGGGGCTTCGGCGTCCGGGGCATCGAGGGCATGATCCTGGCTTGCTCCTATGCGAGGGAGCATGATATCCCGTATTTCGGGATCTGCCTCGGCATGCAGGTCGCGGTGATCGAGTACGCAAGGAACGTTCTGGGGCTTCATGACGCGAACAGCCGGGAGTTTGACGAGACGAGCAAGAGCTGCGTGATCGACCTCATGGAAGAGCAGACGAAGGTCCGTCTCAAGGGCGGGACCATGAGACTCGGGGCCTACCCCTGCGCGGTGACTTCCGGGAGCGCTCTGGAGAGGGCCTACGGGACTCCTGCAATCTCGGAGCGCCACAGACACCGCTTTGAGTACAATAACGCCTACCGCGAGCGGCTCACCGCCGCGGGGCTTCTCGTCGCCGGGACCTCCCCGGACGGGACGCTCGTCGAGGCGGTCGAGGCGAGGGGCCGCCGGTTCCACGTCGGAGTCCAGTTCCATCCGGAGTTTAAGTCGAGGCCGGATAAGGCGCACCCGCTGTTTAAAGAGTTTGTGAAGGAGTCGATCGGTGAGCATACATGAGGAGTGCGGTGTCTTCGGCATCGTCGGAAATGCAAACCCCGGCATCGCCCGGGAGGTCTACCACGGGCTCTACGCCCTGCAGCACAGAGGGCAGGAGAGCTGCGGGATCGTGGTGAATGACGACGGGGTTTTCATTTCCCATAAGGACAGAGGACTTGTCGGGGAGGTATTTTCGGAAAATGAACTGAGCGCCATGCCCGGCGGCCGTATGGCGATCGGGCACGTCCGTTACGGGACGACAGGGGGCGGCAGCAGGAGCAACATCCAGCCCATGGTGGTCGCTCACAAGAAGGGGAATCTCGCGCTGGCCCACAACGGGAACCTGACCAATGCGCTGGAGCTTCGGGATTATCTTGAGTTGTCGGGAGCGATCTTCCACTCGACGAGCGACACGGAGACCATCTGCTACATGATTACGAGGGAGCGGCTTAAAACTCCGAGCATCGAGCAGGCGGTGCTCGGGGCGATGCGGTACTTTACGGGTGCCTACAGCCTTGTCATGATGTCCGCGACCAAGCTTATAGCGGTGCGGGACCGAAAAGGCTTTCGGCCGCTCTGCTACGGAAAAAGGCCGGACGGGAGCTTTGCCGCGGCCTCGGAGAGCTGTGCGCTCGATGCGGTGGGGGCCTCATTTGTGCGGGATCTCCTGCCGGGGGAGATGCTGGTATTCTCCGCGGACGATCCGGGGAGCGAGCCGGTTTCCTACAGGATGCACTGCGGAGGGAAGATAAGTCCGTGCATATTTGAGTATATCTATTTTGCGAGGCCGGATTCGCTGATCGACGGGATCTCCGTGCACGAGACCCGCGTGAGGGCCGGCAGGATCCTGGCGCGGGAGTTTCCGGCGAATGCGGATGTGGTCGTCGGGGTTCCGGACTCGGGGCTCGACGCGGCCATCGGGTACGCGGCGGAGAGCGGGATACCCTACGAGATCGGGCTTGTGAAAAATAAATACGTCGGGCGGAGCTTCATCGCCCCGTCCGAGGGAGAACGGTCCGACACGGTCAGGATCAAGCTGAGCCCGGTGCGGAGCGTGCTCGCGGGAAAAAGCGTGGTCCTGATCGACGATTCGATCGTACGGGGGACGACCAGCCGGCGGATCATCGACCTGATCAGGGAGGCCGGCGCGCGGGAGATCCACCTGAGGGTTTCCGCACCGCCGTTCCGCCATCCCTGCTACTACGGGGTCGACATCGATTCGGAGGAGCATCTCATCGCGAGCAGGCACTCCGCGGAGGAGATCGCGGAACTCATCGGGGCGGATTCGCTCGGATTTCTTCCGATGGAGAGTCTTACCGAGATGAGCGGGTGCGTATCTTACTGCAGCGCCTGCTTTGACGGGGAGTATCCGGGCGGGGTACCCGCGGATCCGAGGAAGGACCGGTTTGAGCGGAGGCTGTCGGAGGTTACAACATGATCTGGAAGGGAAAAGAACGAAAACTAATCCTCTCCTCGGGGTGTGAATACATAGGATACGGGTTCGGCGCGGATGAGGGGAACCGTGTCGCGGAGCTGGTCTTCAACACCTCCCCGGTCGGCTATCAGGAGATCCTCTCGGACCCGTCCTACACGGACCAGTTCGTCGTCATGGCCTACCCGCTCATCGGAAACTACGGGATCAATGACGATGATTTCGAGACGGCAAGGCCGACCATCGGAGGCTTTGTCGTGAGGGACTATAATGACATGCCCTCGAATTTCAGGAGCAGGCGGACGCTTGGGGAGACCATGCGGGAACTCGGGATCCCGGGGATCACCGGGGTTGACACGAGGGAGATCGTACGGAAGATCAGACGCGAGGGCACTATGAAAGCCCTGCTCACAGATGCGGAAATGTCTCTCTCCGAGGGACTGGAGATTCTTGGGGAGACGAATATTCCGCGCGATGCGGTGTCCCGGGTGAGCCGGGCGCATCGGGAGAATTTTATTTCCATGAATGCGAAATATCATATCGCAGCCGTCGATTTCGGGATGAAGGAAAACATCATCCGCTCATTTCTTGCGCGGGGCGTAAGCGTGACGGTGTTTCCGTGGAACGTATCTGCGGAGGAAGTCATGAGCGTGCGGCCGGACGGGCTCTTCCTCTCCAACGGGCCCGGCGACCCAAAGGATGTCCCGGAGGGAGCCGAACTGGTGAGGCGCATGCGCGGGCGATGTCCGATCTTCGGGATCTGCCTCGGCCACCAGATCATCTCGCTCGCCTGCGGCGGCGCGACGTATAAACTGAAATTCGGCCACAGGGGCGGCAACCATCCGGTGAGGGATCTTCGGACCGGACGGATCGAGATCACCTCCCAGAACCACTCCTATGCGGTCGATGAGAAGTCTCTTGCGGGGACCGGGCTTGTGGTGACGCACAGAAACATTCTGGATGGGACTGTCGAGGGGGTCGCGTGCGAAAAGGATCGGATCTTCAGCGTGCAGTATCACCCTGAGAGCTCGCCGGGGCCGCACGATGCGGCGCATCTGTTTGACGAGTTTTTGGGTCTCATGGGGAGATGAGAACTGTCTGGAGGACTCTTGTGCTGTAAGAGGAGCCGGCTCGTGGCGGATACAGTGCCGAAGCGCCGCACGGGGTGCAATGAAATCAGGAGAGGCACTGTATCGGGAGCAAAATCGCGTCGGATACAGTGATGCATATCTGCTGAAAGGAAATAATATGCCCAGAAGAACCGATATAAAGAAAATACTGGTGATCGGCTCCGGCCCCATCGTCATCGGACAGGCGGCGGAGTTTGACTATGCGGGGACCCAGGCCTGCCTGGCGCTCAGAGAGGAAGGGTATGAGGTCGTTTTGTGCAACTCGAACCCCGCTACGATCATGACGGACAGGTCTGTCGCCGACAGGGTCTACATGGAGCCGCTGACGCTGGAATTCGTCGCGCGTGTCATCCGAACCGAGCGGCCGGACGCGATCCTGCCGGGAATCGGGGGTCAGACCGGTCTCAACCTGGCTATGCAGCTGGAGAAGAAGGGAATCCTCAAAGAGTGCGGCTGCGAGCTTCTGGGCACGGATTCGGCCAGCATCGAGATGGCGGAGGACCGGGAGAAATTCCGCGACCTCTGCGTGCGATTGGGGGAGCCTGTACTGCCCTCGATCGTGGTGCATTCTCTCTCCGAGGGGCGGAAGGCGGCGGAGGAGATCGGCTACCCGGTGGTGCTCAGACCCGCCTTCACGCTCGGCGGCACCGGCGGGGGCTTTGCGGACAGCGAGGGAGAGCTTGAGGAGCTCCTGGCAGCGGGACTTGATCTCTCGCCGGTGGGTGAAGTCCTCGTGGAGAAGAGCGTCAGGGGTTACAAGGAGATCGAATATGAGGTGATCCGGGACTCCGCCGACACAGCCATCACCGTCTGCAACATGGAAAATCTGGATCCGGTCGGGATCCACACCGGAGACTCGATCGTGGTGTGCCCGTCCCAGACGCTGACGGACAGGGAGTACCATATGCTCCGGGACAGCGCTCTGAAGCTCATCCGGGCCCTTCGGGTGGAAGGAGGCTGCAACGTGCAGTTTGCGCTGGATCCGAAATCATTTCGGTATTATCTCATCGAGGTCAACCCCAGAGTTTCGAGGTCCTCGGCGCTGGCCTCCAAGGCCTCCGGCTACCCGATCGCACGGGTCTCCGCCAAGATCGGCGTCGGCTTTACGCTGGACGAGATTCCGCTTGCAAACACGCCGGCCTCATTTGAGCCGGCCCTCGATTACGTTGTGACGAAGATGGCGCGGTTCCCGTTTGACAAATTCATGGACGCGGATCAGACGCTGGGCACCCAGATGAAGGCGACCGGCGAGACCATGAGCGTCGGGCGGACCTTCGAGGAAAGCCTTCTTAAGGCCGTGCGGTCGCTCGAGAGCGGGACGATCCACCTGCATCTTGCGAAATTCGATGAGGAGAGCGACGAAAAGCTCCGGGAGCACGCAAGGAGAGGATCAGCGGAGAGGATCTACGCGGTGGCGGAGCTCATCCGCCGCGGGACAGATCCGGGGGAGATTGCGGATCTCACCGGGATCGACCGGTTTTTCCTCGACAAAATCGGAAATATTATAGAAGAGGAGCGGGCTCTCAGCGCACACAGGGGGGACACCGGCGAGCTTCGGCGCGCGAAGCGGATGGGATTTTCGGACATCGCAATCGCGGACCTCTGGGGGATGAGCGAGGAGGTGGTGTATGCGCTTCGGAAGGCGGAGGGCATTTTCCCTGTATACAAGATGATCGACACATGCGCCTCGGAGTTTGAGAGCTATGTGCCGTATTTCTATTCGACCTACGAGGGGGAAAATGAATCCCTCGTGAAAGCCGGCCCAAAAGTCATCGTGCTCGGGGCTGGCCCGATCCGGATCGGGCAGGGCGTCGAGTTTGACTACTCCACGGTGCACGCGGTGCAGACGATCCGGGACGCGGGCTACGAGGCCATCGTGATCAACAACAACCCGGAGACCGTGTCGACGGATTACACGACGGCGAACAAGCTCTATTTTGAGCCGCTGTGCGTCGAGGATGTGATGAACATCATCGAGCTGGAGAAGCCGGACGGGGTCATCGCGACGCTGGGCGGCCAGACCGCGGTGAACCTGGCGGAGCCGCTTGCAGCCCGGGGCGTCCGGCTCATCGGGACCGACTGCGAGGCGATCCGCCGCGCGGAGGACCGCGATCTCTTTGAGAAGCTTCTCATCAGGCTGGGAATTCCGGAACCGGTCGGCACCGCGGTGACCGATATCGAGGAGGGAATCGCCGCGGCGGCCGCCATCGGGTATCCGGTGCTGGTGCGCCCGAGCTTCGTTCTGGGCGGCCGCGCGATGCAGATCGTCTCGAAGGAGAAGGAACTGCGCCATTATCTTAAGACGGCGGTTGAGATCGACGAGGATAAGCCGGTGCTTGTGGACCGCTACATCAGCGGCAAGGAGCTCGAGGTGGATGCGGTTTCGGACGGGGAGGAGGTTTTCATTCCCGGAATCATGGAACTGGTCGAGCGGACGGGAGTTCACTCCGGGGACTCCATCAGCGTATATCCGACCTTCAGCGTCTCGGAGCGGGTGCTTGAGAAAATCCGCGATTACACGAGGCGGCTGGGGCTTGGGATCGGTATAAAGGGGCTCTTCAATATCCAGTTCATCGTGGACAGGAATGAGGAGGTTTACATAATTGAAGTAAACCCGAGGTCTTCCCGGACGGTGCCCTTCCTCTCCAAGGCGACCGGGTTTGCGCTGCCGGACATGGCGGCGAGGGTGAGCCTCGGGATGTCTCTGAGGGACCAGGGAATCACGGATCTCACACCCGCGCCGGGCGGGAAATGGTTTGTGAAGGTGCCTGTGTTTTCATTTTCAAAGCTTGCGGGGATGGACGCCTACCTCTCGCCGGAGATGAAATCCACCGGGGAGGCCATCGGTTACGACATGAAGCTTTCGCGGGCGATGTACAAGGCGCTCATCGCCTCGGGGATCCGGATGCAGAATTACGGGACGGTGATCTTTACGCTGGCGGACGAGGACAAGGAGGAGGCGCTGCCGCTCGCGAAACGCTTCTACGACATGGGGTTCAACATCGAGGCGACCACGATGACCGCGGAGTACATGCGGGAGCATGGGCTTAGGACGAGGCTTCTTCGGAAGCCGAGCGAGGGCAGCCAGGAGATCCTCGACTCGATCCGGGCGGGGTACGTGAGCTACGTGGTGAATACGCGCGCGATCCTCTCCGGGGTCCACTACGAGGACGGGGTGGCGATCCGGCGGTGCGCGAGCGAGCACAGGGTGACGATGTTCACCTCGCTGGACACGGTGCGGGTGCTTCTTGACGTGCTGGAGGAGATGACGATTGGGGTGAGTGCGATTTGAGGGGCAGGCGGCCATGCAGGGAGTGGAAGAAGCCTCTGGCATGGCAACCGCGGTGAATAAGGCGGCGGGCTTTGCCCCTTCGCTGCGGCATGAAAAGCATTGACAAATGAAAGCCTCCATACTATGATAGGCAAAGAGGCAAGGGAGTCTTATGACGCAACGGCGTCAGAGACTTCTTTTTTATTTTTAGATAACAGGGGGAAATACCATGACACCGATCAACGAAAACTTCGGAAAACTGCCGGGATCCTATCTCTTCTCAACCGTGGCAAAGAAGGTCGCCGCCTACGCGGCCGCCCACCCGGAAGCAAAAATCATCCGCCTGGGGATCGGCGACGTGACGCAGCCGCTCGTGCCGGCGGTCATTAAGGCGCTCCACGCGGCGGTAGATGAGATGGGGCGCGCGGAGACATTCAGGGGGTACGCGCCGGATCTTGGGTATTCATTTTTAAGAGAGGCGATCGCGGAAAATGACTTCAAAGCCCGCGGCTGTGACATCTCCTCCGACGAGATCTTCGTCTCGGACGGGGCCAAGAGCGACTCGGCGAACATCCAGGAGCTCTTCGGGGCGGACGCCGTGATCGCGGTCTGCGACCCAGTCTACCCGGTCTACGTGGACTCGAACGCGATGGCCGGCCGTTGCGGGGAATATGATACGGAAGCAGGCAGATGGACCCGCGTCATCTACATGCCGACGACCGCGGAGAACGGATTCGTGCCGGAGCTTCCGAAGGAGACACCGGACCTTATCTACCTCTGCTCGCCGAACAACCCCACCGGGACCGCGCTCCGGAAAAATGAACTGCAGAAGTTCGTCGATTACGCGAACGAGGTCGGGGCGGTGATCCTCTTTGACGCGGCCTACGAGGCCTACATCGAGGAGGCGGATGTCCCGCACTCGATCTACGAGTGCGAGGGCGCGAAGACCTGCGCGATCGAGCTGCGGAGCTTCTCGAAAAATGCCGGTTTCACAGGGCTGCGCTTAGGGTTCACGGTGGTGCCGAAGGAGCTCGTGCGGGGAGGCGCATCCCTCCATGCCATGTGGGCCCGCCGCCACGGGACAAAGTTCAACGGGGCGCCCTACATCGTCCAGCGGGCGGGCCTTGCGGTCTACACCCCGGAGGGGAAGGCCGAGATCAGGGAGCAGATCGCAGCCTACAAGAAAAATGCCGCCATCATCCGGGATGGGCTCACCGCGGCCGGATACACGGTCTTCGGCGGTGTGAATTCGCCGTATCTCTGGCTTAAGACCCCGGAAGGGATGAGCTCCTGGGAGTTCTTCGATTGGCTGCTTGAGACGGTTCATATCGTTGGGACGCCCGGCAGCGGGTTCGGGCCGAGCGGAGAGGGGTATTTCCGGCTGACCGCGTTCGGGTCCTTAGAGAACTCGGTGGAGGCGATGGAGCGGATCAGGAAAGCGCGGGTTTGACAAAAGATTTATGAAATATTATGATGTAAAGGGCGGTTCTCCGGGACCGCCCCTTTACATCTATGAGGGGGTGAGCACATGATGCGAACGGTCAAAACCGGATCCATAAGCTATCTCGAAGTGCTTCACGGAAGCGGCGGCTGGTACTGGGGCACCGACTACACGAGCGGCGACCTCTACGAGGCGGAGGAGCTCTATGAGGACAGACACCGGATCAGCAGAAACAGGCTGATCTTTGCGGACCCGTCGGGCCGGGTCGTCGAGCCGGTCAAAGCGGAAGAGGGGCAGTACTTCGGGCGGCCGGCCTTCTCTGAGGGGCGGTTTATCATACTTCTTGCGGACTTTCCGGCGGGGGTCATCCGTCTCATGTCCTATGACGATGCGGATGGGGAAGTGCGCGGGATCGTCACGATCCCCCGGACGGAGATCGAGAACTGCTACAATCTCATGCCGGAGGCGGAGCCCCTCATGCTGACGAGGCAGGCGGACAACAGCTTCGAGGTCGTGTGGCCGGAGAGGGTGAAATTTCCGATCGGCCCGACGGAATCGTTCTGCTTCAGGGAGGGAGAGCGGTTTTATTTTTCAAAATGGTACGAGGACCCGGACTACCGCGAGGAAGTCGTGGTGAGGGGCTCTGACGGGAGCGTCCTTGAGACGTTTCCGGGCGCGATCAACTTTATGGCGAACGGAGAGAAGTGGGTATTGATATGAAAATGAAAGACATGATTGCCCTGACCCCGCCGATGGGATGGAACAGCTGGGACTGCTTCGGGAACGCGGTAAATGAGGAGCAGCTCCTTGCAAACGCACTGTATATGAAGGAACACCTCCTGCCCTGCGGGTGGGAGTATGTCGTCTGCGACATCCAGTGGAGCGAGCCGACGGCAGGGCAGAAGGAGCCCTACTACGACCCGTTTGCGCACCTGTGCCTCGATGAATACGGGCGGCAGGTGCCCGCGCCGAACCGATTTCCTTCCGCGGCCGGCGGAAAGGGCTTCAAACCTCTTGCGGATATGATCCATGAGATGGGGCTTAAATTCGGCATCCACATCATGCGGGGCGTGCCGCGGCTTGCCGTGCATGAGGCGCTTCCCGTGAAGGGGACGAACACGACCTGCGACGAGATCGCTCACCCCTGGTCGGTCTGCCGCTGGAACACGGATATGTACGGGGTTGATCATACAAAAGAAGGCGCGCAGGCCTACTACGACTCGATCTTCGAGCTGTATGCCGCGTGGGGCGTCGACTACGTGAAGGTGGACGACATCTGCAACACGAACGCCTACCCGGACGATCCCTACTCGGCGGAGAAGGAGATCGAGATGATCCGGAAGGCGATTGATAGCTGCGGCCGGCCGATGGTGCTCTCCTTGAGTCCGGGCCCGGCGGTGATCGAGAAGGCCTGGCATCTTCGGGAAAATGCAAACCTCTGGCGTATCACCGATGACTTCTGGGACGACTGGAAGCTTCTTCTCAACATGTTCGAGCGCTGTGAGGTCTGGGAGCGGCAGGTCTCTCCGGGGTGCTGGCCGGACTGCGACATGCTGCCGGTCGGGAGCCTGCGCCTTAATTACGTGAAATGGGCGGAGAAGCTGGGCGGTCCGGTCAGGACGTGGACAAAGTTCACGGAGAATGAGCAGGTTACAATGATGAGTTTGTGGTGCATTTTCAGGTCGCCGCTCATGGTCGGGGCGAATCTGCCGGACAACGACGAGTTCACGCTGAAGCTTCTTACAAATCCGGAGATCCTGCGGATGCACCGATGCGGAACGGAGGCGCACCAGGTGAGGCGGACGGAGAAGGAGTGCGTCTGGACGAGCCGGGATGCGGAGAACGGAGAAGTGTATCTGGCGCTCTTTAACCTTGCGGATGAGGAGGCTTACGTGGGTGCGGAGCTCTCTCTGCTCGGGCTTTCCGGGAGCTTTGCCGTGCGGGATCTCTGGGCGCGGGAGGAGATCGGGGAGGTTTCCGGCAGGATCGGGTGCTCACTTCCGCCGCACGGGGCGGCGGTGTTTGCGCTGAGACAGTATTGAGATGGATCGACGGAGCTGGGGACGGTTATTTTCACTGCGAAAAGAACCGTCCCCAGCTCCGTTGACCCGTCCGAATCTTACAAACTGACAGTTTTATACGACAAAACACGACTGACAGGGAGGAAAAAGCGTCTTAAAATCGTATCGGTAAGTAAAACGGAGGACGAAAATGTCAAAAACGTATCTTTTATACAAGCCGAGCCAAAGGCGTTTTAATGATCTTCATTTTTGTTTCTGCGGGTACGAGGCCTGTGATCCGCTTCACAGCTTCGGCCCGTCGGTGCGGTCCAACTATCTGATTCATTATATACTGTCAGGCAAGGGTATCTACAGCGTAGACAACAACGTCTACCATCTTCAGGCCGGCAAAGGGTTCCTGATCGAACCCGGGGTGCAGACATTTTACCAGGCGGACGCGGAGGAGCCGTGGTCCTACATCTGGGTCGGGTTCGACGGTGAGTTTGCCCCCGAGTTCATGCGGAAGATGGGTCTCGGCGGCGCACATCTGGTCTTTTCATGCCCCCACGGCAAAGAACTCGAGGACATCGTCTTCGAGATGCTGCGGCATAACCGGGCGCAGGACGCGGACGAGCTCATGATCGAGTCCCTTCTCTACCGGTTTCTGGCGCAGATGTCCAGGGATGTCTCGGTGGAGGTGCCCGACACGGCGGAGGGCAACGAGTATGTCCGCAAGGCGATCGAGTACATCCAGACCAATTACATGCGGCCGATCAGGGTCCATGACATCGCGGAGTATGTCAACATCAACCGCGGCTATCTCTATGCGCTCTTCAAGAAGGAGATGAACATGTCCCCGCAGGAGTACCTGACAAACCTCAGGCTGACCCGGGCGGCGGAACAGCTCAACACGACCAACACACCGGTGGAGCAGATCGCCCAGGCAAACGGCTACAACGACCCGGTGGTCTTCTCGAAAGCCTTCAAGAAAATGCACGGCATATCCCCGATCCGCTACCGGCAGGACACGGCAGACAGATCCAGAGATTCCATGAAACTGAAAGAAAGTGGAAAAGACACATTACAATAAGACAAATAAATGTGACATAAATAGCTAACGAATATCCATTCTTTTCGACTAAAATCAGCATAGTTGCACAAAACACGGCGGGGCTGCCGGATGCAGCCCCGCCGAATTTTTTTAAGAATGGGAGGATGCAATGAAAAAAAGACTTATCGCACTCACACTTACAGGACTTATGGCTGTTTCGCTCGCTGCATGCGGCGGCGGATCCGGCTCCAGCACCGCACCGGCAGCGACCGCAGGCGGTTCCGAGTCGACAGCGGGCGGTTCCGCAGCGGCCTCATCTTCCGGCTACACGGTCAGCGAGCTTAAGGTCAACATCTGGGACAACAACCAGAAGGCCGGCCTGCAGCAGATCGCGGACGAGTGGACAGCGGAATCAGGCGTCAAGGTCTCGATCGACGTCGTCGACTGGGACAACTACTGGACGCTCCTCGAGGCAGGCGCTTCCGGCGGCCAGATGCCGGACGTCTTCTGGATGCACTCCAACACGGCTCAGATGTACATGGAAAATGACCTGCTCCTGAACCTCGACAGCTATATCGAAGCGGACGATACGATCGACCTCTCCAAGTACTATGAAGGCGTTGTCAAGCTTTACAACCGCGCCGACAACGGCTCCCAGTATGCGCTGCCGAAGGATCACGACACGATCGCCCTTCTCTACAACAAGGCGCTCTTCGACAAGTACGGCGTCGAGTATCCGACCGATGACTGGACTTGGGAAGACCTCCAGAAAGCGGCTGCCGCCATCACGGAAGCCGGCAAGGCTGATCAGGTCTACGGTTTCGCGATGAACACCTCCAACAACCAGGACGGCTGGTACAACATCGTCTACGATTACGGCGCACAGGTCATCACGGATGATCACAAGGGCACCACGATCGGCTCCGCCGAGGGCAAGGCTGCCATGGAAATGCTCCGCCAGATCCTCGAAGTCGCGGCTCCGCAGGCGACCGTCGCCGAGACCGGCACAGAGAACCTCTTCAAGTCCGGCAAGACGGCCATGATCTCCCAGGGCTCCTGGATGATCAATTCCTTCTACACCGCTGACAACGCCGCAGACTATGCGTGGGCTATGCTTCCGTACGCTGACACTAACGGCAACGGCGCCTGCGACAAGGGCGAGCGCTACTCCGCATACAACGGCCTCGGCTGGGCGGCAGCTGCCAACACCAAGGATCCGAAAGCAGCGTATGACCTGATCTCTTATTTCTGCTCCGAGAAGGCGCAGAAGGAGCAGGCGTCTCTCGGCGTCACCATGGGCGGCATGCTCGGCGTCTCCGAAGATTTCGCCAATGCGTTCGAGGGCATGGATGTCTCCGCATTCGTCCGCGCTGAGGAAGAGGGTGACCTGTTCTTCCGTCCGTACACCAGAAACACGACTGTCTGGGAAGATGCCCTTCAGCAGAACGGCGGCTTCCTTGATGCATGGCTTGATCCGTCGAATCCGGAAACCATGGCAAAGGCCTGCGACAACGCCCAGAAGATCATTGAGAATGCAATTGCAGCTGAATAAGCAGCTCATTTTCCGAAATCGGAATGCTTAATTCAAGCCGGGCCCCTGGGGTGACCATCGGCCCGGCTTTTTTCAAGAGTTAAAGGGGGAACTATGAAGCAAAAGATGACAGTGGCCGAGAAGCGGGAGGCGAGATGGGGCTACCTCTTCGTCGCACCGACTATGATCGGTCTTATCGTTCTCAATTTCTACCCGTTCTTCAATACGATCTACCAGTCTTTCTGCAAGACCGGTGACTTCGGCCGGGGAAATAAATTTGTCGGTCTCGTTAACTATCAGGCGGTTCTCACGAAATCCGAAACCTGGCAGGCACTCTGGAACACGATCAAGTACGCAATCATCGAGGTGCCGCTCGGCATCGTGATCGCGCTCCTGCTCGCGGTTCTCTTAAATAAGAAGATTGCCGGAAAATCGGTTTACCGCACCATTTTCTTCCTGCCGATGGTCTGCGCACCTGCCGCCGTCGCGATGGTCTGGAAATGGCTCTACAACACGCAGTTCGGTCTTCTCAACAATATTTTCGGCACGAAGATCGCCTGGATCTCGGACCCGAAGATCGCCTGGATCTCGATCGGCATCATCGGCGTCTGGTCCATCATCGGCTACAACATGGTCCTCTTCATCGGCGGTCTCCAGGAGATCCCGGGAGACTACTATGAGGCGGCTTCCATCGACGGGGCGACCGGCATCCGAGCATTTTTCCACATCACGCTGCCGCTGCTTTCCCCGACGACATTCTTCATCGTCCAGACCCGTATTATCGGCGCGCTGACCATCTTCGACCTGATGTTCATGGTCATGGACAAGACGAATGTGGCGCTGCCGAAGGTCCAGTCCATCGTCTACCTGTTCTATCAGTACGCGTTCACGAACGGCGACAAGGGCTACGGAGCTACGATCGTCATGGTTCTTGTCATTTTCATCATGATCATCACGTTCATTCTCCAGAAACTGGAGAAGCGTGTGGTCTACCACAACTAAAGGAAGGAGGATGAAACATGGAAGGCTACGCAGCTAAGCAGAGAAATATCAAAATCGTGATGCATGTGGTCCTGATCATCATGTCCTTCATCATGCTGGTCCCGTTCGCCTGGATGATCCTGACGGCGCTCAAGACCAATCAGGAGGCGATCTCGGTCTCCCCGTTCTATATCCTGCCCCACAGCGGCTGGCACTGGGAGAACTTCGGCAAGGTGTGGCAGAGCTACAATTTCATCACGCTCTACAAGAACACCCTGCTCATGATCTTCTGGCGCGTGGTCTGCGCGGTTCTGACCGCCACGATGGCCGGCTACGCGTTCGGACGCCTGAAGTTCCCGGGAAGGAATTTTCTTTTCTCGCTCATCCTCGTTCAGATGATGATCCCGGCACAGATCTTCATTATCCCGCAGTACCTGATGGTTTCCAAGCTTGGCATGCTGAACAGCATGTTCGGCCTGGTCTTCCCGGGTCTCGTGACCGCGTTCGGTACATACCTCTTAAAGACCGGCTACGAGGGACTGCCCAAGGATCTTGAGGAAGCAGCCATGATCGACGGCTGCAACGTCGGGCAGAGATTCCTCTTCATCATGATGCCGCTGACGCAGAGCTCGATGGTCTCGCTCGGCATCTTTACCGCGGTCTTCGCGTTCAAGGATCTGATGTGGCCGATGATCGTCTGCACGAATGCGGACACGACGACGCTCTCCGCGGGTCTCGCGAAGATGCAGGGCCAGTACGGCTCCGAGTATCCGACCATGATGGCGGCGGCGACGCTGGCGGTCCTGCCGATGATCGTGATCTACGTGATCTTCCAGAAGCAGTTTGTCGAGGGCATCGCAACCTCCGGCGGAAAGCTTTAATCTGACGCTATCCGGCACTATCAGGGCGGCTCTCCGCGGAGAACCGCCCTGTTATTTTGAAAGGACCTCTGCATGAAGAAAATTGAGCACATCCTGACATACTACTGGCTGTGGATCGTCGGTATCGGCGGCGGGGCGGTGCTTGCTGTCTACATCCTCTACCATGCATTTTTTACGGTGAAGGAGAACTGGTTCTATGCGGTTCTCGTGAACGTCATGGAGCCGGACAGCGTCATCGCGGAGCTTAAGGAGGATTTTATTTCCCATGCGGGCTACGACACCTCGGTGAAGAACGTTGTCATAAACGCAAACAGCTACTTCGACGCCTCAATCAGCGGAGGAACCAATAACAACTATTTCCAGTCGTTCGCAGCCCTCGTCGAGTCAGGAGACCTGGATGCCGTCGTGACGAGTGAGGCGAACCTCATCGCGGTCGGAGAGGCCGGACGGCTCCTGGATCTTTCCGCGGAGCCTTACGCGGAGCTCTTTCAAGGCTGGGAGAATCGCTTTGTATACTGTATACCGTATGATGCGGAGTACAGCACGGATCCCGTGCCGGTCGGGATCGATATCAGCGGCTCGGATCTCACGGAAGTATACGGGCTTTACCCGGACGGAGCGGTCCTGGGCGTCGGCGCCTACACGAAGCATCCGGAGGAGGTCATAAAGTTTCTCTCGTTTTTAAACGTAAGCCCCACGGGCGGGAAGGAGTGACATGCGCGAGAAAATAGCGGCATTTCTGGACAACGACAGCGCCTTCGGGCGGGCTATGGGAAAATGCGGACTCCTGATCGGAGCCAACCTCATGTTCCTTGTCTTCAGCTTCCCGGTGATCACGGCCGGGCCGGCGTTCATCGCGCTTTTTACGATCACGCTGAAGACGCTGCGCGGGCAGGATGTCAGCCCGGTAAAGGAGTTCTGGCGGGCGTTCAAGGCGAACTTCAGGCAGGGGATGGTCATCTGGCTCATCTTCCTTGTAATCGTGTTTATCGCTGTCACGGATGTCCGTTTTCTCGTGGACAGCACGGGTTTTTTGAAGTATTTTAAATATATGGTCTACTTCGTCTCCGGCTTTGCGCTGGTGATCTTCGTGCACCTTCTGCCGGTGACGGCTGCCTTTAACGGGAAGCTGCCCCGGCTTCTTGCCAATGCGTTTTATTTTGCGGCTAAGAACCCCGCAAGGGCGCTTTTTTGCGCCGCCTTATTTGTCGGGCCGATGATCCTGACCTACATGGATCTCAGGAGGCTTCCGCTCTACGCGTTCCTCTGGGTCATGTGCGGGTTTTCACTCGTGGCCCTCGCCATATCAAAATGCCTCATAAAGGATTTCAACCGGTTCCTGCCGGAGATCGAGAACGATCCGGAAGAGCCGTAAGCAAAGGAGGATAGAAAAATGCCCATAATCATTCACGAAAAGACCGGAACATTTCATCTGACGAACGACAGTGTGAGTTACATTTTCCGCATTATGGAAAATGAACAGCTCGAAAACCTTTACTACGGAAAAAAGATCCACGACAGGGAGGATTTCTCTCATCTCCATGAGGAGGAGATGCGGCCCCAGATGTCGATCTCGGTGCCGGAGCCGTCGCTGCTCTCGATGCACTACACGAGGCAGGAGTATCCGTCCTACGGGACCGGCGACTACAGGAGTCCCGCGGTATCCGTGCTGCAGGAGAACGGCAGCCGGGTGGTGAACTTCACCTATGATTCCCATGAGGTTTTCGCGGGGAAGAAGCCGCTTCCCGGGCTTCCGGCGACCTACGTGGAGGAGGATTCCGAGGCGGAGACGCTGGAGGTTCATCTCTCGGACAAGCTGACCGGGACGGAGCTCGTGCTTTCCTACACGGTCTTCGCGGATCTGCCAGCGATCGCCCGGCATGCGAGGTTCCGCCAGACAGGAAGTGAGAGCGTGGTCCTTGAAAAGGCGATGAGCGCCTCGGTTGAATTCCTTGACATGAACTATGAGCTTGTGCAGCTCTCGGGCGCCTGGGCGCGTGAGAGATACGTGCATGTCCGGAAGCTTGACATGGGGTTCCAGGGGATCCAGGGCCTGGCCGGGACGGCCGGCGGTGCGGAGCAGAACCCGTTTATCGCGCTTAAAAGGCCTGAGACAACGGAGTTCTCAGGCGAAGTCTACGGCATGAGCCTCGTCTACAGCGGGAATTTCCTGGCGAATGTCGAGGTGTCCACATTTGACATGACGCGCGCGATGCTGGGAGTGAGTCCGGAGAATTTCGCCTGGAAGCTTGAGACGGGCGAGAGCTTCACGACGCCGGAGGCGGTGCTTGTCTACTCGGATGCGGGGCTTAACGGGATGAGCCGTGCATTTCACAGGCTCTACGGGCGTCGGCTTGCCCGCGGAAAATGGCGCGATGAGCCCCGGCCGATCCTCCTCAACAACTGGGAGGGGACATATTTTGATTTTACAGAGGAGAAGCTCCTTGCGATGGCCCGCGAAGCCAAGGAGGCCGGCATCGAACTCTTCGTCCTCGACGACGGCTGGTTCGGCGCGAGAAATGACGACTGGGCGGGCCTCGGCGACTGGTACTGCAACCTTGAGAAGATCCCGTCGGGGATCGGCGGCCTCTCGCGGAAGATCGAGGAGATCGGGCTCAAATTCGGGCTCTGGTTCGAGCTTGAGATGGTGAATCCGGACAGCGACCTCTTCCGCGCGCACCCGGACTGGGCGATCCATGTGCCCGGGCGCTTCCGGAGCCATGCGCGGCACCAGTATGTGCTCGATTACTCGCGGCCGGAGGTGGTCGATTACATCTATGAGATGGTGGCGAAGATCCTTGCGGAGTCGAAGATCTCCTACATCAAGTGGGACATGAACCGCTACATGACCGAGCCGTACTCTGTGGGGCTTCCCGCAGACCGGCAGGGCGAGATGATGCACCGCTACATTCTGGGCGTTTACAGCCTCTATGAGCGGCTGACGACAGCATTCCCGGAGATTTTATTTGAGTCCTGCGCCTCGGGCGGGGCCCGGTTTGACCCGGGGATGCTCTACTACGCGCCGCAGGCCTGGTGCAGCGACGATACGGACGCCTCGGAGCGCGTGAAGATCCAGTACGGGACGACGTTTGTGTACCCGGTGGTGATGATGGGGTCCCACGTCTCGGCGGTGCCGAATCACCAGCTTTTCCGCACGACGCCTCTAAAGACGCGCGGCGCGGTCGCCTCCTTCGGGACATTCGGCTACGAGCTCGTCCTCGGGAAAATGAAGCCCGAAGAGCTGGCTGTCGTGAAGGATCAGGTCGCGTTCATGAAGAAGTACCGGAGGCTGATCCAGATCGATGGGACGTTCATAAGGCTCTTAAGTCCGTTTGAACACAATGAGGCGGGCTGGATCGTGGTCTCGGAGGATAAAAGAGAGGCGCTCGGGCTTTATTTCCAGAGACTCAACAAGGTGAACGGGTCCTGGGTGCGGTTTAAGCTTGCCGGGCTCGATCCGGACAGGCTCTACACGGTCTCATGGGAGGTGTGCGGAGAGCGGAAGGTTTACGAGGCTTACGGCGACGAGCTCATGAGTGTCGGGATCCCGGTGAACCGGGCCGACCTCAGTGCGGAGGGCGGCGATTTTGCGGCGCTGCTCTATGAGATAAAAGGGTGATAACAGTCAACGTTGCGGGGACGGTTCTTTCGACGGCGAAGGGACCGTCCCCACAACGTTGAAGGGATCGTCCCCACGCCGCCCCAGGGACTGTCCCCACAACGTTGAAAGAACCGTCCCCCAAACGGTGAAATCTATGATATAATAAAAGAAAGATGTAACCCCCGCCTGAAAACGGTGTCTCTTAGGATAAGAGGCCCCTAAAGAAGAGGAAACCTTCATGAATGACAACGATATCATAGACCTGTACTGGGCCAGGTCCGAGCGGGCGATCGCCGAGACCGACGCAAAGTACGGGAACTACCTGAAAGCCGTCGCGATGCGGGTCCTTGCGGCCCTCGAGGACGCGGAGGAGAGCGTGAACGACACCTACATGAAAGCCTGGAACGCGATGCCGCCCGAGCGGCCCTCCGTCCTCCGTCTCTTCCTCGGGAAGATCACGAGGCGGCTCTCCTTAAACCGCCTGCGGGAAAGAAACGCGGCGAAGCGGGGCGGCGGCGAAGTCCCTGCAGTGCTGGAAGAGCTCGCAGAGTGCGTCCCATCCGGGCAGAACGTGGAAAATGAAATCCTCGCAAAAGAACTTGCCTCCGTCATCGCCGGTTTCGTCTCGAAGCTCCCTCAGGATGAGCGAAGGATCTTCATCCTCCGGGTCTACGAGCTCATGCCGGTCAGGGAGATCGCGGAGAGACTTTCATTTTCCGAGAGCAAGGTGAAGACGACCCTGCACCGGACCCGGAAGAAGCTGGCGGAAGTTCTTGAAAGAGAAGGTATGTGACATGAATGCAATGGATATCATCATGGCGGCGGGAAGCATCCGGGATGAGGACATCCTCGACGCGGAGGAGGCCGCGGGCCTTGCGCCTGAACGGGTGACCCCGCTGAAACGAAAGAAGGCCTGGCCGAAAGCCCTCTATGTGCTCCTGCCGGCGGCAGCCGGGATCGTGCTGATCGTCGGAGCTCTCGGGAACCTTCGCATGGGCAGCAGCGGCGGGGCGGCTCCGGCACAGGCATTTTCGCAGGCAGCCGCGGCGGAAGCCTCCGAGTATGCCGCCGGAGGGGCAATAAGCGACGCCGACATAAAGCCGGAGGCGGCAGCGGAGGAGGCACCCGCGGAGGCAGCTCCCGAAGCGAGAGAGGCGGCGATCGACGGTGCGGTCGACAACGGAAAAGCCGGCACGGTCACGACGGAGGGAGCAGTGAGTGACGCAAAGATGATCTTCCTTGACGGGAAGCTCTACGTTCTGGAGAGCACTCGTGAGGTGCTCGAGTGCGGCATGTACGACTTCACGATTGAGAAGACCATCCCGGCAGGCGAGGAACCGACAGAAAACCTGACAGCAAACTTTGAGACAGAAGGCGGCGTGTATCTTGAGGACGGCCGGATCGCGGCATATGCGGACGGCGTGTGGTATGTGTTCATTTTAAAAGAGTAAGGAGGTTGGGAAAATGAAAAACGGAACTAAGTTTATCGCAGCAATCATGGCGGCGTCACTCCTTCTTGCGGGATGCGGTGCAGGCGGCGGCAGCGCCCACTCATCAGCGGCCATGGCGGAGGCGCCGGCCGCGAACTACGAGGCTGGTGCGATCGCGGATGAAGACTACGGCTACGCGATGGGAGAGGCGGAAATGAAGGCGGAGGAGACCGCAACGGAAGAGCCGGTCGATCCGGCCAACCCCACTGAACCCGCAGGCAATGAGATCGACCCGAAATCCCTCAACGAGAAGCTGGTCTACACCTGCGACATCTCCATCGAGACGCTGGAGTTTGACAAAAGCCGGCAGGCTCTTAAGGATTCGATCGGCAAATTCGGGGGCATCATCTCCTCCGAGTCCACCTGGGACAACGACTACCGCTGGTACTACGACGACAACAGAAAGACAAGCGGAACGCTGACGCTCACCATGACGGTCCGCGTCCCCTCGGGGAAATATCAGGATTTCCTCACGTCCCTCGAAGGCATCGGCGGCAAGATCAAGAACCGCTCGATGAATGTCCGGAACATCACGAAGACCTACAACGACCAGACGGTTCTCATCCAGTCTCTTGAGACCCAGGAGAGGCGCCTCAACGAGATGATGGAGAAGGCGGAGACGATCGAGGACATGATCGCGGTGGAGGACCGCCTGACCGATGTCCAGACCGAGCTCAACCAGGCGCGCACGCGTCTCTCGACGATGGACACGGACGTCGCCTACTCGACGATCAACATCACCCTGACCGAGGTCGTGAAGTACACCAATGTGACCGTGACGCGCACCTTCAGCGAGCGCCTCGCGGCGACCTTCGGGGATTCCTGGGAGAGCTTTTTAGACTTCCTTGAGGGCCTGCTCTTCTTCCTCATCTACATCCTGCCGTACGCGGTCGTCGCGGCGGTCATCTTCGGCATCGTCTTTGCGGCGACGAAGAATGCCCGGGCGAAGGCTAAGGCAAACCGCGAGGCCAGAAAGGCGGAGAAGAGAGAGGTCTCCTTTACCGCCGGGACCGGAAGCGAGCGGAAGCGCGGACTCTGGCAGAACTCCGGGGAGAAGGAGGAGAAGGACGAGACCAAAGAATAAAAACATACTCCGCAAAGATTATGAAGCCGCCGGCCTTTTTGAGGACCGGCGGCTACATTTTTGAAATTCTGTTGTTTGCATTTTTCTTCGTTACAGGATATAGTCCTCATGTATACAAGTATTACAACGGAGAAAAACACAAAATGGTACAGATTTTCGGAGACAGCACCTCGGACCTCCCGCAGGCGCTTGTCAAAGGCAACAATATAACGATCATACCGCTCTATGTGACGATGGGCAATTTTACCGGCCGGGACGGCCTTGAAGTGACTCCTACCGATATCTTTGAGTGGACCGCCTACAGTGAGGAGATTCCGAAGACGGCGGCATTTTCCCCGGAGGACGCGGCGAAAGCCCTCATGAAGGCCCGCGAGGCCGGCGACGACGTCGTCTTCATCGGGATCTCGGAGCAGATGTCCTCCTCCTGCAACTCGGTGCGGCTCGGCGCCCAGGCGATCGACTACGAGGATCATGTGCATGTCGTGGACTCGAAGAACCTCTGCTCGGGCATCGGGATGCTGCTTCTCTACGCGGCGGAGCTGGCCGAAGCCGGAGAGTCCGCCGCAGTGATCGCGGAGAAGAGCCGGGCGCTTGCAGAACGCGTGCGCTCAAGCTTCATAATCGACACGCTGGATTTCCTCGCGAAGGGAGGGCGCTGCAGCTCGGCGACGGCCGTGGTCGGAAATGCACTTAAAATCAAGCCCCGCATCATCGTGAAGGACGGGGCAATGTCCGTCGACAAGAAGTACCGGGGCGACCAGAAGGTGGTGGCAAAGCACTATGTGAAGGACCTGAAAAAGGAGCTTCTCGCGGCGGACCCGCGGTGCGTGTTCCTCGTCCGGGCGGGGCTTCCCGAGGAGATCTTCGAGGAGGCCGTAAAGACGGTGACGGATCTTAAGCATTTTGAGCATATCTTAACGGCGGAGGCCGGTGCGATCATCTCGAGCCACTGCGGACCGGGGACGCTGGGCGTATTCTATGTGGAGAAGGCATGAGTGATAATGGGGGTTCATTTTGTAACTGTTCAGCACCCCGGAAAGAGACCGTCTTGCGGGTCGGGACGCTTGCGTTTCGACCCGCAAGACGGTCTCTTTTCCGGGGCGGGCAAGGCGCGAAGCGCCTCTGACCGCCTGCATGAGCAAGCCGCTTTTAGCGGCTGCGAATGGGGGCTGAATAGTTATTCATTTTTTAAAAAAAGAGGAATGACAAAACAGCCGGCGGCGTGGTACTATTGCTGAAGAAGAAAGGAGGTGCGGCATGAAGGTAAAACTGATCGAGATACTGGATGCCATGAATTATACGGGCATCGGAGCGCAGTTCCTCTATCATATCGGGACGGAAGAGATCGTCATGCTCTCCGACAAGGTCTTCGGTCTCACCCGGAATGAGAAGCTGGAGAAGGATGTGCGGAAGAACCCGGACGATTACATCGACCTTCCGAACGAATATGAGATCGACGAGATCGGGATGATGGATACCTACATCGAGAATTTCCCTGAGAGCGAGCTCAAGGAAGAGCTTCGGGATACGCTGGTCGGGAGGAGTCCTCACCAGAAATTTGAGGAAAAACTGAAGGCAATCGAGCTCTGGGACGACTGGGTACAGTACCGGGCGGGCGAATATGACTGGATTGCCCGCAAATGGGCAGCCGATAACGGGCTTACGATCGTCGAATAAGTACCATTTTCCGGGATTATTTGCGTGATAAGTCTTGACAGATTATGTCAGGGATTTATATTCTTATTATGCATGTTTCGAAGTGCAATTCGAAAATGTCACATTTACTTGAAAAGGAGGAGCATTATGCTTCAGGAAATCATTGACGTATTGGAACAGTACACGGACTATCCGCCCGAAGAGATCAACGAGGATACTACACTCATTGAGGATCTCGAACTCAACTCGTTTGATGTCCTCACCATCGTGAGCGATGTGGAGGATCAGTACGGCGTGCATATCTCCGACGAGCAGATCATGGAATTCAAGACAGTCGGCGATATCGAGGAGTTTCTGGAGAAGAACAAGGAATGAAAGCATATCCGCGGTATGAATTAAAACAGATAACGGATCTCAGGCATCTTATGGAACTGCGTGCTGCGGAGACACCGGATGATACAGCCTTCTTCTTTACGGATGATAAGGGCGTAGTTGTACAGATTTCATGCCGTGCCTTTTATGATGACGTAAGGGCGCTCGGAACGTATCTGCTCTCCGAGGGCTTTAAGGGCGAGCACGTAGGTCTTCTGGGAGCGAATTCCTATGAGTGGCTTGTCGTATTTTTCGCGCTTACGACCACCGGAAATGTGGCGGTCCCGCTCGATGCCCGCGTCCCGGTACAGCATCTTACCCAGATCATGCAGTACGGGGACTCAAGACGTCTCTTTTATTCGGTCGAGTTTGAGCCCGCGATGCCCGCCTTTTCGGGGGCGATTCGGGATTTTGAGGGATTCCCCTTGAAAGACCTCGGGGAGGCAATCGGCAAAGGCCGCGAAAAGCTTTCGGCGGGCGATGCGTCCTACCGGGATTTTGTCATTGACCGGGAGGCCATGTGCGCTCTGGTCTACACATCCGGCACGACAGGAACGCCCAAGGGCGTCATGCTGAGCCAGAAAAATATCGCCGCCAACATCAACCAGGCCTGCACGAACTTCATTCTGGAGGGCAACGGCATGTCCGTGCTCCCGTTCCACCATATGTTCGGGCTGGTCGTCGGCGCGCTCATGGTCTTCAACTACCGCTATCCCTGCTACATCGTCCGGAATCTCCGGAACATCGCGAGGGATTTCCAGACGGCGAAGCCGGAGTGCCTCTTTGTGGTGCCGATGGTGATCGAATCGTTTGCCAAGCAGCTGAAAGCGATGGGCAGACGCGCGGGCGGTCAGGTGACTCCGGAGATGGTGAAAGCCTTCACCGGCGGAAATCTCCGCTTTATCATCTGCGGCGGCGCACCGCTTCAGGCGCAGTATGTGAAACTGTTCCGCAATTTCGGGATCGAGATCCTGAACGGGTACGGGATCACGGAGTGCTCGCCGGTTCTGGCGGTCAACAGAAATGAAGACATGTGCGACGGCTCCGTCGGCCCGGTCCTCTTCGGCTGCGAAGTGAAGATCGACGAGGACGGAGAGATCCTGGCCCGCGGCGACAACATCATGCTGGGCTACTACAAGGATCCGGAAGCGACAGAGAAGGCGATGCTGGGCGGCTGGTTCCACACGGGGGACCTCGGACACATTGAGGATCATTACCTCTTCATCACCGGGCGCACGAAGAACCTCATCATCACATCTTCGGGCGAGAATATTTCCCCGGAGGAGCTGGAGGACAAGCTGCTCCTTGATGCAGCCGTGGCCGAAGCGATCGTCTACGAGGACAACGGCGCTCTGGCGGTCATGATCTATCCGGAACCCGAGGCGGATGTTCCGGAATGCTACTTTGATGCGCTTGTCGATAAGATGAACCAAGGAGAGCCTGGTTACCGGGCGATCCGCAAGGTCTCGCTTCGGACGGAACCGTTTGTCCGTAATTCAACGGGAAAAATTATTAGAAACCTCTGATGGAGGATAGCCGGGAGGCTTCCAATGAACAATAAACTTATACTGCATACGGGCAGTGACCGCCTGGAAACGGAATATGCAGAATATATCAGGGACAGGGTCGGTGCAGGAATGTGCACCGGCCTTGGTGAACTCGGAGATCTTTCGGAAGTGGAGGAGATCATCTGCATTTTCAGGTATGAATATAAAAATGCAGCGCTCCCCGAAGCGGTGGAGGATCTCTTCTTCGAGCGGGCGGGAGAGCTCGCCGAAAAGAAGGTAAAATGTATCGGCTTCGGCGAGCGCTCGGACGGTTTTGCCGAGGCCGTCGCGGAGCTTACGGGCATGTGCGGCGTCAGGGCTTCCTACCGTTTTCTGAAGGAATCCTCGCACATATACGCGGAGCATACGGACAGGGAAGAAGGGCGCGTCATGTTTGTGAGGGAGCTTATGCCGGAAGAGGCGGAGGCTCACGAGGCAGCGCCGGTTCGGGAGATTCCCGCGAAGGAGGAAGAGAAGGGTCCGGTTTTCATTTCCGGAGAGGAGATGAAAGAGCCGGAGACGGCCGGGGAGACCCCGGAGAAGGCGGAAGAGCCTGCCGCAGAGCCGGAGAAGCCTGCGGCTGAGCCGGCTGAGGCGGAAGAGCCTGCGCCGGCCGAAGAGCCTGCAATCAAATCCGGGGACGATGCAACCGGCGGCGAAGCGGTGCCGGAGTCACCCGCGACCTATATGGATGAGGCGGCTCTCGCGGCAGCCGTACGGGCCGTGATCGCGGAGAGCGAGGAAACAATCAGTCTTGTCACCGACGAGGTGAGCGCGGAATTCCCGGATGAGGAGGAAGCGGAAGATGAAGAACGGGGCAGAGAATCTGAAGACCATCGCGAAAGCCGGCCTCATGCTGAAAGCGGGGAAGGCAGCGAAGAAATCATCAGTGAAGCTGACGAAGGATCTCACGAAGAAGATTCTCGGGAAGCTGGCGGAGAGATCGATAACGGCGGGGCTGATTCTTACGACGACTGGGATCCTGGGAAAGACAGCCGGAGCGACCGCAAAGGCGGGCAGATCCGCGTCGAAGAGCCTCATGAAGCGGGTGAGAAGGAGCCGGCCGGCGAGATACTTCCGGAAGAGACGGTTCAGGAAAAACCTGCGCAAGGCGCTGATGCTGTCGGGACATTCTCGTGGGAGCTCAAGAGCGGCGAAGCGCTTAAGAAATACATCCGCCGCGCAAACGGAGAAGAACCGTGGCCCGAAGAAGAGCCTGAGCCTGCGCCTGAAAAGCCCCGAAAGGAAACTTCGGCTTCAGAAGGAAAAAGCTACCGTTTCGTCGACGAATCCGTGACGGAGCCGGAGGAGGCGGCCTATGAGCCTCCGCTCGGACTTTCGGACCTTGAGGCGATGGAGGCCGAGGAGGCCGCCGAGGAAGTGGACCGCCGGGAGAGAAGGAAAGAGCGCATCGAGCGCGAGGAAGAAGCCGAGGAGGGCATTATTGCCCGCGCGGCGGCCAGAATTCTTGCATTTTTCAGAGGCAGCCGGGATGAGTCGGAAGACCTCGACTTCGATGACGAAGAGAGAGAGACGAAGCCCGGGAAGGACGGCGAAAAGTCCTTCTTCGAGAGACTGCGCGAGGATGTAGGCGTCTACGATGAGGACGAGGAGGACACCCCCGCGGAGGAGCCTCAGGGCGATTATGATGAGGATGATGAGGAAGAGTTCGAGGATGACGCGGATTTTTCCGATTCGTTTGAGGAAGATGAGGATGAAGATGAGTTTTAGGCGCGATCTGGTGATTGCCGTACAGACTGCGGCCGCTGCGCTCGCGCTGAGGCTCGGCGCACAGTTTGCGCCGGGATTCGCTGATTCCTATGCCGGACAGATGAATGCCTTCTGGGTGGGAACACTCGGAAGGCTTTTTTCAATCTTTCCGTTCTCGGTCTGCGAGTTTGGTCTCTATGTGCTGGTGATCGTTCTGGCCGTAAGCCTCGTCGGCTTTATGGTGAGCCGGGAGGCGAGGAAGCATTTTCAGGAATTCATCGGGGCGTGCCTCGTGCTGGCAAGCGTGCTCTTCCTCCTCTATGAGGCAAACATAGACATTTACTTCAGCCGGACGCCCTTCGCGACCGCCTACGGCTACGGCACCGGGAGCTACACGACGGATGAGCTGGCGGACACCGCGGAGATGCTCGCCTCCGAGGTCAACCGGTGGGCACCGCTCGTTTCGCGCGATAAGGAAGGCGGCATGGTCTGCGGGGAGAATATTGATGTGCGCACCGCGGCCGCCATGGAGGAGCTCGGGGAGACATATCCGATGCTCTCCGGCTGGTATCCGAAGGCAAAACCGATCAGGTGGTCCTATCTCATGAGCATGACCGACCTTGCGGGCATTTATTTCGCCTTCACGGTCGAGGCCAATTACAACCGGGACATGACGGAGTACAATTTTCCGTTTACGATGAGCCATGAGCTCTCCCATGTAAAGGGAGTCCTCCGGGAAAATGAAGCCAACTTCATCGCCTACTTAAACTGCATGAACGCGAAGGACGCGGACATCCGCTACAGCGGAGCCCTGCTCGGCTGGATCTACTGCGGAAACGAGCTCTACAAGAGGGACACGGAGCGCTGGCGGGAGATCGCGCTCACACTGTGTGAGGAGGCGAACTACGACCTTACGGAAAACACCGCCTTCTGGGACCGCTACCGGGGAAAGGTCGCGGATGCGGCCCAGAATTTCAATGACAGCTACCTGAAGGCGCAGGGGCAGGCGGACGGGAAGGAGAGCTACAACCGTGTCGTGGACCTCATCGTGTCCTATGAAAAGTCGAAATAAAAAGAGGCGTGCCGGGCACGCCTCTTTTCTTATGAGCTTTACGATGCAAAATTGTCCTCGATCACCTGGCAGGCCATGTAGTACTCCACATAATAGTGGATGAGGTCGGAAGAGTAGCCGGCGCTTACGGCGGCCTCCTCGCTCTCATAGCCGCCCATCGAGAGCAGGATCATGTCCTCGATCGACTGGTAGGCGGGGTCTTCCGGGGTGATGTTTTCCTTGTAGAGGATCGCCTTCGCCGTCAGCCATCTGCGGGTGTAGGCTTTCTTCAGGTCCTCGCCCTCGAAAGCTCCGATCGCCTCGACCGCGTTGTAGATGTCCTGGGGATAGGAGGTGATGATGGATTCGGCGACGATGCTGTTGAAGATTTCGTCCGAGTCGGTCTTGATGAGATTGACAAGGACGGTCCAGGTCGTGTTCTTTCCGGCCAGGTCCGGATTGGTGTAATCCTCCGGGAAGAGGCAGTCGAAGACGAGGGTCTCACCCCTCGTAGCGCCGATGAGGTTCTCCTCGAAGCCGGGGATAAAGGTGTTTGAGCCGACCTTTAAGTCGTAGCCCTCGCCGACCATGCCGTCCCTCGGCTCGGTCTCACCCTCGATGACGCCGGAGAAGTTGATGTTGGCGATGACGCCCTCGGTGATCACCGCGTCGTCCGGATAGATCTGGGTGACTTCCTTGTACTTTGAGAGTGTGATGAAGGCATCGGGACCAAGCGTGCTGAAGCTCTCGGGAGAAACGGGAATCGCGTCCGGGGTGATTTCGGGAGCCCCGGGGATCCCCTGTGAGCTTTCATTGCTATCGGAGCTGCCTTCGGAAGGAACGGATTCGCCGGCCGCAGGCGTTTCGGCAGCGGAGATGGCTGCTGTGGGGCTTTCCGCTGCGGCGGAGGCCGCCGCACTTTCGGCTGCTGCGGAGTTACCCGGGGACTCCGCGGAGGAGGCGGCGCTTTGGGCTCCCGCGCCGTTTTGACTTCCGCAGCCGGCAAAGATGAGCGCGAAAGTCATCATACATACGAACAGCTTTGTTTTCATGGGTTTTCTCCTTATCTTTAGTAGTGAATTCAGCCCTGTTTTTTTTTATCATAACTGCTCATCGGGAAAATGGCAAGAAAATAATGTATACAGCGCCTTTACTTTGCCGGAAACAAGGGGTAAAATGTAATGGAGAATGCTCTTTTGGAGGAGAAAATGGAAGGAATTAAATCTGAGCTGTTTTCATTTTTGAAATGGATCGTCTTAACGCTCATCATCGGAGCGGCGGTCGGTCTCATCATGAGCGGCTTTGCATTCCTGATCTCCGTGGTGACTTCGTTCCGGCTCGCCCACATGTGGATGCTGCTGCTCCTGCCGGCGGCCGGCTGCGTGATCGTCTTTCTGTATCACAGATTCGGGCACGAGGTGGACCACGGGACCAACACGGTCATTGAGGCCGTCCGGGAAAACGCGCCCATGCCCTATGAACAGGGGCTTTTAGTGCTTGCGGCAACCGTGATAACCCACGCGTTCGGCGGTTCGACCGGGCGCGAAGGCGCGGCTCTGCAGCTGGGCGGCAGCGCGGCTTCCCTGATCGGGGATGTCTTAAAGCTCGATGAGAAGGACAAGAAAATATTCCTGATGGCGGGCATGAGCGCCGCCTTCGCGGCCCTTTTCGGGACCCCCCTTGCGGCCTCGGTCCTGCCGATGGAGTTCGTCTCGGTCGGGGAGATGTTCTACCCGGCTCTGGTGCCCTGCGTGCTGGCGTCCTTCACGGCCCACGCGGTGGCGGTGGCGGTCGGAACGGCTTCCCTGTCGGTTCCCTACGCGGTGGCTTCGGTGCCGAAGCTGTACTCGATCGCATTTCCGAAGGCGATCCTCATCGGCGCTCTGGCAGCCATCGCGGGCATACTTTTTATCAACGCGCTGCACATCACGGACTCGTATTTTGACCGCTGGTTCAAGGGCAAGCCCTACATCCGCGTGATCGCGGGCGGCGCGGCGGTCGCGGCTCTGGCTTACCTTCTCGGAACTCAGGACTACTGCGGCTTAAGCTCGCAGGTGATCCACGACTCCTTCGCGGGAAATGCAGCCCCGTACGCATTTCTCCTCAAGATCGTCTTCACGTGCCTCACGCTCGAGAGCGGCTTCAAGGGCGGCGAGATCGTGCCCTCCTTCGTGATCGGCGCATCCGTCGGGTGCCTGCTCTCGGGAATTCTGGGGCTGCCGGCGGATCTTGCGAGCGCCTGCGGCATGTGCAGCCTCTTCTGCGCGATCACCAACAGCCCGCTCACCTCGCTCATCATCGCGCTGGAGCTCTTCGGTGCGGAGGGCATGGGCTTCTACGCGGTCGCGGTCGCGGTGGCCTACCGCCTGTCGGGCTACTACGGGGTGTTCGGGTCGCAGAAGATCCATTTTTCCAAGACGGCTCCCGAGACGGTGGATATCGCCCCGTCCGAGCTTTTTAAGAAACATCATTGAAAATTAATTTATGGAGGTATTATTATGAACTGGAACAGAACTGGGCTCAAGAACATGGCAAAGACGGCCCTGAAGGGCAACTTCTGGCTGACGGTGCTGGTCGCATTTATCTTCGCGCTTCCCGGGGCATCCCGGTCGGTGACGACGGTGAGAGACGGCTATGAGGTGTACACGAACATAAACTACGGAGTCGTGGCGACAGCGGCGGCCGGCGGCGGAACCATCTCGCTGCTTCTCCGCATTTTCCTCTTTAACCCGCTCGGCGTCGGCTGCAGACGCTTCTTCGTCGAGAACCTCTACAAGCCGGCCGAGGTCGAGTTTGTCAAGGCGGGCTTTGTGCCGAACTATGTGAATGTCGTGCTTACACTTGCCATCAGGGACATCTTCGTTTTCCTGTGGACGCTGCTTCTCGTGGTTCCGGGCATCATCAAGGCCTATGAGTACCGCATGGTGGATTTCCTTCTTGCGGATTACCCGGACATGCCCTACAAGGAGGCGCTGGAGCGCTCGAAGCAGATGATGATGGGCGAGAAGATGGACGCGTTCATCCTTGACCTCAGCTTTATTCCGTGGTACTTCACGGCGCTCTTTACGTTCGGCCTCTCCTTTATCTTCTATGTCAATCCGTATCAGGCCGAGACGAACGCGGCGCTCTACGCGGCTCTTCAGGACAAGATGCAGAAAATGTACGGAAACGGTGACATGTAATGAAGCTTCAGAAATCTGTCGTCATAGAGAATTTTCGGGAAATGATCCGGAAAAAGACAGTCTCCTATGAGGATATGGATCGTGCGGACGCGGTGGAATTTGCCGCGTTTCGTGCGCTTATACCGGAGCGCTTCCCGCACCTTTGGGAGGCGGCGGAGTACCGGGAGATCGGCCGGGGCGGCATGCTCTTTACGGTAAAGGGCAGATCGGATGCAAAACCCTCCGTCCTCATGGCCCACTACGACGTGGTGCCGGCGGACCAGGACGGCTGGACATGCGATCCGTTCGGCGCGGAGATGAAGGACGGCCGCATCTACGGGCGCGGCACGCTGGATACGAAGGGGACGCTTCTCTCCATCGTGACCGCGGTCGATCAGGCGCTCTCCGAGGGCTGGATCCCGAAAAATGATCTCTACCTGTCCTTCGGCGCGGAGGAGGAGACCCACGGAGACACCTGCGCAGAGATCGTCGAGACTCTGAAAAATGAAAACATCCGCCCCGCCTTTGTCCTCGACGAGGGCGGCGCAGTGATCCCGGAAGGAGTTCCGGGGCTCAAGAAGAAGCTTGCGATGGTCGGCATCGCCGAGAAGGGCACCGCCAACTACATGCTGACGGTCCGGGACGCGGGCGGCCACGCGGCGACCCCGCCGAAGCACACGGCGGTCGGACGGCTGGCCCGGGCCGCGGTGCGGATCGAGGAGCATCCGTTCCCGGCGAGGCTCTCGGCGCCTGTCAGGAAGATGTTTAAGGAGCTCGCGTCGGAGGCAAATCCGGTTGTCGGGGCTGCATTTTCCAACATCGGGCTCTTTGAGCCGGGCGTGAAGATCCTCGCGCCGCATCTGGGACCGACTTTCAACGCGATGGTGCGGTCGACGGCGGCGGTCGTGATCTTCGAGGGGGCCTCGGCCTTCAACGTGCTGCCGGACAAGGCCGCGATGGGGGTCAACGTGCGGATCCTGCCGGGGGAGACGAAGGAGAGTGTGCTTGCTTACCTTAAAAAGGTCGTCGCGGACCCGAAGGTGAGCGTGGAACTGATCGACGGGACGGACCCGACTCCGGTGTCGGATATCGACTGCGAGGAGTGGCAGCTGCTAAAGAGGGCCGCGAAGGAGACCTGGCCGGATGCCGGCTTCGGACCTTATATGCTGAACGGGGGCACGGACTCCCGCTTCTACTCGGAGATCGCGGATCATATCTACAAGTTCACCCCGATGGAGATGACCGCGGCGGAGCGGAAGACGGTCCACGGGGCGAACGAATCCATCTCGATCGATAACCTTTTGACATGCGTGCGCTTCTACGGAAGGCTTGTGCGGGAACTGTGAGGAGACAAGAATGGCAATCATTAAGGAAATAGTGCAGCAGACGCACAACCGCTTCTTAAATATTTTTGAGCTGAAGGTCCGCCGGAAGAACGGCAGCGAGGGCAGCTACTTCGTTGCCTCCCGGGCGGAGAAGCCGGAGGGTATCGAGTGCGCCCGGCACACGGTGAAGCCGGACGGCGTCATTATCTACGCGGTCACATCGGACCGCGAGAAAGTACTGCTCGTGAAGCAGTACCGCTACCCGATCGACACGTACGTCTATGAGCTGCCGGCAGGGCTGGTCGATCCGGGGGAGGATTACCGGACGGCGGCCGTGAGAGAGGTGCATGAGGAGACGGGGCTTCATTTTACGCCGATCGACGTGGATCCGATGTATGAGAAACCCCGCTACATGACCGTCGGCATGACGGACGAGTGCTGCGCATGCGTCTACGGCTACATCGACGGGGAGCTTTCGACGGACTATATGGAGGCGACCGAGGAGATCGTGCCGCTGCTGGTCGACCGAGAGGAGGCCGTGAGGATCCTTCGGGAGGAGCGCGTCGCGGCGCCCTGCGCGTACCACATCGAGCGGTTCGCGGTGGAGAAGGAGCCGTTTGCCTACATGCAGCAAGGATAAAAGCATAAAACATAAAAGGAGAAAGCAGATGGAAAGAAAAATGAAAACATGGCGGCTCATCGCCCTGATACTCGCAGCCGCACTGTGCGTGTCTTTGGTGTTCAATGTGAGGGGCGGCGGCAGCGCGGCAAAGCCCGCAGCCGAGTCCGCAGCGGAGGTGAAGGATGCGTCTTCCGCGGCAGAATCCGCGGTGCCGACGGAGGCGGCTGCCGAGCCGACCGCGGAACCTGAGACGGCAAAGGAGCCGGTTATCGGGGAGGTGATCGATCCGGGCGATGCGTACAAGCTTAAAGAGGTGGTCGTCTTAAGCCGTCACAACATCCGGGCACCGCTCTCGAGCGGCGGCTCGGCCTCTGTCGACATGACGCCTCACAGCTGGATCAGCTGGACCGGCAATCCCAGCGAGCTCACGCTCAAAGGCGGGATCCTTGAGACCATGATGGGCCAGTATTTCCGGAAATGGCTGGAATCCGAGGAGCTCTTCCCGGAGAACTACCTGCCTGAGGGCGAGGCGGTCCGCTTCTACGCGAACGCCAAGCAGAGGACGATCGCGACGGCAAGATATTTCCTCTCAGGCATGCTCCCGACCGCGGGGACCGATGTCGACTGGCGCGTCGAGTTCAATGCGATGGATCCGGTCTTTACCCCCGGTTTTACCTTTATGACGGACAGCTACCGCGAGGCGGTGCGCAGGGAGATGAACGAGTGCTTTGAGTCCCACAGGGAATCCCTTGAGGAGGCATACAAGTTCCTCTCGGAGGTGATCGACTATAAGAACTCTCCCGGCTATAAGAGCGGCGATTACGGCGAGCTGGTCACGGACGACCTTGCGCTGACCATCGAGAACGGCGACGAGCCGAAGATGAAGGGGACACTCAAGAACTGCAACTCGGTCGCGGACGCCATGGTCCTCCAGTACTACGAGGAGACGGATGATGTGACTGCCGGATTCGGAAGGGCTCTGACCGATGAGGAGTGGGCGAAGCTTGACGACATCAAGGAAGCCTACAACGAGATCCTCTTTGCCGGTGAGCTGACCTCGGTCAACCTCGCTCATCCGCTCCTTCAGGAGATATCATCCGAGCTTGCAAATGAAGACCGGACCTTCTCCTTCCTCTGCGGACATGACTCCAACGTGACGAGCGTTCTTGCGGCTCTCGACGTGGAGGACTACGAACTTCCCGGCGTCATCGAGAGGACGACTCCGATCGGCAACAAGATCGTATTTTCCAAATGGGAAGATGCAGGCGGAGAAGAGTTCGTCTCGGTCCACCTGGTTTACCAGTCTCTTGATGAGCTTCGTAATATGCTTCCGCTCTCTCTTGATGTGCCGCCGATGGCTTTCCCGCTTCATTTTGAGGGTCTTGCTGCAAACGCGGACGGCCTCTACGGGTATGATGAGCTGCAGGCACACTTTGCGGAGAAAATAAAAGAATACGATGAACAACAGGCAGAATACACCGACACGGCAGAAGTAAAGGAAGCCGCATAAAGAGCGGTCAGGGGGGAGTACAATACTCCCCCTTGAATTTTTTTTCCGGACGGTTTATACTGTGCCAAGACACGCAAAGAAGATGTGACCGTGACCCGGCAGTGCCGGTGACTCCTTGAAGTCGGTCAATAACGGTAAGGAGAAAAGAATTATGGGTATCTATGAAGAATTGAAGGCACGCGGCCTCATCGCCCAGGTGACGGACGAGGACCAGGTCCGGGAGATGCTGAACAACGGAAAGGCGGTGTTCTACATCGGGTTTGACCCGACGGCGGACAGCCTCCATGTCGGCCATTTCATGGCGCTCTGCCTCATGAAGAGACTGCAGATGGCAGGCAACAAGCCGATCGCGCTCTTAGGCGGCGGCACGGGCATGATCGGTGACCCGTCCGGACGCACGGACCTCCGCAAGGTCCTGACGAAGGAGACGATCCAGCACAACATCGACTGCTTCAAGGAGCAGATGAGCCGCTTTATCGACTTTTCCGAGGGAAAAGCCCTCATGGTCAACAATGCCGACTGGCTGCTGGACCTCAACTATGTCGAGTTCCTGCGCGAGATCGGTTCGTGCTTCTCGGTCAACAACATGCTGAGAGCAGAGTGCTACAAGCAGCGCATGGAGAAGGGCCTCACCTTCCTTGAGTTCAACTACATGGTGATGCAGGGCTATGATTTCCTGAGACTCTACCAGGATTACGGCTGCAACTTCGAGTTCGGCGGCGATGACCAGTGGTCCAACATGCTGGCCGGCACCGAGCTGATCAGAAAGAAGCTCGGCAAGGATGCGCACGCGATGACGATCACGCTGCTTCTCAACTCCGAGGGCAAGAAGATGGGCAAGACCGCCTCGGGCGCCGTCTGGCTCGATCCGAAGAAGACCACGCCGTACGAGTTCTACCAGTACTGGCGCAATGTCGGCGACGCGGACGTCCTCAAGTGCATCCGCATGCTGACCTTCCTCCCGCTCGAGGAGATCGATGCGATGGACAAGTGGGAAGGCGCCGAGCTGAACCGTGCCAAGGAGATCCTCGCCTACGAGCTGACCGCCCTCGTCCACGGCAAGGAGGAGGCCGAGAAGGCCCAGGCTGCCGCGAGAGCCCTTTTCGCCGGCGGCGCGGATGCGGAGATTCCGACCACCGTGCTCCACGATGAGGATTTCGAGGGCGATGAGATCGGCGTCATCAAGGCGCTTGTCATGGCCGGCCTCTGCGGCTCGAACGGCGAAGCCCGCCGTGCGATCCAGCAGAACGGCGTCAGCATCGGCGACACAAAGGTGACAGATGTCTTCGCCAGGATCAAAAAGGATGAGATCGCGAAGGGAGACACGGTGCTCCGCCGCGGCAAGAAGAATTTCAGAAAGCTGGTTGTGGAATAAACCGGCGGAAGTGTTTTACGGCGGGGCCTTCGGGCCCCGCAAAAAGGAAGAGGTATTGCTATGATTTCCGAAAAAATGAAAGGTTACGTGAAGAACAGCTCCGCGATCCGCGCGATGTTTGAGGAAGGCAAGAAGATGGCCGCCATCTACGGTAAGGACCATGTCTATGATTTCAGCCTCGGAAACCCGAACGTCGCGGCTCCGGACGAGGTTAAGCAGGCGATCATCGACGTCGTCACGAATGAGGATCCGGTCCTCGTGCACGGCTACATGAACAACTCCGGCTACGAGGATGTCCGCGAGACGATCGCAGAGCATTTGAACGGGCTCTACGGCACAAAGTATGCCGCGGGGAACCTCCTTATGACCGTTGGCGCGGCGGGCGGCATGAATGTATTTTTCAAGACGATCCTGAACCCGGGCGACGAGGTCGTGACCTTCACGCCGTATTTCGGAGAGTACCGCTCCTACACGGCAAACTACGACGGAAAGCTCATCGAGGTTCCGTGCGATCCGGTCACCTTTGAGCCGGATGTCAAAGCGCTCGAAGCCGCCCTTACCCCGCTCACGAAGATCGTGATCGTGAACTCCCCGAACAACCCGACGGGTGCGGTCTACTCGAAGGAGTGCCTTGAGGCCCTCGCTGCCGTGCTTGAGAAGAAGGAGAAGGAATTTAACACCTCGATCTACCTCTTCTCCGACGAGCCCTACAGGGAGATCGTCTTCGGGGATACCGAGGTTCCGTGGATCCCGTCGATCTACCAAAACACGGTCGTCGGCTACTCCTACTCGAAATCCCTCTCGCTTCCGGGCGAGCGCATCGGCTTCCTCGTCATGCCGTCGGAGATCGACGATTTCGCCGATGTGACGGCAGCGGCCAACACCGCGAACCGTATCCTCGGCTTCGTCAACGCGCCGTCCCTCATGCAGAGAGTCGCGGCGAAGTGCGTGAACGCGAAGACCGACGTCGCCTACTACGCGAAGAACCGTCAGATGCTCACCGAGGGGCTTAAGGCTGCAGGCTACACATTTGTCGAGCCGCAGGGCGCCTTCTACCTCTGGCTGAAGTCTCCGGAACCGGACGAGAAAGCCTTCGTCGCGAAAGCGAAGGAGAGGCAGATCCTGATCGTCCCGGGTTCCTCCTTCGGCTGCGCAGGCTGGGTCCGCATCGCTTACTGTGTCTCGAACGAGACCGTCAAAAATGCCCTTCCGGGCTTTATGGAGATCGCAAAAGAGTATGGGCTGGGAGAATAATGTCCGAAAAGTTGTCCCCTACACGCCGGGTGAACAGCCGCGCGTAAAGGACATCGTCAAATTAAACACAAATGAAAACCCCTATCCGCCCTCACCCCGGGTCGCGGAGGCCCTGAAGGAGCTCTCCGTGAACGACCTTCGGCTCTACCCGGACCCGAAGGCGGAAGTGCTGGTGTCCGCGGTCGCGAGAGCCTACGGGCTTAAGGAGAGTGAGGTCTTCGTCGGGGTCGGCTCCGACGATGTGCTTGCGATGCTCTTTATGACATTTTTCAACAGCGAGGAGAAAGTCATTTTCCCGGACATCACCTACAGCTTCTACGACGTCTGGGCGGAGATGCTGCGGATCCCCTACGAGACGATTCCGCTCGATGAGCATTTTAAGATCGTGCCGGGGGACTATAAGCGGCCGAACGGCGGCATCGTGTTCCCGAACCCGAACGCACCGACCGGTGCGCTCCTGCCGCTCTCCGCGGTGGAGGAGATCGTCGCGGCGAACCCGGATTCGGTGGTGATCGTGGACGAGGCCTACATCGATTTCGGCGGGGTCTCCGCGCTGCCGCTCATCCGTAAGTACGACAATGTGGTCATTGCCCAGACCTTCTCCAAGTCGAGATCCATGGCGGGGCTCCGCGTCGGCTTCGCGATGGGAAATGAAAAGCTCATCAAGTACTTAAACGATGTAAAGTACAGTTTCAACTCCTACACGATGAACCGGCCGGCGCTCATCCTGGGCGCGGCGGAGGTCTCGGACACGGAGCACTTCCGGGAGAACTGCGCAAAGATCATGCGGACCCGGGAGGAGAGCGAGAGGCGCTTTGCCGAGCTTGGGTTCATTTTCGAGCCCTCGAGCTCCAACTTCGTCTTTGTGACGCATCCGCGCGTCCCGGCGAAGAAGATCTTTGATTATCTGAAAGAAAAACACATCTTTGTGCGCTGGTTTGACAAGCCTCGTATCAGCAATTATCTCCGGGTCACGATCGGAACAGACGCGGAGATGGACAGATTATTTGAGGCTCTGAAGGAGGTTATCGGATAAATGACAGTTGTTGTGGATTGGGTGCAGGCTCATCTCGGGTTTCTTCCGCCGCAGATTCTGGTCGTGATCGTCTCGATGCTGCCGGTCATTGAGCTCCGCGGAGGAATCCCGCTCGCGCGGCTCCTCATGCTGCCGCTCTGGCAGGCGATCGTTTTCTCGGCGATCGGCAATATCCTGCCGATCCCGTTCATCCTGCTCTTTGTGGAGAAGGTGTTTGACTGGCTTCGGCCGACGAAGCTGTTCGGGCCGCTTGTTGAAAAGCTTGAGAAGAGGGCACTCTCCAAGTCGGACGGCATCAAGAAGGCCGAGTTCTGGGGCCTTGCGCTCTTCGTCGGGATCCCGCTTCCGGGGACCGGCGGCTGGACCGGCTCGCTTGCGGCCTCGCTCCTCAAGATCGATATCAAGAAGGCCTCGCTGGCGATTCTTCTCGGGATTGCGATCGCCTCGACGATCATATCGCTGATTTCGTATGGCGTGTTTGCAATGTAAACCGGAATGCGGACGATATCGGGAGGCAGCTCTATGAACTTTTTTGCTTTCATCCTGCGCCTTACGCAGCGGAGAAACAATCAGAATCCGCTACAGGGTGGGAAAGCCCTATATTTTTGAGAGGGATACATCCGGACGGGATGAATAGAGAAATGTGCGAAAAGGGGCTGTCGCACTATTTTAGGTTATAGTTTGCTTGTTGCGGAAAACGTTTTCCTAAAGGAGAATTATAATGGACAGAAGTGCCATATATCACAGAATGTCAGAACAGTACTGCTATTGTCTAGATAATGACCACCTGATAATCAATATCAAAACAGGATATGATGTCGATAAA